>DASRFX010000024.1:0-84581 GCA_035651335.1 Reyranella sp. | reverse complement strand
GGCGGCCAGGGCGGTGCGCGAGAACTGGCCCGCGCACAAGCCGATGTTCATCCGCGTCTCGGCGGTCGATGGCGGCGGCGGCTGGGACGTCGACGACACGGTCGCCTACGCGCAGGAGCTGAAAGCTCTGGGCATCGACGTGATCGACACCTCGTCAGGCGGCCTCGCCGGCCTGTCGACGGCGGCGCCGATCAAGCGCTCGCTCGGCTTCCAGGTGCCGTTCGCCGCGGCCGTGAAGCGCGGCGCCGGCATCCCGACCATGGCGGTCGGCCTGATCCTCGACGGGCTGCAGGCCGAGAAGGTCCTGCAGGACGGCGACGCCGACCTGATCGCGATCGGCCGGCAGGCGCTCTACGATCCGTTCTGGCCTGTGCATGCCGCGCAGGAGCTGGATTGCGACATCGACTTCGGGATGTGGAATCCCGAGTACGGCTGGTGGCTCGACAAGCGCAAGAACAACCTCCCGGCCGATCGCGCCGCAACCGGGCGGCCGAAATGACCGGCATCCTCGCGGGCCTGCGCATCGTCGAGGGTTCGGCCTTCATCGCCGCGCCGCTGGGTGGCATGACCCTGGCGCAGCTGGGCGCCGACGTGATCCGCTTCGACGACATCAAGGGCGGCCTCGACAGCGATCGCTGGCCGGTGACGAAGGACGGCCGGTCGATCTACTGGGCCGGCCTCAACAAGGGCAAGCGCTCGATCGCCGTCGACCTGCGCAACCCGCGCGGCCGCGAGCTTCTGACGGCGCTGATCACCGCGCCGGGGGAGGGCGCGGGCATCTTCACCACCAACATGCCGGCGCGCGGCTGGCTTTCCTACGACGAGCTCGCCAAGAGGCGCACCGACCTGATTGCGCTCAACATCGTGGGCGACCGCCATGGCGCGGCCAATGTCGACTACACGGTGAACGCCATCACCGGCTTCCCGCTGGTCACCGGCCCGAAGGGCCATGCCGGCCCGGTCAACAACGTGCTGCCGGCATGGGACATCGCCACGGCCTACGCCGGCGCGATGGCGATCCTTGCGGCCGAGCGGCATCGGCGCATGACCGGCAAGGGCCAGAAGATCGTCCTGCCGCTGCAGGACATGGCGCTCGCGGCGGTCTCGGCCACCGGCTATATCGGCGAGGCGGTGGTCAACCAGGTCGACCGGCCGCGCTTCGGCAACGAGATCTTCGGCACGTTCGGCCGCGACTTCCGGACCAGCGACGGGCGCTGGGTGATGATCTGCATCTTCTCCGACCGCCACCTCGCGGCGCTCGCCAAGGCCGGTGGTTTCGCCGCCGCCTTCGCGCAGATCGAGGAGGAGAAGGGCGTCGACCTCAAGATCGAAGCCGACCGCTGGAGCGCCCGCGCCGAGATAGCGGCCGTGATCGAGCCCTGGGTCGCGGCCCGCACCGCCGCCGAGGTGACGGAAGCGTTGAAGGAAGCCGGCGCGCTGGCGGCGCCCTACCGGAGCTTCCGCGAGCTCGCCCACGACCGGGACGCCGTGCTCGACAACCCGATGTTCACCGTGCTCGACCAGCCCGGCATCGGCCGCTATCCGGTCGCGGCGAGCCCGCTGCAGTTCGGCGCGGTGCCGCGGGAGATGGCGCTGCCGGCGCCGGCGCTTGGCCAGCACACCGACGAGATCCTGTCGGGCATTCTGGGCCTCAGCAGCGCCCAGATCGGCACGCTGCACGACGAGAAGATCATCGGTGGTCCAAGGTAGAATCCTCATCGCCGGCGGCGGTATCGGCGGCCTCGCCGCCGCGCTCGCGCTGGCGCAGAAGAACATCCCGTCCCTGGTGCTGGAGAAGGCCTCGCAATTGGGCGAGATCGGCGCCGGCATCCAGCTCGGCCCCAACGCCTTCCATTGCTTCGATCGGCTGGGTGTCGGCGAGACCGCGCGCAAGATGGCAGTCTATATCGACCAGCTCAGGCTGATGGACTCGATGGCGGACGGCGAGATCTGCCACATCGATCTCGGCGAGGCCTTCCGCAAGCGCTTTGGTAACCCGTATGCCGTGGTCCATCGCGGCGACCTGCATGGCGTGCTGCTGAAGGCCTGCCGCTATCACGAGCTGATCGAGCTCCAGACCTCGGCCGAAGTCGTGCGCTACGAGCAGGACGGGCGGAGAGTCACGGCGATCCTCGGTAACGGCGGGCATGTGACGGGCGCGGCCCTGATCGGCGCCGACGGGCTGTGGTCCAATGTGCGCCGCCAGCTGGTGGGCGACGGTGCGCCGCGGGTGTCGGGCCACACCACCTACCGTTCGGTGATCCCGACCGCCGAGATGCCGGAGGATCTGCGCTGGAATGCCGCCACGCTGTGGGCCGGCCCGAAATGCCACGTCGTCCATTACCCGCTGTCGGGCTGGAAGGTATTCAACCTCGTCGTCACCTATCACAACGATGCGCCCGAGCCGGTTGCCGGCCAGCCGGTGCCGGTCGAGGAGGTGCGCCGCGGCTTCGACCATATCTGCGCCCGCGCGCGGGCCATCATCAGCCACGGCAGGGATTGGCGCATGTGGGTGCTGTGCGATCGCGATCCGACCGACAAGTGGGTCGACGGCCGCGCCGCCCTCCTGGGCGATGCCGCGCATCCCATGCTGCAATACATGGCGCAGGGCGCCTGCATGGCGATGGAGGATGCCGTCTGCCTCGCCGACTCGCTCAGCAGGCACGACGGTGCGATCGAGCAGGGGCTCGCCAACTACCGCGACCGCCGCGTGCTGCGCACGGCCAGGCTCCAGCTCACTTCACGCGCCATGGGCGATCACGTCTGCCATCCCGATGGGCCGCATGCCGCCCTGCGCAACGCCATCATGTCGGCCAAGAGCCAGGACGAGTGGCTCGACACCCTGGAGTGGCTCTACGGCGGCAACGGTCTCGCCTGATTCCCTCTTTCCCACCGGTGTGGGAAAGGGAAAACGTTGGCCCGCTTGGCTTTTGGGCGCTTCTTGCCACTTTCCCACCCCACACCCCAGAAACCGCCCGAAATGGGTTCTGGCTTCGGCCCGGGCCGAAGGTTGGGACAGGCCGGGCGACCTACATCCCGCCCATGACGCAATCCCAACAGACCTTCCGGCTCCCGGCGACCGCCGACCGGCCGTCGCTGTTCATCCGGCGCCAGCCGCGACCCGGCGCGCCGGCGGTTCTGTATGTCCATGGCGCGACCTTTCCCTCCGCGCTGTGCGCCAGCTTCGATTTCGGCGATGGCCGCGGGAGCGATACGTGGCTCGACGACTGGGCGGCTCGCGGCTTCGATGCCTGGGCCTTCGACTTTGCCGGCTTCGGCTGTAGCGGCCGCTATGCGGAGATGGCCGAACCGGCCGACCGTCACGGCCCGCTGGGCCGCGCCGCGCCGGCGTCGCGACAAGTGCTCGATGTGCTGGACCTCATCGAACGTCAGGCCGGCCCCGGCCGCGTCTCTCTTGTCGCCCATTCCTGGGGCTCGATGCCCGCCGGCCTCGCTGCCTACGCGCGGCCCGACAGGATCGACCGCCTGGTCCTGTTCGGCCCGATTGCGCCCAGGGCGATGACCGGCATCGAGATCCCGAACGTTGCCTGGCTCGACGTCACCAATGAGGCCCAGCACGCCCGCTTCATCGAGGACGTGCCCAAGGATCATGCGCCCGTGCTGGTGGCCTTCGAGCGCTGGGCGCCGGCCTATCTGGCGAGCGATCCCGATGCCGCCCAGCGTACGCCGCCGGCGGTGCGGGTGCCGGCCGGCCCGGCCGCCGACAACCGGCTGGCCTGGTCGGGCAGGCTGTCATGGAGCCCCGGCGAGCTCAGCCGGCCGCTCGCCATCGTGCGCGGCGAGTGGGACGGCACCAGCAGCGCGGCCGACGCAAAGTGGCTGCTCGATGCCGCGCGCCATGCGCCCGAGCGGCAGCTTGCCCACCTGCCGAAAGGCACCCACCTGATGCATCTCGAAACCGGCCGCCGCAGCCTGTACGACTGGGTCGGCCGCACCCTCAAAGGAGAAGCCCCATGATCGCCGTGATCTTCGAAGTCTGGCCGGCCGAGGGCCGCAAGCAGACTTACCTCGACATCGCCGCGGCCCTGAAACCGGAATTGGAGAAGATCGACGGCTTTCTCTCGATCGAGCGCTTCCAGAGCCTAGCCGACGACAGCAAGATCCTCTCGCTTTCCTTCTGGCGCGACGACGAGGCGGTGAGGCGCTGGCGCATGGTGGAGGATCATCGACAGGCGCAGCAGGCCGGCCGCGCCGGCGTGTTCCGCGACTATCGCCTGCGCGTTGCCTCGGTGATGCGCGACTACGGCATGAACGAGCGAGCCGAAGCGCCGGCCGATTCGAGGGCCGTGAACGGGTAGGGGAATACAACCCACGACCGGTGGTAGAGCCGTTACGACTGTAGTATCGGCTCTCCATGTCGACATGGGACGATCGCAATTTCTTGGTCCGTGCCACGCTGCTGCGCGAGAAGGTGACGTCGTTCGCCGACTATCCCTTCAGCATTCCGGCGATCGGCGGCCTTACCACGCTTGAGTTCGACCATCCCGTGACGTTCTTCGTGGGTGAGAATGGCGCCGGCAAGTCGACGCTGCTCGAGGCCATCGCCATCGGCATGGGGCTCAATCCCGAGGGCGGCAGCCGCAATTTCAAGTTCGCGACCCGGGAATCCCACTCCGGCCTCAGCAACTACCTGCGCCTCAGCCGCAGCGTGCGCCGGCCGCGCGACAGCTATTTCCTGCGGGCCGAGAGCTACTTCAACGTGGCAACGGAGATCGAGACGCTCGACCGCGAGTCGATAATCGGCGCGCCGATCATCAATTCCTACGGCGGCAAATCCCTGCATGAGCAGTCGCACGGCGAGTCGTTCTTCGCCCTGTTCGTGAACCGCCTGCGCGGCAACGGTCTCTACTTCTTCGACGAGCCGGAGGCGGCGCTGTCGCCCAGCCGGCAGCTCTCCTTCCTGTCCCGCCTGCACGACCTGGTGAAGGTAGGTTCGCAGTTCCTGATCGCGACCCATTCGCCGATCCTGCTGGCCTATCCGGATGCGGCGATCCACGTGCTGGCCGAGGGGCCGCCGCAGCGCATCGCCTATCGCGACACCGAGCACTATGGCGTGACCCGCACCTTCCTCAACGACACCGAGCGCATGCTCGACATCCTGCTGGATCGCAAAGGCGGCAACTCCGACCGTTCCTAGGTCGCGCTCGATGCCGGCGGTGGAGCGGCGGCGGTTGCGGCAGGCTCCGCCCGCCGCGCGAAGCGCTCGCGCAGGTTCTGGAACACGACGTACAGCATCGGGATGACGAAGACGCCCAGGATCGACGCCGCCAGCATGCCGCCGAACACCGGCGTGCCGACGGCGCGGCGGCTGAGCGCGCCCGCGCCCGCGGCGAAGACCAGCGGCAGCAGCCCGAGGATGAAGGCGAAGCTGGTCATCATCACCGGCCGGAAGCGTAGCCGCGCGCCCTCGATGGCGGAGTCGACGATGCTCCTTCCCTGGCGCCGTTGCTCGATCGCGAACTCCACGATCAGGATGCCGTTCTTGGCGGCGAGCGCCACCAGGACCACCAGCCCGATCTGGGCATAGACATCGAAGGCGAGCCCGAGCAGCGCCACGCAGGCGATGGCGCCGAGCGCCGCCACGCTGACCGACAGCAGCACCGGCAGCGGGACGTTCCAGCTCTCGTACAGCGCCACCAGGAAGAGATAGGCGAACAGCACCGCCAGCCCCAGCACGATGCCGGTCTGCCCGGTCGCGGCCTTTTCCTGCAGCGCCGTCGCCGTCCATTCGAAGCTGTAGCCGGCCGGCAGGGTCGAGTGCGAGATGCGCTCCATCGCCGCCAGCGCCTGGCCCGAGCTGTAGCCCGGCTTGGGCGCGCCGTTGATGATGGCGCCGCGCGAGCCATTGTAGCGGATCACCACCTGCGGGCCCTGCACCAGCCGCGCCTGGGCGATCGAGCGGATCGGCACCATGGTGCCGGCGCTGTTGCGCACATAGACCCGGTAGATGTCGTCGATGGCGTCGCGAAAGCGCGCCTCGGCCTGGACGTTGACCTGCCAGGTGCGGCCGAACAGGTTGAAGTCATTGATGTAGTAGCCGCCCAGGGTCGACTGCAGGGCGTTGAACACGTCGCTCACCTTGACGCCCAGCACCTGCGCCTTGTCGCGGTCGATGTCGAGATAGATCTGCGGCGTGTCGGCGGCGAAGGTGGTGAAGACGCCGCCGAGCTCGGGCTGCTGGTTCGCCGCCACCAGCAGCGAGCGTGTCACCGCCGCGAGATCGGTCGGCGACTGGCCCTGCAGCGCCTCGAGCGCATACTGGAAGCCGCCGGTGCTGCCGAGCCCCAGGATGGGCGGCAGGTTGAAGGGAAACACGATGGCGCCCTGGATCGAAGCAAGCTGCGGCCGCAGCTTGGCCAGGATGGCGTCGACCTGTTGTGCCGCCGCCGCGCGGTCGGCGTAGGGCTTCAGCCGGACCACGAAGAACGCGTTGTTGGACGACACGACATAGTCGATGAAGTTCAGTCCGACCACCGACAGCACGCCCTGCACGCCCGGGATCGGCCGGATCATGTTCTCGACCTGGGCGACCAGTTCCTCGGTACGATTGAGCGAGGCGCCTTCGGGCAGGCGCATGGCGGCGAAGAAGGCGCCCTGGTCCTCCGACGGCAGGAAGCCCTGCGGCGTGACGCGGAAGATGCCGAACGAGGCCGCGGCGACCACGATCACGGCGACCACGCCCAGGGCCGCGAGCCGCACCAGCCGGCGCACCACCGCGACATAGCCGTCGCGCACGCGGTCGATGCCGCCCAGCACGTAGCGCATCGGTCCGCGCCGGCCCTCGCCGCGCCGCAGCAGGACCGAGCACAGCGCCGGGCTGAGCGTCAGCGCATTGATGGCCGAGATCACCATGGCGGTCGAGACGGCGACCGCGAACTGGCGGAACAGCTGGCCGCTCACGCCGGGGATGAAGGCCACCGGCACGAATACCGACAGCAGCACCAGGGTGATGGCGATGATCGGCGCGGTGATCTCGCGCATCGCCTTCTTGGTGGCGTCGGCGACCGAAAGTTCGGGCTCCTCCTCGATCACGCGCTCGACGTTCTCGATCACCACGATGGCGTCGTCGACCACGATGCCGATGGCGAGCACCAGGGCGAGCAGGGACACCGTGTTGGCCGAGTAGCCGATCAGCAGCAGGACGGCGAACGTGCCGACGATCGACACCGGCACGGCGATCAGCGGAATGAGCGTGGTGCGGAGCTTGCCCAGGAACAGGAAGACCACTAGCGCCACGAGGGCGAAGGCGATCGCCAGCGTGCGCACCACCTCGTCGATGGTCGAGGTGACGAACACCGTCGAATCCCAGAACACGTCGTAGACGAGATCGTCGGGGAAGCGCTGCTTGAGATTCTCCATCACCTGGCGCACATCGCGCGCCACGTCGACGGCGTTGGCGCCGGGCGCCTGGAAGATGCCGATGGCGGCGGCGGGCGCGCCGTTGAACCGGCTGTAGCGCTCCTGGCTCTTGGCGCCGAGATCGGCCCGCGCCACGTCCTTGACGCGCACCAGCGAGCCGTCCGGGTTGGCGCGGATGATGATGTTGTCGAACTGGTCGGCCCGCGTGAGCCGGCCCTGCGTCTTGATGGTGAGCTGGAACTGCTGCGATTGCGGCGTGGGTGCCGCGCCGATGCGGCCCAGCGCCGCCTGCACGTTCTGGTTCTGCACGGCGGCCACGACGTCGGCCGGCGTGAGGTTGAACGCCGTCAGCCGGTCGGGGTCGAGCCACAGCCGCAGCGAATAGTCGAGCGCGCCGAACAGCGTGGCCTGGCCGACGCCGCGCACACGCGACAGCGCGTCGATCACGTTGATGGTGGCGTAGTTGTTGAGCCACAGCGCGTCGTGCGTGCCCTTGGGCGAATAGAGGTTGACCACCTGCAGCAGCGCCGCCGACTTCTTGCGGATGACAAGGCCCTGGCGCTGCACTTCCTGCGGCAGCAGCGGCGTGGCAAGCTGGGCGCGGTTCTGCACGTTCACCGTGTTGATGTCGGGATCGGTGCCCAGCGCGAAGGTGACGGTGAGGGTGTAGCTGCCGTCCGCAGCGCTGGCGGACTGGTAGTAGAGCGCGTTGTCGACGCCGGTGATCTGCTGCTCGATCGGCTGAGCCACGGTCTGCTCGACCACTTCGGCGTCGGCGCCGGGATAGATGGTGGTGAGCGAGACCTGCGGCGGCACGATCTCGGGGAACTGGGCGACCGGAATCTGGAAGATGGCCAGCAGGCCGGCCAGGGTGATCACGATCGACACGACGAAGGCGAGCCGCGGCCGGTCGATGAAGATGCCGGAGATCATGTCGGGCTCCTGCGCCTAGCGGCCGGCCTGGGCGGGCGGCAGCACGCTTTCTTGCACGACCTGCCCCGGTCGCACCTTCTGGATGCCGTCGACGATCACCTTGTCGCCCTCCCTGAGGCCCGAGGCGATCACCACGTCCGTGTCGAGGTTGGGACCGGTCTGCACGCGGCGCTGCACCACCTTGTGCTGGCCATCGACGACCAGCGCGTAATAGCCCGACTGGTCGACTTGCAGGGCGGCCTGAGAGATCACGAGCCGTGGCTCGTCCTTGCGCTCGCGGATGATGGCGGTGACGAATTCGCCGTCGGAGAGGATGCGCTCGGGATTGGGCACGGTGGCCCGCATGATCAGCGAATCGGTCTGCTGGTCGACCTGCGGATCGGTGAAGTTCCACGTGCCGGGATGGCCGTAGATCTTGCCGTCGGACAGCCGCAGCAGGATCTCGATCTTGGTCAGTCCGCCGCCCTCCCTGGCGCGCGCCTCGCGAATCGTCTGCAGGTCGCGCACGCTCACCGGGAACAGGACGTAGATCGGGTCCTGGCTGACGATGGTTGCTAGCACGCCGCTCGCCGGGTTGACCAGGTTGCCCATCGTGAAGGCGGTGCGGCCGATGCGGCCGTCGATCGGCGCGCGGATGTCGGTGTAGTCGAGGTTGACCTGTGCCCGGGTGAGCTCGGCCTTGGCTTGCAGGATCTTGGCCTGGGCGGTGTCGACCGCGGCCTTGTTCTGGTCGACCACCGCCTGCGGGCTGTACTGGCGGTTCTTGAGCTCGACCTGGCGGGAATATTGCAAATTGGCATTGGTCGATTCAGCCTCGGCGGCGGCGAGATTGGCCTTGGCCTGGTCGACCTGCGCTTGGAACTGCACTTTCTCGATCTGGTAGAGGAGGTCGCCGGCCTTGACGTCCTGGCCCTCGCGGAACAGCACCTTCTCGAGGAAGCCCTCGATGCGCGCGCGCACGTCGACCTTGTTCACCGCCTTGATGCGGCCGACGAACTCGAACGATTGGCTGACGCCGCGCGTTGCCGCGACCCGGACACCGACGGCGGGCGGCGGCGTGGCGGCCGCTGTCGAGGGCGCGCGGCCCTGGTCGCGCAGGAACCAGGCGGCGCCGGCGACGGCGATCGCGACCACCGCGGCGACCGCGACCCAACGGACGACATTGGACGAAGCACGGATGCCGGGCACAGGGTCCCCCCACGTGGTTCAAGCTTGAGGCTATCTAGTTACGCGGCGACTGGATATCCCCGAGCGGAACCAGAAATGTTTCCTCATGATTGACCGCAGGAAATCGACGGCGACGGTGTGCCGCGGTGTTGCGCAACTACAACATGGAACGAGCAACGTCCCGCTTATTCACCGCTTCCCGCGATGGATTGACGGCGGTCAAGGCATGGCGCCGGAGCCTTTGCCAACCTCGCGCGCATCATGTCCGCACAGCCTAGCTTACAGGGTCGCGAGCCGGCCCATCATCTGTCGCATGAATACATCCTCCACCTGCTCCGGCAGGCGGAAAGCCATCGCGAGCTTGCGGCCAATTGCCGGAACGTGGCGCCAAGTGTCGCAGTCGAGACCAGTCGCGTCGCGCTGGTCGAATATGCCGATCGGCTCGAGCGATGGGCCGTGGTCCTGGAAGATCAGGCCGGGCTGCTTGCGCAGCCGCGGTAGACCCTAAAGCAAGGCTTGGTGCCGGCCGATGAAGTTGCGGCCGCGCTCGCCGGCCAGCGCGTCGCCGATCAGCGCCTGCCAGTCGCGGGTGGCGATGCCGTGGTCGCCGGGCACGGTCGAGACACCGAGCGTGCGCAGCAGGGTTTCGAGCCGCGCTGCGCCCGCCTCGAGGTCCGGGCCGAAGATGCGCTTCAGCGCCGCGTCGCAGGCGCTGTTGCAGCCCGTCACCGCGCGCATGATCAGCGGCAGGCTGAACGAGCAGGCGATGCCGTGCGGCACGCCGTGATGCAAGGTCAGGTGATAGGAGAGGGCGTGCGCGAGTGCGGTCTTGGTGTTCGAGAAGGCGAACCCTGCGACCAGCGCGGCGCGTGACATCCGGGTCCTGAGCGCCTCGTTGCCGAGATCGCCGGCCAGTGCCGGCAGCACGTCGAGGATCTCGCGCGCGGCGGTCTCGGCCAGCGCCCCTGAGACCGGGTTGGCGTTGACGTTCCACAGGCTTTCCAGGGCGTGGCTCAGCGCATCAAGGCCGGTGCTGATCGTAAGGCCACGCGGCAGGCCCAGCGTCAGCAGGGGATCGACCAGCGCGGTTTCGGGGTAGAGGCTCTCGCGCGCCAGCGAATATTTCTTCTTCGCCTCGGTGTCCCACACCGTGGCCCAGCTCGTGACCTCGCTGCCGGTGCCGGCCGTGGTCGGGATGGCGATGATCGGCGTTGCAGCCAGCGTCTCGCCGACACTGCCGGTTTCCAGGTGACGCTGCACCCTGGCGAAATCGCCGTCGGCTGCCGCCAAGACCTTGGCGGCATCGATCACCGAGCCGCCGCCCAGCGCCACGATCGCCCTGATCGATCGCCGCGCTTCGGCGTAGAGCCGGCAGGATCGGGCGAGGCCAATGAAATCAGGATTGGGGCCGATGTTGCGCACCAGGGCCGCGGGTTCGCCGGCCATCGCGACGATGCGCCGCGTTAGGGCGGCGAACACGCTGCCGCCATTGATCTCGTCATATGTGACGAGACAGTAGGCGCGGCCGCGCAACGCATCGGCCAGCCGGTCGAAGACGCTGGCGCCGAACTGCACGTCGACGGGATTGTGGTAGCGCCACATCGGGTTCCTCGCGTTAGCTCGCCATCCAGCCGCCATCGACCATCAGATTCTCGCCGGTGATGAAGCTCGCCTCGTCCGACGCCAGGAAGAGGGCGGCATTGGCGACGTCGTCCGGCCGGCCAAGCCGCGGCAGCGGCGTGCGGGCGTGACTATAGTCGATCCAGCGCGGCTCGACTGCGCGACCGCCCTTGCCGGTGAGGATTTTTCCCGGCGCCACGGCATTGCAGATGATCTGGTCCTTGCCGTAATCGGCGGCGACCTGGCGGGTGAGATAGACGATCGCCGATTTCGACACGCCGTACGAGCAGTCCTCCGGCGAGGCGATCATGCCATGCTGCGAGGAGATGTTGACGATGCGGCCGCGCGCCTCGTTGCGGACGTCCTGGCCGAGCATGCGCCGCACCGCGGCGCGGCACATCAGAAACACGCCTGTCACATTCACCGCCATCACGCGGTTCCATTCGTCGAGGCTGGTATCGGTGAGCTTCTTGCCGACGCGCACGACGGCATCGTTGACCACGATGTCGAGCCGGCCGCCAGACCCTCCACCCAAGGCGGCGGCACGGCGCACCGCTTCCTCGACGTCGGCTTCCTTCGACACGTCGCCCTGGAAGAACGGCGCGTTCAGGATCTTGTGCGTCGGCTCGCCGCCTTCGACCACCTGCTCGGTGATGTCCATCAGCAGCAGGCTGGCGCCTTCCGCATGGAACTTGCGGGCAATGGCGCGGCCGATGCCCGACGAGGCGCCGGTGATCAGCGCGGTCTTTCCTGCAAGACGATTCATCTCTGCCTCATCAGCATGTCGCGCTCTAGCCTGGCGACCCAGCGCGCGAACGGCCAGAGCAGGACGAAGAAGATCACGGCAACCGCGGTGAGCGGGGTGGGATTGTACGTCTGCTCCTGGGCGACGCGCGCCGAACGCAGCAGCTCCGGCAGCGCGACCAGGGCGGCGATCGACGTGGTCTTGACCAGCTCGAGCGAATTGGAGGCAAGCGGCGCCAGCACGCGGGACAGCGCCTGCGGCAGGATCACCAGAAAGATGATGTGCAGCGGATGCAGGCCCAACGCACGGGCGGCCTCGCGCTGGCCGTGCGGCACGGCCTCGATGCCGGCGCGGAAGATCTCGCCGTAATAGCCCGAATTGTTGAGCGTCAGCGCCAGCACGCAGGCGGTGAAGGAGGGCAGCTTCAGGCCAAGGAAGGGCAGGCCGTAGAAGATCAGGATCAGCAGCACCAGCACGGGGAAGGAGCGGAACAGATCGATCCAGATCAGGAGCGCGACGTTCAGCGGCCTGTTGTGGAAGGAGTAGGCGACGGCTATTGCCAGCCCGACGGCGATGGCGATCGGCAGGGTGACGACGGCGAGCAGGGCGGTGAGCTGCAGGCCCTGCCAGAGTAGCGGCCAGATCATCAGGAACGAGTCCCAGTCGGCAAAGTTGGCGAGGAAAAGCTGCAGGCTGTCCATCAGCGCTGCCCGTGCAGGAATTTCGGCGAACCCAGGCCCTCGAGCCAGCGGCTGGCCACGACCAGCGGCACGAAGAACACCAGATAGAACGCGGCCGCCAGGGTGAGCGGCGAGGGATTGGCGGCGATCGCCATGACGCTTTCGGCGCGGCCCAGCAGCTCGGGCAGCGACACCGCGGTGCCGAGCGCGGTGCCCTTGGTGATCGAGATGGCGCGGTTGGCGAGCAACGGCACGGCAAGCCGCACCGCCTGAGGCAGGATCACCTTGAACAGGATCTGGAAGAAGCCGAGCCCGAGCGAGCGCGCGGCGTCCCACTGGCCCTGCGGAATGGCCTGGATCGCCGACCAGAAGATCTCGGTCGCGAACGCCGCCAGCACGGCGCCCAGCGACAGCACCGTGGCGGCGAAGGGCGAGAGCTGCAGGCCGGCATAGGGCAGGCCGAAATAGACGAAGATGATGATGACGAGCTGCGGCAGGGTGCGGAAGACGTCGACGAAGATAGTGATGGCGATGTCGGCCGCGCGCACCCGCATCGCCCGCACGATCGCCAGCGCCAGGCCCGTCCCGACGCCGGCCAGGATGGTGAGCAGTGCCACTTCGACAGTGAGCCAGAAGCCCGCCAGTACGGACGGGCCGTACTGGGCGAGGATCTGGCGGTTGAAGAAATTGTCGAGAAGCGGGCTCACATCCCGAGGGCGGCCGCGCCCGTCACTTGCATGCCAACTGATGCGGCGTCGGGTCGTAGCCCTTGAAGCCCGGCGGGCCATAGCCCGGGAAGATCGTGCTGATCGACGAGCCGGCATCGACCTTGGTGCCGTACCACTTCTCGTAGAGCTTCACGAGCACGCCGTCCTTCTTCATGCACTCGATCGCGTTCTCGACGGTGTTGCGGTACTGCACGTCCTCGAGCCGGAAGGCATAGCCGAAATTGCGGCCGTTGTAGTCCTTGAAGCCGACCTTGATCGCCTTGTTCTTGCTGGCGGCGAACACCGCGGTCGGGATCTCGTTGAGCGCGGTGAAGGCGCGGCGCGTGATCACCGCCTGAACCGAGTCGGGGAAGGTGTCGTAGCGCTGCACCTCGAAGCCGTACTTCTCGGCGTTGGCGGTGGCCCAGGTGTCGGAGATCGTGCCGCGGTTGACGGCGAGCTGCTTGCCCTTCAAGTCCTCGAAGCCCGTCATGGAGTCGGCGGCGCGGATCAGGAAGCCGTTGCCGGTGGCGAAGAACGGCTCGGTATAGAGCATCTTCTCGGCGCGCTCGGCGGTGATGTTGAGCGGATTGACCGTGCACTCGATGCGCTTGGAGAACAGCGCCGCGAACAGGCCGGAGAAGTTGATGTCGACGATCTCGACGCCCGGCCGGCCGATGCGCTTGGCGATCTCGGTCACCATGTCGACGCCGAAGCCCTCAGGTCCGTTGGCGCCGCGCACCATCCACGGCGCCACGCCGAAGTCGGAGCCGACCACCAGCTTCTTGTCCTTGGGATGATCGGCTTCCTGCGCGAGCGCTGTGCCCATAAACGAAACAGCGGCGAGCGCCGCCACCAATGAACGTGCAAACATTGTCCTGATCCCCATTCTCTCTCCCCCAAGCCGCAGACTAGCCCGATGTGTTGACGCTCGCACCTCCGTCGACCGGCAAGGTGACGCCGGTGATGAAATTGGCTTCGTCCGATGCCAGGAACAGGGCAGCGTTTGCGACGTCCCAGCCGGTGCCCATCTTCCTGCGCAGCGGCACCTTGGCGTCGCGCATTGCCTCGATCTCGGCGCGCGTCTTCTTGAACTCGCGCGCCCGGGTGTCGACCGCCATCGGCGTGTTCATCAGGCCGGGCAGGATCACGTTGGCGCGTACGCCGTACGGCGCATTCTGGTAGGCGAGCTGCTCGGTGAAGGCGACCATGGCGGCCTTGGTCGCCTTGTAGGCGACGTACGGATAGGTCGTGAGCACGGCCATCGAGGAGATGTTGATGATGGCGCCCGAACCCTGCTTGCGCATGATCGGCACGACTTCCTTGCAGGCCAGGATGCAACTCTTGAGGTTGATCGCCGTGCAGCGGTCGAGCGCCTCCTCGGTGATATTGTCGAGTTCGGCATCGCCGCCGGCGATCGACACGCCGACATTGTTGTGCAGGATGTCGATGCGGCCCCAGCGCGTCATGGTGTCGGCCACCATCTCCTTGAGATCGGCATGTTTGGTGACGTCGGCCTTGAAGGCGGCGGCCGTGCCCTGCTTCTGCTTGATCAGGTCGACGGTTTCCTGCGCGGACTCCAGGTGACGATCGACGCACAGCACCTTTGCGCCTTCCCGCGCGAAGGTGAGCGCCGTGGCGCGGCCGTTGCCGACCCCTTCGCCCGGGCTCTGGCCCGCGCCGACCACGATGGCGACCTTGTCTTTCAGGCGCATGTCACGACACTCCCGGAATCGGATATTGCTTCAGCACTTCCTTGTACTGCGGCTCGTTGTCGATCTTCATCGTGGCGAGCACGCGCACGACGGCACAGTAGAAGGCGATGGTCAGCACCAGGTCGGTCATGTGCTCGTTGCCGAGATGCTGCTTGATCTCGGCGAAGGTCGCGTCCGACATGCCGACGTCGCGCACCATCTCGCGCGCCCCTTTCAGCACCGCTTTGACGAGCGGCTCGAGCTTGCTGGGCTTGCCCTCGGTCTCGAGGAAGAGGCCTTGGATATCCTCGTCGGTGACGCCAAACTCCTTGCCGATCTTGACGTGATGGGTGAACTCGTACTCGGAGCGCTCCATCCAGCCCACCTGGAGGATCGCCAGCTCGCGCAGCCGCGGATCGAGCGTGCTCTTGAAGCGGATGTAATTGCCGATGCCGTGGAAGGCGCGTGCCATGCCGGGCGAATTCACCAGCAGGCGCGTGAGGTTGATCGGCCGTTTCAGCAGCTCCTTGTGCTCGGGCGGAAGCTGCTCGACGTCGAGGTAGGGCAGGCGGGCCATTCGATCGCTTCTCCTATTGGGCTTCGCTGTCGCGCGAGGGGCCTTGCAGGGTGACGCCGCCATCGATCACTAGCACCTGGCCGGTGATGTAGCGGGCGTGGTTGCTGAGCAGGAAGCGCACGCCCTGGCCGATGTCCCAGCCCAGGCCCTCGATCTTCAGCACCGAGGCGTTGGCGCGCTGCTGGCGGGCCGCCTCACTCATGCCGTTGCCGCGATTGACCATCGGCGTGTACATCGGCCCGGGGCAGATGCAGTTGACCCTGATGCGGTCCTTGCCGTGGTCGACCGCCATCGCCTGGGTGAGGCCGATCACGGCCGCCTTCGACACCGAATAAGTGGTGAGCCCGCGCGGACGCAGCGCCGAGATCGACGAGATGTTGACGATGGCGCCGCCCTTGGCGGTCTTGATCATGGCGGGAATGGCGTGCTTGGAGAGCAGGAACATCGTCTCGACATTGACCTGCATGACCCTGCGGTATTCCTCGGGCTTCTCGTCGACCACGCTGCCGCGGCTGCCAATGCCGATATTGTTGTCGAGGAAGTCGAGCCGGCCCCAGTGATCGACCGCGGCGTCGACCAGATTGCGGCAATCCTTCTCCTTGGTGGCATCGAAGCCGTGCGCAATGGCATGGCCGCCCTCGGCCTTGATCATCTCGACCGTGCGCTCGGCGAGCTTGGGATCGAGATCGGCCACCACGACCCTCGTTCCCGAGCGCGCCAGCAGGATCGCCGCCGCGCGGCCGTTGCCGATGCCATCGCCGCGCGCGCCGCCGCCGGAAACGATGGCGACTTTGCCGGCGAGGCCCGGATCGTCTTCAGGGCCCTTGGTCATTTCTGGACATCCCATTCGATCTTGAAGGCATTGCCCGCTGATTTGATGTAGCCCGCATTGGCGCCGGGGAAGTGGGCGGGGCAGAGCAACGCATTGGTCGACACGCAATCCTCCAGCAGCCGGCGGCGCGACCTGGCCGACAGTTCCTGGTCGGTGCAGAACTGGCTCGACCAGTCGGGATGATAGACCTGGATCGGGTGATGCATGATGTCGCCCGAGAAGGTCGCCATCCTGCCGCCGTCCTTGAGGTTGATCGCGATCGAGCCCGGTGTGTGGCCGGGATAGTCCTTGATGGTGAGCAGCGGGTCGGGTTGGTGATCAGAATCGATCATCACGGCTTTTCCCGCTTCGACGACCGGCAGCACCGAATCGTCGAACGAGCCGTCGTTCACCTTGCCGTCGCCGGCCTTTTTGCGCTCGCTCTCCCAGTGCGCGTACTCACGCTTGCCGAACAGGTACTTGGCGTTCCTGAACGTCGGTACCCAACGACCGTTCTCGAGCCTGGTGTTCCAGCCGACATGATCGACATGCAGATGCGTGCACATCACGAGATCGACCGAATCGGGATCGCAGCCGCAGGCCTTCAGCCGTTTGAGGAACGGCGTGTCGAGGTTGCGCCAGCCGGGATTGGTGCGCTGCTTGTGATTGCCGAGGCAGGTGTCGATCAGGATCGTGTGTTTCGGTGTCTTGACGATCCAGGTATGCACCGAGCCGACCAGCCGATCGCTGCCCGGCTCGACATGCTCGGGCACCATCCAGCTCTTCTGGGCGTCGAAGGCTTCCTGGTTGAATTTCGGGAACATGCGCTGGGGCTTGAAGCCGGGGCCGCAGATCTCCTCGACCTTCTGGATCGTCGTGTTGCCCAAGGTGCGCATCAGAACGTCACCACGCTGCGGATGGATTTGCCCTCGTGCATGAGATGGAAGGCATCATTGATCTTCTCGACCGGCATGACGTGCGTGATCAGCGAATCGATGTCGATCTTCCTGTCCATGTACCAGTCGACGATCTTCGGGACATCGCGCCGGCCCTTGGCGCCGCCGAACGCCGTGCCCATCCAGTGCCGGCCGGTGACGAGCTGGAAGGGGCGTGTGGCGATCTCCTGGCCCGCGCCCGCGACGCCGATGATGACCGACTTGCCCCAGCCGCGATGGCAGCACTCCAGCGCCTGGCGCATCAGTTTGGTGTTGCCGACGCACTCGAAGGAATAGTCGGCACCGCCGTCGGTCAGCTCGACCAGGTGCGCGACGAGGTCCTTCGCGCCCAGGGTCGACGGGTTGACGAAATGGGTCATGCCGAACTTGCGGCCGAGCGCCTCGCGCGCCGGATTGAGGTCGACGCCGACGATCATGTTGGCGCCGACCATGCGGGCGCCCTGCACGACGTTGAGGCCGATGCCGCCCAGGCCGAACACCACGACGTTGGCTCCGGGCTCCACTTTGGCGGTGTTGAGCACCGCCCCGATGCCGGTGGTCACGCCGCAGCCGATGTAGCAGACCTTGTCGAACGGCGCGTCGGGCCGGATCTTGGCGAGCGCGATCTCGGGCAACACGGTGTAGTTCGAGAAGGTCGAGCAGCCCATGTAGTGATGGATCTTCCTGCCGCCGATCGAGAAGCGCGATGTGCCGTCGGGCATCACGCCCTGGCCCTGCGTGCCGCGGATCGCCGTGCAGAGGTTGGTCTTGCCCGATAGGCAGGATTTGCACTGGCGGCATTCGGGCGTGTAGAGCGGGATCACGTGGTCACCCTTCTTGAGCGACACGATGCCCGGGCCGACATCGACCACCACGCCGGCGCCCTCATGGCCGAAGATCACCGGGAACAGGCCCTCCGGATCGCCGCCGGAGCGCGTGAATTCGTCGGTGTGGCAGACCCCCGATGCCTTGATCTCGACCAGCACCTCGCCGAACTTCGGCCCTTCGAGATCGACCGTCTCGATCACGAGTTCCTTGCCGGCCTCGTAGCAGACCGCTGCCTTGCTTTTCACCTTGGACGCTCCCTCAATGGGAGCGAGCCTAACCCACGTGCTGGACCCGAGTCGCGAGCGAATTGAGTTCTTCCGCACCGCGCGACGTCACCAGCACGCCGGCGCCGATATTGACGCGCACCATGCCGAGGCAGGCGTTGGGCTCGACCTCCAGGCCCATGCCTTCCTGCAGCACGAGCTCGCCGCGGCGGATGCCGGGACGGGCCGCGCCTTCGATCGTCTCCTCGCGCGTGCCCTTGAGCTGCGCGCGGTTCACGGAAGTGAAGCCGGTTGAACCGAAGGTCAGCGTGTGCAGAAGCGGCGTCTTGCTCCAGCAGCCGGCCTCGGCGATCGGCTTCTCCATCGCCTGCACGACCGAAGCGAAGGTGACGCCGGGCCTGATCGCAGCGATGGCCGCCTCGTAGCTCGCGCGCGCCACGTCCTCGAGCCGGCGCACGACCTCGTCGACCGGATCGAGCGCCACCGAGAAATTCACCTGCCCTTCCTGGCCGCCATAGCAGGTGTGGATCTCGGCCTGGACGAGGTCGCCCGCCTCGAGAATGCGCGGCGGCTCGGCGCGCACGCTCCAGCGCGGCACGCCCCATCCGATATTGTCCTTGCCTGATTGCAGGCTGAAGAAGGGGTAGCGCAGGTCGCAGCCCCAGCGATGGATCTCGCGCACCGTGTCGGCGTAGACGAGCGCCTCGCTGACGCCCGGTCGCGCCGTTTCCATCATCACCCGGCACGCCTCCTCGCTCACTCGCGCAGCGAAGCGCAGCAGCGCGATCTCCTCTTCGCTCTTCACCAGCATGAAGTCGGTGAAATCGCGCGTGAAGTCGGCAAGCGTCGCCTCGGGCAGCGCTTTCACGAGATTGGTGTGGAAGCCGAGCGGCAGCAGGCCTTCCATCTCGCCGGGCGCCGTCGGCCCGAAGCCGACCAAGCCGATGCGGCCCCTGGCAAGGCCGCGCTCCTTCAATACGCCGGCCACGGCCGCGCCGCCCGCGCTGAGCCGCACGTCCGGCACCCAGATATCGTGGCCGCGGCGCTGGCTCTCGAAGATGCGGCTGATGCGGCTGCCGCCGAAGGCCAACAGCACCGGCGGGCTCTTCAGCGGCAGCACGACCACAGCGTCGAGAAAGTCGTCGATCAGATAGCCTTCGAGTCGCTCGCGGCCCTGGAAGGAGCCGACCACGATCGCGTCGAAGCCCTGCTTCTCCATGATTGAGCGCAGGCCGGCATGGCGGCGATCGCGCTCGGCCAGGGTCAATCGCGGGCCGGGCTCGGTCGGACGATCGACGCGCATCAGGTAACGGGTGCGTGCAGCGCCTTGAGCTGCTCCTCGATCTCGACGAAGGGCCGCACGTCGATGATCTCGGCCGCCGTCCGCCCGCCTGCACCGGCGCCGCCGATGGTGGCCGGATTGCCCGCCAGACCCCAGGCGCGCGGCACGATCGAGCCGTCGCGCCGCCACTGCTTGATCGGCCGGCCTTCGACGAAGGCCGAGAGCTCGCGCTCCCACAATCGGCGGATGGCGATCACGCCCACATCGGCCCGGCCCAGCCGCTCGCCGTCGCGGTCGGTCATCAGGCCCTGGCCGACCTGTGCCACGTCGTCCTGCAGACGCACGAGGTCGACTTTGGACTTGTCGACGTCGCGCATCGAAGCGCGGCCTTCGAGCACGTCCTTGGCGAGTTTCTGGTGGCAGATCGTGATCGCGCTGCGCCGCGCCTGGCGGCGGGCGTGAATGCGTTGCGCGACCTCGCCTTGCGCCGGGACGCGGTGCACGCTGAATTGCATGTGCCGCAAATCGTCGATCGGCACCCACCAGAACATCGATTCCTGCCAGCCGATCTCCGGGTCGGTCGGCAGCGCCGTGAGATAGAAGATGTTGGGCATGCCGAACTGCTGCACGCGCTTTTGGCCGTCGGACCGGGTGAATCCGTAGGTCACGCCCCACATCGATTCTTTGGCGTCCAGCGCCCGGCCGAGACCGATGCCCTTGAAGATCGCGGCGTTGTCGGCATGCACGAAGCCGATATGGCTCATGTCGAGCGCGTTCTCGAGATTCTGGAAATAGTTGCAATCGCGGCTGTACGAATCGATCTCGACCATGCCGTCGAAGAACTCGAATTCCGGATGCACCGGGAACTCCGGCGGTGCGCCGGTTCCCAGGAAGGCGAAGACCAGGCCGAGATACTCGCGCAGCGGATAGGCAGCGAGTGCCACCTTGTGGCAGAAGGCGTTCTCTTCCGCCGGCTGCTCGACGCAGGCGCCCGAGCCGTCGAACTTCCAGCCGTGATAGAAGCAGCGCAGTTGATCGCCCTCGATCCAGCCCGACGACAGACGCGTGCCTCGGTGCGGGCACTTGGCGTCGACGAGGTAGGGCTTGCCCGACTGGCCGCGGTAGAGGGTGAACTCCTCGCTCATGATCCTGAGCGTGACGGCGCGGCCCGGCTTCAGATCGACCGAGTGATAGATCGGCTGCCAGAACTGCCGCAGATAACGCCCGGCAGGCGTGCCCGGGCCGGTGCGCAGGCAGTCCTCGCCGCGCTGCGACAGACGGACGACGGAAGCAGGCTCAGCCATGCCCAACCTCGATACGCTGCTTACTTGACCTCGACGCGGCCCAGCTTCTCGAGCGCATAGTGCAGGAAGCGCCCGTCGACCACGCCTTCCAGATTGGCCCGGCGCGAGACGAAGCCGTGTTTGACATACCAATCCTGCTGGTCGCGCAGGCCGTCGAAGGAGATCTCGGCATTGGGATCCATGTAGCTCCACTGGATCTTGTCGTACATCGCCTTGTCCTTGAGCGTCGTGTACTTGGCGCAGATCTCGATGACCTCGGCGCGCTTGGGCCCGCCCTTCATGGCGTCGTAATAGTCGCGCACCCCCTTCAGATAGGCGACGGTGAATGCCTTGGCCTGGTCGGGATTCTTGTCGGCCCAGGTCTTGCTGTAGAGCATGACCGAGACTTCGAGCGGCGGCTTCATGAAGTCGGCCGCGCGCTTGAACGGGAAGGAGATGTTCTTGTTCGAGAACTGCTCGGCAAAAGGTTCGACCACGGTGCCGCCGTCGATCGCCTTGGTCTCCATGCCCGGCGCCATGTTGGGCCACGACATGCTGATGGTCTGCACATCGTCGATTGACAGGCCCTCGGATTCCATCAGCTTGCCCAGCATGTAGTGCAGCACCGAGGCGGGCGTATTGATGGCAATCAGATGGCCCTTGAGGTCCTTGGCCGACTTGATCTTGTCCTTGAGGTCGTTGCGCAGCACCAGCGTGTCGCTCGAAAAACCCGGCATGTCGCGCGTGCGCGCCATGACGATGCGGACCGGCCAATCGCGCGCGAACGCATTGTAGAGCGCGGCACCGACGCCGCCGCCCACCACCTGCACCTGGTTGGTCGAGAGCGGCGCCGTGGCCTGGGCGGCCGAATTGAAGCGCTGAAGCTCGACCTCGATCTTCTCTTCGGCGAAGTAGCCTTTTTCAATCGCGATGTAGAACGGGGCGTCGGCGACGATGCCGAGATCGCCGATCTTGACCGGCTGGGCCCCGGCCGTCGCGGTCCCCAGGCCGAAGGTGAGACCGAGCAACCCGGTCAGCAGCAGTTTTCGCATCCCGTGACCTCTAATTGCGTCGCCAAGGTACCAGAAAGCGCTCGCATTCGTGGAGAAATAATGTCGAAAGCACACCCAGGACGGTGATCACGATGATGCCGACGAACATGTTTTCGACCACCAGGGTCTGCCACGAGGCCCAGATCAGGGCGCCGATTCCTGCGTCGGAGGCCACGAATTCCGCGCTGACCAGCACCACCAGGGACACGCCCAGGCTGATGCGCAGGCCGGCAAAGATGGTGGGCAGCGCCCCGGGCAGGATCACCCGCAGGAAGAGCTTGTACCAGGGCGTGCCGTAGTTGCGGGCGACGTCGAAGTAGATCTGGTCGAGCTGCACCACACCCGATGTCGTGTTGATGACGGTCAGGAACAGCACCGACATGGCGACGACCGCCACCTTGGAGCCGTCGCCCAGCCCGAACGCCAGCATCAGCAAAGGCAGCAGGGCGATCTTCGGGATCGGATAGATCGCGGCGATCAGGGGATCGATCGCGGCGCGCACCCAGCGGTTCAGGCCCATCACCATGCCGAGCGCCACGCCCGGCACTGCGCCCAGCACGTAACCCACGACAAGTCGGCGCAGGGTGGCGCCGATATCGAGCGCCAGTCGCCCCGACAGCGCCAAATCCCAACCCGCTTGTGCAATGCTCACCGGCGAGGGCACGTAGCGCTGGTCGATCCAGCCCATGGTGGAGCAGAGCTGCCACACCACGAGCACAGCCAGCGGCGAAAGGATCGCGAGTGCGCGTTCCTGGTTGGCGCCGCGCATGGCTCAGACCTTGGCCTGCAGACGAGCGGCGCGCACCTCGTCCTCGAGCATGCGCCAGATCTCGAGCTGCAACGCACCGAACCGTGGATCGCCGCGCAGCTCGACCGGCTTGCGGGGGCGCGGGAAGTCGAGCACCGGCACGATCTCTTTTATGCGGCCGGGCTGCGCCGTCATCACCACGATGCGGTCGCCGAGCGCGATCGCTTCGTCGATGGCATGGGTGATGAACAGCACCGTCTTCTGCGTGCCCTCCCAGATGCGCAACAGCTCCTCCTGCATGATGAGCTTGTTCTGCGCGTCGAGCGCCGCGAACGGCTCGTCCATCAGCAGGATCTCCGGATCGGTCGCGAACGCGCGCGCAATCGAGACGCGCTGGCGCATGCCGCCCGAGAGCTGCTGCGGATAGTGGTCGCGAAAGCGGGTGAGGCCGATCATCTCGAGGAACGGTTCGGCGCGCCGGCGACGCTCGCGCCTGCCCAACCCGCGCATTTCCAGCCCGAACGCCACATTGTCGATCACCGTCATCCACGGGAACAGGCCCTGGTCCTGGAACACCATGGAATTCATCGGCCGGCCGCCTGCGGCCGCGGCGTCGATCCGGATGTCGCCGCCGGACGGCGCCTCGAGTCCCGCGACCATGCGCAGCATCGTGGTCTTGCCGCAGCCGCTCGGGCCCACGATGCAGACGAATTCGCCGTCATCGACGGCAAGCGCGAAGCCCTGCAGCGCGACGGTGCGACTGTCGCCCTCTCCGAACACCTTGGAGAGACCGTCCATGCGGATCTTCATGGCCGTGCTCACGCCGCGACTTGCGCCAGATTGCGCTTGGCTTCCTTGTATTGCGCGATCAACCGGCGGCAGAGCTCGGCCGCCGGCGGGACGTCGTCGATGTTCCCCACGCCATGGCCCGCCGTGTAGATGTCCTTCCAGCGCTTCTTGTTGGCCTGCGCGGAGACGACCTTGGTCGGCAGCGTCGTGCGCAGCACGTCGAGGTCGATGCCGGCCGCGAGCAGGCTCGGTGTCAGCCAGTTGGCCGGCGCGCCGTCGATCGAGGAGGTGAGGAAGACATCCGTCGCGCGGGTGTCGAGGATCATCTTCTTGTGGGCGTCGGCCGCCATCGCCTCGCGCGTGGCGATGAAGCGCGTGCCGATGTAGGCGAGGTCGGCGCCCATCGCCTGCGCCGCCAGGATGTCCTGGCCGGTGGTGATGCTGCCCGCCAGCACTATTGCGAAGTGATCCCCCAGCTGTCGCACTTCGTTCATGAGCGCGAAGGGATTGATCGTGCCGGTATGGCCGCCCGCGCCGCCCGCCACGGCAATCACGCCGTCGACTCCCGCCTCGAGCGCCTTCTCGGCATGGCGGCGGTTGGCGATGTCGTGCAGGGCGACCGCGCCCCAGCCATGGATGCGCTTGATCGCATCGCCCGGCGCGCCCTTCGACGTCAGCACCACCGGCACCTTGTATTTCTCGACCAGCTCGAGGTCGCCGGGGTAGCGCGGGTTGGACGCGTGGACGACGAGATTGACGGCCCAGGGCGCGGGCTTCTGCCCGGCATCCTCCAGCCGCTTGATGCCCTCCATCATCTGGTCGAGCCAGGCCTGGAACTCCTCCCGGCTCCTCGTGCCGTGCGCGGGGAAGGAGCCCATGATGCCTTCGGCGCAGCACGCCAGCGTCAATGCGGGATTGGAGACGAGGAACATCGGCGCGGCTATGGCGGGGATCACCATGCGATCGATCAGCTTCTGCACTTCGGCGCGCGCCATCCTCAGATCTCTCCAATCGTGGGCGTGGTCGACGTCACGCCCGCCTCCGCCAGCGCCCGCAATTTAGCATCGTCGTAGCCCAAAAGCGCGCGCAAGACCTCCTCGGTGTGCTGGCCGAGATCGGGCGCCGGCCGCTCGATCGCCAAGCCTCTGCCGTCGAGGCTGTAGGGCAGGCCTTTGACCAAGCGGCCGTCTCGATCGCGCACCAGGCTGACGCCGGCCAGCGCCTTGTCGCGCAATAGATCGTTGCCGTCGTTGCACGGCGCGGCGGCGACGCCCTTCTTCTTCAGCATTTGAAGCGCGGTCGCGCAATCGTTCGCGGCGCAGAGACGTTCGATCGCGGCATCGTTCGCCTCCGAGGTGACCGCGATCCAACGGCCGTCCCTGCAGCGGAACGCGTCCTGCAGCGCGATGCCGTCCTCGCGATTGCCGCGCCGTTCGTATCGGCGTTCGCGGTTGACCGACGCTGCCAAGATTTCCTCGCCCAGGGTGAACGAGGCTACCTCACGCTGGGAGAAGTCGAGGAAGCAGCCCCGGCCGGTGCGTCGGGCCTCCATCACAGCGGTGATCACGATGCCGGCAGCGAACAGCGAGACGATCTGGTCGGGATAGTTCACGTCCATGCCGGAGATGCGCGGCTCCTCGCCCTCGTAGCCGGTCAGGGCGGCGATGCCCGACGTCGCATCGAGCGTCGAACCGAACGAGACGTTCAAGCGCTCCGGCCCGGTGTCGCCCTGGCTCGAGATGGCGGCGAAGACGATGCGCGGATTGGCTTCCTTCAGGTCGGCATAGCCCAGGCCGGCGCGATCGAGCACGCCGCGGCGGAAATTCTCGACCACGACATCGCAATGCGCGGCGAGCTCGCGGATCACCTGCTGTCCCTGCTTGTCCTTCAAATTGATCGCCAGCCCGCGCTTGTTGCGGTTGGTGAAGCGGAACTGCGGCGAGCGATTCCACCAGCCTTCGTCGTTGTCGATCTTGCCGACGACGCGGAACGGATCGAGATAGGCGCCGGATTCGATCTTGAGCACGTCGGCGCCGAGATCGGCCAGCATCGCCGAGGTGTTGGCGCCGGCCGTCAGCAGGCCGAAATCGAGCACGCGGACGCCGTCCAACGGATCACTCATGCCATTGCCCTCGGCGCGAAAGAGCGGCCGTTCCACTGCACGGGCAGTTGGGGGATTTTCCCGCCGCCGAACTTCGTGAGGAAGCCGCGCGCCAGATACTGCTCGCTCTCGAGCAATTCCGAAGGCGAGAAGATCGGCCCGAACGGCACGCCTTTGGCCTGGGCCAGCGCCTGGATCTCGGCGCGCGTCTTGTCCGCGAACCAGGGCCGCAAGATCGCGTAGAGCTCGGCCACGTTGTCGCGTCGTTCGGCGCGCGTGGCGAATTTCTTGTCTTCGAGCCTGCGATCGCCGACTAGTGCGCGCACTGCCGGCCACTGCGTCACGGTGTAGACCACGGCGACATAACCGTCCTTGCAGGGCACGATCTGGAACTCCGAGCCTTTGCCCTCGCGGCCCGGCGATTTGCCCGAGGCCTCGGCGCCGGACGCCGCCTTCCAGTTGACCCACTGCATCACTTCGGTGAGCGAGACGCGCACCCCCGGCGCGCTGCGGCCGGCATCGCGCGCCGCGAGCGCCGTCGCGAGGCCGGTGAAGGCGGCGAAACCCGCGGCATAGGACGCCTGATGGCCGCCCAGCCGCAGCGGCTTGCGATCGGGCTCGCCCACCATGTGCAGCAGGCCGCCCAGCGCCAGCACGGTGAATTCGCTGAACGGCATCGGCTCCATGCCGACCGGGAACGCCGCCAGCTCGATCGGAGTCGCGGGCGACTTGCGCACCATTTCGGCGAGCGAGCTCGGCTCCTCGAACAGGCAGGCCTGCGCCTTGGCCAGCAGGTCCGGCAGGGTCCCGCGACCGAGCCGCACGGATTGTTTCGACGTATTGAGAAACTGAAACAGCGCGCTTTCACCATGTGAAAGAAAAGGCGGCAGCCGCCGCACCGGGTCGCCCTCGGCGGGCTCGATCTTCAGGACTGTGGCGCCGAGATCGGCCGCGATCTTGCCGGCGAGCGACGCCGCGAGCCTGAGCGGCACCGGCATGCCGGCATCGTTCAGCTCGATGATCGTGAAGCGGCTGAGCGGCAGGGCGTTGTTGTCACTCATGTCTCATGCGCATGGTGGCGTGTGCTACTGTCTCGGTCCACCGGAGGATTTCATGGCACAGACAGGCAACCACAAGGGCCTGACGTTCGGCATCTTTCTCGCGCCGTTCCATCGCGTCGGCGAGAACCCGACGCTCGGCATGGCGCGCGACATGGAGCTGATCGAATGGCTCGACGAGCTGGGCTACGACGAAGCGTGGATCGGAGAGCATCACTCGGCGGGATGGGAGACCATCGCTTCGCCGGAAGTGTTCATCGGCGCGGCCATCGAGCGCACGCGCTTCATCCGCCTCGGCTCGGGCATCACCAGCCTGCCGTATCATCACCCGCTGATGGTGGCGAACCGCTTCGTGCAGCTCGACCACATGTCGCGCGGCCGCACCATGCTGGGCTGCGGGCCCGGCGCGCTGCCCTCGGACGCCTACATGATGGGCATCGATCCGTCGACCCAGCGCCGCCGCATGGATGAATCGCTCGACGCCATCATGCAGCTCCTGAAGTGCGAGGAGCCGGTGACGATGAAGACCGATTGGTTCGAGCTCAAGGATGCGCGCCTGCATCTGGCACCGTACTCCCATCCGCACTTCCCGATCGCCTGCGCCAGCACGATCACGCCGTTCGGCATGATGGCGGCGGGCCGCCATGGGCTGGGCGTGCTGTCGATCGGCGCCGGCCTGCCGGGCGGGCCCGAGGCGATGGCCAAGCAATGGGCGATCTACGAGGAGACCGCGGCCAAGCACGGCAAGAAGGCCGACCGCTCGCAGTGGCGCATCGTCGTCAATGCGCACCTGGCCGACGACGACGAGCGCGCGTTGCGCGAGGTCCATGCCGGGGAGCGCTGCGAGACCGTGACCTATTTCGAAGACACGCTGGGCCGGCCGCCCGGCCGGTCCGACGATCCGCTGCGCGAGGGCGTGAAGATGGGCGCGACGCTGGTCGGCACGCCGGACACCGTGGCGCAAGGCATCGAGCGCCTGCTCGGCTATTCCAACGGCGGCTTCGGCGGCATCCTGTTTCGCGCCCATGAATGGGCCGACCGCGAGGCGACCTTGCGCTCGTACGAGCTGTTCGCGCGCTACGTCATGCCGCGCTTCCAGGGCTCGATCGAGACCACGATCGGCTCGAATAAGTGGGCGCGCGAGAATCGCAAGGCGGTGTTCGGGCCGACGGTGGCGGCGGTCAAGAAGGCCTTCACCGATGTCGGCCGCGCCGTGCCGGAGGAATTCCGCTCGCGCACCGTGGGGGCGCGTGACGTCAAGGACTAGCGTCTTGTCGACGGAGCGCGAGACACATCAGGCCCGAATCTCAGCTGCCTGAGACGCCTCCGATGCCGATGGCATAAGGCTTTCTGCCTCGAGTCTCACGCCACACCCCCACCCCCCTGGTGAGACAATGTGAGACGCGTGAGACAGCTGAGACGGCAAAACTGCAAATAGTTTTGCTAGAGCGGAATGGGTGCTCGCTTTAGTCCTAGAACGACATCGTCCCGCCCGGCTGCCAGTCGTCGAGCACCTTGATCGAGCTCTGGCCGAGCGCCGCCTTGAACTCGGCGGGGGTGCCCTTGAGGAACGGGTTGGTGCCGTAATGCATCGGCAGCACCATCTTGGGCTTGATCCATTCCTTGGTGGCGAACGCGGCATCGGCCGGATTCATCACGAAGTGGCCGCCGATCGGGATCAACAGCAGGTCGGGCTTGTACTTCTCGCCGTAGAACTTCATGTCGGTGAACAGGCCGGTATCGCCCATGTGGTAGAAGGTGAAGCCGTTGGCGAACTGGAAGATGAAGCCGACCGGTTCGCCCGCGGGATAGCTGGTGGGCTTGCCGGTCGCCGGGTCGGGCAGGATCATTTCCGACGAGTGCTCGGCGTGCACGGCCGTCACCTTGAGGCCGGGCACCGGCTCGACCGTGCCGCCCTTGCCAAAGCGCGGCGCGAGGTTGGCCGGCAGGACGCCGAGCGTCGCCAGCCACTGATCCATGCCGGCCGGACCGTAGACCGGCGCGTTGTGCTTCTTGGCGATGGCGACCGAGTCGCCCAAGTGATCGCCGTGGCCGTGCGTGACGAAGATCACGTCGACCTTGCCCAGCTTGTCGAGGTCCTTCCATTCCGGCGGGCACTTGGGATTGCCGGTCAGCCAGGGATCGATCATGACCACCTTGCCGTCCGGCGTGGTGAGCTTGAACGCCGACTGGGCGAACCACTGCAGCTGGATCTTGCCTTGCGCGTTCGCACCGGTGGCGAACAGCAGGCAGGCGGCCAGCACGGCGCCGAGAAATCGAAAGAGCATTCGGTACCTCCCATTCATTTTCAGGTTGCGCGAACCTTAGCAGGTTTTTCAGGGCGGAAGAGGTCGCTTTTCCGTGAGGGACGAATCGCCCACGATGCAGCGCAACATGAAGGAGACGGCCCGCCGATGAGCATCAAGGGCAAGGCGTATATCGCCGGCATCTACGAACATCCGACGCGGCTCGCCAAGGATCTCTCGCTGGCGCAGATCCATGCCGAGGTCGCCAAGGGCGCGCTGGAAGATGCGGGCCTCAGCAAGGATGACGTCGACGGCTATTTCTGTGCGGGCGACGCGCCGGGCCTCGGGCCGATGTCGATGGTCGAATACATGGGGCTGAAGCCGCGCCACGTCGATTCGACCGACACCGGCGGATCATCCTACGTGCTCCATGTCGGCCACGCCGCCGAGGCGATCGCCGCCGGCAAGTGCAAGGTAGCGCTGATCACCCTGGCCGGCCGGCCGCGCGCCGAAGGCATGGCGACCGGCACGGTGCCGCGCTCCCGCGGCGGCACGCCCACGCCCGACGAGCCGTTCGAATTTCCCTACGGGCCGACCGTCGTGAACATGTACGCGATGTGCGCCATGCGCCACATGTACGAGTTCGGCACGACCTCCGAACAACTCGCCTGGATCAAGGTCGCGGCCTCGCACCACGCCCAGTACAACCCGCATGCGCTGCTGAAGGACGTGGTCACGGTCGAGGAAGTCGTGAATTCTCCGATGATCTCCGATCCGCTGCATCGGCTGGATTGCTGCGTCATCACCGACGGCGGCGGCGCCATCGTCGTCGTGGCGCCCGAGATCGCGGCCAAGCTCAAGCGGCCCAAGGTCAAGCTGCTGGGCGCCGGCGAGTTCGTGAAGACGCAGATGGGCGGCAAGGTCGACCTCACCTACTCCGGCGCGCGCTTCTCGGGCGCCACGGCGTTCGCCGAAGCGGGCGTGAAGCCGGCCGACATCAAGTACGCCTCGATCTACGACAGCTTCACCATCACCGTGCTGATCCAGCTCGAGGATCTGGGCTTCTGCGACAAAGGCAAGGGCGGCCGCTTTGTGGCCGACGGCAACCTGATCGCGGGTCAAGGCAAGCTGCCGTTCAACACCGACGGCGGCGGGCTGTGCAGCAACCACCCCGCCAATCGCGGCGGCCTCACCAAGGTGCTGGAGGCGGTGCGGCAGTTGCGCGGCGAGGCGCATCCCAAGGTGCAGGTGAAGAACTGCAATCTTGCGATAGCGCACGGCACCGGCGGCTCGCTCGGCCTGCGCCATGGCAGCGCCACGGTCATTCTGGAAAGGGAGTAGAGCCATGGCTGAACGCAAATTGCCGGCCCCCGCGGTCTCTCCCGAGACTCAGGCCTATTGGGACGCCGCCGCCAAGGGCAAGCTGCTGGTGAGGAAGTGCACGGCTTGCGGCCAGGCGCATCACTACCCACGCACGATCTGTCCGTTCTGCTTCTCCGACAAGACCGAATGGATCGAGGCGTCGGGCAGGGGCACGATCTACAGCTACAGCGTCATGCGCCGCGGGCCGGTGCCGTACGCCATGGCCTACGTCACCCTGGCCGAAGGCCCGCGCATGGTGACCAACATCGTCGATTGCGACTTCGACAAGCTCAAGGTCGAGCAGGCGGTGAAGCTCGTCTTCAAGCCGACCGACGGCGGCGGCCCGCCGCTGCCGATGTGGACGCCGGCCTGATCTGGTGGTGATCCGGAGGAGCAACGCATGTTGAAGGTCTGGGGACGCGACACCTCGTCGAACGTCCAGAAGGTGATGTGGGCCGTTGCCGAGATCGGCCTGCCGGTCGAGCGCATCGACATCGGCGGCCCGTTCGGCAAGAACCGCGAGAAGGCGTACATGGCAATCAATCCCAACGGGCTGGTGCCGACCATCGAGGAAGAGGACGGCTACACGCTCTGGGAGTCGAACTCGATCGTGCGCTATCTCGCTGCCAAGCACCGCAGCAGCCTCGAGCCGGCCGACCTGCGCCAGCGCGGCTTGGCGCAGAAATGGATGGACTGGCAGCTTACCGTGATGGCGCCGGCGATCGGGCCGCTGTTCCTCGGCATGGTGCGCACGCCGGCGGCCGAACGGAACATGAAGGCGATCGAGGACAGCAAGGCCAAAACCGGCGCTGCCGCGCGCATGCTCGACGAGCAGCTCGCCAGGACGCAGTTCCTGGCCGGCGACGCCTTCTCCTATGGTGACATCCCGGTCGGCATCATGGTGTGGCGCTATCGCGAGCTCGCGCCCGAGCAGCCGCCGCTCAAGAACCTCGACCGCTGGTATGCCGCGATCAGGGCGCGGCCCGGCTTCGAGAAGCACGTGGCCGCGATCGCGCTCAAGTAGCGCTCAGCCGTTCAGCGCCTCCCACACGCGCTCGGGCGTGGCCGGCATGTTGATGTGCTTGCCGCCCAGCGCGTCGACGAGCGCGTTCATCACCGCGGGCAGCGAGCCCGCGCAGCCCGCCTCGCCGCAGCCCTTGGCGCCGAGCACGTTGGTCTTGGCCGGTACCGAGTGATAGCCGATGGCGAAGGAGGGCAGGTCGCCGGCGCGCGGCAGGGCGTAGTCGGTGAACGAGCCGGTGAGCGGCTGGCCTTCCTCCGAATAGACCACGTGCTCGAAGAACGCCTGGCCGATGCCCTGCACCACGCCGCCATGGCTTTGGCCCTCGACCAGCAGCGGATTGATGACCGTGCCGAAGTCGTTGACCATCGTGTACTTCACCACTTCGGCCCAGCCGGTGTCGGGATCGACTTCGACTTCGGCGATGTGTGCGCCGTTGGGATAGGCCGAGGGTGCGGCCTCATGGACGTGGCTGACGTCGAGCGTGTCGGGCACGCCCTCGGGCAGCGCCAGGCTGCCGGTACGCAGCCGCTCGGCGAGCTCCATGATGCCGATGCCGCGGTCGGTGCCGACGATGGTGAAGCGGCCCTCCCGGAACTCGATGTCGGCCGCCGCGGCCTCGAGCGCGACGCCCGCGATCTGCCTGCCCTTGTCGATCACCTTGTCCGAGGCTTCGACGATCGCCGCACCGGACGCCATGATCGACTTCGAGCCGCCGGTGCCGCCGCCCGCGATCAGGAGATCGCTGTCGCCCTGGATCAGCTTGATCCTGTCGAATGGGATGCCGAGCTTGCTGCTCAGCACCTGGGCGAACGGCGTCCAGTGGCCCTGGCCGTAGTCGAGCGTGCCGGTGATGATGGTGACGTCGCCATTCTTCTCGAAGCGGATGCCGCCCATCTCCTTCATCGGCGGCGCGGTCACCTCGAGATAATTGCCGATGCCGAGGCCGCGCAGCTTGCCGCGCTTGCGGCTCTCCTCCTTGCGCTTGGCGAAGCCCTTCACGTCGGCCGCATCGAGCGCCTGGTCGAGCAGGGCGGTGAACTCGCCTGAATCGTAGACCGTGTTGGACGCGGTCTTGAACGGCATCTCCTCAGGCTTGATGTGATTGCGCTTGCGCATCGCCACGCCGTCGATGCCCATCTCGCGCGCCGCGGTGTCGATCAGCCGTTCCATGAAGTAGTTGGCTTCGGGCCGCCCCGCGCCGCGATAGGCGCCGACCGGCGAGCTGTTGGTGAACACCACCTTGCTCGACACCTCGATCAGCGGCGTGCGGTAGACCGCGGCGAGATTGCGCGTCACGCCGGCCGTGCCCATCAGCGGGCCCACGTTGGCAAGGTAGGCGCCGGCATTGGCGTAGCCGGTGAGCCGGACGGCGAGGAAATTGCCGTCCTTGTCGAGGGCCAGCTCGGCGTCGAAATCGTGGTCGCGGCCGTGCTGGTCGCTGAGGAAGCTGCCCGAGCGCTCGTCGGTCCACTTGACCGGCCGGCCGAGCAGCTTGGCGGCGTGGAACAGGCCGGCATATTCGGGGAACGGCGAGCCCTTCATGCCGAACGAGCCGCCGACATTGCCGGTCAGCACGCGCATCTGCTCGGGCTTGATGCCGAGCACTGCCGCCATCTGGTGCTTCATGCCGAAGGCGCCCTGGTTGCCGACATAGAAGGTGTAGCGGTCGGAGGCCTTGTCGTAGTGCGCCACCGCCACTCTGGGCTCCATGGCGCAGACGACGATGCGGTTGCTGATCAGGCGCAGCCTGGTGACGTGGGCCGCCCTGGCGAACGCCTCACGGGTCTTGGCCTCGTCGCCGGCATGGAAGTCGACGCAGATATTGCCGGGCACGTCGTCGAACACCAAAGGCGCGCCCGGCTGGGCGCCGGCGCGGGCGTCGGTGACGGCGGGCAGCGGATCGATGTCGAGCACGACCGCTTCAGCGGCATCCTTGGCCTGAGCGACCGTTTCGGCGACCACGAAGGCCACCGGGTCGCCGACGAAGCGGACCTTGTCGGTGGTGAGCGAATGGCGCGTCGGCGTCTTCATCGGCGAGCCGTCGCGGTTGGGCACCGGGATCAGCGTCTTCAGCGAGCCGTAACCCGCTTCGTTGAGATCCTTGCCGGTCCACACGCCCAGCACGCCCGGCATCTTCTTCGCTTCCGCGATGTCGATGCCCTTCAGCACGCCGTGCGCCACCTGGCTGCGCACCATCCAGCAATAGGCCTGGTTGGGCAGGCTGACGTCGTCGGTGTAGCGGCCCTGGCCCTTGAGCAGGGTCGGGTCCTCGTTGCGCGGCACGGGTTGGCCGATGGCGAATTTCAGCGAATCGAGTTTGTTGGCGTCGAAAGGCGCGTTCATGAATCGAACCACTCAAAGTTGGGAGGCGGAATTTGGGGTGCGCGGAATGTGGCCCCTGCCTGTTACCGCTGCAAGAATAATGCCCAGCCTTTGTCGGGAGAGCAGATGTCCGCGATTGCATGGGAGCTTCCGGAAGAAATCCGCGCCGTGCGTGAGGGCTTGCTCGAATTCGCGCGCCAGGAAGTCCTGACGCGGCACGACAGGCATCGTGCGCTGTTCGAGAACCCGCGGCGGCTGTACCGCGAGGACGGCCGTTTCTCCGACGAATTGAAGGGCCTTATCGGCGAGGTGCGGCGTGCTGCCGCAAAGGCCGGCTACTACAACATGTGCGTGCCCGAGGCGCTGGGCGGCGGCGGACTGGGCCATCTTGCCTACTATGTCGGCTGGGAGGCGCTGTTCCATCTCTGCGGCCCGCAGAACTGGCTGATGCTCTACGTCATCAGTCACTGGGCCTTCGGCCCGAGCCGGTTGCTGGAAAAAGTAACGCCCGAGGCGCGCGAGAAGATGCTGTCGCCGATGATGGCGGGCGAGGCGTCGATGTGCTTCGGCCTCAGCGAGCCAGGCGCCGGCTCTGATGCCGCGGCGCTTAGCACCAAGGCGGTGGCGGACGGCAATGCCTGGCGCATTACCGGCCGCAAGATCTGGACGTCGAACTCGCCGGTCGCCGACTACTGCATCGTCTTCGCCATCACCGATCCCGCCCGCGCGGCGGCGCGCAAGGGCGGCATCTCGGCCTTCCTGGTGCCGACCTCGTCGCCCGGCTTCGAGGTCCAGCGCATCATCAAGCTGTTCGGCCATATCGGCGGCGACGAAGCGGAGCTGCGGCTCGAGGACGTGCGGGTCGAACCGTGGCAGCTGGTCGGCGAATTGCACCAGGGCTTCGCCGCGGCGCTGTACGGCGTCTCGCTCGGCCGCATCTACAACTCCGCCCGCGCCGTCGGCTACGGGCGCTGGGCGCTCGAGAAGGCGCTCGACTACGCCCAGACGCGCAAGGCCTTCGACAAGCCGATCGCCGATTACCAAGGCGTGACGTTTCCATTGGCCGAGAGCGCCACCGAGCTGCATGCCGCCCATCTGATGGGCCTCAATGCCGCGACCCTGCTCGACAAGGGCGAGGCGGCGGTCAAGGAACTCTCGATGACAAAGGCCTATTCGGTGCAGGTGGGTTACAGGGCGGTCGACCGCGCGATGCAGACCCACGGCGCGATGGGCTTCACCAACGAGGTCGGACTGCACCATGCCTGGCATTCGCTGCGCATCGTCAACGTGGCCGACGGGACCAACGAAATCCTCAACAGGTCGATCGTGCAAAGGCTGCTCCGGGGCGATACCGAGCTCTAGCGCAGTGTGATAGGCATAAGCCCATGTCCAACCTCGACCCGGTCACCCTGACCGTCATCCAGAACGGCCTGATCCAGGTCTGCAACGAGATGGACCTCGCCTTCGTGCGCTCGGCCTTCTCGCCGGTAATCTCCGAGGGCATGGACCGCTCCGACGGCATCTACGATGCGCTCGATGGATCGCTGATCGCGCAGGGCGAGCTCGGGCTGCCGGTGTTCGTCGGCACCATGCAGTTCTCGACGCAGGCGGTGATCAACCGCGTGAAGAGCCACTATTCCGGCAAGGTCGACGAAGGCGACGTCTTCATCGTCAACGATCCGTATCTAGGCGGCACCCATCTGATGGACGTGCGCTTCGTGAAGCCATTCTTCTACAAGGGCGAGCTGTTCGCCTGGCTCGCCAACACTGGCCACTGGCGCGACGTCGGCGGCATGGTGCCGGGCGGCTTCTCCGCCTCGGCCACGGAAGTCGAGCAGGAAGGCCTGCGCCTGCCGCCGATCAAGTTCTGGAAGAAGGGCGAGATGGACCAGGAGATCCTGTCGGTGATCCTGTCCAACATCCGCATCGCCGACCAGGCGATCGGCGACATCAAGGCCCAGGCGGCCGCCCTCACCACCGGCGAGCAACGGCTGACGGCGCTGATCGACCGCTATGGCGCTTCGGTGGTCAAGCAGGCCATCGATGAGATGCGCCACAGGGCCGAGCGGCAGATGCGGGCCAAGATCGCGGCCATTCCCGACGGCGTCTACGAAGGCACGTCCCAGGTCGACAGCGACGGCGTGGTCGACCAGCCGCTCACCATCAGGATGAAGATCACCAAGAAGGGCGAGGACCTCACCTTCGACATGACGGGCTCGAGCCCGCCCTGCCGCGGGCCGATGAACTCGGTGATCGCCACCACCAAGTCGGCGATCTACCTCGCCATGAAGCACATCTTCCCCGAGGTGCCGATCAACTCGGGCACCTTCGTGCCGCTCAAGATCGTCGAGCCGGAAGGCACGTTCCTTTACGCCAAGTATCCTCGGCCGGTGTCGGGCTGCGCCGCCGAAGTGAGCCAGCGCATCGCCGAGTCGGTGTTCGCGGCGCTCACCGAGGCGATCCCCGACCTGCTGTTCGCCGCGCCCGCCGGCACGTCGGGCAATCTCGGCGTCGGCGGCTGGGATCCCGAGCGCCAGAAGAACTACATCATGTATCTCTTCACCGGCGGCGGGTACGGCGGCTTCCAGGGCGGCGACGGACTCACCAACGGCTGCTCGACCATCGGCATCTCCAAGATGCCGCCGGTCGAGGTGCTCGAGCAGTTCTATCCCATCCTGTTCGAGGAGTTCTCGTTGCGCGAAGGCTCCGGCGGCGCGGGCGAGTTCCGCGGCGGCTTCGGCATCAACTACGCGATCAAGCTGCGCCGCGGCGAGGCGCGCGTCTCGATGGTGATGGACCATGGCCGCACCGGCCCGCAGGGCGCGCTGGGCGGCCAGGCGGGCGGCGTCAACACCGTGGTGATCAGCCAGAACGGCAAGACCTACAAGCCGCCGCATCTCAGCAAGGACCAGGACATCGAGATCGGCGTGGGCGACGTGGTGCGTGTGCAGACGCCGGGCGGCGGCGGCTTCGGCGATCCGACGAAGCGCAGCCGGGCGGCGATCGAGCGCGACCTGAAGCGCGGCTACTACACGCGTGACGAAGCTGAGAAGCTTTTCGGGTGAGCGCCGCACGGATCGGACGACAATGATTCGACGCGTCCTTCTCGCCCTTCCTGCGGTGTTTGCGGCGTCTTCAGCGGACGCCCAGCAGAAGCTGGTGATCCCGCTCAAATGGTACCGGGTGAAGGTCGAGGACGATGCCTTCACCGTCGAGATGCCGGGCATTCCCGACCACCGCGTGGTCGAGGACAGGTCGGCGCGCGGCACCGCTTTCGCAATGCACTCCTACAGCCTCGAGACCGGGGGGTATTCCTACGTCGCGCAGACCGCGCTCTATCCGGCCGACGTCGACACGACCCAGCCGCGGCGCATCCTGCAGGCCGCGCTCGATGGGCGCGCCCAGCAGCTCGCGACACGCAAATGGAGCTCGGTGCAGTGGCGCGACATCGACGGCGCCGCCGCCGTCGAATCGGCGGGTGGGCTCAGCGGCGGCAGCGCGCTGCGCCAGCTCGTTGTCCTGAAGGGCCATCGCTTCGTGTCGCTCGCCTTCCTGGGCGCCGCCGTCAACGTCATGGAAGCCAATCGCTTCTTCACCTCGCTGAAACTGAGCTAGTCCCGATGAACAAGCCGCGTATCCACATCCTCGCCCTGGGGGGGACCATCGCCACGCGCCCCGATGCCAGCGGCGCCATGCAGATGGGGCTGGGCGCCGACGATCTGGTCGCCGCCGTGCCTGGGCTCGCCGAGCTGGCCGAGATCGAGGCCGAAACCGCGAGCCGCGTCGGCAGCCATTCGCTGTCGTTCGACCAGATCCATGCGCTCGCCGCCAGGATCAGGTCGCTGCGGGCCGACGGCTTCATCGTCACGCAGGGCACCGACACGCTCGAGGAGACGAGCTTCCTGCTCGACCTGCTGCTCGACTCGAGCGTGCCGGTGATCGTCACGGCGGCGATGCGCAATCCCTCGCTCACCTCGCCGGACGGGCCGGGCAATCTCCTGGCGGCAGTGCGCGTGGCCTGCGATCCCTGGGTGCGCAAACACGCGCGCGAGCTGGGCGTGGTCGCCGTCATGCTCGACGAGGTCTATGCCGCCGCCGACGTGCTCAAGGTCCATCCGACGCGCCTCAACGCCTTCGCCGCGCCGCAGACCGGCCCGCTGGCGGCGCTGGTCGAGGACCGGCTCGTGCCGATGAGCCTGCCGGTGCGCGACGCCATCGTCGCCGCGCGCCCAAAGCTCGCCGCAGCGACGACGGGCAGGGCCGCCGCGGTGGCGATGTTCTGGATGACGCTCGACGACGATGGCCGTCTGCTCGACGCGGTCCTGAAGGGGCCGGACTGGCTGGGCTATCGCGGGGCGGTGATCGCGGCCATGGGCGGCGGCCACACGCCGGAGCGCGCGACGGAGGCGATTTGCAGCTTGGCGGCGGCGCTACCGACCGTGGTGGCGCCGCGCGCCGGCGGCGGGCCGCTGCTGCGCCACACCTATGGCGGCCCTTCTTCGGAGATCGCGCTGCGCAAGGCGGGGCTGATCTGGGGCGGCCGGCTCAACCCGCTCAAGGCGAGGGTCCTGCTCGAGACCTGCTTGCGGGCCGGGCTTGGCGCCAAGGCGATCGCGGACCTGTTCGATCCGTTCGGCTAAGCCAGCTCAGTGCAGCGACAACAGCTCGTCGCGCCAAGGGCCTTCGATTCGCCGACGCGGCAGTTCTATACGACAGAATCGTCGCCTTTTAACGGTCGGCCTTAGAATGCCGGCGCATGGGCGATCCGGTTCAACAATTGTCGACGGGTACGATTACCTGGGCTGGCGCCAACCATTGGTATGGTCGGCCACCCCATTATTTTCCCATTATTTTAATGGGAGGCGCGCTAAATCGTGCGCCGCGTCGGCCGGCAATTGAAGGCGAGCGGCTTGTTGGCGCCGGCCATCTCGCGCAGGGCGGCGAGGTCGTCGCGGCCGGTCCATTCGGCGGTGGTGTCGCTGTAGCGGAAGCCGTCGGCTGCGGCCTGGTACTCCATGCGCCAGGTCTTGTTGTCGAACGTCACCGAGGCGCGGTTCTTGGCATAGACCACCGACACTTCCTTGCGGCCGTCGCACAGGTAGGCAATGCCGGCCGGAGTCATGTCGTCGGGCGCGGGCCGCGCGATCGGCGTCCACGAGGTCGCCAACCGGTCCTGCGGCACGCAGGCGCTGAGCGCCAACATCGGTGGCAGCGCGATTGCCATCAGGGCAATCGACAAGCGTCCCATCTTGCGGTTTTCTCCCACGCCGACAGTCGATTTCAGGGCCGCGAGCTTAGCGTGCTTCGTTGGGAGGGCAACCGGTAATGCCGAAGATCAAGCTGCGCGACGGCGCCGAGCTCTACTACGACAGGCACGGCCAGGGGCCGGCCCTGTTTCTCGTGCCGGGGCTGGGCGGCGACGGCCGCTTCTGGGATCCCAACGTGGCCGAGCTCGCCAAGAAATTCACCGTGGTCGTACACGACCATCGCGGCACGGCCCGCAGCACGCTCTCCAGGATCAAATACTCGGTCGAGCAGATGGCCGATGACGCGCTGCAGCTGATCGATGCCTTGGGCTTCGCGAAGGTCCATTGGTGCGGCCACTCGACCGGCGGCGCCATGGGCCAGGTGCTGGCGGTCAGCCATCCCGATCGCATCGACCGGCTGGTGCTGTCGGCCACGTGGGCCAAGACCGATGCCTTCTTCCGCCGCCTGTTCGAGGTGCGCGCCCAGGTGCTGCGCGAGCTGGGGCCGGCGGCCTATGTGAAATCGAGCGCGCTCGCGCTCAACATGCCGCCGTGGATCCGCGACCACGACGCCGATCTCGCGGCGGCCGAGGCGCGGGCCAAGGAGACCATTCCCGATCCCGAGATCGTGCTGTCGCGCATCGCCGCGATCGTCGCGCACGACAGGCGCGACCAGCTGCAGAAGGTTCGCGCGCCGACCTTGGCGATATGCGCCCGCGACGACATGGTGACCCCTCTCTATTTCACCGAGGAACTGGTACGCTTGATCCCGCAGGCGCGGGCCTATGTGCTGCCGGACGGCGGCCATTTCTTTCCCAACGTGCATGCCGCCGAATTCCGTCGTGTCCTGACATCGTTCCTGCTGGAGTCCTGAGATGGCCATGAATATCGAACCCAAGATCGCCGCATCGGCGGCCGAGCTGACCAAGATCCGCCGCGACATCCACGCCCATCCCGAGCTCGGCTTCGAGGAGGAGCGGACGTCGAAGATCGTCGCCGAGAAGCTCAAGGAATGGGGCTGCGAGGTGACGACGGGCATCGGCAAGACCGGCGTGGTCGGCACCGTCCGCGTCGGCAACAATCCGCGCGCCATCGGGCTGCGCGCCGACATGGATGCCCTGCCGATGGACGAGCACAACACGTTCGATCACAGGAGCCAGCACAAGGGGCGCATGCATGCCTGCGGCCACGACGGCCACACCACCATGCTGCTGGGCGCCGCCAAGTATCTTTCGGCGACGCGCAATTTCGACGGCACGGTGCATTTCATCTTCCAGCCGGCCGAGGAGGGCCGCGGCGGCGCCGAGGCCATGGTGAAGGACGGGCTGTTCGACAAGTTCCCATGCGAGCAGATCTTCGGCATGCACAACAGGCCCAAGCTCGACGTCGGCAAGTTCGCCATCAAGCCGGGCCCGCAGATGGCGGGCGGCGGCCTGTTCGACATCAAGATCACCGGCAAGGGCGCGCACGGCGCGCGCCCGGAATCCGGCATCGATCCGGTGATCATCGCGACCCAGATCATCTCGGCGCTGCAGACCGTGGTGTCGCGCAACGTGGCGCCGCTCGATTCGGCGGTGATCTCGGTGACCCAGATGCATGCCGGCGACGCCTACAACGTGATCCCGCAGGAGGCGGTGCTGCGCGGCACCATCCGCGCCTTCCGCAAGGAGACGATGGCGCTGATCAAGGAGCGCATCGAGACGATCTCGCGCGGCATCGCCCGGACCCTGGGCGGCACCGCCGAGCCCGACGTGCGCATCACCTTCCCGCCGCTGGTCAACGACCACGATTCGGTGCAGTTCATCGCCGACGTGGCCGAGAAGATCGTCGGCAAGGAGAACATGAACCGCCAGGGGCCGTACGTGATGGCGTCGGAGGATTTCTCCTACATGCTGGAGAAGGTGCCGGGCGCGTTCATCAATATCGGCAACGGCGGCGGCGAGGGTGGCTGCGAGGTGCATAACCCCGGCTACGACTTCAACGACGAGATCATCACCTTGGGCGCCACCCTGTGGGCGCGGGTGGTCGAGACCAAGCTGGCGAAGGACGCGCGCTAGCGACCGGTCCGTCTTGCGGCGGCAGGGAACGAGACCGCGCGGTGAGGCGTTTCCGTTCGATGAAGCCCAGAAGAAAACGTTCCTCGCTCGCGCCCGGCCGGCCCGAAATACTGCTGCGGGCGGCCAAGCAACACCACAAGCGGACCCTGGTCGTGGTTGCCGACAGCGCCAGGGCGCGCTTCTTCAACCCGTCGGAGGACGGCCGGGCGCTGAGGTCGAGCAACCAGGTCGACATGGTATGGCCGGAGAGCCGGGCGCCCCGGCGCGAGCTGCGCACCGACAAGCCCGGCCGGGCGACGGCCCGCGCCGGCGGCAATCGCCGCGGCGCGCTCAAGCCGCCGCACGACTACAAGAAGGTCGAGAAGCATCGCTTCACGCTCGAGCTTGCCCATGCGCTGAACGCGGCGCTCGAGCACCAGGAGTTCGACCAGCTCGTGCTGGTGGCGCCCCGCCGCACCCTGGGCGAGCTGCGCAAGCTCCTGCCGCGCCGCGTATCGGATCTGGTGGCGCGCGAGATCGGCAAGGATCTCACCGCCGATCGGCCAGCTGACCTGTGGCGCCAGCTCGCGCCGGACGTGAGGCCGCTGCTCTAGCTTTCGCTCTCTGGCCGGTTGATCGTGCGCTCGACCCGCTCGCGCAGGGTCTTCACCTCGCCGCGGCGCTTGCGGACGTAGTCCTGCACCTGGCGCTTGGCGCGGCGGAACGCATCGTTCACCGCGAACTGCGGATCATGGAAGCGCTCGTCGGCGCCGGGGGTATGGTCGACGTTGAGGTCGCCGCCGCCGGGCAGCGCGATGTGGACGTGCACGGAGAAGGGCCCGCCACGGTCGGGCACCTGGACCATGACCTGGCACGAGGTCATGCGGCCATGGACCTTTTCGATGGAATCGACGTGCTCGCGGATCAACCCGCTCAACGCATCGCTGCTGGTGCCGCCCTGGAAGTTGATCTGCAGAGGTGTCTGCATCGCGCCCTCCTGTTGTCCCCTTTGAACGTGGGAGCGGAAGAGGCGGTTGCAAGGACCTTATTCGGCGGGCGCGATCGCTTCTGCGGCGGGCCGCGCCACGCGATGGCTGACCATGCGATGGTGCAACTTGCGGACGGTGTCGCTTCCCCGGGTCAGGCAGAGCCACGGGAAGAGGCCGTGCACGAAGCAGGCGAGGCTGCCCAGCAGCATGCGGCCGCCGAAGCCGAAGGCCATGCCCATGTGCTGGAAGTAGGTCTCGTTGACCGAGGCGGGATGGTCTGTGAAGCGACGCAACATAGCCAGGATTCTACCGGGCCGGGCGGGAAATGGGTTGCTTGCTTTGGCGGGCTTGCGGCAGGATTGAGAATTGCTTTCTAAGAGACCGCCGATGACCGCGAAAATGTCGCTCGATTCCTTCGACCGGAAGATTCTGGATTGCCTGCAGGACGACGCCGACATGGCGCTGGCCGAGATCGCCCGCCGCGTCGGGCTGTCGACCACGCCGTGCTGGCGGCGCATCAACCGCCTACAGGAGCAGGGCGTCATCCGCGCCAAGGTGGCGCTGCTGGATCGCCGGGCGCTCAACGCCGGCGTCACAGTGTTCGTCGCGGTGCGTACCAGCCAGCACAGCGCGCAGTGGCTCGGCCGCTTTGCCAAAGCCGTGGCGTCGTTTCCCGAGGTGATGGACTGCTACCGCATGTCGGGAGAGATCGACTACCTGATCCGGCTGGCGCTGCCCGACATCGACGCCTACGACGCCTTCTACAAGCGGCTGATCGCCAAGGTCGAGCTGAGCGACGTCACCTCGATGTTCGCCATGGAGGAAATCAAGTCTACCACGCGGCTTCCTTTGTCGTATCTTCCGTGAGCTGAACGGGAGCAGAGGAAACGATGGCCACGGGCAAGAATCGCAAGAAGGTGTTGATCGTCGGTCGCATGCCGCAGGCCGGAATCGACCTGCTGAAGACGCGCGACGACGTCGAGTACGAGATCCTGACCGATGACCGCGTGCCCGCGCTGCATCCCAAGCTCAAGGACGCCAACGCCGTGACCCTGGGCGCCACGCCGTTCCGCCAGGCCGAGCTCGACGCGGCGCCCGGCATGATGGTGGTGGCCCGCCTCGGCGTCGGCTTCGACGCGGTCGAGGTGCCGGCGCTCAACAAGCGCAAGATTCCGCTGATGACCACCGGGACCGCCAACTCGGTGTCGGTCGCCGAGCACGCCATGTACATGATGCTGGCGGCCTCCCGTCTGACGAAGAAGTCGGACCGCTGGGTGCGCGAGGGCAACTGGCGCGAGCGGCTGAGCGACCTGCCCGCCGACGTGGCCGGCAAGAGCGTGCTGGTGGTTGGCATGGGCCGCATCGGCTCGCGCACGGTCAAGCGCTGCGTCGCCTTCGAGATGGACACCTACGTGCTCGACCCCAACGTGTCGGAGGCCGACGTCAAGAAGGCCGGCGCCACCAAGGTCAGCGACCTCAAGACGATCCTGCCGCGCATCGACTATGTCTCGATCCACTGCCCGCGCATGCCCGAGACGATCAACATGTTCAACAAGGAGACGCTGGGGCTGATGAAGCCGTCGGCCTTCCTGGTCAACACCGCGCGGGGCGGCATCGTCAACGAGGAGGCGCTCTACGAGGCGCTCTCGACCGGCAAGCTGCGCGGCGCGGGGCTCGACGTGCTCGACCGCGAACCGCCCGATCCGGCCAACAAGCTCTTCAAGCTGGAGAACGTGATCTTCAGCCCGCACATGGCGGGCGTCACGCAGGAGGCGAGCGATCGAATGGCGGTGACCGCGATCGAGAACATCCTGAGCGTGTTCGACGGCCGCGTGATCGCGGCCAACGTCGTGAACAAGGAGGTCCTGAACTGAGGCCGGGCTAGGCCATCTCCTCGATCTCGGCGTCGGTCGGGAAGCGGCCGGTCTTGCTGCGGGTGTATTTGAGGGCGCCGTCGACGGTGACGTCGAACTGGCCGGACTTGCCGGGGCGCAGCTCGATGTCGGTGGCGCCTTTTTTCTGGAGACTATCCCTCACACGGAGGGCCTGCGGCTTGTAGCCTCAAGCGCCGCAGTATTCGATCAGGACTTTCATGCTCGTAAGGTGGTGCCGCCGGCTGCGGCGGGCAAGGGGGAAATAGCGATGAAGTATGGACCGCTCGGCCGTTCGGGCCTGATCGTGAGCCGCATCTGCCTGGGCGGCAATTCCTGGGGCGCCAAGGGCCGCCGCGGCTGGGGCAAGTTCGACGAGGCCGAGGCGCCGCACTATTTCAGGCGCGCTCTCGACGTCGGCATCAACTTTTTCGACACTGCCGACGTCTACAATGCTGGCCGCTCCGAGGAGATCATGGGCGCCACGCTGATGAAGATGGCCAAGCGCGAGGACATCGTGATCGCGACCAAGGTCGGCGTCCGCATGAGCCCCTCGCAGAACGACCAGGGCACCGGCCGCAAGCATCTGATGTCGGCGATCGACGATCAGCTCAAGCGCCTGCAGACCGACTACATCGACGTCTACCTGGTCCATCGGCTCGATTCCTACACTCCGATCGAGGAAACGATGTACACGCTCGACCAGATCGTTCGGTCGGGCAAGGTGCGCTACATCGGCGGCTCGACCATGCCGGCCTACAAGTTCGCGCAGATGTGCATGCTGGCCGGCTGGAAGGGTTATGCGAAGCCCATCGCCATGCAGAACCTCTACAATCTGATCGCCCGCGAGGAGGAGAAGGAGATGAACCCGCTCTGCCTCGAGCAGGGCGTCGGCCTGATCCCCTATTCGCCGTTGGCGCGCGGCTTCCTCGCCGCCAACCGCAGCAAGGAGGGCGGCGGCGCCACCGAGCGCTCCAAGAACGACGTCAACGTGAAGCCCGACTCCTATCGCGACTGCGACTGGGAGATCGCCGAGCGGCTGAAGAAGGTGGCGGCGGGCAAGAATTGCTCGCCGGCGCAGGCCGCTCTCGCCTGGATGCTCAGCAAGCCCTACATGGCGGCGCCGATCATCGGCGCAACGAGTCTCGACCAGCTGACGTCGGCGGCGCAGGCGACCGAGGTCACGCTGACCGTCGACGACATCAAGTCGCTCGAGGAGCCGTACCAGTTCCGCGTGCCGGCGGCGAACTGATCCGCCGGCGCAGCGCCCAGGCGAAGCAGAGCGCGAGCAGCGGCAGGAACAGCGCAGCGAACCAGAAGATCGGCACCGCGCCGTGATGGTCGACCACCGGCGCGGCGAGCGGCACGCCGATCGCCTGGCCGCCGAACAGGCAGAGCGAGAACAGCGCCAGCGCCGAGCCGCGCACCTCGGGGGCCATCTGGGTGCCGTGCGTCTGCAGGGTGTTGTGCAGCATGTAAAAGCTGATGCCGCACAGCACGATGGCGGCGAAGGCGAGCGCGACATGGGGCGCGAGTGCGAGGATCGCGAAGGCGAGTCCGAGGCCGCCGCCGCCGCCGAACGCCGCGACCGCGAGCCCGACGGCGGCGAAACCCAGGCCGAAGCGCTGATGCAGGTCGGCGCCGACGAAGGTGAAGACTCCCCAGAACGTGCCGCCTTCGAGCGCCACGACGATGATTACGGTGAGTGCCCACGGCCGGCGCAACACGCTCAGCATCTGGGCGATCATCGAGCCTTCGGCGCGCTTGGCCGGGCGGCGAAGGTCGGGCCGCCGGCGCATGATAGCGAACAGCGCTGCGCCGGCTCCAATGTAGATGGCGGCGAGGACCCAGAACACGGTGCGCCAACCCAGCCAGTCGCCCAGCGCGCCGCCCATCGCCGCCCCGGTCATCAGGCCCAGCGTCTGGCCGGTCAGAAAGCGCGCCAGCGTGGCCTGCCGGCGCTCGTAACCCACGTTGTCGCCGAGCCACGCCATGGCGAGTGGAATGATGGCCGAGGAAGTGACGCCGGTGAGGAAGCGCGCGCCGGCCAGCATGGCGAGCGACACTGAAAGCGCGCTCAGCGCGCAGCAGAAGGCGGCGGCGATGCAGGCGATCGCCACCACCGGCATCTTGCCGTAGCGATCGCCGAACGGGCCGTGCACCAGAACGAAAAAGCCGTTCGCGAAGAGAAATAGCGTCGAGGCGATCGAGGCCGTGCCGACCGTGACCCCGAACTCGGCGCTCAATTGCACGAGCAGCGGATCGATCACGCGCATGTTGGCGGCCGAAGCGAAAGCCGCCACCGCAAGCAGGGCGATGGCAAAGGTGGGCGCTTCAGGACGGGACATCGGCGGCCGAGCCTTTAGCGCCTCGAAGGGCGAAAGGAAAGCCGGCGGAAGCTAGGTCGTGCCGGCCACGATGCGGGCCAGGCGCTCGGCCTTCTTGGCGATCGAGCGCGACGGTTTGAGCCGGATCAGCTTGCCGCCTTCGAACGCCTTGACGACCTTCTCATGAACGTAGCTCTTGCGGCAGATGGCGGGCGTGTTGGCGAGCTCCTCTGCCACGCTCGTCACCACCGTCCTGATCTGCGAGCGGCGCGCGCGCTCGCTCGCCGCAGGTTGCGCGGCGGCGAGGGCTTCGAGCGCCTCCGTCGAGGCCGTCAGCGTCCGGAAGTCCTTGAGCGAGATGCGGCGGCCCGCCGTCGTGCGCAGGAAGCTGTTCACGTCCTCGGCGCGCACGGGATGTATGAGGCCGTCTGCCCCTCGATATTGGAAGAGACGCCGGCCCGGCAGCGCCATCAGACGCGCGACAGCCTTGGCGAGGCGCGTGTCGCGAACTTCCTTGGCGACCGGCTTGCCGCCCTTGGCCTTGAAGGTGAGCGTGACGACGTTACGCGCGAGCTTCACGTTCGACTTCAAAAGCGTCGCCGCGCCGCGCGTGCCGCGCTCCTTGGCATAGGCTTCGCTGCCCGCGCGAATGGCGGTCAGGCTTACCAGATGCACCACTGCTGCTGCCGCGAACGTGGCGTCTTGGCCGCCGCCAGCGAGCGCCCTGTTCACCGCCCGGCGGATCGTGGGCAACGCAAGGGCGATGCGTTGCAGGCGGCGCGCCTTCAGTGCTTCGCGCACCTCGGTCCACTTCGCATGGTAGCGATACTGCAGCCGGCCGGCAGCGTCGGTTCCGACGGCTTGCAGATGCGCCTTGTCGTCGCTCGCATAGCGTACGTCGACGTAGGCCGGCGGTACGGCGAGCGACCGCAGGCGCTTGACCTCTGCCGGATCTCGAACGCAGGTTCCATCGGCTGCGCGGAAAGTGAAGCCCTTGCCGCAGCGCTGGCGCCGGATCGTCAATGCGTCCAGCGAAACGATGACAAGACCCTTTTCCTGCGCCAGCCGGGCGATGATGGTCGATCGGGAAGGATTGCGGGACACGGGAAATGCCAACGCCCGCAGTCGACCGACGTTCCCCGGGCGCGCTAAGCTCGCACCATGAGGCTCAAGGACAAGGTCGCGATCGTGACCGGCGGCGCATCCGGAATCGGCGCCGCTTCGGCGCGCCTGTTCGCAGCCGAAGGTGCCAGGGTGGCACTGGTCGATCAGGACGCGGCTGGGCTCGACAGGACCGCCGCGGGCATCGACGCCATCGCCATCGTGGCCGACGTCAGCAGCGACAGGCAGGCGCGCGATGGCGTCGCCAGGGTAATGGAGAAATGGGGCCGCATCGACGTGTTGCTGACGGCGGCCGGCATGTCGACCGGCGGTACGGTCGATGCGATCGACGAAGCGGCATGGAATCGTACGTTCGATGTGAACGTGAAGGGCACGTTCCTTTGGATCCACTACGCCATCCAGCACATGATCAAGGCGAACTCGGGCGCCATCATCACCATCGGCTCGCAGCTCGCCCAGTCGAGTCCGGGCAAGAATGCAGCCTATGTGGCATCGAAGGGCGCGATCGCCTCCTTCACCAAGACCATGGCGGTCGATCACGCGTCGCAGGGCATCCGGGTGAACGCATTGATGCCGGGTGTAATCGACACGCCGATGCCGGCCAAGTCGCTCAAGCGCTACGCCGATCCCGACAAGATGCGCGCCTACTGGAACGAGCGCCATCCGATGGGCCGGATTGGCAAGCCGGAGGAAGTGGCCAAGGCGGCGCTCTTCCTCGCCTGTGACGATTCTTCGTTCGTCACCGGTCATCTGATGTTCGTCGACGGCGGTTGGACGGCGCATTGACCATGCCCAAGAAACTCACGCCCGAGCAGATCCTCCACTACGAGCGCGACGGCTATGTCTGTCCCGTCGATGCCTTTCCCGCCGAGCAGGCGCGCGCCTGGCGCGACCGGCTCGAGGCGTTCGAGAAGAGCGAAGGCCAGAAGATGACCCGCGGCCACAACTTCAAGCCGCATCTGCTGTTTCCCTGGGTCGACGAGATCGTGCACTCGCCGCAGGTGCTCGACGCGGTCGAGGACCTGATCGGTCCCGACATCCGCCTGTTCCATCTCTCGGTGTGGCCCAAGGATGCGCATTCCGGCACCTACGTGAGCTGGCATCAGGATGCCACTTACTTCGCGCTCGAGCCGATCTGCCATGTCACGGCATGGGTGGCGTTGACCGACGCCTCGATCGAGGCGGGCTGCATGGAAGTCGTGCCGGGCTCGCACAAGCTCGGGCAACTGCGCCACGCCGACATGCAGCAACCTGACAACCTCCTGTCGCGCGGCCAGACGATCGATGTCGATGTCGATCGCAGCAAGACGGCGTTCATGGCTGTGAAGGCCGGCCAGTTCTCGCTGCATCACACCCATCTGGTGCACAACTCGCGGCCCAACCGCACGGACGACCGACGCATCGGCCTCGGCATCAGCTACATCCCGACCCATGCGCGCTGCACGGCCAATACGCGGGTGTCGGCGATGCTGGTACGCGGTACGGACGAGTATGGCCATTTCGACGACGAGCGCCGGCCGCTCGTCGAAGCGGGGCCGGAGGAGCGGGCGTTCCACGCCCGGGCCGTCGCCGCCTTTCGCGCCATGAATGCCGAGCTAGCGGGAGCCAAACGCTGATGCATACGATCCGCCTGCCGTATCACGACCGCTATCCCTACTCGCCGATCACCGAGCGCAAGGATTATTCCTGGCCGGGCGGCAAGCGGCTTGCCGTCTATCTTGGCCTCAACATCGAGCATTTCGCCTACGGCGCCGGCGAGGGCCATCTGCTCACCGTCGCCAATCCGCCGCCCGATCCGCGCACCTTCGCCTGGCGGGACTATGGCAACAGGGTCGGCGTGTGGCGCTGCCTGGAGCTGTTCGACGAGCTCAACCTGCCGGCCGCCCATCTCATCAACACCACGGTGTTCGACTATGCGCCGCAGATCGTGGCCGCGCTCAAGGCGCGTGGCGACGAGTTCATCGGTCACGGCCGCACCAACGCCGAACGGCACGGCAACATGTGGGAAGCCGACGAGAAGCGCTTCCTCGAGGAAGTGCGCGACGCCATCGAGAAGGCATCGGGCAAGCGCCCACGCGGCTGGATGGCCCCCTGGATGGCCTCGACGCGCTGGACGCCCGATCTCCTGAAGGAAGTGGGCTTCGACTTCCTGATGGATTGGCCGAACGACGACCAACCGATCTGGATGAAGACCCGCTCCGGCCCGCTGATGAGCGTGCCCTATCCGATCGAGGTCAACGACAGCCCGCAGATCCTCGTGCGCCACCATTCGGGCGACGAGTTCCGCGACATGATCATCGGCCAGTTCGAGGAGCTGCTGCGCCAGTCGGCCAAGCAGCCACTGGTCTGCGGCATCGCCTTGCACACGATGATCGTCGGCCAGCCCTATCGCCTGCGTGCGCTGCGCGAGGCGCTGACGCACATCGCCAGGCACCCGCAGAAGGACAAGATCTGGTTCACGCGGCCGAGCGACATCTACGACCACTGCGCCGCGTTGCCCAAGGGCACGATGGTGCCGCCAGCAGCGTAACGTTCAGGAGACAGCCATGCCCATCGAGATCATCGAGATCCATCATCCCGGCTATCGCATCGACGATGAGGCCAAGAAGCTCGACGAGACGGTCGACTTCTATACAAAGACGCTCGGCCTCGAGAAAGACACCTCGCGGCCGACCATTCCCGGCATCCCGGGCGCGTGGATCAATGTCGGCGAGGTGGGCCAACTTCATCTGTTCGGTGGCAAGCGGCCGTCGCCGGTCGCCAAGGGGCCGGGACAGGACCCGACGCGTCCGCACGTCGCCTTCGCGGTGAAGGACATCCTCGCCGCCAGGAAGGAGCTCGACCGCATGGGCGTGAAGTATTGGCAGATCGAGGGCCTGACGGCGCCCGATGCGCTGCAGATCTTCATGGACGATCCGTGCGGCAACATGGTCGAGCTGCACCAGATCGACAAATGCAATTGCCGGCGGGACAACCGGAAGGCGCGCAACTAGGCGGCCGTGTTCCACCTCGCCTGGTTCCTGAGCCAAGGCTACGGCCCGAAGACGTGGCGGTCGGACTATCCCGGTTCCGACGTCGCGCGCTGGATGATGCCCGATCTGTTCGTCGATCTGGCTCAGGGCATGGAGCGCGCCTGCTTCGACTACATGATCATCGAGGATTCCTCGAATATTCCGTACACGTACAAGGGATCGCACGACACTTATCTGCAATACGCTGCCTCGACGCCGAAGCTCGATCCGGCCGTGCTCGTGCCCTATCTCGCCGCGGCGACCAGGCATCTCGGTCTGGTGCCGACGCTGTCGGTCTCCGAATACCCGCCTTACCTGCTGGCGCGGCTGGTCAATTCGCTCGACCACACGACCGAAGGACGGGTCGGCTGGAATTGCGTCACCGGCTCGAACGACGGCGCGGCGCAGAATTACAATCGCGACAAGCACCGCCCGCATGATGAGCGCTACGATGTCGCCGACGAGTTCGCCGACATCGTGACGCGGCTCTGGGAATCGTGGGAGCCCGACGCCGTCGTCCTCGACCGCGAGACGCCGATGTTTGCCGATGGCGCGAAGGTCCGTCCGATCAACCACGTGGGCAAGTACTTCAAGGTGCGCGGACCCTTGAACGCGCCGCGCTCGCCGCAGGGCAGGGTGCCGATCTGCCAGGCCGGCGGCAGCCCGCGCGGGCTGGAGTTCGCCTCGCGCTGGGCCGACACCATCATCACCGAGGGCGGCGGCAGCGCCGCGTCGATGAAGGCCTACCGCGACAAGATCCGCAAGCGCGCCCGTGAACTCGGCCGCAATCCCGACGACATCAAGATCCTGTTTCTCGCCCATCCGATCGTCGACACGACGATGGCGGCGGCGCGCGAGCGCGCCAAGCGAGAGGCCGACGCGGCGGAGAAGAGCGTCGACAGCCTGTTGTCCAGCATGTCCCGCCTGACCGGCATCGATTTCGCGCAGTTCGACATAGACCAGCCGCTGCCTGCGCATCTCACGACCAACGGCCACCAGTCGGCTTTGGCCAAATGGATCGGCAAGACGCCGCGCGAACTGGTGCGCTCCTATGCGCGCAAGGACGGAGTCGAGTTCACCGGCACGCCCGACCATGTCGCGGGGCTGATGCAGGAGATCATGGAGGAGGTGGGCGGCGATGGCTTCTTGATCTTCAACAGCTTCTTCGACCGGCGCTACGTCATGGAAGTGTGCGAGGGCCTGGTGCCCGAGCTGCAGCGCCGCGGGCTCACGCGCAAGGCCTACGCCCACAGGCATCTGCGCGACAATCTCCTGGAGTTCTGAGAACCGTGGCGACGGACCGCTTCCATCTCGCTTGGTTCCTGAGCCAGGGTTATGGCCCCAAGAGCTGGCGCTCGCGCTGGCCGGGCAGCGATCTCGCGCGCTGGATGATGCCGGATATCTTCATCGATCTGGCCAAGGGCCTCGAGCGTGCCTGCATGGATTACCTGATCATCGAGGATTCCTCGATGGTGCCCTATACCTACAAAGGCACACACGACACCTATCTCAAATATGCAGCGTCGAGCCCCAAGCTCGATCCGGCTGTGCTGGTGCCGCATCTCGCCATGGCCACGAAGCATCTGGGGCTGGTGCCGACTCTCTCGACCAGCGAATACCCGCCCTATCTTCTGGCGCGCCTGGTGAATTCGCTCGACCATGTCACCGAAGGCCGCATGGGCTGGAATTGCGTCACCAGCAGCAATGACGGCGCGGCGCAAAACTACGGCCATGACGGACAGCGGCCGCATGATGACCGCTACGAAGTGGCCGAGGAGTTCACTGACGTCGTGACACGGCTATGGGAGGCCTGGGAGCCGGACGCCGTCGTGCTCGACCGCGACAGGCCGATGTTCGCCGACGGCTCGAAAGTCCATCCGATCCACCATGACGGCAAGTATTTCAAGGTGAGGGGGCCGATCAACGCGCCGCGCTCGCCGCAAGGACGCGTGCCGATCTGCCAGGCCGGCGGCTCGCCACGCGGCATGGCCTTTGCCGCCAAATGGGCCGACACGATCATCACCAATGCGGTCACCGTGGAGGGCATGAAAAGCGCCCGCGCCGAAGTGCGACGCCTGGCGAAGTCGTTCGGCCGCGATCCCGACAGGATCAAGGTGCTGTTCCTCGCCTACCCGATCATCGACACGACGATGGAGGCGGCGCGCGAGCGCCAGAAGCTCGAGCAGGCGGAAGCCGGCCGGCATCTCGACCTGCAGCTCTCCGGCATGTCGCGTTTGACCAACATCGATTTCTCCAAATTCGACCTGGACGAGCCGCTGCCCGCCCACCTCACGACGAACGGCCATCAGTCGACCTTGGCCAAGTGGATCGGCAAGACGCCGCGCGCCTTGGCCTCGGGCCTGACCAGCCGGCAGGGCATCGACATGGTGGGCACGGCCGATCACGTGGCCGGCGTCATGCAGGATATCATCCAGGAAGTGGGCGGCGACGGTTTCCTGCTGTTCAACGCGTCGTTCGATCGCCGCTACATCATGGAAGTATGCGACGGGCTGGTGCCCGAGCTGCAGCGCCGCGGGCTCGTGCGCACCCGGTATGCGCACAAGCACCTCCGGGACAATCTGCTGGAGTTCTGACATCTTCGCGATGTCATGAGGCGAGAGACTCTTGCTGCCTGGCTCGCCGAACAGGGCCTGCGCAACCTGCCGCTCGAAGAGCTGGTCGACGGCTTCGCGCGCCGCCTCAACGAGGCCGGCGTGCCGGTAGCGCGGATGTTCGTGGGCATGAATACGCTCCATCCGATGGTGCGGGCGCACAGCCTGGTGTGGGATCGAGCGACCGGTCCCGCGACGCGCTTCGAGTTCCAGCACGACGAGGTCGACACGCCGATCATCCTTGCCAGTCCGTTCGCCAGCATGCTGCGCGAGGGCCGGCACGAAATGCGCGCCGATCTCACGCAACGGCGCGACGGCGAGTGGCCGGTGTTCGAGGAGCTGCGCGGCCTCGGCATGACGGAGTGGCTGGGCCTGGTGTTTCCGTTCGGCGAGCTGGCGCCGCAGCTGCCGGGCACCGCGATGGCGGAAAGTGCGCGCGAGCTCTGGTTCGTCGCCTCCTTCACCACCGACAAGCCGGGCGGTTACGAGGCGGCCGAGATGGCCGTCCTGCGCGAATTGCTGCCGCTCTTCGCGCTTGCCGTGAAGGCCACTACACTGCGCGCCGTCTATCACGGCCTGCTTTCCTCATATCTCGGCAACGATCCCGCTCAGCGCGTCTTGTCCGGCGCCGTGCAGCGCGGCGAGGTGCAGGATGTCGAGGCGGTGCTGTTCTATGCCGATCTGCGCGATTTCACCGCGCTCGCCGATACGCTGCCCGGCCGCGAGCTGATCGCGCTGCTCGACGAATGCTTCGACTGCATGGTGCGGCCGGTCAACCGGCTGGGCGGCGAGATCCTGAAGTTTCTTGGCGACGGGCTATTGGCCATCTTCCGCATCGAGCAGCGCCGGCGCGCCGAGATCTGTGCGGCGGCGCTCAGCGCCGCCAGCGAAGCGCTCGACCTGATGGAGGTCCTGGCGGCGGCGCGGGGGAATCAAGGCAAGAAGACGCCCGGCCTCGACATCGCGCTCCATGTCGGCGCCGTGCAGTACGGCAATGTCGGCACCGACACGCGGCTCGACTTCACGGTGATCGGCCCCTCCGTCAACGAGGCGGCGCGGATCGAGCTCCTGTGCAAGGAGCTCGGCCATCCGCTTCTGGTCAGCCAGGCGTTCGCCGAGGCGGCGACCGCGAGCCGCGCGCATCTCGCCTCGGCCGGCCGTCACCGCCTGCGCGGCGTGCGCGAGGAGGCGGAGCTCTTCACCCTGGCGCCAGCCCCACCGTCCTGAGCGCGAAGGCGTAGGCGATCGCCACTTCGTCGAGGCGGCTGAAGCGGCCCGACGAGCCGCCATGGCCCGCGCCCATATTGATGCGCAGCAGCACCGGCCCGCCGCCGGTCATGGTGGCGCGCAGGCGGGCGACCCATTTGGCCGGCTCCCAGTAGGTCACCCTCGGATCGGTGAGCCCGCCCATGGCAAGGATCGCGGGATAGGGCCTGGCGGCGACATTGTCGTACGGCGAGTAGGAGCGGATGGTGTCGAACGCCGCCTTGTCGCTGATCGGGTTGCCCCATTCCGGCCATTCCGGCGGGGTGAGCGGCAAGCTGTCGTCGAGCATGGTGTTGAGCACATCGACGAACGGCACCTCGGCCACGATGCCGGCGAACAGCTCGAGCGCGCGATTGGCGACCGCGCCCATCAGCATGCCGCCGGCGCTGCCGCCGTGCGCCACGATGCGCTTGGCCGAAGTGTACTTCTTCTCGATCAGGGCCCGGCCAGCGGCGACGAAATCGTCGAACGTGTTGGTCTTCTTCTCGCGCTTGCCGTCGAGATACCAGTTCCAGCCCTTGTCGGCGCCGCCGCGGATATGGGCGATCGCGTAGACGAAGCCGCGATCGACCAGGCTCAGCCGATTGGCCGAGAACGACGCCGGCATCGCCATGCCGTACGAGCCGTAGCCGTAGAGCAGCAGCGGCGCGCTGCCGTCGAGCGCCAGCCCGCGGCGATGCAGCAGCGACACCGGCACTTCCGCGCCGTCCGCCGCCGTCGCGAAGATGCGCGTGGTGACGTAGCGCGCCGGGTCGTGGCCGGACGGGATCTGCTGGCGCTTGCGCAAGGTGCGCCGCCGCGTCGCCATGTCGTAGTCGTAGATCTCGGCCGGCGTCGTCATCGACGAATAGATGAAGCGCAGGTTGGTCGTGTCGAACTCGTAGCCGCCGACCATGTCGAGCGAATAGGCCGGCTCGTCGAAGGCGATCGTGTGTTCCTGGCCGTCGGCCAGGTCGCGGATCACGATCGAAGCCAGCGCGTTGCTGCGCTCGAGCCGCGCCAGATGACCCGCCGTCAGGTCGAGATCGAGGATATAGACGCCCGGCCGATGCGGGATCAGCGGCCGCCAATGCGCGCGGCCGGGATTGGCGAGCGGCGCGGTGTCGATGCGGAAGTCGATCGCGTCGCCCTCGTTGGTGAGGATGTAGAGTTCGTCGCCGCGATCGGCCACCTCGTAGCGCACGCCGGTGTGGCGCGGTTCGATCAGCCGCGGCGTGGCGTTTGGTTCGGAGAGATCGAGCAGGCGCTGCTCGGAGGTGTCGTGATCGCCGCCGGAGATGACGCAGAAGCGGCCGCTCGAGCTGCGGCCGACGCTCACGAACCAGCCAGTGTCCTTCTCCTCGTAGACCAGCTCGTCGTCGCTCTGCTTCGCGCCGAGGCGGTGGCGGAACACCTTGAGCGGGCGATGGTTGTCGTCGCGTTCGACGTAGTAGAAGAACGACGAATCGGCGCCCCAGACCACGCCGCCGTCGGCGCGCTCGATGAGGTCGGGCAGGTCGTGCCCGCTCGCCCACTCGCGCACGCGGATGGTGAAGTACTCCGAACCGCGCAGGTCGGCGCTCCACGCTTCGAGGCGGTGGTCGGGCGAATGCCGCGTGCCGCCGAACTTGAAGTAGTCCGAGGCCTTGGCAAGCGTGTCGCCGTCGAGGATCGTCTGGAACCCGCCGTCCTCCAGCGAGCCGTCCCTCGGCAAGCGGCCGATCTGCTCGTGCTGGCCGCCCTCGCGGAACTTCCAACCATAGGCGAACGGCCCGTCGGCCATCGGCACGCCCGAATCGTCCTCCTTGATGCGGCCGCGCATCTCGGCGACCAGCGTCTTCTGCAGCTCGGCCGTCGGCGCCAGCAGCGCCTCGGTGTAGCGGTTCTCGGCCTCGAGATAGGCGCGGATGTCGGGCCGCAGCAGCTCGGGCTTGCGCAGCACCTCCTGCCAGTTGGGATCCTTCAGCCAGGCATAGTCGTCCTCGACCGGCACGCCGTGCAGCACACGGCGCGTCGGGCGACGCTCGGCGATTGGAGGTTCAGGCGTAGTTCCCGCGCGCGACATCCTTGCCGTTACCTTTACGCGCGGCCGGCCTCGCGGTTGCAACCTTCAGCTTGGCGGGCTGCTTGGCGGGCCGGGTGCGCAGCATCTTGCGCATCTCCGCGCCCTTGCTGTCCCACCAGTCGGCCAGGATGCGCACGTCCCAGCCGATGCAGAAATGCTTCACGCCCATGTCGAGATAGCGCTGCGCCTGGCCCGGATCGCGCAGCTCGACCCGCGGATTCTTGCCCTTCTTGAGGGCCGTCTTGATGACGTGCAGCTCCGCCTCGACGACCTCGGGATGGCTGTATTGCGCGGGCTTGCCGATGCTCATCGAGAAATCCGAGGCGCCGAACTGCACCATGTCGATGCCCGGCACCTTCAGGATCTCGTCGAGATTGTCCACGCAGCTCTTCTTCTCGACCATGATGGCGATCACCACGTCGTTCAACGCGTCGACATAGGCGGGCTGGCCGCCGTGACGCACTACGCCTACGTCGCGTCGCATGCCGACGCCGAGCCGGCCGCGGCCGCGCGCGCCCCTGGCCATCGTCGTCTCGGCGCGCACCGCGTCGACCGCAAGCCTCGCATCGTCGACGGTGCGGATGTCGGCGAACAGCACGCTCTGGAAACCCGAGCCGATGGCGCGCATCGCCTGGTGGGTATACTGCGTCTGCTCGATCTTGATCATGCCTGCGAGGCCCGCCACCTCGAAGGCGCGACCGAGATTGTCCAGATCGTGCATGTCGAACGGCGCGTATTCGGCGGTGAATTCGACATAGTCGTACTGCCTGGAGTGGCCGATCAACTCCACCAGGGTCGGCCAGCACGACAGGATGTGCGTGCCGACGGTCGGCTTGCCCTCGTCGAGCTTCTGGCGCAGCAGGTTGCGGCGAATGTTCATGGCGTTTCCCCCGTGCAGGTTCCCCGCTAGTCTCGCACCCCATTCGAGGGAGTGCCAATGTTTCCGAAGAAAGAGGACGTCAACATCTGCTTCGCCCACGCGGCCTACCGGATGAAAGACCGGTTCGACCTGCGCAAGACCGGCATCAAGAGCTTCGAGGTGCGGGCCTATGACGAGCTGCAGAAACGCATTGCCGAGGCGGACGTCGTCGTGGTCTCGGGCATGTGGAAGAACGACCTCATTCCGGCCGCGTCGCGGCTCAAGTTCATCCAGTCGATCAGCTCGGGCATGGACCAGTATTCCAGGGAGCAGCTTGCCGCCAAGGGCGTCCGGCTGGCGAGCGCCGCCGGCGTCAACGCCCGCGCCGTGGCCGAGCATGCGCTGGCGCTGATCCTGGCCGTGGCCCGCCGGCTGCCCGAGGCGCGCGACAACCAGCACAAGAAGGTGTGGCGCGGCATGATCGGCGATCTCGCCCAGCGCGAGGATGAGCTTGGCGGCAAGACCCTGCTGATCGTCGGCATGGGCCGCATCGGCGCCCATCTCGCCAAGCTCGCCAAGGCCTTCGACATGAAGGTGACGGGCATCCGACGCGATCCCGGAAAGGGCGCCAATGGCGCCGATGCGATCCACGGTATGGCCGATCTGGTGAAGCTGGTGCCGCAGGCCGATTTCGTAGTCCTCACCTGCGCGCTGACGCCCGAGACGACGGGCCTGATGAGCGCCGCGGCCTTCGCCGCCATGAAGCCTTCGTCGGTGTTCGTCAACGTGGCGCGCGGCAAGGTGGCGGACGAGGCGGCGCTCATCGACACGATGAAGAAAGGCAGGATCTGGGCTGCCGCGCTCGACGTCACCGCCGACGAGCCGCTGCCCGAGGCCTCGCCGCTATGGACGATGTCCAACGTCTTCATCACCCCGCATACCGCGGGCGAGACGCGGGCTTATGAAGACAATGTGCTCGACATCCTGATGGAGAATCTCGAGCGGCTGTGGCTGGGCGACAAGACGCTGCGCAACCAGGTGCTCTGACGAAAATCCCACCCCGATTTCTCGGGGTGGGATCGTCGAAGGCTATTTCTTCTTCTCTTCTTCGTGCTGCGCCTGCTGGTGTTGCTGCGGAGGCGGCGCGCTGTGCTGCTGTGGAGCCGGCGCCGCGTGCTGCTGGGGCGGCGGCGCGCTGTGCTGCGGCGGGGGCGCCGGAGCATGGGCCTGCTCCTGGTGCTGCGGCATCGGCGGAGCGGCGTGCTGCTGCGGAGGCGGCGCCATGTGCTGCTGCGGCGGGGGCGCCGGAGCGTGCGCCTGCTCTTGGTGCTGCGGCATCGGCGGAGCCACATGCTGCTGCGGCGGCGGCGCCGGAGCATGCGCCTGCTCCTGGTGCTGCGGCATCGGCGGAGCGGCATGCTGCTGCGGCGGCGGCGCCGGAGCATGCGCTTGCTCCTGATGCTGGACCGGCGGCTGCGCCTGCGGGCGCGGCGTCTCAGCCTGATGCGGCGCCTGCTGCGGCTGCACGTGCTGCGGCGGCGAACCCGGCGCGCGGTTCTCGGCCGGACGCTGCGGCTCGCGGGCCGGCTCATTCGACCGTGCCGGCTCGTTGGGCCGCTGCGCCTCGTTGTTCATCCGCGGCGGCTCGGCCGGACGTTCGGCCTGCGGGCTGCGTACCGGCGGCAGATGCTGCGGCTCGCCCGGACGTGCCTGGCCGCCCAGCGCGGGTTGCTGCGGCGTGCGCTCGGCCTGCGGATGCTGCTGCTGGTTCTGCGCCGGGGCCTGCTGGCCTTGCAGATGCCGCGGCTGCGGCGCGTTCGGATTGCGCGGGGCGAGCTGCGGCAGGTTGGGCTTGCCGCCCTGCACGTTGCCGGTGGGGCTGGTGTGCGCGGCGAACTTCGGTCCCGGCGCCGGGTGATGCTGTATTTCAGCACCGGTCGGACGGCCGATCGTCTCGATGGCAGCATTGTTGCTCGGCGTAGCGGGGCGTTGCGCCTGGTTGGGCGCCTGGCCTGGCTGCGGATGAGCCTGCGCGTTGGCACGGAAATCCGCGCGCGGCGAGGGCGGTGCCGAAACCGGCGCCACCGCGACGGCATTCATCTTCTGCGGATCGACCTTGAGCGCCACCCGCTGTACGGGCTCCGACCGCGTGAAGGCCTGGGCCGGCACGACGGTGGCGAAGCGGCGGTTCATGAGCTGCTCGTTGTGCTCGTCGGCCCGCAGCGCCTCGTGCCGCTCGGCGCGCTGCCAGCGGTCGTCGAGGACCCGCTGATCGACACGCGCCGACAGATTGAGCCGGCGATAGTAGTCGCGGTCGTGCGTGTAGGGAGGCACATAGGCCTCGCGCGGGCCGAGCGGGAACCAGCCGACCGGCTGGGCGCTCTGCACGCCGAGCGCCACGCCGAGGCCGGCGCCGCCCACGAAGGCGACCAGCGCCGGGGCATAGACCGGCCGGTCCTCGCGCAGCGGGGCGACCCACATCCAGCGGCCGCCGCGCTCGGCCCAGCGGCCATAGTGATAGGGCGCGAAGCCCCACGGCTGGTCGTCGACCCAGGTCCAGCCCCACGGCGCGATATAGGCCCAGTGGCCGGTGCGATAAGGCGCCCAACCGGCCGGCACGCTGCGCGGGATCCACACTTCGCCGTATTCCGGATCGGCCTGCCACGTTCCGTAGTAGCTCATGTCCTCGTAGCCGGTGACGTCGGCCGACAAGTATTGCGGCACGTCGTAGCTCACCTCGCGGTCGCGTTGCGCCCAGTAGCTGGGCATCGGCGGCGGCGCCTGGTGCATGGTCTGCAGCTGCGGCGAGGCATCGTCACCCGAGATCACGCCGATCTCCCCGGCGCGCACCGCCAGCACCTGGCCGTTGGCCGCCTGGATCTGGGCGGCACCGGAGCGCACGCCCAGTTCGGTCGGATCCTGCGTCGAGCCGGCGAGGATGTAGTAGTCGCCCTGCTGCTCGAGGGTGATCAGGCCGCGCGGCGTGGTGATCGTGTAGGGCTGGCGGGTGTCGTAGGTGAAGGTCTTGATGTCGATGCGGCCCTGATCGAGCTGCATGCGGGTCTGCGTGTCGTCGATCGCCAGCATGTCGAGCTCGCTCGCGCCATCCATGCGCACGCGGGTACCGGCAATCGAGATCTCGCTCCTCGCATTGGGCTCGGTCCAGACCGCGTCACCCGTCGTTAATGGTGTGTTGGCGACAGCCGGCGACCAGTCGCTTTGCTGGGCGTCGTGGAAGGAGACGGCGCCCTCGATGAAGGCGAGCCTGCCGACCCGGCCGGGCGGATCGCCGGCGCCGGGCGCCTGGGCGTAGGCAATTGCGGAGGCAAGGCCGGCGATAAGCGCGACGGCAAGGCCGAATGAACGCCTCATGGGAAACCTCACCTGTTTCTTCAATTGGCAATACGAGTGCGAATGTGGCAACGCTTGCACAATCGACCGGTTCCAGGAGGAGACCCGATGCCCATTGCCGACCCCAATCGAACGATTTTGACCGGAGAAAATCCTTTCATTCGCCTTAGTTCGAAGGACGGCGATCCCAACAGCACCGACGCGAGCTTCTGGCGCATCCTGCTGTCGCCCGCCGGCGCGGGCCACGTGCTCTACATGAAGAGCGCCGAGCTGACCGGCGGAAGCTGGCGCATCTGGAGCGACAACATCGCCATGGCGCGCTGGCTGCAGAAGACCGTGCAGGGCATGCTGAATCCCGAGCTCAAGGACCTCGCGATTCCGGTCACTGACGCCTCGTTCAGCAAGTCGGGCGATGCACGCGATTTCTGGACCGAGAAGCTGGTCGCCCGTGACGAAGAAGTGGCGATGACGTGGTCCGACATCGGTGAACCGCTCCTCATCCACACCCGGCCCAACCAGCCACCGAACCCGCGACCTTATGGCGTCTGCACGCTCCTGATCCCCGCGCTCTCCGCCCGGCTGACCCTGAACGGCAGGCAGGCCAAGGGCCAGCCATGGAAGCGCGAGCGCGAAGGCCGGCCGTTCTCGACCTGCGCGCTCGCCTTCTCCGAAAGCTGGACCGAGCCGAGGTAGCTAAAACACTTTCGCCAGTTCCGTGTAGCTCTGGCGGCGTGCTTCCTCGTCGTAGCACCAGGTGACGACGGCCATCTCGTCGACGCCGACGCGGTCCTTCAGCTCGACGATCCGCGCCATCACATCGGGCCCGGTGCCGACGAAGGCATCGCGGCGGATCTTCTCGATGCGCGCCTGATCCTCGCGCTCCAATTCCTTCGCCGCGTCCTCGGCCGAGAGCAGCGGACCGAGTTGGCCGCGGTCGCGCCGGATGCGGTTGAGCACGCGCGGCGTGAGATGATACTGCGCCTCTTCCGCAGTCGGCGCCGCGAGCGCCGCCACGCAGAGCCCGCTGCGCGGCGTCGGATGGCGCGCGCTCGGCCGGTAGGTCTTCTTGTAGAGTTCGATCGCGCGCTCGCCGCCGCCGTGATCGGAGAAGAACCAGGCATAGCAGTAGGGCAGGCCGAAGATCGCAGCGACCTGTGCGCCGTAGTCGGAGCTGCCCAGGATCCAGACCTCGGGCGCGGTCGCTCCCTGCGGGAAGGCCTTCACCGCGGCGAAGGGATGGCCGTTGACCAGCGGCTCGTTGTGCACCCACGCCAAGAGGTCGCGCACGTCGGCGGGAAAATGCTCGGGCCGTTCGTTGGCCATCGGATTGAGCGCGAATGCCGTGCGGCCGTCCGAGCCAGGCGCGCGGCCGAGCCCCATGTCGATGCGGCCCGGCGCCAGGGCATCGAGCACGCGGAACACTTCCGCCACCTTGAAGGCCGAATAATGCGGCAGCATGATCCCGGCGCTGCCGATGCGGATGCTCTTGGTCGTGGCGGCGATCGCCGCCATCACGATCTCGGGCGCGGTGCCGACGATGGTCGGATGGTTGTGATGTTCCGACACCCAGAAGCGTTCATATCCCAGGGTCTCGCAGTGCTGCGCGAGCGCCACGGTGTTGCGGATCGATTGTTCGTGCGGACGTCCGGCGATGGCGACGGACTGATCGAGGACGGAAAGACGCATACAGCTTTAATCTAGGTAATGGAGGCGCAGATGTCTCGGGTGGTAGGCATTGACCATATTTCCATCAGGGTGACGGACTACGAGAAATCCAAGGCCTTCTATCAGAAGCTCTTCACCTTCCTGGGCTTCGAGATCTCGGAGGATTACGGCAGCACGATCGGCTGGACCAACGGCCACACGCGCTACTGGATCGCCGAGGCCGAGGGCCGCAAGGCCTACAACATCGGCGATGTCGGCATCCATCACTATGCCTTCGAACTGCGAAACCGGAAGGATGTCGACGAGCTGCAGGCCTTCCTCGAGAAGGAGAAGGTCAAGATTGTCGATCCGGCCGATGAGTATTACGAGGATTACTACGCCGTGTTCTTCCTCGATCCAGACGGCATCAAGCTCGAGGGCATGAAGTACGGCGAGCTGACCGCCAAAAAGAAGGCGGCGAAGGCGAAATCGAAGAAGAAGAGGGTGAAGAAATGACCGCCGGTATCGAGATCAAGGATCGTCCACAGAACCACAGCGTCAGGCCGAAGGGCATGCTGGTCGACGGCAAATGGGTCGAGGCCGCGTCGGGCGCGCGTCTCGCGGTCGAGAATCCGGCGAAGAAGAAGACGATCGCCGAGGTGCCGCGCGCCGCGGCCGCCGATGTCGATCGCGCCGTCGCTGCGGCTGCCAGGGCGCTGCCGGCATGGAAGAAGATGGCGCCGCGCGATCGCGGCCGGCTGCTGCTCAAGATCGCCGAGGATCTCGAGGCGCGCGCCGAGGAGATGGCGCGCACGATCGCGCTGGAGACCGGCAATGCGCTGCGCACCCAGGCGCGCGGTGAGGCCAGGCTGACGGCCGACATCTTCCGCTATTTCGGCGGGCTCGGCTCCGAGCTCAAGGGCGAGACCATCCCGCTCGGCGAGGGCGTGCTCTCCTATACGCGCCGCGAGCCGCTGGGCGTGGTCGGCGCCATCATCCCGTGGAACGCACCGGTGATGCTGGGCGCGCTCAAGATCGCGCCCGCGCTGTGCGCCGGCAACACGATGGTGATGAAGGCGGCCGAGGATGCGCCGCTCGGCGTCATGCTGATGGCCGAGATCTGCCAGAACCATCTGCCGCCCGGCGTGCTGAACGTGCTGTCGGGCTTTGGCGAGGAGGCGGGCGGCGCCCTGATCAATCATCCGGGCATCCGCAAGCTCTCCTTCACGGGCTCGACCGAGGTCGGGAAGATCGTGATGCGCGCCGCGGCCGAACGCATCGTGCCGGTGTCGCTCGAGCTCGGCGGCAAGAGCCCGTCGATCGTCTATCCCGACGCCGACGAGGATTGGGCCGTCGACGGCATCATCGCCGCCATGCGCTTCACGCGCCAGAGCCAAAGCTGCACCGCGGGCTCGCGCATGTTCCTGCACGAAGACATCTTCGATTCCTTCCTGAAGAAGCTCGAGAAGAAGACGAGCGGGCTCAAGATCGGCGATCCGCTCGACGAGACCACCGACATCGGCACCATCATCAACAACAAGCAGTTCACCAAGGTCTGCAACTATGTCGACGAGGGCCTGAAGCGCACCGACGCCAGGCTGGTGTTCGGCGGCCTGCCGCCCAAGACCGGGCCGCTGTCGGAAGGCTACTTCACCATCCCGACCGTGTTCGCCGATCGCTCGAACGACTGGCGGCTGGCGCGCGAGGAGATCTTCGGGCCGGTGCTGGTGGCAATTCGGTGGAGCGATGAAGCGGAAGTGATCCGCATGGCCAACGACAGCCACTACGGGCTGGCGGCCTATGTCTGGACGCACGACATCGGCACCGGCCTGCGCACCGCGCATGCCATCGAGTCCGGCTGGGTGCAGGTCAACCAGGGGCTCGGCCAAGTACCGGGCATGTCGTATGGCGGTTACAAGCAGAGCGGCATCGGCCGCGAGTTCTCGCTCGAAGGCATGCTGGACAGCTTCACACAGCGGAAGAACGTGACGGTGAACTTGGCGGTGTGACGACGACATCTCTCATGTTCCTCTCCCCCGAAGGGGGAGAGGCGAGGTGAGGGGGCATTAGGTCCCCCGCAATGAGGCGCCAAGCTTCGCTTGCGCCAACTCGGGACGCCGGCCGAGGGCCGGCGTTCTATACGGCAGAATAGGTTCCGACCGAATGTCGGGTGTATGGTGGCCGCATTGGCATATCCGCCGGCGCGGCTGCCGTTTTTTTTGCCGTTTTAAAAACGGAAAAACGGCGAATCATTGAAGGGGAGGGATGTCCGCATGACCGTGGCCCAGCTCGACAGTCTGATCACCCTGCTGACCTCGCGGCCGCAGCCGGAGAAGCCGGATGTCGCCCAATCGCGGGCGCGCTACGAGAAGCTCGCCCAGGTGCTGGGCAGCGCCCCCGATGCCAAGGTCGAGAAGGTCGATGCCGGCGGCGTGCCGGCCGAATGGGTCGCGGCACCCGGCGCCGACGGCGCGCGCGCGGTGCTTTATCTGCATGGCGGCGGCTACGCCATCGGCTCGCTCAACACCCATCGGCGGCTCGCCTACGACATCTCCGCCGCAAGCAGCGCCCGCGTCCTGGTGATCGACTATCGGCTGGCACCCGAGCATCCATTTCCCGCGGCGGTCGAAGATTCGGTCAAGGCCTGGCGCTGGCTTCTGGCCCAGGGGATCGCGCCCAACAGGCTTGCCATCGCGGGCGATTCGGCAGGGGGCGGTCTCACCATCGCGACGCTGGTGAGCTTGCGCGACCAGAAGCTCGCCCTGCCGGCCTGTGCCGTGGCGATCTCGCCCTGGGTCGATCTCGAAGGCCTTGGCACCAGCATGACCGCGCGCTCGCAGCAGGACCCGATGGTGCAGAAGGCGGGCCTGTTGTGGATGGCCGGTATGTATCTCAATGGCAAGGACCCGAGGACGCCGCTCGCAGCGCCGCTGCATGCCGACCTCAAGGGCCTGCCGCCGGTGCTGGTGCAGGTCGGCAGCGCCGAGACCCTGCTGGACGACGCCACCCGGCTTGCCGAGAAGCTTCACAAGGCGGGCGGCGAGGTGAAGCTCGCGATCTGGCCCAACCAGTTGCACGTCTTCCCCTTCTTCGCCCCGGTCCTCTCGGAAGGCCGCGACGGCTGCGTCGAGATCGGCACCTTCATCCGCGCCAGGACGGGCTGAACGGCGATGAAGTTCGGTGTCACCGTCGCGCCGCGCATCAGCGACTGGAAGCTGTTCGTCGATCTTGAGAACATGGGCTACGACTGCGCCTGGGCGGCCGACTCCCAGATGCTCTATTCCGACGCCTACGCGACGCTCGCGCTGGCGGCGGCCAATACCTCGCGCATCCGGCTCGGCACCGGCGTCTCGGTGGCGGGCGTACGCCTGGCCCCGGTGACGGCGCACTCGATCGCTACCATCAACCAGCTCGCGCCGGGACGCGTCTTCCTCGGGCTCGGCACCGGCCACACGGCGATGCGCGTGATGGGCAAGGATCCCGTGCGCGCCAAGGCCTTCCGTGAGTATCTCCGCGTGCTGCGCGCGCTGCTGCACGGCGAGGAAGTCGACTACGCGCTCGACGAGAACGACGAACGCACCGAGATCCGCTTCCTCCATGCCGACCGCGGCTTCATCGATGTCGAGCATCCGGTGCCGATCTATGTCGCGGCCGACGGACCGCTGGCGCTCAAGGCGGCGGGCGCCTATGGCGACGGCCGCGTGTGCTCGCACAACCAGACGCGGGCGCGGCTGCAGAAGAGCCTCGAGACCATGCAGCAGGGCGCATCGGCCGTGGGCCGCAAGCTGCCCGACGATTTCCACACCGCCGCTCTTTCATATGCCTGCGTGCTGCAGCCCGGCGAGAGCATGATTTCGGATCGCGTGATCGACGAGATCGGGCCGATGGCGGCAGCGACGCTGCACTACTGGTGGGAATTCTATCAGAAGGACGGCGACACCAGCACGATCTCGCAGCGCTGCCTGAAATTGTGGGACGAATATCTCGCCTTCACCGAGAAGATGGAGACGCCGCCCGCCAAGCGCTACCAGCAGGTCCATTTCGGCCATTGCGCCTTCCTGCCGCCCGAGGAGCGCCGCTTCATCACCGAGGATCTGATCCGCGCCACCGGCGGGCTCGTCGGCACGCCGGACGAGATCATCGCCATGCTGCGTGAGCGCGAGGCGATGGGACTGGATGAGATCACGCTCCTGCCGGCGATGGACACCGCGCGGCGCAACCTCCGGGAGTTCGCCGACAAGGTGATCGCGAAATATTAGCAACTTAACGCCTCACCCTGAGGAGCGTCCCGGAGGGACGCGTCTCGAAGGGTGGGCAGCAACGAAGGTGCTTGTTCCCATCCTTCGAGACGCATCGCTACGCGATGCTCCTGAGGGTGAGGGCTTCGGCTAGGCAGGTACTTTCTTGTGGAAGTGGGTCGCGCCCTGATAGGCGTGGCCGATGCGATAGAGCAGTGCCTCGTCGAACGGCCGGCCGACGAGCTGCATGGCGATCGGCAGGCCGTTGCGGTCGAAGCCGCATGGTACCGACAGCGCGGGCAGGCCGAGCGTGTTGAACGGCCGTGTCAGGCCGGTGAAGCGCGCGACCATGGCGAGCGTCGCCGGGCCGCCCGAGGCCTCGGTGTCGGTCTCCGCAATGGTCGGGATCGGGAAGGGAATGGCGGGCAGCATCACGGCGTCCAGATCCGGCATCGCCGTGTCGAGGAACTCGCGCAGGAAGTGGCCGCGCAGGCGAAGCGCATCGATGTACTGCGTCGCCGGAATGAAGAAGCCCGCCTCCTGGCGGGTCCGCACCTGGTTGGCGTAGGCGTCGGGCTGCTTCTCCATCCACGGCCGGTGCATGGAGGCGGCTTCGCATTTCACGATGATTTCGGCGGCGCGATAGAGCGCGCTGAAATCGGGCATCTTCGCCGGCACGATCGTGGCCCCGAGCTTGCCCAGTACACCGGCGGCCGCCTCGACCGCGCTGCCGATCTGCGGATCGATCGGCACCAGGGCTTCGGGAAGCGCCAGGCCGATGCGCAGGCCGCCGACGCCGCCCGCGAGCTGGGATTCGTAGTCCGGCACCGGCTTGCGGCTGGTGGTCGAGTCGTTGTCGTCGAGGCCGGCGATCGCCGCCAGCATACGCGCATTGTCGCGCACCGAGCGGGTGAGCGGGCCGACATGGTCGAGCGCCCACGAGCGCGCCGCGGTGCCATGACGGCTGACGCGGCCGTAGGTCGCCTTCATGCCGACGACTCCGCAGGCCGCAGCGGGCAGGCGGATCGAGCCGCCGGTGTCGGAGCCGAGCGAGCCGTAGACCAGGCGCGCCGCGACGGCGGCGCCCGAGCCGCTCGAGCTGCCGCCGGTGACGCGCGTTGCGTCCCACGGATTGCGGCAATGGCCGACATGGACGTTGTGACCGGTCGGCCCCGCAGCGAACTCGGCCATGTTGAGGAAGCCCAGCTCGACCACGCCCGCCGCGTCGAGCCGCTCGAGCACGGTGGCGGTGTAGGGCGCGCGCCAGTCACGACGGATGGTGCTGCCCGCGGTCGAGAGCTGGCCCTTGCGGTAGTAGAGATCCTTGTGCGCCATCGGCACGCCGTGCAGGCCGCTGCGCCGCTTGCCCTGCGCCAGCTCGGCGTCCAGCGCTCGCGCCTGGCGGAGCGCATGCTCGCGGTCGAGGCGCAGGAAGGCGTTGGTGCGCGGCTGCCAGGCTTCGATGCGCGCGAGACACGCTTCGGTGGCCTCGACCGACGAGACCTTCTTTGCCGCGATCAGCCCGGCGACATCGCTGAGATCCTTCAGCGCGAGATCGTCGGCACTCATCGGCTGAGGCGCGCCAGGAGGCTCGCGAACGCCGCCGGCTCGTCGTCGAAGACGAGCCGCTTGGCCGCTGCCTTGCGTACCGCGCCGTTGAGGATCTCGGCTTCGGCAGCGATCTCGACGAGGCGTTTTTCATCGAAGCTGAGGCCCTGAAGATCGGCCGCGATGCCGGCGGCAGTACGGGTCTTGTCGTCCATGGCGGTCTCCAAAGTCTGTGGATGAGTGGGCCGGAAGGCCAAAAAAGCCCCAAAAATCGACATTTTGGCCACTTTAGCCTCTTGCGGGAGTTCGAATCGTCGGTAACCTTGTCGCGTCAACGCTACCCTGGGGCGTCAGGAAAACGTTGGCGAAACGAAAAAATGTAAAGGGACCCCCCACCATGGCACTGCCAACTGCACCCGCATCACCGAAGAAGCCGAGCGTTCCGACCGTTCCTCTGTCCAAAGTCGCGGCCGAACTGGCCGAGAAGACGGGCATGACCAAGAAGGACGCAACCAGCGCCCTCGACGATTTCGTCGGCCTGGTCGTGAAGCACCTCAAGAAGGGCAACAAGGTCCGCATCACGGGCCTCGGCATCCTTCAGGTGCGCAACCGTCCGGCGCGCATGGGCCGCAACCCAGCGACCGGCGAGGCGATCAAGATCAAGGCATCGAAGAAGGTCGCGTTCCGCGTCGCCAAGGATCTCAAGGAAGCCATCTGACGCTGCCGCGTCATTGACGTCCGAGAATCGGGCGGGCTCCGGCGCAAGTCGGGCCCGCCCTTTTCTTTTGGCGCTGTCCCCGCCGGAGGTTTCGTGGGCTAGGATATGGCGCACTGCTGAATGAGCCTCTACGTCTTCCTCAAATTCCTCGGTCACGCCGCGCTGCCACCGGCATCGATGCTGGTGGCGATCGTCCTCGGCGCGCTGCTGGCGCTTGCGGGCTTTCGCCGGCTCGGCAGGGTCGTCGCGGTGCTGGGCGTTGCCCAGACTCTCGTGTTCTCGATGGCGCCGGTCGCCGATCTCCTGATGGCGCCGTTGCAGAACGAGGCGCGCGCCGCGGCCGACGCCGCGCCGAAGTGCTGCTTCGACGCGATCGTCGTGCTGGGCGGGTCGATCGTGCCGGCCTCGCCGCCGCGCTACCCCAATCCGGGATTGGTCGGCAGCTCCGACCGCCTGTGGCAGGCGGCGCGCCTCTATCGCCAGGGTCTCGCGCCGCGCGTCATCGTCAGCGGCGGCACGTTCACGCTCGCCGGCGAGCAGACGAGCAGTGAATCGCAGACCATGCGGCTTTTCCTGCGCGACCTCGGCGTGCCGGACGAGGCCATCATCGAGGAGGACCAGGCGGTCAACACGCTGCAGAACATCGCCTTCGTCCGCCGGATCGTGGGTGACAAGCCGGTCGCCCTGGTGACCTCCGCCTATCACATGCCGCGCTCCCTCAGGATCGCGCGGCGCGCCGGGCTGAACGTCGCCGCCTTCCCCGACGAATACCGCTATGCCATGGGCGATGGGCCGTGGGATGAATACATGCCGTCGTTGAACGCCGTGGCCATCTCGTCGCTCGCACTGTGGGAGTACCTGGCGCTCGCCTTCGACGGCCGAAAGATCCCGGGCTCGCCATGACTGCCTTCCGTCTCGACCGCCGCCGAACGCTGGGCCTGGCACTCGCCGGGCCGTTCCTCGTGCCGCTGGCGCGGCGTGCCCGGGCCCGCGCGCTCGACAAGCTCAGCTTCCATACCGACTGGCGCGCCCAGGCCGAGCATGGCGGCTACTACCAGGCGATCGCCGCCGGCATCTACAAGGATCACGGCATCGAGTGCGACCTGCGGCAGGGCGGCCCGAACCTCAACATCAGCCAGCTGCTGCTCGCCGGCCGCGTCGACATGACGATGTCGAACAGTTTCGAGGCCTTCACCTTCGTCCGCGAGAAGGCGCCGTTCTTCACCATCGCCGCGATCTTCCAGAAGGATCCGCAGGTGCTGATCGCCCATGCCGGCAGCGGCGTCGACGGCTTCGACAAACTCAAGGGCAAGACCATCCTGATCGGCAGCGGCGGCCGCGTGACCTACTGGCCATACCTGCGCAAGAAGTACCGGCTGAAGGACGAGCAGCTGCGGCCCTACAATTTCCAGATGGCGCCGTTCCTCGCCAATCCCGACGCCGTGCAGCAGGGCTTCCTGTCGTCCGAGCCGCTCTCGATCGAGAAGGCGACCGGCAAGAAGCCCGTCGTCATGTTGATCGCCGATGCCGGCTTCAGCGCCTACAACAACACGATCGCCATCTCGCGCAAGCTTGCGAGCGAGAAGAAGGAACTGGTCCAGCGCTTCGTCGACGCCACGCTCGAGGGCTGGGCGCAGTATCTCAAGGGCGGGCCCGCGACCGAGGCGGCGAACGCCATGATCAAGCGCGACAATCCCGAGCAGACCGACGACCGCATCGCCTATGCCATCGAGGTGCTGAACCGGCGCGGCATCGTGATGTCGGGCGATGCGCTCACGGGCGGCATCGGCGCCATGAGCGATGCGCGCTGGCAGGGCTTCTATGAGTCGATGGTGGATGTCGAGGTGATCGAGAAAGGGCTAAAGGTAGCCGACGCCTACTCGCTGGAATTCGTGAACGAGGGAATCGGCAAGCCCTAGGAGGAACCCGATGGACGGGATGTTCAAGGTCACCGAAGAGCACCAGATGCTGCGCGATCTGGTGCGCAAGTTCGTGCGCAACGAGCTGATGCCGCTGGAGAAGAACATCCTCGAGCGCTTCGCCGCCGGCCAGCCGGCCGCGCTCTCGGACGAGGAGAACAAGAAGCTCTTCAAGCAGTGCAAGGAGCTCGGCCTGTGGGCGCTCGACGTGCCGGAGGAGGCGGGCGGCGCCAACCTGCCGTGGACGGCGCTGGTCGGCGTCAACGAGGAGCTGGGATATACCGCCGTGCCGTTCACCTTTCCCCCGGATTCGCCCAACCTGCACATGATGCTGGCGACGGTGACCCCCGAGCAGCGCAAGAAATATCTCGAGCCCTATGCCGCGGGCGAGACGGTCTCGGCGATCGCCATCTCCGAGCCCGGCGCCGGCGGAGATCCTGCCGGCATGAAGACGCGCGCCGTCAAGGACGGCGATCACTGGGTGATCAACGGCCGCAAGATCTGGATCAGCCGCATCGCCAAGGCCGACTTCACCATCGTCATGGCGGTCACCGATCCCGAGCGCGGCTCGCGCGGCGGCATCACGGCCTTCCTGGTCGACAAGGGCACCAAGGGCCTCGTCGTGGCGCGCGCCATCCCGATGCTGGCCGGCCAGCGCACCTACGAGGTCGTGTTCGAGGATTGCCGCGTCCACGAGAGCCAGGTGCTGGGCCGCATCGGCCAGGGCTTCGCGCCCATGCAGCTGCGCCTCACCGTGCGCCGCCTGCAGATGGGCGCGTGGTGCATCGGCATGGCGCAGCGCGCGCTCGACATGCTGATCGAGCACGCCAACCAGAGGGTCACGTTCGGCCAGAAGCTTGCCGACCGGCAGGCCATCCAGTGGTGGGTGGCCGACGCCGCCACCAAGCTGCACGCCTGCCGCCTCATGGTGATGGATGCCGCGGTCAAGCAGGACGAGGGCCGTGACGTGCGCATGGAGGCCTCGATGATCAAGGTGTTCGCCACCGAGATGGCGACCGAGATCATCGACCATGCCCAGCAGGCGTTCGGCGCCATGGGCGTGACGCAGGAGCTGCCGCTGTCGTGGCTGGCGCAGAAGGTCCGCACCATGCGGGTTTACGAGGGACCGTCCGAGGTGCACCGTATGGTGATCGCGCGCCGCCTGCTCGGCGGACGCTAGGAGGAAGCCATGGCCTACACGCTCGACGCTTTCGTCAAGGACACCCAGGCCGCGCTCGCCGGCACGCCCGGCCCGGCCGGCCGCGAGAAGGTGCGCGTGCTGCTCGAGAAGCTGCTCGGCAATCCGGCCTTCGTCGACGAGGCGGTCGGGCCCAAGGCGCCCAGCGGCACGCGCAAGCTCTACGAGGACAAGGAGCAGGGCTTCGTCGTGCTGGCGCACTGCAATCCCAAGCCGCACAAGAGCCCGCCGCACGACCATGGCAGCTCATGGGCGGTCTACGGCCAGGCGGTCAAGTACACCGACATGAGCGTCTACCGGCGGCTCGACGGCGGCAGCGGCGCGGGCGAGGCGAGGCTCGAGAAGGTGAAGAGCTACCGGCTCGAGCCCGGTCATGCCGGCGTCTATGACGTGGGCGCGATTCACGCGATCGACTATCCGGAGGGCAGCCGCTTCGTGAGGGTCACCGGCCGCGATCTCGACCATGTGCAGCGGCTGAAGTTCGACACGGAAGCCGGCAAGGCGATCACCATCGAGAGCGCCACGGCGGGCAGGGGCTGACGGATCGCCTATTTCTTCGCCGGTTCCCGGGCGAAGTCCTCGGCGGCGATCGCGAAGTTCAGGTTTTGCCCGACCCGTAGCTGAAACGTCGTGATGCCGATCAGGTGACCCTGGGCATCGAACAGGCCGCCGCCCGAGGAGCCCTGGCTGATCGGCGCGCTGGTCTGGATCAGGCGGCGCTCCTCATAGGTCCGCTTGGACGACACGATGCCGTCGGCGACGGTGAGGTCGAGGCCCTGTGGCGTGCCGATGGCCAGGGCGCGCTCGCCCACCTTGACGTCGTCGTAGGGCCGGATGCTGACCCATTTCTCGAGTGTTTCCGACGTTTTAAGCACGCAGCGGTCGGCCTTCTCGTTCTTGGAACTGACGTCGGCGGAGAGCTTCTTCTTCTCAAGCGTCAGGCTGACCCGGTCGGTCTCCTTGACGACATGGCAGTTGGTGAGCAGCTCGTGTTCGCTCACGGCGACCGCCGAGCCCTGGCGATTGCCGGCGCGCACCACGTACACGGCCGGCGAGACCTTGGCGAAGACCTTTTCGACACTGAGGTCGGCGCCCTCGCTGCGGAGCTCGCGCCTGAGCACGTCGGTGCGTCCCTGGTCGTCGGTTTTTTCCGCCGGCTTGGGCTTCGTCGGAGAGCTCGTGCTCGCCGTGATCATGTCGCCGGCGTGGATGGCCGGTGGAACATCGAGCCTGGGCGTCGGCGTCGCGGTGGGATTGAAGCTGCGCGACACGGTCAGGCTCTCGGCGATCGCCGAGAGCAGCACGCTGTATTTGTCGGTGTCCGTCGTCGGGATGTAGATTTCCGCCCAAATGAGGCCGCTGGTACGGCAGGCGGCGCGCGTCACGCTCGTGTCATTGCCGACGACGAAGCCGTCGCCCCAGCGCAACTTGAATGTTGCCCGGGTACGACGAACGGCCCAGTTGAATACCGAACCCAGGGTTCGGCAATTCAGGTCGCCGTAGCGCAGGCCGAGATTGTATTGCACCAGGCCTTCGAGATCGTAGCGAACGCTGGCATTGTCGTAGCGCGCGCCCTGGAACCTGGTGAAGCGCGTCGGCACACCGATCGAAAAGCCGACCGACTTGTCCTCGAGCATCGCCCAACCGAACGAATCGCGGCGTGACTCGCCTTCGGTGAGCAGCTGCGCGAGCTGGTCTTCCGGCAGCTCCTTGGTCTCGGGGTAGTTCTTGGATCTCTGCCAGCTATGGATGGCATCCTCGACGATCCTCTGAGGCTCGCCTTGGGTCATCACGCTGAGATGGCCGGTCCAGATCAGTGCGCGGCAGATGTCTTCCGGCGTCACCTTGCGGTCGGTCAAGCCTTGCGCATGGGCATGGCCCACGGCGAGGCAGAGAAGAAGAGCGCAGGCGGCTCGGCGCAGCAGAGTCGACAGGACGGGCATGCGACGCAACTCCCGCCGCATCTTCGCGCAAATGCCTTCCCGACCCTATGTATCAAACGCATCGCTTGTTACTTCATCGAGCCCGCAGGAATCGCGTTGTCGGCTTGCGGCGGCGAAGTTAGGGCGCATCCGTCAGCCGAGCCGCGCGGCCGCCGCATCGTTGGCCCTGCGGCGCACGTCGAGCATCGGCGCCAGCCGTTCGCGCATCTTCTTCACCCTCTCGGCGCCGGCCTTTTCCGGCGAGCCGCAATCGAACGGCGGCTGCGGATCGTACTCGAAGCTGAGCTGCAGGTTCTTGGCGGCGTCTTCGCCCACCAGTTCGGCGGCCAGCACGAGGCCGAAATCGATGCCCGCGGTCACGCCGCCGCCGGACAGGCGGTTGCGGTCGCGCACGATGCGCTCGGCGACGGGGATGGCGCCGAAATCGGCAAGCAGCTCGCGCCACGCCCAATGGCAGGCCGAGCGGTAGCCCTTGAGCAGGCCGGCGGCGCCCAGGATTAGCGAGCCGGTGCACACCGAGGTGACGTAGCGCGCCGTCGCCGCCTGCCGGCGCAGGAAGTCGAGCGTCTCCTGATCACTCATCAGCGCCACCTGGCCGAAGCCGCCCGGCACGCAGACGACGTCGAGCTGCGGGCAGTCGGCGAAGGTGGTGGTCGGCACGATCGCGAAGCCGCCATCGGTCGGCACGGGATCGCGGGTCTTCCAGATCATGTGCAGCTTGCCGCCGGGCAGGCGGGCGAGGAACTGCGCCGGGCCGGTGGCGTCGAGCTGGGTGACGTCGGGATAGATCAGGATGCCGATGTTGAGCGTCATTGGAAGCCTCCATCACGAGAAACTAGGGCTCTCTGAGCTTGGCAGGAATGACAAAGAAAGGCTAATTTCTGCCAATGGCCTCCCGCGCGCACAAAATCCGGATTGTCGCCTATGACGGCTGCCAGCTCCTCGACGTCACCGGCCCGGCCGCCGTGTTCGGCGCCGCCAACGAAAGCGCCGGCCGGCCGGTCTACGATCTCGCCATCGTCTCGCCCGACGGCGGCGCGGTGATCTCCAACAGCGGCGTCGTCCTTCAATCGCGCAAGATCGGCGCAAGGTCCGACGGCCAGCCGGACACGCTCCTCGTCGCGGGCGGCTCCAAGGGCCTGCATGCCGCAATGGCCCGCCAGGACATGCGACGCTGGCTGCGCAAGGTGGCGCCCAAATGCCGGCGCTTCGGTTCGGTCTGCACCGGCGCCTTCGTGCTGGCGGCGGCGGGCCTGCTCGACGGCAAGCGGGTGGCCACGCACTGGGCAAGCTGCGAGCGGCTGGCGAAGGGCTTTCCGGCGCTCGACGTCGATCGCGAATCGCTCTACGTGGTCGACGGCAAGGTCTGGACCTCGGCCGGCGTCACCACCGGCATCGACATGGCGCTGGCACTGGTCGAGGCCGATCTGGGAGCGGCGACGGCAAACCTGATCGCCCGTCATTTCGTGCTCTATGCCCGCCGGCCGGGCTTCCAGTCGCAGTTCAGCCCCATGCTGAGCGCGCAGGCCGAGGCCGATGCGCCTTTTGCCGGTTTGATGGAATGGATGCAGGACAATCTGCGCGCCAGGCTCGACGTGCCGGCGCTGGCCAGGCAGGCGGGCCTCAGCGAGCGGAGCTTCTACCGCAAGTTCACTGATGCCACCGGCAAGACGCCGGCGCATTTCGTCGAGACGATCCGCCTCGATGCGGCGCGCACGCTGATCGCCAAGGGCCTGCCGCTGAAGTCGGTGGCCGACGCGGTGGGACTGCGTACGTCGGCGCGCTTGGGCGCGGCCTTCGAGCGGCGCTTCGGCATGGCGCCGTCGCTGTTTCGCCAGATGCACCCGCTCTAGCGCCGGCCTCGGCTACATACTGCCGCCGCCGCCTCCGGCCGGCATCGTCTTCATCAGTTCGTCATGTCGGCGATCCATGTCGGTCACGGCCGACGAACTGGATGATGCGCAACCGCAGAGCTGCAGCCAGAGCAGGGCAAACGCGGCGATGAAGCGTAGCGACATCGTCCACCTCCCGTTGGGCTAGGGCGCTGATCTCACGACGATCTTACAAAGGCGCGCGGTAACGCCGGCATCACGAGCGCGATATCAGCCCGGACTAACCCATGCGGATCATCTGTTGTTGATGCTCGTGCTCGATCCTGTCGGTGTCCTGCTTCCGGGCCGCGCAGCCCGCGAGCAGAACGACGATGGCGAGCAGGAAAAGCAGGCGCATGGCGGCGGAGCTAGCGCTGCAGCTTCATCCTGAAGCTGCCGACGACCAGCGCGACGCCGGCAAAGGAGGCGCCGAGCCATAGTGCGGCACGCGAGGCATCGGCCGCGCCGCCGCCCGAGAAATCGAACAGGCCGAAGATCAGCGCGACCAGGGCCGCGCCCATGGTCTGGCCGAGGGTACGCGCCGACGCAATGATGCCGCCCGCGCTGCCGCTCCTCTCGCGCGGCACCGAGTTCATCATCAGCCGGTTGTTGGGCGAGGCGAAAATGCCGAAGCCCGCGCCGCACAGCACCAGCCGCCACATGATGTCGGCCGTCGAGGGATGCGCCGGCAAAAGCGCGGTCAGCACCAGCCCGGTGGTCATGCCGGTAAGGCCGATCGCTCCCAGCACGCCGGCATGGTGGCGGTCGGCCAGGCGACCGGCGAACGGCGCGATACAGGCCAGCGCGAGCGGCCAGGCGGTGAGCAGGATGCCGGTATCGGCGGCGTTGCGGCCGAGCACGGTGTGAAAGAAGAAGGGCAGGCTGACGAAGGCAAGGCCTTGCGCGGTGAAGGTGCAGGTCGCGGTCGAGATCGAAAGGGCGAAGATCGGCCGCTTGAACACGTCCACTGGCATCATCGGATCCCTGAGCCTGGTCTGGCGCCAGACGAACAGCGTGCCCAGGGTTGCCGCCGCCGCCAGTTCGGAAACGACCAGCGGCCATGAATGGCCGTGCGCCACGCCATCAATGCCGAAGATCAGCAGACCGAAGGTGACACCGGACATGGTGGCGGAGAGCAGGTCGAAGGGCCGGTGAACGTGCGTGGTGTGCGGCAGGTAACGCTCGGCGAGACCGAAGGCGATTACGCCGAGCGGGATGTAGACACCGAACAGGAGCGGCCACGACCAGATGCTGAGCAGGGCCGCGCCGACCGACGGTCCGGCGGCGAGCGAGGTGGCGACGACCGTCGTGTTGAAGCCGAGGCCGCGGCCCAGCATGTCGCGCGGATAGATGGCACGCACCAGCGCCGGCTGGATCGACATGATCGCCGAGCCGGCGACGCCCTGGATGGTGCGGGCGACGATCAGCCAGGTCAGGGTCGGCGCCAGCATGCAGCCCGCGGAGGCGACGCAGAAGAAGGCGAGGCCGAAGCGGTAGACGTGGCGGTAGCCCACGATGTCGGCGAACGCCGCCACCGGCAGCAGGGAGATCATCAGCGCGATCTGGTAGGCGTTGACGATCCAGATCGAGCTCGATGCCGTGATCTGGAGATCGCGCGCGATGTAGGGCAGCGCCAGATTGGTCATCGAGCTCGACAGCACCGACATGGTGAGGCCGATCGTGATCGTGGCCACCGCGAGCGAGCGTGGCGGTCCGGGAGGCATCCCGTCGGGATGGATCGTCGCCGGGACGATCGCGGTCGCTTCAGCCATTCTTACTGCGGCACCGTCGGCAGGTCGCCGCCAATGGTCGTGCGTTGCATGAAGCGCTTGTACTTTACCGGATCGTAGTAGGTGGCGCGGTGCAGGACGGCCCGGTTGTCCCACACGATCACGTCGCCCTCGCGCCAGGCATGGCTGAGGCGATGCTCGGGCTGGTCGGCGCGCTGGGTGAGCTCGTAGAGCAGCGCCTCGCCGGTGGCGCGCGGCCAGCCGACGATGAAGCCGGCATGCGCGCCGATATAGAGCGCGCGGCGGCCGTTCACCGGATTGTCCCGATAGAGCCGCTGCTTGACCGGCGGCAGCTCCCTAAGCGTCTTGTCGTTCAGGATGCCTTTCTGCACGCGGTCCCGCGAATACTGCAGCGAATGCTCGGCGATCAGCGGCTCGATGGTGGCCTGCAGCGCCGGCGGCAAGGCATTCCACGCCGCGCGCATGGTGAGGAACTCGGTATTGCCGCCTTCCGGCGGGCAGATGCGCGCCGTCAGGATCGAGCATAGCGACGGGATTTTCTTGAACGACGAGTCCGAGTGCCAGAAGTAGTTGGCCTTCTGGTAGATCATGCGCATGTCGTCGGGCGGGATCGGCTCGCCGGTCATGATGTCGAGGTTGGACTGGCGCTGGAACTTGGTGCCGGCGGCGGGATTGGCGCTGCCGGTCGTCTCGAGCGGCCCGAAATACTCACTGAACTGCACCTGCTGCTCGTCGTTCATGTGCTGGTCGCGGAACAGCAGGACCGAGTGCTCCTCGAACGCAGCGCGGATCGGACCGAACTCGCGCACGCTGAGCGGCCGGGTGATGTCGATGCCCGACACCTCCGCGCCGAACAGCGGGTGGAGCTTCCTGACGGTGATCGGTCCAGTGTTGCGCATTGGCGATGCTTCGCCCGCCTAGTCGACGATCGCCTGATAGGAAAGCACGCGCAGCTCGCGGCGGATCGGATAGGTCGAGGACGGCATGAGCTGCGTCAGCAACACGACCGCCATGTCCTCGGCCGGATCGCACCAGAAGGCGGTCGATGCTGCGCCGCCCCACGCATACTCGCCGGGCGTGCCCAGGATCTGCGCCTTGGCGGGATCGATCATCACCGAGAAGCCGAGGCCGAAGCCGATGCCGAGATAGCTCGACTCCGAGAAGCGCGGGGCGCCCATGTCGCCCATGTCGCCCTTGAGATGGTTGGTCGTCATCAGCTCGACCGTCTTGCGGCCGAGCAGGCGCACGCCGTCCAGCTCGCCCTTGTTCAGCATGAATTTGCAGAAGCGCAGGTAGTCGGACGCCGTGGAAACGAGCCCGCCGCCGCCCGAGCAGACCTTGCGCGGCGCGAGGTAGCGGCTTTTCGCCGGGTCGTCGAGCAGCACCAGCTTGCCGCCGGGGCCGGCGTTGTAATTGGCGGCGAAGCGGTCGTGCTTGGCGGCCGGCACGTGGAAATCGGTATCGACCATGCCGAGCGGTTTGATGACGCGCTCGAGCAGGAACTTCTCGAACGGCTGGCCGGAGATCACCTCGACCAGATAGCCCAGCACGTCGGTCGAGACCGAGTAGTTCCACGCCTTGCCGGGCTGGGCGATCAGCGGGAAGCTCGCGAGCCGCTCGGTCACCTGCTTGAGGCTGGTCTCCGCCGTGCCGTAGTCGACGCCGTCCGCGCCCTTGAGGCGGTAAAGCGCGTCGACCGGATTGCTCTCCATGAAGCCATAGGTGAGGCCGGACGTGTGGCTCAGCAGATCGCGGAAATTGATCTCGCGCTCGGCCGGCACGGTCTCGATCTTGCCGCGGCTGCCGCCTGAATAGACGCGCGGGTTGGCGAAGCCGGGGATGAACCGGGAGATCGGATCGTCGAGCTGGAAGCGGCCTTCCTCGTACAGCATCATGATCGCCGTCGAGGTGAGCGGCTTGGTCATCGAGTAGATGCGCACGATGGTGTCGGGCCGCATCGGCTTGTTGCGCTCGACGTCGGCCTTGCCATAGGTCTCGGCGAAAGCGAGCTGGCCTTTGCGCATGACGCAGACCGTCATGCCGGGCAGCCTTCCGTTGTCGACCCAGCCCTTCATCCAGCCGCCGATGCGAGCGAGCCGCTGAGCGGAAAGGCCGACCTGATCGGGCGCGACGAGCGGCAGGGTGTCCATGGCGATCCTCCTGTTCGGTCCGCTAGACTAGCGCAACAACAGCTAATCCAGACACGCAAAAGACGGGAGGAAGCTATGGCGAGATTGTGTGAGGGCCGGGTGGCGATCGTCACCGGCGGCGCCCGCGGCGTGGGCCGCGAGCACTGCCTGATGCTGGCCGAACATGGCGCCAAGGTGGTGGTGAACGATCTGGGCGGCGACCGCGCCGGCAAGGGCCACGATGTCGGCCCCGCTCAACAGGTCGTGAACGAGATCAAGGCCAAGGGCGGCGAAGCGGTGGCCAACGGCGACGACGTCTCGGACTGGAACGGCGCCAAGCGCATGATCGATCAGGCCATCTCGACCTTCGGCAAGCTCGACGCGGTGGTGCTGAATGCAGGCATCCTGCGCGATCGCATGCTGGTCAACATGACCGAGGACGAATGGGATGCCGTGATCAAGGTGCATCTGAAAGGCACCTTCGCGCCGGCCCGCCACGCCGCCGCCTACTGGCGCGACCAGGCCAAGGCCAAAGGCGGGCCGGTCGATGCGCGCATCGTCACCACGACCTCGGTGTCGGGCATCTACGGTAATATCGGCCAGACCAACTACGGTGCGGCCAAGGCGGGCATCGCGTCGTTCACCGTGATCGCCGCGCGCGAGCTCGGCCGCTACGGCATCACGGTGAACTCGATCTCGCCCAGCGCCTTCACGCGCATGACCGAGGATCTGCGCACCTACACCGAGGAGGACAAGGAGACGCGCAGCCCGAAATGGATCGCCCCGGTCGCGACGTGGTTGGTGAGCGAGGAGAGCCGCGAGATCACCGGTCGCGTGTTCCAGGCGGGCAATGGCCAGTTCGCTGTCGCCGAGGGCTGGCACAAGGGCCCTGAAGCCAAGCCGGTGCTCGATCCGCGCGCGGCCGGCAAGATCCTGACCGAGCTCGCCCGGAAGGCGCGCAAGAACGCCGGCATGAACGGGCTGGATCTCGACTAGTGGCACTCGACGCCTTCATGCAGGCCGCGATCGACGAAGCGCGGCAGGGACTGGCGGAAGGCGGCATCCCGATCGGCTCTGTGCTGGTGCATGACGGCAGGATCATCGGCCGCGGCCATAACCGGCGCGTGCAGAAAGGCAGTGCCATCCTGCACGGCGAGATGGACGCTTTGGAGAATGCCGGCCGCCAGCCGGCCTCGGTCTATCGCGCCTCGACGATCTACACGACGCTGTCGCCGTGCTCGATGTGCTCGGGCACGATTCTGCTCTACGGCATTCCCAAAGTGGTGATCGGCGAGAACAGGACCTTCATGGGCGAGGAGGCGCTGCTGCGTTCGCGGGGCGTGGAGATCACCGTGCTCGACGACGCCGCGTGCAAGGAGCTGATGCGCCAGTTCATCGCCGCCAAGCCCATGCTGTGGAACGAGGATATCGGAGTCTAGAGACTCGACTATGCAGTTTAGAGCGGAATGGGATGAGATGGAACCACACATGGTTCCATCTCATCCCATTCGCGCGCACGGGTGACCGCGGTTCCCAGGACATGATGGGTTCGGCTGCTTCCAGCCGAACCCATCATGCTCTAGGCGTCTCAGCTGTCTCACGTGTCTCAGGCGTCTCACGCTGTCTCACCCGGGGGGTGGGGGTGTTGCGTGAGACTCGGGCGCAAAAGCCATATGCCATCGGCATCGAACCTGTCTCACGCGGGTGAGACTCGGGCGATTCAGAGCCGCGCTAGCGTCTCCACGACCCTGGCCTGCGGCCATGTCCAGCCTGCAATGCTTTCATAGGCGCGCATGGCGCGCAGCACGAGGTGATCGCAGCGCGCCGGGCCCACGATCTGGAGCCCGACGGGCAGGCCCGACCTGGTGAGGCCGGCCGGCATCGACGCCGCCGGCGCGCCGGTGAGATTGAAGGGCAGGGTATAGGGCGCGCCCTTGGTGAAGCGCGGGAAGGCGTCGGAATTGTACAGGGTTTCGACCGGCGGCGGTGGGGTCGGCGTGACCGGGGTCAGCAGAAGGTCGTACTTCCGATGCCAGACCGCCATGTCGCGGGCGAGCTTCGATTTCGCCTCGTAGCCGCGGGCGTAATCGGCGAGGGTGACGGCAAGGCCCTTCTCGGCGAGGGCGCGAAAGCCCGGATCGAGCTTGCCGTGTAACTGCGTCGGGATCTGGCGCAGGCGCACGCCGAAGCTGCCGCTCCACAGCACCTCGAACGGCTTCTGCAGCGGCTCGATCAGCGGTCCGACATCCTCGACATGCGCGCCCAGTTCTTCGAAGCGGCGGGCGGCCTTCTCGACGAGCTCGCGCACCTCCGGGTCGGCCTTCACATGGCCGAGATCGAGGCTGAGGCCGATCTTCCAGCCGCGCACGCCGTCATCGAGGCCGATCGTGTAGTCGCGCGGATCGTCGGGCAGCGAGCGCCAATCGCGTGGATCGGATCCCGCCATGACGTTGAGCGCCATCGCACTGTCCAGCACTGAGCGCGCCAGCACGCCCTGGCTGATCACGTCGGCGAACGGACCGTCGGCCGGATATTGCGGGATGCGCCCGAACGACGGCTTCAGCCCGACCAGGCCGGTGTGCGCCGACGGGATGCGGATCGAGCCGCCGCCGTCGTTGCCGTGGTTGAACGGGCAGATTCCGGCGGCGGTGAGCGACGAGGCGCCGCCCGACGAGCCGCCGGGCGTGTGCGCGAGGTTCCACGGATTGCGCGTCGTGCCGTGGATCGGCGAATCGGTCAGCGCCTTCCAGCCGAACTCGGGCGTCGTGCTCTTGCCGATGATCGCCATGCCGGCGCGGCGCAGCCGTTCGGTGACCGCCGCATCCTCGGCCGCCGGCGTCTCGTCGGTCGAGTAGCTGCCGTAGCGGGTCGGGAAACCTTTGACGTTCGTCGTGTCCTTGATCGTGGTCGGCACGCCGTCGAGCGGCGAAAGCGGCTCGCCCTTCCGCCAACGCGCTTCGGATGCCTGGGCCGCCGCCCGTGCGCCCTGGGCGTCGATCAGCACGAACGAATTGAGGTGCGGCTGCAGCCGCTCGGCGCGCGCGAGCGTGGCGTCGACGGCTTCGACTGGCGAAAGCTCGTTCCGGGCATACAGGCGCGACAGCTCGGCCGCGCTCGCCCACGTGATATCGTTACTCATGTTCGTGAAGCTAGCCTAAGCTGGTATGACGGCAAAACGGGAGCAAGCATGGTCGAAGTGACGCTCGGCGCCGCGACGGCAACACGCATCGAGGAAAGCTACGAGCCCAACTTCGAGGCGGCGAAATTCTTTCCCGACTGGACTCCTTCCGTCGTCAAGGAACACGGTTCGTGGCTCAGTCCGAACCATTACGATGCGGCCTCGGGCTGGCTGAAGCTCAGCATCCATAGCTGGCTGCTCAGGGTCGGCGGCAGGACGATCCTGATCGACACGTGCGTGGGCAACCACAAGTCGCGCAAGCACCGGCCCAAATGGGACATGATGAACACGCCCTATCTCGAGCGGCTGAAGGCGGCGGGCGTGACGCCGGACCAGATCGACATGGTGATGTGCACGCACCTGCATGTCGATCATGTCGGCTGGAACACCCGGCTCGACAACGGCCGCTGGGTGCCGACCTTCAAGAACGCCCGATACGTCTGGAGCCAGGAAGATTTCGATTTCTACCAGAAGCTCGACAAGGATCCGGAGAAGGGCCCGGCCAACGGCGGCTCGTTCCGCGACTCGGTGCTGCCGGTCGTCGACGCCGGCCTGGTGAAGATGGTGAAGGGTGCGGCCGAGATCGAGGAGGGGCTGAAGATCGCTCCGGCGCCCGGTCATACGCCGGGCACCATCCGTATCGAGTTCGAATCGCGGGGCGAGAAGGCGGTGTTCTGCGGCGACATCCTGCATCACGCCGTGCAGGTCTATCATCCGGAATGGAACAGCTTCGCCTGCCTCGACCAGGACAATGCGCGCAAGTCGCGGCGCGCGACGATCGAGCATGTCGCGGGCTCGGGCGCGCTCCTGCTGCCGTGTCATTTCGGCGCGCCGTTCCACTGTCACATCGATCACAAGGGCGCCGGGTTCGCGCCGCGTTTCGCCGACAACTTCTGAAGGGAGAACGACATGATCTACGAAATGCGTGTCTACAAGTGCGTGCCGGGCCGTCTGCCGGCGCTGAACAGCCGCTTCGCCAACATCACGCTCAAGCTGTGGGAGAAGCACGGCATCAAGCAGGCCGGCTTCTTCACGACCCTGGTCGGCGAGTCCAACCAGGAGCTGACCTATTTCCTGGCCTGGGAGTCGCTGGCCGATCGCGAGAAGAAGTGGAACGCCTTCCAGAACGATCCCGAGTGGCACGCCAAGCGCGCCGAGACGGAAAAGGACGGCGCGATCGTCGCCAATGTCGCCAACCAGTTCCTGATCCCGACGCCGTACTCTTCGGTCAAATAGCCGTCAGTCGATGTGGAGGTTCGCCTCCTTGGCGAGCCGCGTCCATTTGTCGAGATCGGCCGCGACGTAGGCTGCGAATTCGGCTGGCGTGCCGAACTGCGGGTCGGCGCCCAGTTCGGTGAATTTCCGCGTGACTTCCGCCGACCGGACGGTGTCGTCGACGGCGGCGTGCAGCTTGTCGACCAGCGCCTGCGGCGCGCCGGCCGGCAGGAAGACGCCGTAGGAGATCGCGCACTCGTAACCCGGCAATGTTTCGCCGATGGTCGGGATGTCGGGCGCGGCGGCGGAGCGTTTCGCGCCGGTCTGGCCGAGCGCCCGCAGCTTGCCGGCCCTGACGTGCGGCAGGGCGGTCGACAGGCCGCCGAAATAGATGTCGACCAGGCTCGCCATCAGATCCGCCATCGCCGGCCCGCCGCCCTTGTAGGGCACGTGGACGATGTCGATCTTGGCGAGCGATTTCAGCAGCTCGAGGCCGAGATGCGTGGCGCCGCCGGCGCCGGCCGAAGCGCCGTTCAGCTTGCCCGGCTTGGCCCGTGCCAGCGCGATCAGCTCGGCGACGTTGCCGGCCGGTAGGTCGGGACGCACGACCAGCAGCATCGGATTGATGCCGACCGGCGCGACCGCCGCGAAGTCCTTGCGGATGTCGTAGGGCAGGTTCTTTTTCAGCGCCGCCGCGACCGTCGTCGAGCCGTTGGAAGCGAGCATGAAGACGCCGCCGTCGGCCGGTGACTTGGCGACCGAGGCGGCGGCGATCTCGCCGTTGGAGCCGGCACGATTCTCGACCACCACGTTGCGCTTCAGGCGCTCGCCGATGCCGGGCGCGATCAGCCGGGTCAGCAGGTCGTTCGGGCCGCCGGGCGGGAAGCCGACGACGAAGCGCAGCGGCTTGTCGGGAAAATCGATCGG
>DASRFX010000023.1:0-41404 GCA_035651335.1 Reyranella sp. | reverse complement strand
GGCGACGTGGGCGATGTGGCGGCGGATCTAGAGGCTTCCAGTCTCAAATTGGCGTCCATCGCCTGGAAGTTGCGTATTAAAACCCGCCCGATAACGCAGCCATCTCAAAGGGTTGACACCAGGATCAGTTCGTTTGGCCAAATTATTCGGAGGGCCGGCTCTCGTTCTCCTTGCGGAAGGGCGAGTAGGCCATCAGGCCCTCGATCTCCTGCTCGACGGCGGGCCGCTCGCGCCTGAGATAGTCGTCGACGGCGCGGCGGAACGAGGGGTCGACGATCCAGTGCGCCGAGTAGGTCTTCACCGGCAGGTAGCCGCGCTGGATCTTGTGGTCGCCCTGCGCGCCCGCCTCGACCCTCTGCAGTCCATGGGCGATCGCGTAGTCGATCGCCTGGTAGTAGCAGGCCTCGAAGTGCAGGAAGGCATGGCTCTCGAGGCAGCCCCAATAGCGGCCATAGAGCGTGTCGTCGCCCTTGAGGTTGAGCGCGCCGCCGACCGGGCGGCCGTCGGCCTCGGCCATGACCAGCACGACCTTGTCGGCCATCGTGTCGCCCAGGATGTCGAAGAACGCGCGCGTGAGATAGGGCGAGCCCCATTTGCGCCCGCCGGTGTCCATGTAGAAGGCGAAGAAGGCATCCCAGTGCCGCGGCTCGATCTCGTCGCCGCTGAGGCAGCGGATCGACAGGCCCTCGCGGCGGACCGACTCGCGCTCCTTGCGGATCGCCTTGCGCTTGCGCGAGGAGAGCGCGGCCAGGAAATCATCGAAGGTTTTGTAGCCGTTGTTGCTCCAGTGATACTGCTGGCCGAGCCGCAGCAGCCAGCCGCGCTCGCCGAAGCGCTTCCAGTCGGCCTCGCTGCAGAAGGTGGCATGCACCGAGCTGATGCCGTTGTCGCCGGCGATCTTGGCCAGCATGTCGATCATCGCATCGCGCACGCCCTCGGCGAGCGGCCCGGGCCTGGCGAACAGCCGGGGGCCGGGCACCGGCGTGAACGGCACCGCGGCCTGCAGCTTGGGATAGTAGCGGCCGCCCGCGCGCTCGAAGGCCTGGGCCCAGCCGTGATCGAAGATGTATTCGCCCTGGCTGTGGCTCTTCATGTAGAGCGGCACAGCGCCCTCGAGAGTGCCGTCGCCCGCTTCGGCCAGCAGATATTGCGGGCCCCAGCCGGTGCGCCGGCCGACCGACTTGGAATCCTCCAGCGCCTTCAGGAAGCGGTAGCTCAGGAACGGGTTGCCGGCGGAGCCCGGCGCCAGCGCGCAGGCGTCCCACTGGGCGGCGTCGACGCCCGAGAGCGAGTCGACGATGCGCAGGCCGATGGTCGGAGTGTCGTCCGGCATGAGCCGAGCATAGCGCGTTTCGCGCCGGGAATTGGGCCGGGAATCGGGCAGAAAAAAAAGTCCGGCAGACCGAAGTCGCCGGACCACTAGCTGAGTTTCGCCTTTCCACCTCCGTTGAGCGAAGGCGTGTTGCATTGGCTTGAATGCACAAATTTGAAGGTGGCTTCCGGTGGGGTCCAGAGGACGCCCACGCGGAAGCCGAAAGGCGTTTGGATAGGTGGCCAGTTGAGCTGGCCTACGCCCTTTCCTTATTTACTGCTTCTTCTTCTTAGCAGCCTTCTTCTTCGCAGCCTTTTTCTTAGCAGCCATAACTGTCTCCTATGGTTAGCTATGAGGTCCCCAACCGCTGAGGCCCCGGGGTACGCGGGTACGCAACGCCACGCACGGTCAACTGCAGCCGGTGGTGCCGCCGCAGGTCGTGCATTTGAGGCACGTCCCGTTGCGGACCATGGTGAAGTTGCCGCACTCCGGACAAGCATCGCCTTCGAAGCCTTTCAGCCTCGCGCTGATTGCCGATCCGCTCGCGACGCCGACGACGGCCGCCTGGGCGAGGTGCGCCTGGGCGACGGTTGGGCCGTCGGTCGTTCCGTTGGGCACGGGGCCGGCGTCGGCGAGGGCCTCTTCGGCGATCGCGACATTGCCGGCCGTCCGGCCGTTCAAGACGTAAAGATTGCTGCGCATGTAGCCGACGCTGGCGATGCGGCTCACCGCATCGGCGGCCTGCTGGGCGGCATCCGAGCCGCCCGCCGGCAGGCCGTCCGCGATCAGGCCGCGGCCGACGCTGTCGGGTTGCAGGTCGCCCTGCTCGACATGGGCCAGGTCGTTGCGCCCCAGATAGGAGATGGCGAGCTCGCGGAAGATGTAGTCGAGCACCGACGTCGACATCTTGATGGCGTCGTTGCCTTCGACCATGCCGGAGGGCTCGAAGCGCGTGAAGGTATAGGCCTCGACGAATTCCTCGAGCGGCACGCCGTACTGCAGGCCGATCGAGATCGCGATCGCGAAATTGTTCATGACGCTGCGGAAGGCGGCGCCTTCCTTGTGCATGTCGATGAAGATCTCGCCGACGCGGCCGTCCTCATATTCGCCGGTGCGCAGGTAGACCTTGTGGCCGCCAACGATCGCCTTCTGGGTGTAGCCCTTGCGGCGCTGCGGCAGGCGCTCGCGGCCCTGGCGCACCTCGCGCTCGACGATCTTCTCGACGATGCGCTCGGCGATGATCGGCGCGCGGGCGATCGGCGGCATCTCCAGGAGATCGTCGTTGGCCGCCTTGTCCTCGCCGATCGCCATGGCCGACAGCGGTTGCGAAAGCTTCGAGCCGTCGCGATAGAGCGCATTGGCCTTCAGACCAAGTCTCCACGACATCTCGTAAGCCTTGCGGCAATCCTCGACCGTAGCTGCGTTGGGCATGTTGATGGTTTTGGATATCGCGCCCGATATGAACGGCTGAGCTGCAGCCATCATGCGTATATGACTCTCCGCAGACAAGCAGCGCGTGCCATCTCGTCCACAGGGATTTGCACAGTCGAACACCGCGAGATGTTCGCGCTTGAGATCGGGTGCGCCCTCGAGAGACATCGTTCCGCACGCGAACACGTTCGCCTGAGCGACGTCGCTTTTGGAGAAGCCGAGACGCGCGAGGATGTCGAGCGATGGATCGGCGAGCGCTTGATCGTCGAGTGCAAGCACGTCGCGGCAGAACGCATCGCCCAGCGTGTACGGCGAGAAGGCGAAGCGGATGTCGAAGGCAGTCGGCAGCGCCTTCTCGATGCGCGCCAGCGTCTCGGCATCGAAGCCGCGCGCCGCCAGGCTCTCGTGATTGATCGATGGCGCGCCTTTCAAGGTCCCATGGCCGACCGCGTGCGCCACGATTCTCCCTGCTGTTTCAACGTCGTAGCCCAGGGTGGCCAGCGCCAGCGGCACCGTCTGGTTGATGATCTTGAAGTAGCCGCCGCCGGCCAGCTTCTTGAACTTCACCAGGGCGAAGTCGGGCTCGATCCCGGTGGTGTCGCAATCCATCACCAGGCCGATCGTGCCAGTGGGTGCAATCACCGAGACCTGGGCATTGCGGTAGCCGTGCTTCTCGCCCAGCTCCAGCGCCTGGTCCCACACTCGCCGCGCCGCGGCGACCAGCGCCGGGTCCGGGCAGTTGGCGGCGTCGAGCGCGACCGGATGGATGGCGAGCTTCTCGTAGTCGGCGCCTGCGCTGTGGGCGGCGCGGCGATGATTACGGATCACCCGCAGCATGGCCTCGCGGTTGGGCTCGAACCCCGGGAAGGTGCCCATCAGCCGCGCCATCTGCGCCGACGTTGCATAGGCCGTGCCGGTGATGATTGCCGTCAGGGCGCCGGCGATGGCCCGGCCTCGCGCCGAGTCGTAGCCGAGGCCCGCCGCCATCAGCAGCGCGCCCAGGTTGGCATAGCCCAAACCGAGCGTCCGATATCTATAAGAGAGTTCGGCGATCTTGCGCGACGGGTACTGCGCCATCATCACCGAGATCTCGAGCACGACCGTCCAAAGACGTGTCGCATGCTCGAGGCTCGCGACGTCAACCGTGCCGTCGTCGCGGCGGAAGCGCATCAGGTTCAACGAGGCGAGATTGCAGGCCGTGTCGTCGAGGAACATGTACTCCGAGCACGGATTGGACGCGTTGATGCGTCCGGACTCCGGGCAGGTGTGCCAGTCGTTGATGGTGGTGTCGAACTGCACGCCGGGATCGGCCGAATGCCAGGCCGCCTCGGCGATGCGGTCCCACAATTGCGCCGCGTTGACCGTCTTGGCGACCGCGCCGGTCGTGCGCTCGGTCAGCGCCCACTCGCGATCCGCCTCGACCGCGCGCAGGAAGGCGTCGGTCACGCGCACCGAGTTGTTGGCGTTCTGGCCCGACACCGAGGCGTACGCTTCCGATTCCCAGTCGGTGTCGAAGGTCGGGAATTCGATGTAGCGATAGCCCTGGCGTGCGAACTGGACGACGCGCTGGATGTAGTTCTCGGGTATCTCGGCCCGGCGCGCGAGCACGATCTCGTGGCGCAGCTTCGCGTTCTGCTTGGGATCGCAGCCGTCGGCGCAGGCCGCCATGACGGCGTTGAGGTGCCGGTTGGCCAGCTTCGAGCCGGCGACCAGCGCCGCCACCTTCTGCTCCTCGAGCATCTTCCAGGAGACGAGCTCCTCGATGTCGGGATGGTCGATGTCGACGCACACCATCTTGGCGGCGCGGCGGGTCGTGCCGCCCGACTTGATGGCGCCCGCCGCGCGGTCGCCGATCTTGAGGAACGACATCAGGCCGGACGAATGTCCACCGCCCGACAGCTTCTCGCCCGAGCCGCGCAGGCCGGAGAAGTTGGAGCCGGTGCCCGAGCCGTACTTGAACAGGCGCGCCTCGCGCACCCACAGATCCATGATGCCGCCTTCGCCGACCAGATCGTCGGCAACGCTCTGGATGAAGCAGGCGTGCGGCTGCGGACGTTCGTAGGCGGACGAGGAGGGGCGCGCGACCCCGTCGGTGTGGTCGACGAACCAATGGCCCTGGCCCGGCCCATCGATGCCGTAGGCCCAGTGCAGGCCGGTGTTGAACCATTGCGGCGAGTTGGGCGCGCACATCTGCGCCGCCAGCATGAAGCAATGCTCGTCGTAGAAGGCGCGCGCGTCCTTCTCGCTGTCGAAATAGCCGCCCTTCCAGCCCCAGTAGGTCCAGGTGCCGGCCATGCGGTGGAACACCTGTTTGGCGCTGGTCTCGCCGCCATAGCGTTCTTCTTGCGGCAGCCTGGCGAGGGCCGCGCCATCGGGCGCCGAGCGCCACAACCATTCCGGCACGTCGCGCTCGGCGATCTTCGTCAGATGGCGCGCGACACCGGCGCGGCGGAAATACTTCTGCGCCAGCACGTCGGTTGCGACCTGCGACCACGCGGCGGGCACTTCAATGGACGACTGCTTGAAGACGATCTTTCCGTCGGGATGGCGAATTTCGGAATCGGCAACGCGAAACGCCGTTTGTGCAAACGGCGGCTCTCCTGCTCGCGTGTACCGACGCTCGATACGCATCAACTGATCCCCCGTGCCCAGTTCCCGTCATTTGATTTCGTCCCGTCGCGGGATGCGTTCGCTGTCGTCGAACGCGCAGATATGGGCACCTGAAGATACTAAATTACAAAATCTTGTGTGCGCAACTACATTTTGTAGACCAGTGTGTTGATGGTACTACATGATGCAAGGTGGCAACAGGCGCCGATTCGACCGCGAATCGCATGAACACGAACGACACGATCGATCGGCGCATGCGCGTCGCGTTGCGAGTCACAGGTCGCGCGCGTACAAGCGGCGCGATACGTTTTCGAGAGAGAGAGTAGCGGCTTCATGACATTCGGCACCTGGCTCTTCACCAAGATGCGCGGCGAGCTCGTCGGCACGGACGCCGAAGGCAATCGCTACTTCCAGGACAAGAAAGCTCCCGTCGGACGCCGCCGCAAGCGCTGGGTGCTCTACAAGGGCGAGGTCGAAGCCTCGCGCGTGCCGCCGGACTGGCATGGCTGGCTGCACTACACGACGGACCAGGTGCCCCCGCAGGGCGGGCTGCCGCGCAAGCCCTGGCAGAAAGACCATTTGCGCAATATGAGCGGCAGCGCGCAGGCGTACCGTCCGCCGGGCTCGACGCTGGCGACGAGCGGCGACAAGCCCAAGCCCTCCTACGAAGCGTGGCGGCCGAGCTAGGCATGGGCCGCAATATCGTCGAGACGATCGTCGGCGCGCTGGTCCTCATCGTGGCCGGCGTGTTCGTTTTCTACGCCTTCGCCAAGTCCGACCGCAGCGGCCCGGACGGTTACGACATCGTCGCCCGCTTCGGGCGCATTGACGGATTGAAGCGCGGTGCCGATGTAACGCTGAGCGGCGTGAAGGTCGGGACCGTCACCGGCTTCGACCTCGACCGCAAGACCTACCAGGCGGTGGTGCACATGGCGGTGAGCTCGAGCGTGAAATTGCCGACCGACACGAACGCCAAGATCGTGAGCGAATCGCTGCTGGGCGGCATGATCGTCGTGCTCGAGCCGGGCGCCGACAAGCAGACGATCCCGGCCGGCGGCGAGATCGCCAATACCCAGGATTCGGTGCCGCTGTCGGAACTGATCGCCAAATTCATGTTCGGCGGAACGACAGGGTCGAAGTGATGAACGCCAGGGCTCCCAAGACGACTCCGGTGTGGCGCCAGTCCGACGGCAAGCCGGTGTCGTGCCTCGAAAAGATCAAAGTCCTCAATCAGAACATCCAGGAGATCGAGAGCCTCTGCGCCGACGCGCTGGAGGACGGGGTGCTGATGGGATGCGATGCCGACCAGATCAAGGCCGCTCTGCACGAGCTGATCGACGGGCTCGCCACGCCCTACGCCAAGAAGGAAAAGTGATCGTCCGTTTGGCGGCAGCCGTTGCCGCACTGCTGGCGGGCCTCGGCACGGCCGTGGCGCAGACGTCGCCGCAGCAGACGTCCATCCGGACGCCGTCGCAGTCCGACAATTCGAACTTGCGCGCCATTCCGCCCGGACCGGGCAAGCCGGTCGCCGAGCTGCAGGGGCTCGACAAGGTGACCGCGCGGTCCAAGCGGTTCTACGCGACGATCGGCGAGGTGACGCGCTTCGGCACCCTCGACATCAAGGTGAGCGACTGCCTGGTCAACACGCCGGACGCGCCGCCGGAAGCCGTCGCCTATCTGACGATCGTCGATCACAAACCCGGCCAGCCCGAGCAGAAGCTGTTCGCCGGCTGGATGTTCGCCTCGACGCCCTCGATCTCGGCGCTCGACGACGGCGTCTACGACGTGCGCGTGTTGTCCTGCACGATGGCGCAGGGATCGGAGCCGCCCAAGTCGCCGTAAAAGGTCGCCGTCGCCTCAACCGCATCGGCGAGGCGCGCCTTGAACTGCTCACGCGGAATTTCGACTGCGCCGAAGCCGCGCAAATGCTCGGTCATGAACTGGCAGTCGAGCAGGCGAAAGCCGCCCTTGATCAGGCGCGCCACCAGATGGACCAGCGCTACCTTCGAGGCGTCGCGTTCGCGGCTGAACATGCTTTCGCCGAAGAATGCGGCGCCCACGCTCACGCCATAGAGCCCGCCGACCAGCCGGCCTTGGCTGCGGCATTCCACGCTGTGGGCGTGGCCGCGATCGAACAGCTTGCCGTAAAGGTCGATGATCGGTTCGTTGATCCAGCTCTCGGGATGGCCGGGCCGCGGCTCGGCGCAGGCGCGCATCACTTCGCGGAACGCCGTGTCGGCGGTCACCTCGAACTGCCCGGAGCGCACGGTGCGCGCCAGCCGCCGCGGCAGGTGGAAGCCGTCGAGCGGCAGCACGGCGCGCAGCCGCGGATCGAGCCAATAGAGCTTGGGATCGTCGCGGCGCTCTCCCATGGGAAAGACGCCGATCCTGTAGGCCTGCAGCAGAAGGTCGGGCGTGATCTCGAGCATGGTATCAGTGCACGTCCTCATCCTGAGGAGCCGCGCGGCGCGCGGCGTCTCGAAGGATGGGCAACAGGTATGGTGCGGCGCGACACCCTTCGAGACGCGCTCCTGCGGAGCGCTCCTCAGGGTGAGGGAGTACGTGATCCACCATCCCAGCCTACTTCTTGAGGCCGACCAGCGTCTCCAGCCAGTGGATGTCGTATTCGCCGTCGATGAAGTTCTGCTCGCGGATGATGCGCTGGTGCAGCGGGATCGTGGTGTCGATGCCGCCGATCACGAACTCCTCGAGCGAGCGGCGCAGCCGCATCAGGCACTCGTTGCGGGTCGTGCCGCTCACGATCAGCTTGGCCACCATGGAATCGTAGTAGGGCGGCATGACGTAACCGGCATAGAGGCCGGAATCGACGCGCACGCCCAGCCCGCCGGGCGGATGGTAGTCGACCACCCTGCCGGGGCAGGGCACGAAGGTCTCCGAGTTCTCCGCATTGATGCGGCACTCGATGGCATGGCCCTGGAAGGTGATGTCCTGCTGCGTCAGGCCGAGATCGGCGCCGGCGGCGATGCGGATCTGCTCGCGCACCAGGTCGAGGCCGGTCACTGCTTCGGTGATGGGATGCTCGACCTGCAGCCGGGTGTTCATCTCGATGAAGTAGAACTCGCCGTCCTGGAACAGGAACTCGAGCGTGCCGGCGCCGCGATACTTGAGCTTGCGCACGGCGGCGGCCGCGAGTTCGCCGATCTTGCCGCGCTGCTCCTTGTTCAGGGCGGGCGAGGGCGCTTCCTCCAGCACCTTCTGATGGCGCCGCTGCAGCGAGCAATCGCGCTCGCCGAGATGGACGCCGGCGCCCTTGCCGTCGCCCAGCACCTGGATCTCGATGTGGCGCGGCCGGCCGAGATACTTCTCGACATAAACCGCATCGTTGGCGAAGGCGGCCTTGGCTTCGGCGCGCGCCAGGCTGAAGGCTTCGGCCGCCTTGTCGGGACCGTCGACGACCTTCATGCCGCGGCCGCCGCCGCCTGCGACCGCCTTGATCAGCACCGGCCAGCCGATCTTCTGGCCAAGCGCCGCCACTTCTTCGAGCGAGCCGACGGGTCCGGGCGAGCCCGGCACCAGTGGCAGGCCGAGCTCCTGCGCGGTCTGCTTGGCGACGATCTTGTCGCCCATCATGCGGATGTGCTCGGCGGTCGGGCCTATGAAGGTGAAGCCGTGCGCCTCGACGGCCTCGGCGAAGCGCGCGTTCTCCGACAGGAAGCCGTAGCCCGGATGAATTGCATCGGCGCCGGTGATGGTGGCGGCCGACAAGATGGCGGGGATGTTGAGATAGCTCTCGCGCGCCGGCGGCGGGCCGATGCAGACCGCCTCGTCGGCGAGGCGCACATGCATGGCGTCGGCATCGGCGGTCGAATGGACGGCCACGGTCTTGATGCCCATCTCGCGGCAGGCGCGGTGGATGCGGAGTGCGATCTCGCCGCGGTTGGCGATCAGGACCTTGTCGAACATCGGGGCGCGCCTTGCGCTATTCGATGATCATCAACGGCTGGCCGAACTCGACCGGCTGCCCGTTGTCGATCAGGACCTGCGTCAGCGTGCCGGCCTTGGGCGCCTTGATGGGATTGAACGTCTTCATCGCCTCGATGATCAGGACGGTCTGGCCGGCCGTGATCTTGTCGCCGACATTGACGAAGGTGGGCTTGCCGGGCTCGGGCGAAAGATAGGCCGTGCCGACCATCGGCGACTTCACCGCACCGGGGTGCTTGGCGAGATCGGCGCCGCCGGCCGGCGCGGCGGCAGCGGCCGCGGCGGGGACGGCAGCGACAGGAGCCGCCATGACCGGAGCGGCGGCTGCGACCGCTGCGGTCGGGCGGGCGACGCGGATCTTGCGGTCGCCCTCGGCCATTTCGATCTCGCCGAGATTGGTCTCCTCCAGGAGCTTCGCGAGCTTGCGAATGAACTCCGTATCCATCTCGAACTTGGCCATTGGCGGTACGCTCCCGGATGAATTTCAGCGTTTCAGTCGAAGCGCCAGCGCCTGCAGCGCCAGCAGGTAGCCCTGGATGCCGAGGCCCGCGATCACGCCCACGGCCACCGGACTTATATATGAGTGGTGACGGAAGCCTTCCCGCTTGTAGATGTTGGAAATGTGGACTTCAACGACCGGCAGCTCGGCGGCGTTCAGCGCGTCGAGCAGGGCGATCGAGGTGTGGGTGTAGGCGCCGGCGTTGATGACGATGCCGCTGTTCTTCTCGCGCGCCGCCTGGATCAGGTCGACCAGCACGCCCTCGTGGTTGCTCTGTGCGAATTCGAGGCCGAGTTTCAGCCGCGCGGCCTCGGCGCGGCACGCCTTCTCGACGTCGGCCAGCGTCTCGCGGCCATAGATCTGCGGCTGGCGCTTGCCCAGCATGTTGAGATTGGGTCCGTTCAGCACCAGCACCGGCTTGGCGGCGGACCGGCTTCGGGCAGCCTTCTTGGCCAAGCCTTGCCTCCCAAAAGACGAAAACGCCGGGCCTTATAGCCTGAGGGCCTCGGCGCGGGCAAACAGGCGGTCAGACAGGGTGTCGAACGTTCGCCGCTCTTGGGTCGACAGCGCCTCGTACAGCTTGGCCTCGTAGGCGAGCGCCAGCGGCACGATCCGGCTGTGCATGACCCGCCCGCGTGCGCTCAGCCTCAGCGAGGCGCGCCGGCGATCGGCGCGATCGGTTGCGCGCTCGATCAGGCCGCGCTTCTTCAGGCCGGCCACGGCCCGGCTTACCGCCACCTTGTCCATGACGATGCGTTGTCCCACTTCAGAGGCGGTGAGGGGCGCGAAGCGGCCCAGCGCGGCCATCACCCGCCACTGCGTCACGGTAAGGCCATGAGGTCCGGAATACAGGTCGTGCAGCGATTCGCTCACGAGCTGGGCCAGCACCGACAGCCGGTAAGGAAGGAAATTCTCCAGTTGGAGGGCTTGAACTGGGCTCGGCATAATAGTTACATATGAAACTATCAGCTTCGGGAGGTCAATATGGACACCCACAATCCGATGGGCACCGACGGCTTCGAGTTCGTCGAATACACCGCGCCCGATCCCGAGGCGCTGGGCCGGCTGTTCGAGAGCATGGGCTTCACCAAGGTGGCGAAGCATCGCTCCAAGGACGTGTCGCTGTTTCGCCAGGGCGACGTCAATTTCATCGTCAATGCCGAGCCCGACAGTTTCGCCCAGGGCTTCGCCCGAGTGCATGGCCCGTCAATCTGCGCCATCGCCCTGCGCGTGAAGAACGCGGCCTTCGCCTACAAGCGGGCGCTGTCGCTCGGCGCCTGGGGCGTCGAGAACAAGGTCGGCCCGATGGAGCTCAACATCCCGGCGATCAAGGGCATTGGCGATTCGCTCATCTATCTCGTCGATCGCTACGGCGAGAAGGGCAGCATCTATGACGTCGACTTCGAATGGCTGCCCGGCGTCGATCACAATCCCAAGGGCGTCGGGCTGACCTACATCGATCACCTGACGCACAACGTGCATCGCGGCCGCATGGCCGAATGGGCCGACTTCTACGAGCGGCTGTTCAATTTCCGCGAGATCCGCTACTTCGACATCGAGGGCAAGCTCACCGGGCTCAAGTCCAAGGCGATGACCAGCCCGTGCGGCAAGATCCGCATCCCGATCAACGAGAGCTCCGACGACAAGAGCCAGATCCAGGAATATCTCTCGGCCTATCACGGCGAGGGCATCCAGCACATCGCGCTCGGCACCGGCGATATCTACGACACGGTCGAAGCGCTGAAGGCCAAGGGCGTGCCGTTCCAGGACGTGCCGGATACCTATTACGAGCAGGTCGATCAGCGCCTGCCGGGCCACGGCGAGAATCTGCAGCGCATGTCCGCCGACCGGATCCTGATCGACGGCGCACCGACCAAAGGGGGTGGGCTGCTGCTGCAGATCTTCACCCAGACCGTGATCGGTCCGATCTTTTTCGAGATCATCCAGCGCCGCGGCAACGAGGGTTTCGGCGAGGGCAATTTCCGCGCGCTGTTCGAGTCGATCGAGCTCGACCAGATTCGCCGCGGCGTGTTGAAGGCGTAACCAACCTCATCCTGAGGAGCCGCACGCAGTGCGGCGTCTCGAAGGATGGCAACGAATGTGATGTATCCACCCTTCGAGACGCGTCCCTTTGGGACGCTCCTCAGGGTGAGGTGATAGAGGAGGAACCGATGAGCAAGAACTGGATTCCGCTGCGCCAAGTCGAAGGCACCGCCTCGCGCCAGGCGCATGTACGTCTGCCGGCCGGCACCTACGAGCGCGAGATCAGCAAGGAGGGCTTCTTCGGGCCGTCCGCGCAGTTCCATCACAGGCACAAGCCGACCGACTGGATCGAGTTCGAGGGCGCGATCCGTCCGCGCGCCTTCGACATGAACAAGCTGGTGGCGACCGAGGCCAATCCCTGGAACTCGCAGCTCGTCATGACCAACAACCATCTGCAGATGCGCATCTGGAAGCTCGACAAGGCGATGACCGAGCTCGCCCGCAACAGCGACGGCGACCAGATTCTGTTCGTCCATGAGGGCGAGGGCGAGCTCTATTGCGACTATGGCCGCCTGGAATACCGCGAAGGCGACTATCTCGTGATCCCGCGCGGCACGATGTGGCGGCTCGCGCCCTCGACGCCGACCATGAGCCTGATGATCGAGGCGACCAACGACCATTTCGTGTTGCCCGAGCGCGGTGTCGTCGGTCGCCATGCACCGTTCGATCCGGCCGTGCTCGACACGCCGCACATCGACGAGGCCTTCAAGGCGCAGCAGGACGAGCGCACGTGGCGCGTTTCGGTGAAACGCCGCAACCAGCTCTCCACGGTGACCTTCCCGTTCAATCCGCTCGACGCGGTGGGCTGGCATGGCGATCTCTCGGTCGTGCGCATCAACTGGCGCGATCTCAGGCCCATCATGAGCCATCGCGTGCATCTGCCGCCGTCGGCGCATACCACGTTCATGACCAGCCGCTTCGTCGTCTGCACCTTCGTGCCGCGGCCGCTGGAGAGCGATCCCGAGGCGCTGCGGCTGCCGTTCTTCCACAACAACGACGATTTCGACGAGATCATCTTCTATCACAAGGGCAGCTTCTTCAGCCGCGACAACATCCATCCTGGCATGATGACGGTGCACCCGTCGGGCTTCACGCACGGACCGCACCCGAAGGCCTTCGATGCGGCGACCAAGAAGACGGTGCAAAGCGGCGGCAAGGCCGAGACCGACGAGGTCGCGGTCATGATCGACACGCGCGATGCCGTCGACGTGGCGGCGATGCCGGCCGGCGTCGAGTTCGAAGGCTATGTGCAGTCCTGGCGCCCAGCCGAAACCAAGCAGGCGGCCGAATAATGAAGCTCGCATCGCTGAAGGAAGGCGGCCGCGACGGCACGCTGATCGTGGTCAACCGCGAGCTGACACGCGCGGTGCGGGCAGGGGCCATCGCGCCGACGATGCAGAAGGCGCTCGACGACTGGTCAAACGTCGCGCCCCGGCTGATGGAGCTTGCCGAGAAGCTGCGCGACGACAAGGCGCCGGGCAGCTTCGAACTGGAGATGACTGCGCTCGCGGCGCCCCTGCCGCGCGCTTACCAGTGGGCCGACGGCTCGGCCTATGTCGTCCATGTCGAGCTGGTGCGCAAAGCACGCGGCGTCGAGATGCCGCCCAGCTTCTGGACCGATCCGCTGATGTATCAGGGCGGCTCGGATTCCTTCATTGGCTGCACCGACGAGATCGAACTGGCGGACGAGGCGTGGGGTATCGATTTCGAGGGCGAGATCGGTGTCATCACCGACGACGTGCCGATGGGGATCTCAGCGGCTGCCGCGCGAAAACACATCAAGCTGGTGACCATCCTGAACGACGTCTCGCTGCGCAACGTGATCGTCGCCGAGCTCGCCAAGGGGTTCGGCTTCTTCCACGGCAAGCCGGCGACGGCCTTCGCGCCGGTCGCCGTCACGCCCGACGAGCTGGGCGACGATTGGGACGGTGCCAAGCTCAACCTGCCGCTGGTCTCGACGCTGAATGGCAAGGAGTTCGGCCATCCCAATGCCGCGACCGACCTCACCTTCGATTTCGGCCAGTTGATCGCGCATGCCGCGAAGACGCGCTATCTCGAGGCCGGCACCGTGGTGGGTTCCGGCACGGTCGCCAACCGCGACCCTTCGGTCGGCTGCTCCTGCATCGCCGAACGGCGCGTGCGCGAGACGATCGACGGCGGCAAGCCGGTTACACCCTTCATGAAGTTCGGCGACCACATCCGCATCGAGATGAAGGACCGCGCCGGCCAGTCGATCTTCGGCGCCATCGACCAGAAGGTCGTCAAATACGATCCGCCGGGCTAAGGTCCCGCTCATGAAGCTCATCGGCTATTTCCGCTCGTCGGCGGCGTTTCGCGTGCGCATCGCGCTCAACCTCAAGGGCATCAAGGTCGAGCATGCCTCGCGCCACCTGCGCAAGGGCGAGCACACTGCGCCGGACTACGTGGCGCTCAACCCGCAGAAGCTGGTCCCGGCCTTTGTCCTCGACGACGGCCAGGTGCTGACCCAGTCGCTCGCCATCCTCGAATATCTCGAGGAGACGCATCCCAACCCGCCGCTGCTGCCGAAGGATCCGGCCGGCCGAGCCCGCGTGCGCGCGCTGGCGCTGATCCCGACCGCCGACATCCATCCCATCCAGAATCTGCGCGTGATGAATTACCTGCGCGATCAATACGGTCAGAGCGAGGAGGCGACCTTCGCCTGGTCGCGGCACTGGATCGAGGTCGGCTTCGAGGCCTACGAGGCGTCGGTCGCCAAGGATCGCGCCACCGGCACGTTCAGCCACGGCGACACGCCGACGATGGCCGACCTCTGCCTGGTGCCGCAGGTCTTCAACGCCCAGCGCTTCAAGGTCGACATGGCGCGCTATCCGACCATCCAGCGCATCCATGCCGCGTGCATGAAGCATCCCGCCTTCGACGCCGCCCAGCCCTCGAAGCAGCCGGACGCCGAACCGTGAAGAAGGCCGTCGTCGCAGTCACCGCCATCATCGTGCTGGCGGGGCTTGCGGTTGCCGCCGTTCCCGTCGTCGAGCGACGCGCCGCCGACAACATCAAGGCGCAGATCGAGGCCGACGGTACGTCGAGCGTCGGGAGCGTCAGCGTCGGCCTGTTCGACCGCAGCGTCACTTTCGACAACTTCCACGTCAAAGGCGAAGGCGAGACGGCCGTCCGGCAGTGGGTGCTGTCGGGCCTCGCCTGGCCGCTCGGCGAGCTGCTGCGCGGCAACACGCCGTTCGCCGGCTGGCAGCCCGGGCAGCCGATGCACGCCGATCACCTCGAGCTGAAGGACGTGCGCCATGTCGAGCCGGCCGGGTCCACGCTGTCGATCGTGTCGCTCTCGGTCGATGGGCTCGACCTCGCCCGCTACGACAGCGCGGTGGCGCCCACACCGCGGAGGTCGTCGGTGCTCGGCGCCAGGATCATTCGCGCCATCAGCCTGCGGCACATGGAGATGCAGGGCTTCGGCTTCACCGAGAATTCACTGGGCGGCTTCTCGCTCGAGTCGCTGGCCGTGAGCGATTTGGGCCACGGCAAGTTCGGCGCGCTGACGCTGTCCGGCTTCCAGTTGAACACGGCTTCTGCTTCGGCGCCGGTTTTCCGCATCGACCAGACCAAGATCACCGGCCTCGATCTCGATCGCGTGCTGGCCGCGCTCTCGGCCGAGGCGTGGCGGCCCGGCATGCCGGTCGGCCGCATCGATATCGAGGATGCAAGGGTGAGCGGCTTCAGCGGCGAGGCGATGGCGCGCTACGGCATTTCCCTCGACAGCATCACCGTCACCGTCAAGCACGATGCGCCGGGCGTCAGCCACACCCAGGCGCGTATCGACGGCTTCGTGCTGGCGCCGCCGCTCAGCGGCGCCGAGGGATTGCAGATGCGCATGACGCTCGCCGCCATGGGACTCAAGGATCTGCGGCTCGGCTTCGACTGCTCGGGCTCCGAGGATCGCAACAAGGGCGTCCTCGGCATCGACCGCTGCGCGCTCACGGGACAGGATCTGGGCGAGATCGACCTCAGCGCGAATTTCCAGGATGCCGACGCCGCGTTCTGGAAAGCCGTCGACAGCGGCAACGTGTTCGGGATCTATCGCAGCAACGTGGCGCTCGGCTCGGCGCGGCTGGTGCTGGCCGACAAGAGCCTGCTTAATCGCCTGTTCAGGGCCATCGCCACGGCGTCGGGCCAGACCGTCGAGGCGGCACGCGCGGCGGTCGCCCAGCAGGTCCGGCAATACCAGCCGACCGGCGTGCTGATCACCGACGACATGACGAGCCTGCTCGACACGGCCGCGCGCTTCGTCGAGAAGGGCGGAACGCTCACCGTCGATCTGAAGCCCGATCCGCCGTTCGGCATGGACAGGCTTCCCGCGCTCGGCTCGGCCGGCGGCGCCGACCTGGTCTCTCTTCTGGGGGTGACGGCGACGCTCGCGCCGCCGCACTAGGCCGCCGGGCTAAGCAGCCGCGCTAGCCTTTGCGCGCCTCGGCGATCAGCTGCTTCAGCGCGTCGGCGTCGACCGCGCCGGGCACGAACTGGTTGCCGATCACGAAGGCCGGCGTGCCGCGCACGCCGAGCGCGGATGCCAGCGCCATGTTGCGCTGGATGATCTTCGGGATGTTGGGGTCCTGCATGTCCTGCTTGAGCTTGCCGACGTCGATGCCGACCGAAGTCGCGATCTCGAAGATGCGGTCGCTGTCGAGCTTGCCGTTGAAGCTCATCAGCGCGTTGTGGAAGGCGAGGTGCTTGCCCTGCTTGACCGAGGCAAGGGCGGCGATGGCGGCGACCTTGGACGCCTCGCCCAGGATCGGCAGGTCCTTGTAGACGAGCTTCACCTTGCCGTCGGAGGCGACGACGGAATTCACCGCCGAGTGGGCGCGCTTGCAGTACGGGCACTGGTAGTCGCTGAACTCGACGATGGTGACGTCGCCGTTGGGATTGCCGGCGATCGGGCTCTCGGGATCGCTGACCAGCGCCTGGCGATTCTCGCCGATCGCCTTCTCGGCCGCGGCGTCGCGCTGGCTGTCCTGCTTCTTCTCGTACTCCTGCATCGCCTCGACCAGGACTTCCGGATTGGCGATCAGGTACTCGCGGATCGCCTTGCCGAGGGCCGCCTTGTCGGCGGTTGCGCCGGCAAGCGGCGAGGCCGAAGCCGAGAGCGGCGCCGTCGTGCGCGCCGCCAGGAAGACGCCGAGCGCCACCAGGGCGGCGCATATGAGGGACAGGGTTGAGCGCATGGGATGATCTCCGGTGAAAACTATACGTCCGGGCGTCAGTTCTTGCGAGGGCGGGAGTTGATGTAGGCCTTGATGTCTTCGGCGCGTTGCCAGGCGGGCGTGCCCGCCTGCAATTGGCGCTCGGCGGCGGCGGCGTGGGCCTGCGCCTCGGCGCGGTTGCCGCGGATGATCGCCATCTCGGCGCGGGCGAGCGAGGTCATGCCGGGATTGTCGAGCTTGGCGTAGCCCGCCGCGGTCAGGCGCCACAGCTCGAAGCTGTCGCTTTCGGTCTGGCGGGCGATCTCGAGGTTGCGCACCGCCTCGCGGTCATTCTCGGGCTTGTTGGTCTCGAGCAGGGCGCGGGCGAAGTCGATCTTGATGACGTTGGCGGGTGAAAGCTGCACGGCGCGCCGGTACTCCGGCACCGCCTCGGCCGCGCGGCCGTTGTCGAACAGCATCTGGCCCTTGAGCTCGTGGAAATAGGGATCGTTGGGGTGGTCCTTGAGCAGACTGTCGATGATCAGCAGCGCCGAGCCCAACCCGCCCTGGCGATAGAGCGCGATCGCCCGCGCGTAGCGCGCCGGCACCGACTGGTCGCTCTGCGGATAGCGCTGCAATGCCGTCGCCGGCGAGATGAAGCCCAGCAGCTTGGCGACCATGCGCTTGTGCATCTCGATCCAGGCCGGCGGGTCGGGCTGGTTGGCGTAGGGCGATTCGGCCGCCGCATCCTCGAACGTCTTGATACGGTCGGGCGTCAGCGGATGGGTCGTGAGGTAAGGATTGAAGGCGTTGAGCTGCATGCGCTCCTCGTGCTCGAGGATGTGCAGGAACTGGACCGCGCCCTTGGGCGACTGGTGGGACAATTGCAGGAAGCGGATCGCGGCCTGGTCGGCCGAGGCCTCCTGCGTCTGGGTGTAACGCAGGTAGGACATCAGCGAGCCGGGCGCGGCGACCTTGCCGCCCGGGCCGGTCGGTCCGCCGCGGCCCATCGTCCCGCCCGACACCGCGCCGCCCGCGATCGCGCCGGCGCTCAGGATGGTCTCGAGGATCTGCAGCGTGCTGAGGTTGTTCAGCTCCTCCTGCATGCGCGCCAGATGGCCGCCGGCAATGTGGCCGCTTTCATGGGCCAGCACGCCGACCAGCTGGTTCGGGCTCTGCGTGCGCAACAGCAGGCCGGTATTGATGAAAATCCGCTGGCCCCCCGCCACGAAGGCGTTGATGGAGTTGTCCTGGACGATCACGATGGCGACGGCTTCGGGATCGAGACCGGCGACGCGCCAGATCGGCGTGACGAAGGTGCGGATGGTGCTCTCGATCTCGGCGTCGCGGATGATCTGTTGACCTCGCTGTGCGTACGCGGCACGAAGCGGCAGGCATGCCAGCAGCGCGAGGCAGAAGAGGGTGAAGATGCGTCGAGACAATGGGGGCGACACGGGGGGCGATACTAGGAGCGACACGGGGGCCACGGCTCGCAGGCAAGCTAGAAATGGGCGGCCGCGGCGTCAATTGCGCAACCTCGCCCTTGCCATCACGTTTTTGCTGGCCGCTTGTGGCGGAAGTGAGACGGTGCCCGACGAAAACGTCACCAATCCGCTGGGATTGGCGGGCCCCAAGACGCCGCTCAACCAGCTGATCCGCGGCGGCGGCCGCTTTGCCGCGGTGTCCGCCGACGAAAGCCGCGCCGCCGAGATCGGCCGCGACGTGCTGACCGCCGGCGGCAATGCCACCGATGCCGCAGTCGCCATGTATTTCGCCATGGCCGTCACCTTGCCCTCGGCTGCCGGGCTGGGCGCCAACGGCGCCTGCATCGTGCACGATTCCAAGACCTACAAGGGCGAGGCCTTCGTCTTTGCGCCGGTCGCCGCCCCCGGGCCGATCAACGGCGTGTCGGTCGCCGTGCCGAACGGCGTGCGCGCCATCACCCTGATGCACATCCGTCACGGCCTGATGCGCTGGGAGGAGACGATCGCCCCGGCCGAGCGCATCGCCCGCGCCGGCATTCCGGTCTCGCGCGCGCTCTCGCGCGACCTGCAGGTCGGTGCCGCCGCGCTCGGCGCCGATCCCGAGGCGCGCCGCGTGTTTGGCCGCGGCACCGGCACCGCGGTGAGCGAAGGCGACAATTGGGTGCAACTCGACCTCGCAGCCACGCTCGGCGTGCTGCGCCAACGCGGTGGCGCTGACTTCTTCTCCGGCACCTTCGCCCGCACCCTGTCGGACGAGGTGCGGCAGATGGGCGGCAACCTGCCGCTCGAGAGCCTGCGCAACGCGGTACCGCAGGCCGGCCCGCCGATGAGCGAGAGCTACGGCTCGTTCGGCGGCTTCAAGGTCTATGCCGCGCCTCCGCCGATGGCGGGCGCAAGCGCGCTGGCGGGATGGGACGGCAAGCCGGGCGGCGCAGGCGGCGTCGCCGGGAACTCGGAAGGCATTTCCGGCTTCGTCGCCGTCGACTCCAAAGGCGGCGCGGTGGCCTGCAGCCTGTCGATGGGCCAGCTCTTCGGCGCGCGCATGATGGTGCCGGGCACCGGCATCCTGCTGGCCGCCGTCACCAGCCAGAGCACGGCGGTCAGTCCGCTGGTGATCGCCAATCCGGGCAACGGCGAGTTCCGCTTCGCCGGCGCGGGCGGCGGCTCGGTCGACGCTGCATACTCGATTGGAGCGCTGGCGCGCGCCGCGCTCGAAAGCCGCCAATCGGTCGGCGCGGTGATGACGGCGCGCCGCGGCCAGGGCGGCTACCTCAACGCGGTGGCCTGTCCCGACGGCATCCGCGGCGGCGCCTACAAGTGCCAGACCGCGATCGATCCGGCCGGATCGGGACTCGCCATCGTCGCCACGTCGCCCTGAGCCGTCGGATGTCCGGCAAAATCTCGCGGCGTTCCGGCGCCGTCGATCCGTTCATCGTCATGGACGTGATGGCCGCTGCTGCCGAAAAGGAGGCGGCGGGCGACACCGTCATCCATCTCGAAGTGGGGCAGCCGAGCACGCCCGCCCCCAAAGGCGCGCTGGCGGCCGCGCATGCGGCGCTCGACAGCGACCGCATCGGTTACGTGGCGGCGCTCGGCATGCCGGCGCTGCGCGAGCGCATCGCGCGCCACTACAAGGAGGAATACGGCGTCGCGCTCTCGCCCGAGCGCGTGATCGTCACCACCGGTTCGTCGGGCGGCTTTCCGCTCGCCTTCCTGGCGAGCTTCGATGCCGGCGACCGGGTCGCGCTGGCGGCGCCCGGCTACCCCGCCTACCGCAACATCCTGGCCGCGCTCAATCTCGAGGCGATCGACCTCCCGACCACGGCGGCCGAGCTTTTCCAGCCCACGGTCGAGGCGCTCGAGAAGGCGGGCAGGATCGACGGCCTGATCGTGGCGAGCCCGTCCAACCCGACCGGCACGATGGTCGGGCACGCCGAGATGAAGGCGCTGGCGCAATGGTGCGACGCGCACGGCGTGCGGCTGATCTCCGACGAGATCTATCACGGCATCGTCTATGAGGGCGACGAGGTCTCGGCCGTCGAATATTCCGACCACGCCATCGTGGTGAACAGCTTCTCGAAATATTTCTCGATGACCGGCTGGCGCGTCGGCTGGCTGGTCGTGCCGCCGGAACTGGTGCGGCCGATCGAGCGGCTGACGCAGAACTTCTTCATTTCCGTGCCGACGCTCAGCCAATATGCGGCGTTGGCGGCGTTCGACTGCCGAGAGGAGCTTGACGGCCACGTCAAGCGCTACCGCAACAATCGCGACCTGCTGCTGGCCGGCCTGCCGAAAGCGGGCTTCGAGACCTTCGCGCCGGCCGAGGGCGCGTTCTACCTCTACGCCGACGTCAGGCATCTCACCAACGACAGCCGCGATTTCTGCCGCCGCATGCTGAAGGAGGCGGGAGTGGCGACGACGCCCGGCGTCGACTTCGATCGTGGCCGCGGTGCCGGCACCTTGCGCATCTCCTTCGCCGGCTCGGCAGCCGAGATGGAAGAGGCGGTGCGCCGCCTCAAGGGATGGAAACGATGAAGCGGCTGATCGTCGTGCTCACCGCGTTGGTGGCGCTGCCCGCCGCCGCGCAGCAGGCGAAACCGAGCTTCGACTGCGCCAAAGCCTCGACCGACATCGAGAAGCTGGTTTGCGGCAGCCCGGAGCTGGCCAGGGCCGATGCTGCTCTCGCCGCGACGTATGGCGCGCTCGCCGCCAAGCTCGACGCGAAGGCGAAGGACCATCTGGCCAGGGACGAGACGCGCTGGATCGTGCGCCGCAGCCATGAGTGCGTCGGCACCGCGGCCTTGATGTACGATTGCGTGAAGTACGGCTACGAGGAGCGGATCAACCGGCTGAAGCTCTTTGGCGATGGCCCGTATCCGTTCATCAGCACGCAGACGCTAGCCAAGCAGGGCAGGGTAAGGCAGGCGAGCTACAAGATCGCCGCGAGCTATCCGCAATTCGACGGCACGTCGGCCGATTTTGCTGCCGTGAACAAGCGTTTCGCCGACGACACGGCGAAGGCCGCGGCCGAGGCCGTGCCGGGCAAGGACGACGATCTCGACCGCGAACAGGCCTGGTCCTACGACCAGGATTTCTCGCTCGCCCGGCCGGTGCCGACGGCGATCTCGGTGCAGATGAGCTTCTTCAGCTTCACCGGCGGCGCTCATCCCAATGGTGCCGCTTCAGCGACGCTGGTCGACCTCAGGACCGGCAAGGTCGCCCGCCCGGACGACGTCTTCGCCGAAGGCTGGCTGAAGCGCATCGTCGATCTGGCCCACGCCGATCTCGAACGGCAGTTCAGGGAGCGGCCCGGTTTCGACGACGCGCTGAAGCCAGACAATCTCGCCAAGCTGCTGCGCGATTCCCGGCGCTACTCGTTCTACAAGGACAAGCTCACCCTGATCTTCAATCGCTACGACATCGGCCCTTATGTCGTGGGCCCCTACAACGTCGACATTCCGGCTGATCGGCTCAAGCCGTTGCTGCGCGCCGACGGGCCGTTGGCGGCGTTGCAATGATGCGCTTCATCGGAACCTGCCTGGCGATGCTCACCATCCTGTGCGCGGGCCAGACCTTGGCGGGCGAAGACTGCCCTTCCAACAGTCACGCGGACTCGATCAAGGGATGCGTTTGCAACACCGGCTACATGAGCAAGGCCGGAAGATGCGTGCTGAAGCGCGCCCAGGAGGATGCTCCTCCGGCGCCGCCAAAAGAGAAAGAGAAGGAGCGCTAGGTCGGCACTTATGTCAGTGCAGCTTGCGTCGGTCGCGCGGCGGCGCTGGCGGAGACGAAGGCGATGATTGCGCGCGCTCCGCGACCGTCGGCACCGGCCCGGAATGATGGCCCACCATGTGCCAGCCGTCGCCCAGCCGCACGAAAGTGTTGGTCGCCATGAGCTGCACGTCGGGCAGGATCTCGCGGCAGATCACGGTGGCGAGGCCGGAACGGCCGATCACCCATTCGTCGGCGCAGCGTACCCGCGGCGCATCGGGATGCTTCAGGATGGCGCGCCAACTCGCCAGGATCTCGGCGCGGTCGGTCAGCGGGTTCTGGCCCGGATGCAGGCAGACCATGGCGCCGCTCGGCGCCCAAACCTGCTCCATGGCGTCGTAGTCGCGGTCGTGGAAGGCGCGATAGAACGCCCGATTGATGGCGATCACGGCGTCGCGCTCCTCGTCATCGAACTCCGCCAGAAGGGGCGGCAGGCGGGGCGGGCGGCGGGGCATTCGACCGTCGAAACTCCTGTATTGCGCGGCAAAGAAATAGCCGACAGAGAAGATAGCACCAACCGAGGGAACGACGATGTCCATCCCCAAGCTCGAATTCCCGCCGTTTCATCTGCCGGCCGAAGCCGAGGCGTTGCGCGGCGAGGTGCGGGCCTTCCTCAAGGAGACCCTGCCGAAGATCAAGTCGGAAGATCGCTTCGCGAGCTGGAACACCTTCTCGCCCGAGTTCAGCAAGGCATTGGGCGCCAGGGGCTGGCTCGGCATCACCTGGCCCAAGAAATACGGCGGGCATGAGCGCAGCTTCCTCGAGCGCTTCGTCGTCACCGAGGAGCTTTTGGGCAACTCCGCTCCGGCGGGCGCCCACTGGGTGGCCGACCGCCAGTCGGGCCCGGTGCTGCTGCGCTTCGGCAGCGAGGAGCAGCGCCAGGCGATCCTGCCGCGCATCGCGCGCGGCGAATGCTATTTCTCGATCGGCATGAGCGAGCCCGACTCGGGCTCCGACCTCGCCTCGGTGCGGACCCGTGCCGAGCCGGTGCCGGGCGGCTTCCGCGTCAACGGCACCAAGGTCTGGACCTCGGGCGCGCATCGCAATCACTACTGCATCACCCTGGTGCGCACGTCGGGTCAGCATGGCGATCGCCACAAGGGCCTGAGCCAGCTCCTGGTCGACCTCAAGACGCCCGGCATCACCATCCGGCCAATCATCAATTTGGCCGGCCGCCATGACTGGAACGAGGTGACGTTCAACGACGCCTTCATCCCCGAGAGCTGCTTGATCGGCAACGAGGGCGATGGCTGGCTGCAGGTGACGAGCGAGCTTGCGTTCGAGCGCTCCGGTCCCGAGCGCTTCATGCAGAATTTCTACGTGCTGCGCGAGCTGGTGCGCGTTCTGGGCCGCCAGCCCGCCAAGCGCGCCTCGGCGATCCTCGGCCGGCTGATCGCGCGGCTCTGGACCCTGCGGCAGATGTCCGTATCGGTCGCCGGCATGATGCAGGACGGCAAGTCGCCGGTGATCGAGGCGTCGCTGGTGAAGGATCTCGGCACGATCTACCAGCAGGATCTGCCGGAGATCGCGCGGACCTTGGCCGAGAGCGACGCCACGACCGAGGAAGACCTCGCGGATTTCCTCGACATCGCCCAGTACGCCACGATGATGGCGCCGAGCTACACCATCCAGGGCGGCACGACCCAGGTGCTGCGCGGCATCGTCGCGCGCGGGCTGGGGCTGCGCTGAGGGAGAGCGGATATGGATCGCGAAACCAGAGACATGCTGCTCGAGACCGCCGGACGCTTCTTCACGGAGCGCTGCGGCCGGGACGTGGTGAATGGTGTCGAGAAGGGCATATGGCCGGCCGATTTCTGGAAGGAGATCGAGGAGATGGGCCTGCCGCTGATCGCGGTGCCCGAGGACAAAGGGGGCGCGGGCGGCACCGTTGCCGACATGCTGGCGCTGCTGCGGCTGGCCGGCAGCCATGCCGTGCCGGTGCCGCTTGCCGAGACCGCGCTCGCCAATCTGCTGGTCGCGGCCGCGGGCGGCGAGCCCAGGCCGGGGCCGGCAACGGTGGCGCTCGGCAACCTGTCGCTGAGCGGTGGACGGATGAGCGGCAAGGTCGAGCGCGTGCCGTTCGCCACCGTGGCCAACCGGTTTGTGACCGTGGTCGGCAACACGGTGGCCGTCGTCGTCGCGGGCAATGCCAGGGTCGAGGCCAAGCCCAGCCACGCCGGCGAGCCCTACGGCACGGTGATCTTCGACAACGCCGCGACCGAGTTCAGCAGCAACGGCCCGCTCAGCGCAGAGCGTGCGCTTGAGTTGGCGGCCTTGATGCGCGCCATGCAGATGGCGGGCGCCGCCGATCGCGTGCTGGCGACCGCCGTCGAGTATTCCAAGCAGCGCGTGCAATTCGGCCGGCCGATCAGCACCTTCCAGGCGATCCAGCACATGCTGGCCGAGCTCGCGAGCTGCGTCGCCGCCACCATCGCCTCGGCCGAGGCGGCGTCGCGCGACGCCGATGAGGGCGGACTGAAGGACGGCGGCCGCTTTTCGATCGCCGCGGCCAAGACGCAGGCCTCGGACTTTGCCCAGCGCATCGCCGCCATCTCGCACCAGTCGATGGGCGCCATGGGCTTCACCCATGAGCACATCCTGCACCACTACACGCGCCGGCTCTGGGTGTGGCGGCGCGATTTCGGCTCGGAGACGTTCTGGGGCGAGAAGATCGGCGCGGCTTACGCCAAGGCCGGGCCGAGCGCGCTGTGGGAAAGCCTGAGCGGCAGCAAGTACGCAGCCTGAGGCCGAAACAATTTGCACTTTGGCCGTCTCAGCTGTCTCAGGCGTCTCACGCTGTCTCAGCAGGGGGGTGGGGGTGTTCCGTGAGACTCGAGACAGAAAGCCTTATGCCATCGGCATCGGACGCGTCTCAGGCGCGTGAGACTCGGGCGGGCTAGAACACTTTCTCGCCGGCATAGTGGCAGCGGCTGAGATGGCCGGGCGCGATCTCGCGCAAGGCGGGCGCCTCGGTCCGGCAGCGTTCGGTGGCGAAGCGGCAGCGCGGGTTGAAGTAGCACCCGGCCGGCGGCCTGGCCGGGCTCGGCACCTCGCCCGCCAGGATGCCGTCATCCCTTCGCACGCGCGGATCGGCGACCGGCACCGCGCGCATCAGGGCGGCGGTATAGGGATGGAGCGGCTGGCGGAAAATCGCATCGGTCGGCGCCAGCTCGACCAGCTGGCCGACATACATCACGGCGACCCTGTCGGAGATGTGGCGCACCACCGAAAGATCGTGCGCCACGAACAGGAAGGTGAGGCCGAGCCGCTGCTGCAGCTCGAGCAGCAGGTTCAGCACCTGGGCCTGCACCGAGACGTCGAGCGCCGAGACCGGCTCGTCGGCGACGACGAGGCGCGGATTGGTGGCGAGGGCGCGCGCGATGCCGATGCGCTGGCGCTGGCCGCCCGAGAAGGCGTGCGGGAAGCGGTGCATGAACTCGGGCCGCAGCCCCACCAGGCGCAGCAGCTCGGCAACGCGGTCGGTGCGCTCGCCGCGGCTCTTCATGCCGTTGACCAGCAGCGGCTCGCCGACATTGTCGAGCAGGGTCATGCGCGGGTTCAGCGAGCCGAACGGGTCCTGGAAGATCATCTGGATCTCGGCGCGCAGCGGTCCGAGCTCCTTCTGCGAGAGCGAGGCGAGGTCCACCGTGCGCCCCTCGCGCGTGCGGTAGAGGATCTTGCCGCCGGTCGGATCGATGGCGCGCAGGATGCAGCGCGACGCCGTGGTCTTGCCGCAGCCCGATTCGCCCACCAGGCCCAGCGTCTCGCCCTCGTTCAGGGTGAAGTCGACACCGTCGACGGCGCGCACATGGCCCACGACCTTCTGCAGGAAGCCGTGCGTGATGGGAAAGAACTTCTGCAAGGCCTTCACCTGCAGCAGCGGCTCGCTCATTCGGCCTCCGCTTCGTCGTGGTGCAGGAAGCAACTGGCAAGCTGGCGGCTGCCGACCGGCTGCAGGCTCGGCACGGCGCTCGGGCAGCGCGGCATGGCGTCGGGACAGCGCGGATGGAACGGGCAGCCCGGCGGACGGTTGAAGGGATGCGGCAGCGCGCCCGAGATCACCGGCAGCGCCACGCGGGTCTGGCCGTGCAGGCCCGGGATCGAGCGCAGCAGCGCCCGCGTGTACGGATGCTTGGGCATGTGGAAGATCTCGTCGACCGGGCCTTCCTCCATGACGCGGCCGAGATACATCACCACGACGTAGCTCGCCATCTGGGCGATCACGCCCAGGTCGTGCGTGATGAAGATGATGGCGGTGTTGTACTTGGCCTGCAGGTCGCGCAGCAGCGCCAACACCTGGGCCTGCGTCGTGACGTCGATCGCCGTGGTCGGCTCGTCGGCGATGAGGAGCCGCGGCTTGCACGACAGCGCCATGGCGATCATGGCGCGCTGGCGCAGGCCGCCCGAGAGCTGCCAGGAATAGGCGTCGATCCGCTGCTCGGGCATCGAAATGCCGACGTCGCGGAACAGGCCGACCGTGATGTCGCGCGCCTCGGTGCGGGAAAGCCTGCGGCCGTCTTTGTGCCAGCGATGGCTGTGCAGGCGGATCGCCTCGACGATCTGATCGCCCACCGTGTGCACGGGACTGAACGCCGCCATCGGCTCCTGCGGGATCAGCGCGATCTCGGCGCCGCGGATGTCGCGCATCACGGCGCCGCGCGGCTCGAGGCGGGTGATGTCGACCATGTCGGCGTCGTTGCGGCGGCGGAACCTGATCTCGCCGGCGGTGATGCGGCCGGGCTTGTCGATCAACTGCAGGATCGCCCGCATGGTGACGCTCTTGCCGCAGCCCGATTCGCCCACCACGCCTAACACCTGGCCTGGCATGACGTCGAAGCTGGTGCCGTCGACGGCGCGCACCATGCCCTCGTCGAGCGCAAAGGAGACCCGCAGGTTACGCACCGAAAGGAGGGGACCGGTCGTCGCCATGTCGTCAGTGGCTGTAGGGGTCGGCGGCGTCGCGCAGCCCGTCGCCCACCAGGTTGAAGGCCAGCACCGAGACGATCACGACCAGGCCGGGGATCAGCAGCCAAGGGGCTAGGGCGAGTGTCTGGATGTTCTGCGCCTCCTGCAGGAGCACGCCCCAGCTGATCGCCGGCGGGCGGATGCCGAGGCCGAGGAACGACAGGGAGGTCTCGTTGATGATCATCACCGGGATGGCGAGCGAGGAGGTGGCGATGATGTGGCTGACAAAGGTCGGCACCATGTGGCGCAGGATGATGCGCATGCGGCTGCAGCCGGCAAGGCGGGCGGCGAGCACGAAATCCTCCTCGCGCAGGGCGAGGAAGCGGCCGCGCACCTCGCGCGCCAAGGTCGTCCAGCCGACCAGCGAGAGAATCACGGTGATGGCGAAGAAGACCTGGACCGGCGTCCAGTCGCGCGGCAGCGCGGCCGACAATGCGAGCCAGATCGGGATGGTGGGCACCGATTGCAGCAGCTCGATCAGGCGCTGGATCACCTGGTCGGTCCTGCCGCCGACATAGCCCGAGATGCCGCCCAGCACGACCCCCAGGACGACCGAAAGAGCGACGGCAACGAGGCCGACCGTCATCGAGGTCTGCGTGCCGTACATGATGCGCGACCACTGATCGCGGCCGAGCCGGTCCGAGCCCAGAAGGAAGATACGCTGCGCTTGGTCGACGGGGCCGAGCAGATGGCCGTTGGTGAAGAAGCGGATCGGCACGCGCTTGCTGGGATCGGCCTTCCATTCCATGCGCAAGGTCGTCGGATTGCGCTTGCCGACGATCGCCGGCACCCAGGGCGCGAGGCTCCCGTCGGCGAAGAGGTGGATCGACTGCACCGGGATGAAGGCCTGGCGGGCGTCGGTGCGCTCGGGGTCCTGGGTGGCGAAGAAGCCGGGGAACAGAACGACGAGGTAGAGCACGATCAGCAGGCCGGCGCTCGCCATGGCGAGGTGGTGGCGGCGGAAGCGCCACCACACCAGCCGCCAGTTGGAGGCGACGGCGATGCGGTCTTCGGCCTGCTTGCCGGCGACGATGTCGGTCATTGCTCCACCCGGATGCGCGGATCGATCAGCGCCAGCAGGACGTCGGAGACCAGCGTGCCGACGACGGTGAGGAAGGAGTAGATCAGCAGGATGCCGCCGGCGAGGTACATGTCCTGATTGACCAGTGCGCGCAGCAGCAGCGGGCCGATATTGGGCAGGTTCATCACCGTGGCGACGATCAGGCTGCCGGAGAACAAGAGCGGCACGTACCAGCCGATAGTGCTGACCAGCGGATTGAAGGCGAGCCGCACGGGATAGCGCAGCACCAGCCGCCATTCCTTCATGCCCTTGGCGCGCGCGGTCACGACATAGGGCTTGTTGAGCTCGTCGAGCAGGTTGGCGCGCATGATGCGGCTCAGGCGGGCGGTGCCGGCGATGCCCAGCACCAGCGCCGGCACCCAGATGTGCTTGAGCAGGTCCACGAAGCGGCCCCAGCTCCACGGCGCGCTGACATAGTCGGGCGAGAACAGGCCGGTGACGCTGATGTCGAAATAGGCGAAGGCGATCCACATCAGGATCAGCGCCAGCATGAAGTTGGGCGTGGCGACGCCGACATAGTTGATCACCGTCAGGACGTGGTCGCCGAGCGAGCGCGGGTGCGTGGCCGAATAGATGCCGGCCGGGATCGCCAGCAGCCAGGTCAGCACGAAGGAGAACAGGGCGAGCGCCAAGGTCAGGCCGAGCACCTCGCTGATCAGCTCGGCGTTCGGCCGCTGGTATTCGAGCGAGAGGCCGAAATCGCCGTGCAGCAGATGCTGCACCCACAGGAAGTACTGCACGATCATCGGCTGATCGAGGCCGTACTGGTGACGCATCGCCGCGATCTGCTCAGCCGACAGCGAGGAGCCGGACGAGGCGAGCGTGGCGACGTAGGCCGTCAGGAAGTCGCCCGGCGGCGCCTGGATGATGATGAAGATGACGAAGGAATAGATCACCATCAGCAGCGGCAGGAGGGCCAACCGCTGCAGGATGTAACGCGTCATTTGGCGAAGTAGAACTGCTCGGTGCGGGCGTTGCCCGGGCTGCGCAACGGCCAGTCGTTACCCATCGTCTTGGGCACGTTGTGGAACTTGTTGCTGACCACGACGACGCCCTGGACCATCGGCGTGAGGCCGATCGTGCCGATCTCGAACACGTTGTCCGCCCAGATCTGGTAGAGCTCCTTGCTGAGCTTGACCTGTTCATCGGGCGGCGCCGTGCGCGCCTTGTCGACGATCTCGACGATGCGCTTCATCGCCGGCGTCGGCTCTTGGCCCTCCTTGCCGCCGGACGCGTACCAGCGCCGCCACAGCGGTCCGATGGTCAGGATCGGTGCGTTGCGCGGATCGACCTTGGCGTTGCCGGTGTAGGGGAACGCGCTGGTGTCCTCGTTCCAGATCTCCGACATCAGCTCGTTGTTCTCGTTCATCTTGAAGTGCAGGGCGCGCTCGCGGATCTGCACGATCGTCTTGACGCCAACCGCCTGCCAATCCTTGGCGACCAGCAGGGCGACGTCCGGCCAGGCACCGAACGCCGGCACGACCGAGATCTCGATCGTCGCCGGCTTGCCGTTGGGCAGCAGGCGGATGCCGTCGGCGCCCTTCTTGGTGAGGCCAATGCCGTCCAGCAGCTTGTTCGCCTGGTCGCGGTTGAATTCGGTGTACTTCTTGGCGTAGGCGTCGCCCGGATAGTAGGGATGCCAGGGCGCCGGCACCGGCTGGCGCGCTTCGCCCAGGCCCAGGAACACGCTCTCCTTGATCTCGTCGCGGTTGATCGCGAGCGACAGCGCGATGCGGAAATCCTTGTTCGCCATCACCTTGCCCATCTCGGGATCGGCCGCATAGGTCTGGTTGATGGCGATGACGGCGTCGGCACCGCCGAAGGTCGGCCAGGTGATGACCTTGAGCTTGCCGGCCTTCTCCTGGTCCTTCAGCACCGGGTAGTTGGTCATGATGATGTGGCGCGCCTGCATGTCGAACTGGCCGGCGATGGCCGCCAGGTTGAGCGCCTGGGTGTCGGCGAAGTAGGTGAAGCGCACCTCGTCGATGTAGGGCAGTTGGTTTCCGTCCTTGTCGACGCCGACATAGTAGGGGTTGCGCTTCAGGGTGAAGACCGGATCGCTGGCCCGGCTGGTCGGCGACCACGCCGCCATCGTCGGCCGCTCGGGATTCTCCGGCGGCGCGTTCTTGTTGGCGAACAGTTCGGTCCATGACTTGAAGCCCGCCGCCTGGGCCATCTTCTCGATGTCGGCCTTGGCCGCGTAGTTCGGATGGAATTTCTTGAGGTAGTGCGCCGGCAGGAACATTGCGTAGGTGCGGTCCGCGCCGTCGGCGTTGGCGACCGCGGTGAGGAACAGCGTCGCCGGCGCCGAATAGGTGAACTTCACCGTGCTGTCGTCGACCTTCTCGACTTTGGCCGGCGTGCCGTCCGGATTCTTCATCCAGCCGGGCAGGGTGGGCGTCAGCTCCTTGTTGAGCAGCACATCCTTGTACCAGAAGACGATGTCGTCGGCGCCGAATGGCTGGCCGTCGGACCATTTCGAGCCCTTGCGCAGCTTGAGCGTCCACACCTTGTAGTCGGACGACGGCTCGGCGCCTTCGGCGATCTTGGGCTCGATCTTGCCGCCGTCGGGCGAGAAGCGGAACAGCGCGTCGTAGACCACGCGTACGTAGTTGTTGGCGTCGGCCGGACCGAGGAAGGCGCGGCGCCACACGCCGCCATATTCGCCGACCTGTTCGACCACCGGCACGACCAGGGGATTCTCGGGCAGGCGCTTGTCGACGGGCGGCAACTTGCCGGCCTTGACCTCGGCTGCGAGCAGTGGAGATTCCTTGTACTTGCCTTGGGCAAGTGCGGCCTGGCCGGCGAGGAGAGCGCTGCTTGCGGCCAGGGCGACGAGCGCGGCGCGCCGGAAGATCTTCTTCTGCATGACGTTTCCCCCGTCTTCTTTTGCTGGGCGAAGCGTCGGGCGACCGCCAGGCAGAGTCAAGTTGTATGACAAGTTCGCCGCCCGATGGGCGGCACGGAGTGTGCTAGGGTGAAGCGATGGATACAGTGACGGATCGTGGTGCGGCGCTGCAGAGCCTGCCGATCATCGACTTTGCAAGTGCGAGCGAAGATGCGCTGGCGCGGCAGCTCGACCGGGCCTTCAGCGAGATCGGTTTCTGCTATTTCCGCGGTATCGGCGTCGACGATGCTCTGGTGAAAGGCGTGTTCGACGCCTCGAAGCGTTTTCATGCGCTACCGCGGGCCAAGAAGGACGCCATCGCGATGAACAAGTTTCATCGCGGCTACATGGCGCCCAAGAGTTCGGTGATCGTCACCTCGTCGGTCGCGAAGGTGACCCAGCCGAACGACAGCGAATCGTTCATGCTGATGCACGAGGTGCCGGAAAGCGATCCGCGTTTCGGCCGGCCGCTCGACGGGCCGAACCTGTGGCCCGATCTGGCCGGCTTCCGCGAGCCGGTCGAGGCCTATGAGAAGGCGATGCGCGAGTTCTGCTATCGCCTATTGCGGCCGATGGCGCTGGCGCTCGGCCTGCCGCGCGACTGGTTCGTGAAGCACTTCGATCATCCCACGACCTTCCTGCGGCTGCTGCATTATCCGCCGCACGCCGTCGACGCCGCTGATGATGCGTTCGGCTCCGCGCCGCACACCGACTACGGCTTCATCACCATCCTCTGCCAGGATAGTCAGGGCGGGCTGGAAGTGCGGCGCAGCGACGGCACCTGGCTCGCGGCGCCGCCGGTCGAGGGCACGTGGGTGGTGAACGTGGCCGACATGCTGTCGCGCTGGACCAACGGGCGCTGGCAGTCGACGCCGCACCGGGTGAAGAACCTGTCGGGCGGCGACCGCTATTCCTGTCCGTATTTCTTCGACATGTCGATGGACAGCATCGTCGAGGTCGTGCCGACCGCCGGTCCGCCCAAATATCCGCCAGTGCGCTACGGCGACTACCTGATCGAGCGGCTCGACAAGAATTACTCGTATCGGCAGGCAGCGTCGTGAGCGCCCTCGAAGTCTCCAATCTTGCCTTCGCCTATGATGGCGCACTGGCCGTGCGCGACGTGTCGCTCTCGGTGCAGCCTGGCGAGATCGTGGCGCTGCTGGGCGCCAATGGTGCCGGCAAGTCGACGACGGTGCGCATGATCGCGGGCGTGCTCTCGCCGCAGAAGGGCTCGATCAGGTTTGGTGCCGAGACGCTGAGCGGCTCGCCCAGTCATCACGTCGTGCGCCGCGGCGTTACCCTGGTGCCGGAGGGCCGCCTCGTCTTCCCGCAGATGACGGTGATGGAGAACCTGCAGCTCGGCGCGCATATCAAGGCGCGCGGCGACGTGGCGGCACTGGTCGACAAGGCCTTTGCCCTGTTCCCGAGGCTGGCCGAGCGGCGCAGTCAACTCGCGGGCTCGATGAGCGGCGGCGAACAGCAGATGCTCGCGATCGCCCGCGGCCTGATGGCCGAGCCGCGGCTCATCATCCTCGACGAGCCGTCGCTGGGCTTGATGCCGATCGTGACGCAAGAGGTCTTCAAGCTGATCGAAGCGGTCAACAAAACCGGCATCGGCGTGCTGCTGGTCGAGCAGAACCTGCATCAGGCGCTGCGCATCGCCCATCGCGGCTACGTGCTGGAGAAGGGCTCGGTCGTACTTTCCGGCAGCGGCCGGGAGTTGCTGGCCGACGACTACGTCCGCCGCGCCTTCCTCGGGCACTAAGCTGCGTCCGGAGTTCCCAAGTAGGCCGCGATCACTTTGGGATCGTTGGCGACGGTGGCTGGCGCGCCGTCGGCGATGAGGCGGCCGGCGTCGAGCACCAGGATGCGGTCGGACACCTCCATCACCGAGGGCATGTCGTGCTCGACCAGCACGACGGTCACGCCGCTCGAGCGGACCTGGCGCAGCACGTTGATCATGGCCGCGGTCTCGGTCGGATTGAGGCCGGCGCAAGGCTCGTCGGCCAACAGCAGATCGGCGCGCGTCGCGATGGCGCGCGCGACTTCGAGATGGCGCAGCTGGCCGACGGTGAGCGCGCTCGCCGCCTGCCTCGAAAGATCGGAGATGTTGGCGAGTTGAAGCGCCCGCACGGTCGTCGCCTCGACGTCGCGCGGGCCGGCCTTGCCGAACAGCGCGCCGATCCGGACGTTCTCATGCACGCTGAGCTCGCGGAACGGCCGTGCGATCTGGAAGGCACGCGCGACGCCTAGTTCGGCGATCCGGTTGGTCGGCATGCCGGTGATGCGCCGGCCCTGGAAGCTCACGCTGCCCGACGTCGGCGCGAGATAGCCGGTGATCAGGTTGAACATCGTCGACTTGCCGGCGCCGTTGGGGCCGATGATGCTGGTGATCGAGCCGGCTTCGATCTCGAACGTGACGTCGCTGATCGCGGCCAGCCCACGGAAATTCTTCGACAGGTGGTCGACCGCAAGGATGCTCATGCAGCTTTCCGGCGGCGCTTCATCAGGCCGAGCACGCCACCCGGCGCCGAGAGCACCAGCAGCACCAGCAGAAGGCCGGTCGCGAAGAGGTGGAAGTCGAGCAGGCGGCCCAGGATCACCTGGGTAATGAACACCAGCAGGCAGGCGCCGATCGCCGGACCGAACAACGTGCCCATGCCGCCCAGCAGCGAATAGACGATCAGGCTGAGGTTGGTATCGTCGCGGTAGACCGAATCGGTGGTGATGTAGCCCAGCGAATGGGCGTAGATCACGCCCATCAGGCCGGTCAGCACCGCCGAGACGACGAAGGCCAGGCGCTTGTAGCGTTCGGTCGGCACGCCCAGCATCCTCGCCGTATCTTCATCCTCGCGAATACTGAGCAGGCCCGAGCCGAAGCGGCTGCGCCGGATCCACCAGGCGATCAGCAGGATCAGGGCCGCGCCGGCGAGGAACAGCTCGTAGAAGAAGCTCGCGGGATCCATGGTCGAGGGTGCGATCGGCGGAAAGTTCAGCCCCAGCGATCCCTGGAAGAAATCGATGTTGTTGGTCACTTCGGCCGTGACGTGGCTGACACCTAGCATGGCGATCGCAAAGAACGTGCCGCGCAGCCGCAAGATGGGATAGGCGATCAGCGCCGACAGGATGGCGCAACTGAGGCCGCCGGCGGCGAGCCCCGTGAGCAGGAGAAGCGGCGCGGGCAGCGAGTTGAAGCGCGCCTCGATCAGACCTGCCGTGAAGGCGCCGACGCCGATGAAGGCGGAATGGCCGAAGCTCGCGTAACCTGCGAAACCGCCCAGGATGGCCCAGGCAAGTCCCAGTCCCGCCGAATAGAGCATCAACTGGCCGACGCGAACGTAGAACGACGGCAGGAACGTCGGACCGAGCGCCAGCAACAGCGCCGCCACAACGCACCCGACAACGATTTGCGTGCGGCCGAGCTTCATCGTGACGGTGCGAAGGCGTTGCCGAGCAGGCCCTGCGGCCGGACCAGCAGCAGGATCACCAGCAGCAGGAACATAGTGACGTTGGGAAAGGACGGCCCGACATATTGCGCCGTGAGCGTGCTCACCAGGCCGAGCAACAGGCCGCCGATCAGCGCGCCAGCCGGGCTGCCGACGCCGCCCAGCACGACGACGACGAAGGCGTTCAGCGTCCACGTGCCCTCATCGTTGGGCGAGAACGGCAGGATGATGCCGAGCACGATGCCGGCGGCACCGGCGAACGCCGCCGAGACCGCGAAGGTGAGCGCATAGACGTGGCGCACGTTCACGCCGCAGAGCTGGGCCGCCATGGTCTGCTGTGCCGTGGCGCGGATGACGCGGCCCATGGAAGAGTATTTCAGGAACAGCGCCAGCAGGCTCAGCAGCACGAGGCTCGCCAGCAGCGCGCTGACCCGCACGGCATCGAAATCCACCGGCCCGATACGGAATGAGGAGAAGGCGTAGGTCGGCGTGATGTTCTTCATGTCGGGCGAGAACAGCCAGATCATGACGTTCTGCAGCATCAGCGCGACGCCGAAGGTGAGCAGCATGGAGTTGATCGAGGCGCGGTCGACGGCGCGCTGGATCAACAGCCGCTGATAGGCGTAGCCGATGCAGAACAGCACGGCCATCACCAGCGGGATGCACATCAGCGGATCGACGTGCAGCCCCTGCGAGAAGATCAGCGCCAGGTAGGCGCCCAGCAGCACCAGCACGCCATGGCTGAGGTTGATCACGTGCAGCACGCCGAAGATCAGCGAAAAGCCGACGGCGGCAAGCGCATAGATGCCGCCCAGAACCAGTCCGTCGGCAAGCGTCTGCGCGATCAGGTTCATCAGGCTGCGGCGCGGTGGATCACGCCTTGTCCCAGGCGGGTTTCGGATAGACCGGCTCGGCCGACTTGGCCTTTTCCGGATAAACGATCTCGAGCTTGGTCTTCTGCACCTGGCCGATCATGCCGCCCAGCGACAACGGCTCGCCGTCGCCGTCTGCCGTGAACTTGATATGGGCATACTGCGTATCCCAGTCGGCCGCGGCCAGGGCCTCGCGCACGGCGTCGGGCTTGAGGCTCTTGGCCGCCTGCATCGCCATCACGTAAGTCTCGATGCAGGCCGCTGCACCCGACGTGTGGTAGGCGATCGGCCGCGTGAACTTGCTGCGGTAATATTCGCCGAACTTCTTGGCGCTGCCGAAGAACTTGTCCTGATAGCGCACATTCTCGTCCCAGTAGGTCGAGCAGTAGATCCCTTCGGCGTGCTTGCCCATGGCTTCCCGGTAGGACGCAAGCTGCGGGCCCAGCCCCTGGAACAGCAGCTTGACGTTGGTGTTGGTCGCGACCATCTGGCGCGCGATCAAGAGCGAATCCTGGTCGTGCACGACGCACAGCAGGAGGTCTGGCGTCTTGGCGCGCACCGAGGCGAGCACGCTCGACACGTCGGTCACCTTGGTCGGCAGCTCGAAGCTGTCGATCATCTTGAAGCCTTGCGCATTGCACGAGAGCTTCACGCCCTCGGCCGCCGTCTTGGAGAAGGCGTCGTTGTTGTAGACGACCGAATAGGTTTGCGGCGTGGGCTTCAGCGTCTTGAACAGGGCCGACGCGGCCGCGAACTGGCGGGTGGCGCGCGGATACATGCCGAATACGTATTTGTAGCCGCGCGTGAAGATCGCGTCCGAGCCGCCGCCGGTCTGCACCATCGGCTTGCGGGCGCGCTCGGTGATCGCGGCGGTCGGCAGCACGATGTTGGAGCCGAACGAGCCCAGGAAGAAATCGGTGCCTTCGTCGATCTGGCGCTGCAGCAGCGTGGTGGCGCGCGCCGGATCGGACGCATCGTCGAACAGCTTGAGCTCGATCTTGTACTTGTCGCCTGCGATCTCGACGCCGCCCAGCACGTCGTTCATGTAGCTGGCGGCAGTGATGTAGCCGTTGTTGACGTTGAGCCCGGTTTCCGCTGCGGCACCGGTGAGCGGCACCGAACCGCCGATCACCAGCTTCTTTTCGGCCGCTTTCGCCCCGATGGCGGGCGCCGCGAGCGCCACTGCGCTCAAACCAGCCGCGAGAACCCGACGACGACGCATGATTTCCCCCATGGAGTCCAACCCGGCCGGATGCTCCCAGATGGCCGCATGCGTTGCAAGATATGTGCCTTATGTGGCGAGGCTGCGTTTCGCAAAGCCGAACAGGCGGCGCGGATTGTCCCACAGGAGCTTGCCGCGCTGTTGCGCATTGGGGAACAGCTTGTCGACGAGCGAGAGCAGCACGCCGTAGTCAAGCCGGTCCGGCGCACGCAGGAACGGCCAATCCGATCCCCAGATGCAGCGACCGGGGCCGAACGAATCGGCGAGGGTCTGAACGTACGGCCAGGTGTCGTCGTAGGGGAAAGCCGTACGGGAAAATTTCGCCAGGCCCGACAGCTTGATGACCGCGCGTTCGTTCCTGCCGAATGCACAAAGCAGTTTGAATCCGGGCTGCGACAAACCGCGCTCGGGGATCGGTCGGCCGCTGTGGTCGATCAGCATCTTCACATCGCTGTTCTCGATCAGCGGCGCGAGGTCGATCAGCTGATCGCCCTCGACCTGGATGTTGAGGAACATGTCGAGCTCGATCAGGCGGCGTATCAGTGGCTGAAGGTTCTTATAGTAGGCGGTGCCATGATAGGTGGCGTTGATCGCAATGCCGACGATGCCCTGGGTCTTGAGTTCAGCAAGTTCCTCCGCCGACGCGTCGTTGTGCACGACGGCAATGCCTTTGAACCGGCCCTTGCCGCGCGCGATCACGTCGAGCAGGCAGCGATTGTCCTCGCCGTAGCCCGAGTTTGGTCCGACCAACAGCGCATGCTCGACGGCATAGGCGTCGCACAGAGCGTTGAACTGCACCTCGGTGCCGATCTCCTGACCGGCCGGCTTGTATTTGACGTCGCTGGCGTAGGGGTAGCGCTGCGGATCGAGGATGTGGCAGTGGCAGTCGATCTTGGGCTCGGCGAGTGCGCTCATGTCTTCAGTCCGCCGCCGAGGAAGAGCTCCGCGATGCGCGGGTCACCCAGGATATTGGCCGCCGCGTCCTCGATGCGCGTCTGGCCCTGCTCGAGCACCAGCCCGTAGTCGGAGATCGCGAGCGCCTGCCGCGCATTCTGCTCGATCAGGAGGATGGTCATGCCCGAATCGCGCAAGCTTTGCAGGATGCCGAACACTTCCTGCACCATGAGCGGCGACAGCCCGATCGACGGCTCGTCGATCAGCATCAGCTTGGGACTGAGCAGCAGACCGCGCGCCACTTCGAGCAACTTCTGCTGGCCGCCCGACAGAGTAGACGCCTGCGCATTCGCCTTCTCCTTGAGCATGGGGAAGCGCGACATCATCGCGTCCATGCGCGCGCCGAGCCCCGATTGATCGGCGAGCGTCACGCCGCCCAGCTCGAGATTGTGCTTCACCGACAGTTCGGGAAAGAGATTGCGTCCTTGCGGGACGTAGCACACGCCCATGTCGAGCATGCGCCGCGGCGCGAACGAGGTCGTGTCCTTGCCGTCGAATGTCACCTTACCCGATCGCACGCCGAGCAATCCGAACACGGTCTTGAACAGGGTCGACTTTCCCGCGCCATTGGGTCCGATCACGGTGGTGATCTTGCCTTGGCGGATCGAGGCCGAGAGGCCGTTCAGGATCGTCATGCGGCCATAGCCCGCCACGACGTCCTTGAGTTCGAGGATCGTCTCGCCGGCCACGTCAGTGACCCAGGTAGGCTTCGATGACGGCCGGGTTGCGCCGCACCTCGTCGGGTGTTCCCTCGGCGATGATCTGGCCCTCGGCCAGCACGATCAGGCGGGTGCAGAGCGCCATCACGAATTCCATGTTGTGCTCGATCACGACGAAGGTGGCGCGTGCCTCGCGATTGATCGCCGCCAGGCGCTCGCGCAGGCCGCCGAGCATGGTCGGGTTGACGCCGCCCGCCGGCTCGTCGAGCAGCACCAGCCGCGAGCCCGCCATGAAAGCCATCGCGGCATCGAGCAGCTTCTGCTGGCCGTAGGACAGGCTGCCGGCTTGCTCGTGGGCGAGCGCCGTCAGCCGGAAGAAGTCGAGCATGCGGTCGGCCTCGGGTCCGAGGCCGGCATCGCGCGCGCCGAACAGCCGGCCCAACCGCGAGCCGCGATGTTCCTGGCCGGCGAGGATCAGGTTCTCGCGCACGCTGAGGCGCGGGAAGACCTGCAGGAGCTGGAAGGTGCGGCTGACGCCCAGCCGATTGAGCTCCGACGGGCGAAGGCCGGTGACATTGCGGCCATCGACCGAAACGCTTCCCCCGGTCGGCAGGAGTTGCCCCAGGATACAGTTGAACAGCGTCGACTTGCCCGAACCGTTGGGGCCGATCACGCCCAGGATCTCGCCTTCGTGCACGTCGAAGGAAACGCCGCGCACGGCCTGCACGCCGCCGAAGGATTTCTGGATGTCCCGGACCTGCAGAATGGCCGTCACAAGCGGCTCCGCTTGCGCGTGAAGAAGGCCACGAGACCCACGAGGCCGCCGGGGAACAGCGCCATCAAAACCATCACGGCGACGGCGTAGATCATGAGGTAGTAGTTTTCCCACGCGCGCAGCCATTCGGGCAGCAGTACGGCGACGCCCGCGCCGACGAACGGTCCGAAGAAGGTGCCCGAACCGCCGACCACGACCATCAGCATGAAGAGGAGCGACGGCCCGAGGGCAAACGGGCTGGGATCGATGAATTCGACCAGCGGCGCGTAGAGGCTGCCGGCCATGCCGCCGTACGCCGAGCCCAGCGCGAAGGCGAGCAATGTATAGAGCCGCACGTCGACGCCCAGGCTCTCGGCGCGCAACGGGTTTTCGCGCAAGGCGGTGAAGGCGCGGCCCCACGGCGACTGCAGGATCCACCACAGCGCGAAGGTCAGCACCGCGGCGATCGCCAGCACGAACCAGTAAAAGTGCACGGCGTTGCGCAGCTTGAACCCGAAGACGATCGGCCGGGCGATGTCGCGGACGCCCATGACTCCGCCGGTGATCTCGGCCTCGTTGCGGAACACCAGCCAGGCCAATACCGAAAAAGCCAGCGTCACGAAGGCGAGGTAGTGCTTCTGGACGCGCAGCGCCGGGAAGCCGAGCGCGATACCGACGATGAAGGCGACGATGCCGGATCCAATGAAGCACAGCCCGAACGGCACGCCGTGCTTGCCGGCGATGGCCGTCAGGTAGGCGCCGATGCCGAGGAAGGCCGCCTGCGCCAGCGTCTCCTGGCCGGCATAGCCTACGATCAGGTTCACGCCCATGGCCGCGATCGCCGTCACCAGCCAGAGCGTCAGAATGTAGGTGCCGTAGCGCTTGAGGCCGGGGTAGGGGATGCCGAGATTTGTCAGATCGGCCGGTATCAGCGCCAGCAAGGCGAGCAACACGAGCCCGAGCAGCAGCGAATGGCGCGTGCTCATACCGCGCGTTCTTCCTTGCGGCCGAGCAGGCCCTGCGGCCGGAACAGGATAATCAGCACCAGCAGGATCAGCGGGATGGCTTGGCGATAAGCCGTGGAGACATAGGCGGCGGCGAGATTGTCGAGCACGCCGACCAGCAGTCCGCCGGCGATGGCGCCGCGTACCTGGTTGAAGCCGCCGACGATCGCCGCGACGAACGCGATCAAGCCGAGCGTCTCGCCATTGGAGAACTTGGCAAGGTATATCGGCGAGATCAGGATCGACGCGATCGCCGCGAGCGCGGCGTTGATCAGGAAGGTGTAAAGGATCATGCGCTCGACCGGCACCCCCAGGATGCGGGCCACCGTCGGGTTCTGAGCCGTCGCCTGCATCTGCCGGCCGGTGCGGGTGCCGCCGAGGAACCATTGCAGCAGACCGATGGCCGCCAGCGAGATGACAAGCATGCCGAGTTGGGCGATCGAGACCGAAAGTCCGGCAAAGTGGATGACGAGGTCGGGCACGAGGGTGGGGAAGGACTCGGCCTGGGCACTCACGAACTCCTTCACCGACTCTTTCATCAGCACGCTGAGCGCCAGGGTCGAGATGACGAGCGGGAGCACGCCACGCCCCAGCAGCGGCCCCACCACCGCGTAGCGAAAGACCGCGCCGAGCAGCAGCATCGAGGCCAGCACGGCCAGCACGAGCGCGATCGGCAGCGGAATGTGAAACCAGTTCATCGCGATCAGCGCGAAGAATGCCGGCAGCATCACGAACTCGCCCTGGGCGAAGTTGATGGTCTGCGACGTCTGCCAGAGCAGTGTGAAGCCGATGGCGGCCAGGGCGTAGATCGCCCCGGTCGCCAGGCCGGCTATCAGGAGCTGCAGGAGGTCGGTCATGTCCCGACCTTAGCAGAGACTACGGCTTCAGCTTGGGCAGGGTCTGGGTGATGACCTGCTTGCCGTCCTTGACCTCGCCGAGGAACGAGATGCGGTCGATGTCGCCCGCGCCATCCCACGTCGCTTCGATCAGGATGCCGGGCTCCTGCGCCGGCGTGATGGTCATGCCGTGCAATGCGGCGGCAATCGCCTTGGGATCGAGCTTGCCGACTTTCTCCGCCGCCACCTTGATCATGTAGGGCGCAATGTAGCCCTTGATGCCGTTGTGGTCCGACTTGGAGTGGAATTTCGCCTCGTACTTCTTGGCCCATTCCTGCACCGCCGGGATCGGCGCGTCGATCGTCAGGCCGACATGGCCCTTCACGCCGTTGGCGGCGTCGCCCGCCAGCTCGATCACCTTCTGGCCGAGCAGCGTGGTCTCGCCGATCAGCGGCTTGTTGAGG
>DASRFX010000022.1:0-7027 GCA_035651335.1 Reyranella sp. | reverse complement strand
CGATCTGCTGGCGCGAATACATCTGGCTGTGCTCGCACACCATGTCCTGCACCAGCGCCTTGGTCTCCTCGTCAAGCGCGTCGTAGGCCGCGCGCATGTCGGCGAACTGCGTGTCGCCGCCCTTGGACGGAATGCGCACGGCGTGCAGCAGCGAGTATTTCGCGGGCACGACCTTGAACGAGCTGTCCGAGTGCCACAGCCGGTTGCCGATGGCGAACAGCCGGCGGCGGTCCTCGCGCGCGAACGGCGCGTTGTCCTTGTCGAGGTTGGAGACGTCGGCAAACGTGGTCGGCAACCGGTATTCATTGGCGGCGCGCAGGCTGGTGCCGATCGCATGCTCGATCGGCCCCAGGCTTTGGGTGAAGGCGAGCTGCTGGGCGTCGTCGATCTTCTGGTCGCGGAACACCAGCACGGCGTACTTGTCCATGCCGGCATGGATTTCCGCCACCTCCTGCGGCGTCATCGGCTTTCTCATGTCGATGCCGTCCACTTCGCCCGCGAAGCACGGCCCGACCTGACGGATGGTGATCGCCATCGAAGCCTCCTCTAGTGCAGCGGCGACCAGCTGGCGGGAATGGCCAGGGTGCTCTGCTGCTTCAGCAATTGCACGCTCTCGTGGCGCGGCGGCGGCCAGATGCCGGCCTTGACCGCCTCGGCGCGGATGCGCTCGCGCTCGCCCATGTTCTTGTAGGCCCAGACATGGACCCACTGGTTGAGCGGGCCGATCTCGGTGTGGCCCGCGAAGATCAGCGGCGACAGCGCCGTGCGCTGCTTGATGCGGCCGCTCCACGATTCGATCACCTTGGGGATCGAACCCGGGCCGAACGTGTAGGTGCGGAACTCATAGATGCCGCCGTGCTCGCCCGGGTCGAAATGCGGCGAGAAGGGCGCGGCGTAGAGGATCTTGCTCTCCATCTCGAGGATGAATTCCTGCATCTTGACGGGCCACACGCCGGTCTCGATCGCCTTGGCGCGGATCGCCTCGCGCTCGTTGAGGTCCTTGTACGGCCAGACATGGATGATCTGGTTGAGCGTGCCGACCTCGGAACGCCAGAAGCCGCCGAAGCGCGACAGCTTGGCGCGCGCCGGCAGGCCGGCGCCGAAGCGCTTCTCGACCTCGGGGATGCTGCCGGGCTTCATCAGGTAGGTGCGCATCTCGAAGATCATCTTCTCCTCTCCCTTCGTATTAGTCCGCCGCCGCCCTGACCGGCTGCTTGAACGCCGGCATGACTTCCTTGGCGAAGCGCTCGATCTGCTCGAGCGTCGTGGCGAGCGGGGTGCCAAGCGGCATGGTGCAGATCACCCGCTCGAGGCCGGGATAGCGCGCCTCGACCTTCTTAAGCTCGGCGATGATGTCGGCCGACGTGCCGGCCAGGAAGCCGCCCGCCTTCACCGCATCCTCGATGCGCGGCAACTTGGTGTTGGCGACCAGCGCCGGATTGCGCATCGCCGCGATCTGCTCGTCGGTGATGGCGCGCACCAGCCGCAGTTCGCCGAACATCTTCATGTTCTCCTCGTAGTAGGCCGCCGCCTTCTTGATCGCGGCCTCCTTGCTCTCGGCGATGTGGAACTGGAAGCCGATGGCGATCCGTTCGCCGAGCGCGAGCTTGATGCCGCGCCTGGCATAGGCGGCCTGCAGGCCTTGCATGTGGCGGTCGACCGCGCCGCCCTCGGCCAAGCCGCCGCCGATCACGCCGCAGATGCCGTGCTTGGCCATGAAGTCGAAGGCGCGGTCCGAGCCGCTCTGGATCGGCTGCCAGCACTCGACCGGCAGGCGCTTGGGCCGCGGCACCAGCGTAATCTCCTTCAGCGTGTAGCCTCGGTACGGCACGGCCGGCGGGATGGTGTAGTTCTTGCCCTTGTGGCTGAAGCGCTCCTCGTTGAACGCCTTGAAGATGATGTCGACGCCTTCCTCGAACAGCTCACGGTTGGCGGTCTGGTCGATCAGCGGCGAGCCGAACGTCTCGACTTCGCGCGTATGATAGCCGCGGCCGATGCCGAACACGACGCGGCCGTTGCTCAGCACGTCGGCCATGGCGTAGTCCTCGGCCAGCCGGAGCGGATGCCACATCGGCACGATGTTGAAGCCGCAACCGATGCGCAGCCGCTTGGTCTGGTTGACGAGGTGCATCGCCATCATCAGGAGGTTGGGGATGCACTCGGTGCCCTCGGGCTGGAAATGGTGCTCGGCCATCCAGAACGTGTCGTAGCCCAGCCCGTCCATCTTCTGCGCATAGGCCACGGCCTTGTGCAGGGTGTCGGCCAGCACGTCGTTGGAATACCAGCGCTCGTTGATCGGCGTGCCGAGATAGCCGGGATTTTCGAGGTCGACCGAGCCGACATACGAACTGTCGAACTTCGTAATCATTTGGCCTCCTTGGGGCGTTTCCTCGGGGCGTTATTTGGTGGTTAGAATGGTCGCCTAACCGGACGGAGGCAAGCGATGGCCCGGCAGTTTGACCGCGCGGCGGAAGACCTCGGCAATATCGTGGCGTTGGAGCATGTGAACGTGCAGGTCGAGGACCAGCGTCCCGCCACGCTCTACTACATCAGTGCCCTGGGGCTGACGCGCGACCCCTACATGATGACCAGCATCGACAACATGTGGGCCAATGTCGGCCGCAGCCAGTTCCACCTGCCGACCGGCAAGCCGCAGGTGCTGCGTGGCAAGGTCGGCCTGGTGACGCCCGACCGCGAGTTGCTGCTGCAGCGCTGCGAGCGCATGAGCAAGCCGCTCGCCGGCACCGCCTTCTCCTTCAAGGAGCACAAGGATTATGTCGAGACGACCTGCCCGTGGGGCAACACCATCCGCATGCACGATCCGATGGAGGGGATGGAGCTCGGCATGGCCTATGTCGAGTTCGACGTGCCGGCCGGCACGGCCAAGGGCATCGCCGACTTTTATCGGGAGATCTTCGACACCCGGACCTCGGTGAAGAACGGCGCTGCACACGTCTCGGTGGGGCACAACCAGGAGCTGGTGTTTCGCGAGAGCAAGGGAAACATCCCGTCCTATGACGGCCACCATATCCAGGTCTACGTCGCCAACTTCTCCAACCCGCACGACCGGCTGGCCGAGCGCAAGCTGGTGACTGAAGAGAGCAACCGCTACCAGTACCGTTTCCAGGACATCGTCGATCTCAAGACCGGCAAGAAGCTGTTCGAGATCGAGCACGAGATCCGCAGCATGACTCACCCGATGTTCGCCCGTCCGCTGCTCAACCGGAACCCGCAGCAGACCAATCGATCCTATGTGCCCGGCCGCGATGGCTGGACGCCGGCGGCGATGGCCGAGGACATGCCGGGCCGGGTCGGCGCCCCTGCGCGCGGGTGATGCCATGCCGATCAACGTTACGCCGAGGCATCCGGCCCTGGGTGCCGAGATTCGCGGCGTCGACATGCGCCGGCCGATGGACGAGGCGACGCGCAAGGAAGTGCACGACGCCTGGATGAAGCACCTGGTCGTGGTGTTCCCCGACCAGCGCATCACCGACCAGGAGCATGTCGCCTTCACGCGGCATTTCGGCGAACCCGAGATCTTCCACCAGACCTCGCTCAGCCTGCGCTCGGACCGGGTGAAGGAGATCTTCCTGGTCTCCAACGTCGACGAGAATGGCCGCCTGCTGACGCCGTCCGATCCCGGCCAGAAGCAGCTTTCGTCGTCGCGCCAGTGGCACACCGATTCGAGCTATCGGCCGAAGCCTTCGGTCGGCTCCCTGCTGCACGGCATCGAGATCAGCCGGACCGGCGGCATCACCCAGTTCATCAACATGTACATGGTCTATGACGAGCTGCCCGAGACGCTCAGGAAGCAGGTCGAAGGGCGGCGGGCGCGGCACGATTTCGGCATGCTGGCGCGGCTGGTCGGCAATCCGCCGCCGCCCGAGTCCGAGCGCAAGGCGATGCCGCCGGTGTGGCATCCCATGGTGCGACGACATCCCGTCACCGGGCGCAAATCGCTGTTCATCAGTTCGATCTACAACGACGAGGTCGAAGGGATGGACGAGGCGGCCGGCCGCAAGCTGATCGAGGAGCTGTCGGACTTCGCCGCCCAGCCAAAATACATGTATCGCCATGTCTGGGAGCCGCACGACGTGCTGATGTGGGACAACCGCTGCACCGTGCATGCCGTGACGCCGCACGATCCCGGCGAGCGGCGGGTGATGCACCGCACCACCATCGTGGGCACCGAGGGCGTGGCGGCAGCCTGAATACCAGAAGGGGCTCCTAAAGCATGATGGGTTCGGCTGGAATCAGCCGAACCGATCATGCCCTGTGGAACCGCGATTACCCGTGCGCGCGAATGGGATGAGATGGAGCCATATGCGATTCCATCTCATCCCATTCCGCTCTATCGTTTCTTGGTCGGCGGCGAGGGCAGTGCCACCGGCCGCCATTTGCGGCCGCTCGCCGCGATCAGGTCGTCGGCCGCCAGTGGGCCCCCGCTGCCCGAGGCATAGTTCGGGAAGTCCGGACGAGCCGCCGCCCAATGGTCGAGCACCGGCTGGACCACGCGCCAGGTCTGCTCGACCATGTCGGCGCGCATGAACAAGGTCTGGTCGCCCACCATCACGTCGTAGAGCAGGGTCTCGTAACCCACGTTCTGCTCCTTGGGGAACCAGTCGTCGTAGCGGAAGTCCATCTTGACGGCCGCCAGCTCGACCGTCGGCCCGCGGCTCTTGACCTCGAACTGCAGCGAAATGCCTTCGTCCGGCGCGATGCGCAGGACCAGCCAGTTCGGCCGCAGCGCCTCGACCGGCGTCTCCTCGAAGGCGGCGTAGGGGGCCTGCTTGAACTGGATGGCGATCTCCGTCAGCCGCTCGCTCATGTGCTTGCCGGTGCGGATGAAGAAGGGCACGCCCGCCCAGCGCCAATTGTCTATTTCAAGCTCCATGGCGACGTAGGTCTCGATCTTGGAATCGGGCGCGACGTTGGGTTCTTCGTTGTAGGCCCTGACCGGCTTGCCGAACATGTGGCCGGCGCCGTACTGGCCGCGTACTGCCTTGGCGGGCTTGACCGAGCGCAGCGCGACCAGCACGTCGGCGCGCTTGGAGCGGATCGCCTCGGCGTGGAAGCCGGTCGGCGGCTCCATGGTGACCATCGACAGCAGCGTGAAGACGTGGTTGGGCACCATGTCGCGCAGCGCGCCGGTCGCTTCATAGAACTTGCCGCGGCCCTCGACGCCCACCGTCTCCGCCACGGTGATCTGCACGTGGTCGATGCGGTCGCGGTTCCAGATCGGCTCGAACAGTCCGTTGGCGAAACGGAACGCCATGATGCTTTGCACCGTGTCCTTGCCGAGGAAATGGTCGATGCGGAAAATCTGGTCCTCGCGCAGGCTGCGCAGGATCTCGACGTTGAGATCGTGCGCCGACTGAACGCTGTGGCCGAACGGCTTCTCGACGACGACGCGGCGCCAGAAGGCTGGTTTGCCGTCGTGCGCCGCGCCTTCCTGCGTCAGGCCCGCCTTGCCGAGCTGATCGACGATCGGGCCGAAGAAGCGGTCGGGCACGGCGAGATAGAAGATCGCGTTGCCCTGGGTGTGATGGTCCTGCTCGGCCGTGGCGAGCGCCTCGCGCACCTTGTCGTAGAGGCCGGGATCGTCGAAATCGCCGTGCACGAAGGTCATCGCGTCGGCGAGCCGATCCCACGCTGCTTGGTCGATGCTGCCGGCGCTGAATTCCGAATTGGGGTTGCCGATGAAGCTCTGCAGCATGTCGGCAAGCTGCTTGCGCCATTCCGCCGTATCGCGGTCATTGTGATCGATGCCGATCAGCGCAAACGATTCCGACAGCAAGTGGGTGCACGCCAGATTGTAGAGCGCCGGCACGACCAGGCGCTTGGTCAGGTCGCCGCCGGCGCCGAAGATCACCAGCGCGCACGGATCGCCAGGCTTGGGCTCACGGTGGTCGGGCGCATCGACCTGATGCGAGGCGGAGGGAACACGGATGGGTGCGGTGTCGGGCATGCTGCAGGCTCCTCCCTTCGCGAACGACGGGCGGATGTAAGGGGTTCCCCGGCACGGCGCCCGACAACGCAGCACGCCCCTGAAGGTTCCGGGGCCGGGCGAAAATATATCTGAGGCCGGTGGTCGCAACTCGCGCGCTCCCGGGCCTAACCTCCCTTCGCTAACGACAAGAAGAGAGGAGACACCAAGATGAAACGGCAAGGAGCGGCTTTGTCAAAGGCGTGCGTTGTCGGCGCGATCGTGGCCCTCTTCGGCTGCGCTCCGCTGGCGGCGCTGGCGCAGACCCAAACGGCGGCGAGCGATCAGCTCAAGCACTACGAATCGAACAACAAGGATTTCTGGCTTCATCCGCCCGAGGACTGGTTCCTGGGCGACGAGACCAAGGACCAGAAGGGCTTGACCCCCAATCCTGGCCAGCCACTGCCCACGCCGCGCGCCGACCTCGAGAAGATGCTCGGCAAGATGAAGCTGCCGCCGGGTTTCAAGATGACCGTGTGGGCCGACAGTGTGCCGCAGGCGCGCCAGATGGCCATGTCGCCGAACGGCACGCTGTTCGTCGGCACATTCGACAAGGGCACCGTGAGCGCCGTCGTCGACCAGGGCGGAAAGAAAGTGGTGAAGCCGTTCATCACCGGGCTGCGCATGCCGACCGGAGTCGCCTATCAGGACGGCGCGCTCTACGTGATCGACATCGACAAGATCTACAAATACGACAACGCCGAAGCCAATCTCGACCAGGCGCCGCAGGCCAAGGTCGTCTACGACGACATGCCGCCTTACGTGCCGCACGGCTGGAAGTACCTCGTGCCCGACGGCAAGGGCTGGTTCTACGTCCCGTTCGGGCCGCCCTGCAACATCTGCCTGCCGCCGACCAGCGTGTCGCAGTACCGCCGGGTCAATCCGGCGAACGGCACGGCCGAGCTGGTCGCGGTCGGCATCCGCAACAGCGTCGGCGGCGCGGTCGATCCGCGCACCGGCGATCTGTGGTTCAGCGAGAACGCACGCGACTGGATCAGCGACGACAAGCCGAGCGACAAGCTGAACCACGTGACGCGGCTC
>DASRFX010000021.1:0-65475 GCA_035651335.1 Reyranella sp. | reverse complement strand
GCGTTCGACGGCGCGGCCCTCGCCGCACGTCTCAAAGGCCGGCGCACCCCCATAAAGGCAGCCCTGCTCGACCAGAAGACGCTGGTCGGGATCGGCAATATCTACGCCTGCGAGGCCCTGTTCCTGGCCGGAATCTCGCCCCGCCGCTCGGCCCACACTGTTCAAGGTGCGCGGGCGGACCGGCTGGTGGCGGCGCTGAAACAGGTCCTGTTGCGCTCGATCGACGACGGCGGTTCCACCCTGCGCGACCATATCCAGCCCGATGGCGAGCTGGGCTATTTCCAGACCCGCTTCAACGTCTACGATCGGGCCGGCGCGATCTGTCCGACCAAGGGCTGCGGCAAGACGGTGCGGAGGCTGGTGCAGTCCGGACGATCGACCTTTTATTGCGGGCACTGCCAGAGATAGGAGGGCGACGTGGCCTACGAGAACATCCAGACCGAGACCAAGGGCCGGGTCGGCATCATCCGGCTCAATCGTCCGAAGGCGCTCAATGCGCTGTGCGCCGACCTGGTGCGCGAGCTGGGGCAAGCGCTCGACGCCTTCGGAGCCGATGCCGGCATCGGTTGCATGGTCCTCACGGGCAGCGACAAGGCGTTCGCTGCGGGCGCCGACATCAAGGAGATGAAGGAGAAGTCCTATCAGGACGTCTTCCTGCAGGACTTCATCACCGTCGGCTGGGAGAAGGTGAGCCAGGTGCGCAAGCCGATCGTCGCGGCTGTCGCAGGCTATGCGCTGGGCGGCGGGTGCGAGATGGCGATGATGTGCGACTTCATCATTGCAGCCGACAATGCAAGGTTCGGCCAGCCAGAGATCACGCTTGGCACCATTCCGGGCGCGGGCGGCACGCAGCGCCTGCCGCGGTTCGTCGGCAAGGCCAAGGCGATGGACCTCGTGCTCACCGGCCGCATGATGGATGCCGCCGAAGCCGAGCGCTGCGGCCTGGTGAGCCGCGTCGTGCCACTCGACAAGCTGATGGAAGAAGCGGTAGCGGCCGCCGAGAAGATCGCGGGCATGTCGCTGCCCGCGACCATGGTGGCCAAGGAAGCGGTCAATCGCGCCTTCGAGACGACCCTGGCCGAGGGCGTACGCTTCGAGCGTCGCACCTTCCACGCCACCTTCGCATTCGAGGACCGCCAGGAGGGCATGAACGCCTTCGCCGACAAGCGCAAGGCAGCCTGGAAACACCGCTAGATCAGGCCCTTCCGGCCTGCTTGACCGGCTCCGCTGTGGCCCGTATAAGCGCGCCCTTCCGAGGAAAGAGGATTGAATGGCTAATCACAAGTCGGCCGAGAAGCGCGCCCGCCAGACCGAGCGCCGCACCGCCGCGAACGCCGCCCGCCGCAGCCGCGTGCGTAGCTCGATCAAGAAGGTCGAGGAGGCAATCGCCGCCGGCGACAAGAAGACGGCGCTGGCCGCACTCCGCGCCGCGCAGCCCGAGATCCAGCGCGGCGCCGCCGCCCGCGTGATCGCTCCCAACGCCGCTGCGCGCCGCGTGTCACGGCTCAACGCGCGCATCAAGACGATGGCGTGATCGACGGCTTGATCGTCGCTCCCTTGGCAAGTCCAATGAACGCCGCTCTGACGAGCGGCGTTTTGTTTTTTGGAGGCGACGACGCCGAGTTGCTTCCAAAAATATTTTCGGCGCCGGATGTCCGAAATGTTTGGAGGGCAATTCGGCGATATCCATACGATTCGCGTTTATCGGAGTGTGATCAGGTCCAGGCGCTAGATGTTGAGCGCCGAACTTCCCTGAAGGATGCAGAGAATCGAATCAGAAGGATTGTCAATCGATCACCACGACGAACAAGTTGAATCACGTGCGCGGTGCCCGGCGTGAATCGTTTGCGCGACGGAGTGAGTCTGTCTAAGAGTCGAAGCATCGCGACGGGGCGTGGGGCGCTGGAACGCGAGCCAAGGCGGAGACGGAGGGGCTTCCTCTTCGCCGGAAAGACGAACGAGGGAGAGGCCGCAGCAGGGGAAGACGACGAACGAGAACGACGCTTCCTATGGAAGCGCATGCTGGAAAAATTCTCGTCGCGCTGTCCCGCTGTGATCTTCCGACGCTCGCCGGCTCGCCATCTACGCCCTGCTTCGGCGAAACAAAGAGCGGGGGCCATGTCGAACAAGATCGCCGGCACGTATGAAGTGACACCCGCCGCCGGCTATGCCGGCGACGTGTCGCCGACAACGGCCTGGAAGATCCTGGGCGAACTGAAGGACGCCGTCCTGATCGACGTGCGCACCCGGCCCGAATGGAACTATGTCGGCCTGCCGGACCTTGCCGCGCTGGACAAGAAGCCGGCGTTGCTGGAATGGCAGGTTTTTCCGAGCATGACGATAAATCCGGAATTCGTGACCGCGCTCTCGGGCGCGGTAGCGAACAGGGACGCTCCGATGCTCTTCCTCTGTCGGAGTGGGGCCCGTTCGGCTGCGGCGGCGAAAGCCATGACCGCAGCCGGATACAGTAGTTGCTTCAACGTGAGTGACGGTTTCGAGGGTCCGCTCGATGCGCAGGCCAAGCGCGGCGCGACGGCGGGCTGGAAGGCGGCAGGACTTCCCTGGAGACAGACGTGACGAGAACACAAGCACCGAACACGGGCGGCAAAGAAGCCAACTATCAAGACAAGATGGCGGGGGCGGTAATGGAAGAAGGCCGGAAAGAGTTGGAAGCGCATTGGACGCGCGTCTGCGACCGGCTTCGCAAGGAAATCGGCGACAAGGCGTTCAAGACCTGGTTCGGCGAGGTCGAGCTAGGTGAATTGAAGGCCGGGAAGCTTCGCCTCTACGCCCCCACGCGCTTCGTGCGCGACTGGGTGGGCCGCCACTATGGCGACCGCGTGCTGGCCTACTGGCAGTCGGTCAATACCGAGGTGAAGAACGTCGAGGTCAACCTCGTGCCGCCGCCGGCGCCGCGGCGGCCCAACGACATCATCGCCATGCCGCCGGTACCCTCGCCGTCGAGCTATCAGCCGCCGATGCCGCGGCTTGGTCCCTCGATCGGCCGCGGTGTCGACGACACCTTCCAGGGGCCGGAGGCGCGCTATACGTTCAACAATTTCGTGGTCGGCAAGCCGAACGAGTTCGCCTATGCCGCCGCGCGCAACATCGCCGAGCAGGACCGGCCGCTGCCGGAGCGCAACCCGCTCTATATTTTCGGCGGCGTCGGCCTCGGCAAAACCCACCTGATGCATGCTATCTGGCATGCCATCCGCGAGCGCGATCCCAAGACAAGGGTGCTCTACCTCACGGCCGAGAGCTTCGTGAACCGCTTCATCCAGGCGCTCCGCACCAAGAGCACCAACCAGTTCAAGGAGCTGTTCCGCAACGTCGACGTGCTGATGGTCGACGACGTGCAGTTCATCTGCGGCAAGGAGGCGAGCCAGGACGAGTTCTTCTTCACCTTCAACTCGTTGGTCGAGCAGAACAAGCAGATCGTGCTGTCGTCGGAGAAGCCGCCCAGCGAGCTGCAGGACATCGAGGAGCGCATGCGCTCGCGGCTTGGTTCGGGCCTCGTCGCCGACATTCATTCGTCGACATACGAATTGCGGCTGTCGATCCTGCAGACCAAGGCCGAGACCGCCCGCGTGCCGGTGCCGACGCCGGTGCTGGAGTTCCTGGCGCACAAGATCAGCACCAACATCCGCGAGCTTGAGGGCGCGCTGAACCGGGTGGTGGCACACGGCCAGCTGATCGGCCGCGAGATCACCGTCGAGATGGCGCAGGACGTCCTGCACGACCTGCTGCGCCAGGCCGATCGCAAGGTCACGGTCGACGAGATCCAGCAGCGGGTCGCCGCGCACTACAACATCAAGCTCGCCGAGATGAGTTCGCCGCGCCGCGCGCGATCGGTGGCCAGGCCGCGCCAGGTGGCGATGTATCTCGCCAAGCAGCTCACGACATTGAGCCTGCCGCAGATCGGCAAGCGCTTCGGCAACCGCGACCACACCACCGTGATGCATGCCGTGCGCAAGATCGAGGAATTGAAGATCTCCGACCTGTCGATTGCGGAGGACGTGGAGTTGCTCAAGCGGCAGTTGCAGGGCTAACAGCCGCCGACTGTGCGACAACGAACGGGGCTCTCGGAGCCCCGTTTTTCATTGTCGAATCAGGGCTTAAGAGCCTCAAAATACGGGGGAAAATGCTTCCGGCGGGCGGGGCCTATGCTATACTCCGCAACCGTTCCGCAACGGCCCTCCGGGGCTCGCGAAACGGGGTGTCTGAACCGCTCAATTTGACCCTCGTTACAGCGACCAAAAACATGAAACTGACGATCGAACGGGCCGCACTTCTGAAGGCCCTGGCGCACGTCCAAAGTGTCGTCGAACGCCGGAACACCATTCCTATCCTGTCCAACGTCCTGATCACCGCCCAGAAGGGCCGGCTGAGCCTGGCGGCCACGGACATGGATCTCGCCATCACTGAGACGGTCGAGGCGAGCGCGGCCAAGACCGGGTCGACCACGGCGCCGGCCCATACGCTTTACGAGATCGTGCGCAAGCTGCCCGATGGCGCCCAGGTCGAGCTCGAAGCCTCGAGCGACGGGGCGAGCCTGGTAATCCGGGCCGGCCGCTCCCGCTTCACGCTCCAATGCCTGCCGCCGGCCGACTTCCCGGCCATGAACGAGGGCGACCTGCCGCACCGCTTCCAGCTGCCTTCGACCGACCTCAAGGGCATCATCGACCGCACACGCTTTGCGATCTCGAACGAGGAAACCCGCTACTACCTGAACGGCATCTACTTCCATGCCGCCAAGGCCGGCGGTACTGACGTGCTGCGCGGCGTCGCCACCGACGGCCATCGTCTGGCCCGGGTCGAGGTGCCGTTGCCCAAGGGCGCCGGCGACATCCCGGGCGTGATCGTGCCGCGCAAGACCGTGGGCGAGGTCCGCAAGCTGCTCGACGAGAGCGACGGCTCGGTGGACATCGAGCTCAGCGATACCCGCATTCGCTTCGCCTCCGGCAACGTCACGCTGGTCTCCAAGCTGATCGACGGCACCTTCCCCGACTACGAACGGGTGATCCCGACCGGTAACGACAAGGTGCTGAACGTGCCGTGCAAGGAGTTCGCGCACGCCGTCGACCGCGTCTCGACCATCTCCACCGAGAAGTCGCGCGCCATCAAGCTTGCCGTCGCCAAGGGCGTGGTCACGCTGTCGGCCACCAGCCCCGATGCGGGCAGCGCCACCGAGGAGATCGAGGTCGAGTACAAGGCGGCCGCGATCGAGATCGGCTTCAACTCGCGCTACCTGCTCGACATCACCGAGCAGATCGCCGGCGCCGAAGCGCGCTTCCTGATGGCCGACGCCGGCTCGCCCACCCTGGTGCGCGACGGGGCGGATGAGAGTGCACTCTATGTCCTCATGCCGATGCGGGTATGACCGCGCCGGCTGTTAGCGCTCTTGCCTATTCCCCCGACGCCGCAGCCGGTGCTGCGCCGGCAGTCCTTGCTGTCCGGCAATTGCGGCTCACCGAATTCCGCAATTACCGCCAGCTCAGGCTCGACTGCGGCCCAAGCCCGGTCGTCCTGGTCGGCGCCAATGGGGCGGGCAAAACCAATCTCCTGGAGGCGCTCTCCTTCCTGGCCCCCGGGCGCGGCCTGCGCCGGGCACGTTTGGACGAAGTGACCCGCCGGCCGGAAGCGACGAACTGGGCTGTTGCCGCCACGCTCGACACACCGGAGGGACGGCTCGCCGTCGGCACCGGGCTCGAGCCCGCCAGGACCGAAGGCGGCCTGCCGCGCCGGGTGGTGCGGATCGACGGCCGTCCGGCACAGAGCCAGACGGCGCTTGGCCTGCATGTCGCGGTGGTCTGGCTGACGCCGCAGCTCGACCGGTTGTTCCTCGATGGGCCGGGCGAGCGCCGCCGCTTCCTCGACCGGCTGGTCACCAACCTGCATCCCGAGCATGCCGGCGACGTCGCGGCCTACGAGAATGCGCTGCGCCAGCGCAGCCGGCTGCTGGCGGAGGGCAACCGCGATCCCCACTGGTTCACCGCGCTGGAAGACACCATGGCGCGCCATGGCGTCGCCATGGCGGCCAATCGCGCCGACACCGTTCAGCGCCTCGATTCGGCGGCACGGTTGGGCGTCGGGCCGTTCCCGCGGGCGAGCCTCGCCATGGCCGGCGAGATCGATTCCTGGATCGCCGCGATGGCCGCCCTCGACGCCGAGGACCGCCTGCGCTCGCAGCTCGCCGCCGACCGCTTGCGCGATGCCGAGGCCGGCACCACATCTGTCGGGCCGCACCGCAGCGATCTTGCCGTTCGCCATCTCGATCTCGACCTGCCGGCGGCCGAAGGCTCGACCGGCCAGCAGAAGGCCCTTCTGGTATCCATTGCGCTCGCTCACGCCCGCCTGGTGGCGCTGTCTCGCGGGCGCCCGCCGCTTCTGCTGCTCGACGAGATCGCCGCCCACCTCGATCGCGACCGGCGCGTGGCGCTGTTCGATGAAGTTGTGGCTCTGGGCGCCCAGAGCTGGATGACCGGCACCGATGCCGATCTTTTCGCGCCGCTTTCCGGCCGAGCGCAGGTCCTGCGCGTGGCTGACGGATCGATCGCCGCGGCGAACTGAACCCTGTCAGGAAGAGCATTGTCATGAGCGAGAACGGACTGCCCCCCAATGGCAACGGCCATGGAAATGGCGACGACTACGACGCCGATTCGATCAAGGTGCTGCGCGGCCTTGAGGCCGTGCGCAAGCGGCCCGGCATGTATATCGGCGACACCGACGACGGCACCGGCCTGCACCACATGGTCTACGAGATCGTCGACAACGCGATCGACGAGGCGCTGGCCGGCTACTGCGATCGCGTCGACGTGATCTTGCACGGCGACGGCTCGGTCACGGTGCGCGACAATGGCCGCGGCGTGCCGGTCGACATCCACAAGGAAGAGGGCATCTCCGCCGCCAACGTGATCTTCACCCAGCTCCATGCCGGCGGAAAGTTCGACCAGAACTCCTACAAGGTGTCGGGCGGCCTGCACGGCGTGGGCGCGGCCGTGGTCAATGCGCTGTCGTCGGTCCTCGACCTGCGCATCTGGCGCAACGGCAAGGAATATTTCCTGCGTTTCCGCCATGGCGAGCCGGAGAAGGACCTCGAGCTGGTGGGCGATGCGCCGGACGGCAAGCGCGGCACGGAAGTGACCTTCCAGCCCTCGACAGAGACGTTCACCAGGACCGAGTTCGACTTCTCGACTCTCGAGCATCGCTTGCGCGAGCTGGCGTTCCTGAACTCGGGCGTGCGCATCGTGCTGTGCGACGAGCGCGGCGCCGAGGCCAAGGTCTCCGAGCTGTTCTACGAGGGCGGCGTCGAGGCGTTCGCCAAGTACCTCGACCGCAACAAGCAGGTGTTGCACAGCCCGCCGGTGTCGATCCGCGGCGAGAAGGACGGCATCTCGGTCGAAGTCGCCATGCAATGGAACGACAGCTATCACGAGACGATGCTGTGCTTCACCAACAACATCCCGCAGCGCGACGGCGGCACGCATCTGGCGGGCTTCCGCGGCGCGCTGACCCGCACCGTCAACAAATACGCCGACGAGGGGGGCATCTCGCGCAAGGAGAAAGTGTCGTTGACCGGCGACGACATGCGTGAGGGCCTGACCTGCGTGCTGTCGGTCAAGGTGCCCGACCCCAAGTTCTCCTCGCAGACCAAGGACAAGCTCGTTTCCTCCGAGGTGCGGCCGGTGGTCGAGTCGGTGGTCGGCGACAAGCTCGGCCAGTGGTTCGAGGAACACCCCTCCGAGGCGCGCAAGATCGTCACCAAGGTGGTCGAGGCCGCGGCGGCACGCGAGGCCGCCCGCAAGGCGCGCGAGCTCACCCGCCGCAAGGGCGCGCTCGACGTGAGCTCGCTGCCCGGCAAGCTTGCCGACTGCCAGGAGCGCGATCCGGCACTCTCAGAGCTGTTCATCGTCGAGGGCGATTCGGCCGGCGGCTCGGCCAAGCAGGGCCGCAACCGCGCCAACCAGGCTATTTTGCCGTTGCGCGGAAAAATCTTGAATGTCGAACGCGCGCGTTTCGACAAGATGCTCTCCTCGCAGGAGATCGGCACCCTGATCACCGCGCTCGGCACCGGCATCGGCGCCGACGATTTCGACATCAGCAAGCTCCGCTACCACAAGATCATCATCATGACCGACGCCGACGTCGACGGCTCGCACATCCGCACGCTGCTGATGACCTTCTTCTATCGCCAGATGCGGGCGCTGATCGACGGCGGCTACCTCTACATCGCCCAGCCGCCGCTGTTCAAAGCGGCCAAGGGGAAGTCGGCGATCTACCTCAAGGACGAGCGCTCGCTCGACGACCATCTGATCGAAAGCGGTCTCGAAGGTGCCTCGTTCCGGCTGGGCGACGGCACGATGATGGCGGGCGCCGACCTGCGCCAGACCGTCGACATCGCCCGCTCCGTCACCAACCTGGTGAAGCCCCTGTCGCTGTCGCGCCGCGTCACCAGCCAGGCGGTGATCGAGCAGGCGGCTATCGCGGGCGTCTTCCGATCCGGCGTGCTGTCCGACCCGGAACGGGCGAGGGAGACCGCAGCCTACATCGCCCGTCGCCTCAATCGGGTGAGCCCCGAGCTGGAGCGCGGCTGGACGGGCGAGCCGACGCCGGACGGCGGGCTCGCCTTCACGCGGCGCCTGCGGGGCGTGCAAGAGCGCCACGTGATCGACGGGCCGCTCATCAGGAGCGCCGAGGGCCGTCGCCTGGAGGGCCACACCGACGCCCTGCAGGATATCTACCAGCAACCCGGCACCTTCATCGTCAAGGACAGGGAGATTCCGATCGCCTCGCCGATCTCGCTGTTCGCGGCCGTGCTGGAGGCCGGCCGCAAAGGCGTCAACATCCAGCGCTACAAGGGCTTGGGCGAGATGAACCCGGACCAGCTCTGGGAGACGACGCTCGATCCGGAGGCGCGTACGCTGTTGCAGGTCAAGATCAACCATGCCGACGAGGCCGACGAAATCTTCGCCACGCTGATGGGCGATGTGGTCGAGCCGCGCCGCGACTTCATCCAGGAGAACGCGCTCAAGGTGGCCAACCTTGACGTCTAGGCTGCTCGCCGCGCTTGCCTTGCTGCTGCTGTGGGTCGGCACCGCCTCGGCGCAGATCCTGCCGGGCGGCACGGCGCCGTCGACGCACCCCGGCACCAGGCTCAACTTTCCGCCCAGCCTGGGTGGCGCCGAACTCGAGCACTCCTATACGACGCCGGTCGGCCGCGACGTCCACTACGTCTACCAGTACGTGATCAACAAGGTTCAGATCACCGTCTTCCTGTTCGACAACGACCGGCGTGTCACCGCAGGCAGTGAAAGCCCCATGGTGACCACGCAGTTCACCGCCGAACTCGACGCGGCGGAGAAGGCGATGAAGGCCGACGGCTTCACCAACTTCGAGCGGCCGGCGGTGCCATCGGACTGCCGGTATGGCTCGATCGCCTTCCGCTGCATCGTCTATTCGGCGCTCGCCCAGCGCGACCGGCTGTTCAGCAAGCTCCTGCTGACCGGCTACAACGGCTACTTCCTGAAGATCCGGGTCGACTGGAGCCAGGGCAGCGGCCAGACTACGGCCGACGCCGACCGGGCACTGCAGGCGTTCGTTCCGGCGCTGGTCAAGTAGGCTCCGCTCGCTTGCGCTGGGCGGCCTGGCTGCCGAAGCGGCGGGCAAAGGCATGAGTGAACTCGGCGCCGAGCAGGAAGATCTGCGCCGAGTAGTAGATCCACACCAGCAGCACGATCAGGGCGCCCGCCGCTCCATAGGAGGAGGCGATTTTGCTCTGCCCGATATAGAGGGCGATCACATACTTGCCGGCCTCGAACAGCAGCATCGTGACGACGGCGCCGAACGCGACATCCCGCCAGTGCACCGTCGTGTCGGGCAGGACCTTGTAGATCGCGGCGAACATGCCGGCGATCAGCACCGCCGAGGTCGCGATATCGACCAGGTGCAGCACGACGTCGGCGCCGGGGTAGAGAAACTTCAGCCATGTCGACAGCGAGGCCAGCGCGGCGCTGACGGCGAGCGACACGGTGAGCAGGAAACCGGACGTCGCCACCAGGCCGAGGCTTGCAAGCCGCGCCCGCGCCAGGCGCGACAGCAGCGGGGCGTGGCTTTCCGCCTTCCAGATCGCGTTCAGGGCCGACTGGATCTCGCTGAACACGCCGGTCACCGTGACGAAGAGAGCTGCGAGCCCGATCACCGTGGCGAGCGTGCTGCCTCTGGGATTGCTGGCGCTTTCGATCATCGCCTGGATGGCCTTGGCCGTGTCGCGGCCCATCAGGCCGCTCAGTTCGGCGACGATGGCGCCTTGCGCCGCGTCGCGGCCGAAGATGGCGCCCGCCATCGCCACGGCAACGAGCAGAACCGGCGCGATCGAGAAGATCGAGTAGTAGGCGATCGAAGCGCCGCGGCTCAGCGCATTGTCGGCGATGAACGACTCGACAGCGTCCCGTCCGAGCTGCTCCAGATGAACCAGGAAGGCCTTCATTTGCGCGCGCGCTCGAGGTCGGCCATTAGGCGGGACGGCGCGGCCTCCTGGTGCAACTGATAGAACGTGCACTCGGCCGGCCGCTTGTCGGGCCGCCAGCGGACGAAGCGTGTGCCGTGCCGGAAGCGATCCCCGGTCACCTGGTCGTATTGCACCTCGACGACCAGCCGGGGCTTGACCGGCTCCCATTGGCCGCTGCGCTCGGTCGACCAGCGGCTCGGCCCGCCCGGCGCCGCGCCGGTGAAGCCTGTGCCGCCGCGCAGTCCCATCATCCGGCGTTTGAGATCGGGGCGTGCGCTCTCCGGAAAGCTCGAGACGAAGCCGACATGGTCGAGCTTGCCGTCCTCGTCGTAGAGGCCGAGCAGCAACGAGCCCACCGTCCGGCTGGCACCGGCAAAGCGAAAGCCGCCGACCACGCAGTCGGCGGTGCGCAGGCACTTCACCTTGATCATGGCGCGTTCACCCGCGAGATAGGGCTGGTCGAGGCGCTTGGCGACCACGCCGTCGAGCGCGCCGCTGCCGGCCCGGCGCAGCCAGGCTGACGCCGTGGCCCGCCGCGTCGTCTTGGGCGACAGCAGCAGGCCCGCCTCCGCCGGCACCGCGCCGAAGAACTGCTCCAAGGCACGGCGGCGAACGGCCAGCGTCTCGCCGCGCAACTCGCGGCCGCCGATCTCCAGCGCATCGAACGCGATCAAGCGGGCGGGGTGCTCGGCCGCCAGCTTGTTGACGCGACTGGCTGCCGGATGGAGGCGCATCTGCAAGGCCTCGAACGACAGCGCCCGGTCGACCGGGATCACTAGTTCGCCATCCAGCACGAAGCGCCGCGCTTTCAGCTTCGAGAGGTTGGCGACGACATCGGGGAAATAGCGCGACAGGTTCTTGCCCGAGCGCCCGAGCAGGTCGACCTTGCCGTCCGCACGGCGCGCCAGGCAGCGGAAGCCGTCCCATTTCGGCTCGAACTGCCAACCCGCCCCCCTCGGCAACTCCGCCTCGGAGCGGGCCTCCATCGCCAAATGCGCCTGTCGTGCCATGGCAATGCAGACGCGGCACGGTGCCGAAGGGTTGCCTTCGCACCGGAGGTTAAGGGTCGCGATCTACGGCCTGAAATGGCGCGAGGCGAGCTCGACCAACTCCTCGCGGTTGAACGGCTTGGCGAGATAGGGCGCATTCCGGAGCTCCGGCGCCAGCCAATCGCGCGAGTAGCCGCTCACGACGACGAAGGGGATGTGCCTGGCCGCCAGTTCGCGGGCCACCTCGACGCTGCTGCTGTTCTGCAGCTGAACGTCGAGCAGCGCGCCGTCGAACTGTCCCTCCGTCAGGGCATCGAGCGCCGCGTGGGAGGAGGCACACGCATTCCTGGCTTCGCCGTGAGCGTCGCGGACGATCTGGCACAGCTCTTCGGCGACGAGAAAATTGTCCTCGACGATCAGGATCCTTTTTCCTGAAAGGCTATCGTCGTGCCCCATTGCCACAGTGTCGCAACCCCCGCCCCGACCTGCAAGCCCGCATGAGGTCGATCGATCCGGTCGATTTCAATTGAATGACGTTCAGCGCGAGCACCCCGCGCCGGCGCGAACGTTCGCCTGCATACGAGCGATCTGTACCAATGCGCACAGTTGCCAAGCGAGGGCTTGCGGCAGGCAACTGGCTGCCAAAGTTGCTTGTTACCAAAACACAGCGGGCTCGAACGCCGAAGCTGTGATTCGAACAAGAGCAAGAGAGAGAAGGAGTGCCACATGAGCATGTCACGTGACGAGCGCGGCCGCTTCACCGACGAGGATGACGATCGGGAGTATGGCCGCCGTCGGCGTACGCGCCGCTATTACGATGAGGACGACGGCCGCTACGGACGCGGTCATGGCGGTTGGTTCGGCGACCCCGAAGGACATTCGGAAGCCTCCCGCCGCGGCTGGGACAACCCGCGGCATGGCCGCAGTGGCTGGTACGGCGACGAGGAGGAACATTCGGAAGCCTCGCGCCGCGGCTGGGATCATCCCCGGCACGGCCGCAGCGGCTGGTTCGGCGACGAGGAAGGCCATTCCGAGGCGTCTCGGCGCGGCTGGGACCATCCACGGCATGGCCGGAGCGGCTGGTATGGCGATGAGGAAGGCCATTCGGAAGCATCGCGCCGGGGCTGGGAAGGCGGCCATCGCGGTCGCGGACGCTACGACTATGACGACGACTATGAGGATCGGCGTTATCGGTCGCGGTCTCGGGACGATGACGACGGGCGCGGCTGGTACGGCGACCCGCGCGGTCACTCCGAGGCATCACGTCGCGGTTGGAGCCGGCGCTAGCCGACTCGGCCACCCGCGGAGTTGGAGAAGGGCTCGCCTGCCGGCGGGCCCTTCTTGCCTTTGGCGGCCTGCTCCATCAGGCCCGCCCGGTCGAGCAGGCGCACCACGCACCTTCTCGACCTCACCAGCCCCTTCGATTCCAGCAGATGGAGCGCCATTGTGACGCCGGAACGGCGAACGGCGAGCGCGTCCGCAAGCGCGCCGTGCGTGACCAATATCTCGTCGCTATCCAGCCGGTCGGCCACGATGAGCAGTCGCCGGGCGACTAGGCTCTCCACGGTAAGCTGCGCGTTCGCCGCCACTGTTTCGCTCGTTTGCTCGAGCAGGGAATGGACGCGGCCGAGAAAATGCCGTCGGACCTCGCCATCGCGCTCGATTAGCGCCTGCGCGTCCCGCGCCGGCAGGCGCCATGCTGTGCCAGGTGAATAGACTGAGATTTCGAATGAGGCCTGCGAGCGACCGAGAACCAGCTCCACGCCGGTCATGCCTTTCGAGCCGATCAGCGCCATCTCCATCTGACGGAAGCCGCGCGCTGCGGTGAGCAACGACAACGCGCTCGACACCGGGAAATACAGGAAGCCGACCGGCTGGCCGGGACGGCCAACGACCCGGCCGGGCTCCAATACGCACTGTTCGAGCAATCCTTCCATCGCCTCCTGCCGGTCCGGCGGGAGCGCATCCAGAACGGCGTTGCCGAACCTGCAGGGGCTTTCGACGGTCACGAAATTGCTGAGCGCCGCCCGGAGAAGCTGCGGCTGGATCGGCTTGGTGAGCAGCGTGTGGGCCCGATAAACCGGCGGAAGGAGCGCGCGTTGATAGTTCGACATGAAGACGAACGGTATGCGCCGCCGGGCCAGGGCATCGCACAATGGGAAGCTGAGATCGTTGCCGAGCCTTACGTCTACGATCGCACCATCGACGTGCTCGTTTTGCACGGCACGCAGGCCGCTCTGCACGCCTGCCACCGAACCTGCCACGGAGAAGCCGAAGGAGCGAACCAGATCGCACACCGCGTCGGCGACCAGCCAATTGTCTTCAGCGACCAGTATGCTTGGCTTTCTGCCGTCCCCCGCTGTCGCCATTCCCGCATCCATTTCTGCCAGTCGTCTCGCCCATGAACAGCAATGGCGGGCTTGCTTGTCCGGTTGCATCGGTCGCGCTTCGTGCGGACTCGCACACGGCGCAAGCGTGACGCAACCCACCTGCGACCATTGCCATTGATCGCCTGTGAAGCTCCGCCAGCGATCATGCGTTCAAAATGGAGGGTGAGCATGGCAAGGAAGACGAAACAACAAACCGGAACTGGCCAGTCGAACAGGCAGAGCCAGTCGGCCTCCTCCGGCGAGAGCGCCATCGAGCTCCTGAAGCAGGACCATCGCAAGGTCGAGAAGCTGTTTGAGCAGTTCGAGAACGAGGACGATAACGAGGAGAAGCGCGACATCGTCCGCCGCATCTGCTCAGAACTGATCATCCACACGTTGCTCGAGGAGCAGATCTTCTATCCGGCCTGCCGCGAGGGCGGGGTCGAGGACGACACGATGGACGAGGCCCAGGTCGAGCACGACACGGCGAAGATGATGATCAACGACCTGCTCGACGGCTCGCCGTCAGAGGAATATTGGGAAGCGAAGGTGACGGTCCTGCGTGAGCTGATCCGTCATCACGTGGCCGAAGAGGAGAAGCCCAACGAGGGGGCCTTCGCCCAGGCCAAGGAAAACGACATCGACAGCGAGGAGCTGGCCGAGGAACTGCAGCACCGTAAGCAGGAACTGCAGTCCCGCGGCGCCGGCCGCTATCCGCAGCGCATCGTCTCGATCCACCCGCAGAGCCCGCGCCGGCGCGACGAGGACGAGCGTTATCGCAGCCGCTACCAGGGCCACTATGGCGCCGACGAACGCGAGCGCGGCCGTTATGGCGGCGAGGAGGAGCGCGGCTTCTTCGGTCGCCGGCCGCGCGAGCGGGAGGGCGAGCGGTACTATGAGCGCGAGGACGGCCGGCGCGGCTGGTATGGCGATCGGCGCAGGTACTGACCACAGGAGAGTTCATGCAGGCGAGCGACGAGGCGCTGCGTAACACCATCACCGACGCGCTGACGCGCGCCAATGTCGATGCCCGCAACCTCACGGTCGAGGTGGCGGGCGGTCACGTTGTGGCCAAGGGCACCGTGCCGACCGAGCAGGAGCGCACGCGTGTCGACGGCGTGCTCGAGCAATGCCGAAGCCGGGCGGGCTCCGTGACCTGCGACGTCGGCGTGCTCGAGCAGTCCCGGCGCGACAGCGCCGACGGCCGCGGCCGTTCGCCGGTGACCGGAACCTCCGCCGATTCGCAGCACGAGAGCCGGCACCAGCGCGATCGCGACTGAGCCGGCCGACAACTACTCGCTCAAAGGAAGGGCCGGCCGCCGGTCACCGCGACGGTCGCGCCCGACGTGTAGCTGGACAGCGGATCGGCCAGCATGACGTAGGCGGTGGCGAGCTCGGCCGGCTGGCCGGCGCGCTTCATCGGCACATTGGCGCCGAACTTCTCGACCGCCTGCGGCGGCATGGTCGAGGGAATGAGCGGTGTCCAGATCGGGCCGGGCGCCACGGCATTGACCCGGATGCCCTTCTCAGCGAGCAACTGGGCGAGGCCGGCCGTGAAATTGTGAATGGCGCCCTTGGTGGTCGCGTAGGCCAGCAGCGTGGGATTCGGTTGATCCGAATTGATCGACGCCGTGTTGACGATCGCGCTGCCCGGCTTCATGTGCGGCACGGCGGCCTTCACAAGATAGAACATGGCGTGGATGTTGGTGCGGAAGGTCGCTTCCCACTCCTGGTCGTCGATATCGGACAGGTCCTTGAAGGTCGCCTGGTGCGCGGCATTGTTGACCAGGATGTCGACATGACCCCACTCCTTCACCGCCCTGTCGATCAGCGCACGGCAGTGGGCGGGATCGCCGACGTCGCCCGGCATCAGGATGGCCTTTCGGCCCGCTTCCTCGACCAGCCGCTGCGTCTGCTGCGCATCGTCATCTTCGTCGAGATAGGCGATGATCAAGTCGGCCCCTTCACGGGCATAGGCGATGGCGACTGCCCGGCCGATGCCGCTGTCGCCGCCGGTGATGATGGCCTTCTTGCCCGTCAGCCGGCCGGAGCCGACATAGGAATTCTCGCCGTGATCCGGCACCGGCCGCATGTCGGCGCTGTGGCCGGGCATCTCTTGTTGCTGCGGGCGCTGCGGCGGCTTGGGGAACCTGGAGGATCGGTCATTCATGGAGGTTCAATGGTCGGGAGCTCGCGCCGGTTGCGCGCAACCAAGTGGCGGGCCGGCGCGCTTGCTCATCGAGGCAACAATGGAGAACGGGATGCCAAGCGCCAGGAAGATAACCAATCACGACGAGATCAAACGCTGGGCAGAAGAACGCCACGGCCGGCCGGCGCGGGTCAAGGCGACCGCCGGGGACGGTGACGGCGGCGGAATCCTGCGCTTCGATTTTCGCGAGAAGGACGAAAGCCTGGAAGAGATTCCCTGGGATCAGTTCTTCGAGATCTTCGATCGCAACGGCTTGGCCCTGCTCGAACAGGAGGAGACGGCGAGCGGCCGCACCAGCCGGTTCTTCAAGTTCGTCAATCGGTAGCGGGCCTACCGCCTCAGACCCGCCTCTGCCAGCGCGTCCGCCGCGCGTTCCGGCGCCGGCGGCAGCGCTCCTCGAGCGGAGCGCCCGGCGACCCGCAGATCAGGTCGAACATGGTGACCAGGCTCCAGGCGCCGTCGATCCGGCTCTGACTGTCGTCATCCCCCGCGGGCGTGGCCTGGCCGACGGCATTGGATGTGGCTGGGACAGCAACAGACGCCTGACTCATGGCACCCTCCGGCAGGGGAAAAACGCGCCCGCCGGTTGGCGCGTTCCGGCCGCCCATTCACTGGTCACCCGGCAGGCGGGTGAGGCGTTCCTCCAGTGAGGGAGGCCGATGGCGCTCCCGGGAAGGCTGCCTCAGTGCACGGCGCCGCCGACATTTCACGCATGGTGCGCCGCCAGATCGCCAGCCGCGGCGTGGGTGATTTGCGCGTTCTGGCGGCCATGCGCAAGGTCGAGCGCGCGGCGTTCCTGCCGGAGTCGATGCGCGAGTTCGCCTATCAGGACACCGCCTTGCCGCTCGACTGCGGCCAGACGATTTCCCAACCGTACATCGTCGCACGGATGGCCGAGATCGCCGCGATCAAGCCGGCCGACCATGTGCTCGAGATCGGCGCCGGCTCGGGCTACGCCGCCGCCGTCTTCGCCGAGATGGCGGCGCACGTCTGCACGATCGAGCGTCATGCGGCGCTGGCCGACTACGCGCGCTCGCGGCTGCAGGCGATGGGCTACGACAATGTCGAGGTCAGAGCGGGCGACGGCACGCGCGGCTGGCCAGAGGCGGCGCCGTTCGACGTCATCATCGTCTCGGCCGGAGGGCCACGCGTTCCCGATACGCTGCGCCATCAACTCTCCGTCGGCGGCCGGCTGGTCATGCCGGTGGGCACGACCGCGGGCCGGCAGCGGCTGGTGCGACTGGTCCGAACGACGCAGCACGACTTCGACGAGGAATGGCTCGACGACGTGCGCTTCGTGCCGCTGATCGGCGCCGAGGGCTGGAGCGCCGAAGCGCCTGAACCGCCGCCCGACATCAGGCTGCCGCACCTGATCGGCGCCGCTTCCCGTCCGCTGCCGCCGCCGGAGCACGCAGCCTTCGCCGATCCGTTCGAGCGCTTCGCCGACAAGCGGGTCGTGCTGCTCGGCGAGGCAAGCCACGGCACGGCGGAGTTCTATCGCGCGCGCGCGGCCATCACGCGCCGCCTGGTCGAACGGCACGGCTTCAATATCGTGGCTGTCGAGGCCGACTGGCCGGATGCCTCCGCTCTCGACGGCTACGTGCGCCATCGCGAGCCGGTGAAGGGAGCCACGATCTTCCGCCGCTTTCCGACCTGGATGTGGCGGAACAGCGAGGTCGACGGCTTCCTGCGCTGGCTGCGCGCGCACAATGCCGGGCTCGATGAGGCCAGGCGCGCGGGCTTCCACGGTCTCGACGTCTACAGCCTGTCGGAATCGATCGCGGCTGTGCTCGCCTATCTCGATCGCACCGATCCGGAAACCGCGCGGGTGGCGCGCGAGCGCTATGGCTGCCTGACGCCCTGGCAACAGGATCCGGCGTCGTATGGCCGCGCGGTGCTCGGCCGGCGCTATCGCGAGTGCGAGAAGGACGTCGTGGCGATGCTGACCGACCTGCTGGCGAAGCGGCTGTCGGCGGGCGGCGACCGCGACCGTCTGTTCGACGCCGTGCAGAACGCCGAGCTGGTGGCGGCCGCCGAGCGCTACTACCGGATCATGTATTACGGCTCGGCGGAGAGCTGGAACGTGCGCGACCGCCACATGTTCGACACCCTCGAGCGTCTGCTCGACCATCGCGGGGCCAGCTCGAAAGCGGTCGTATGGGCGCACAACTCGCATATCGGCGACGCCCGCTTCACCGACATGGGCAGGGTTCGCGACGAGCTCAATCTCGGCCAGCTCTGTCGTGAGCGCTTCGGCGACGCGATGGCAGCCATCGGCTTCGGCACCGACCGCGGCACCGTGGCGGCGGCGCATGACTGGGACGGGCCGATGGAGATCATGGACGTACGGCCTTCGCGGCCCGGCAGCATCGAGCGGCAGTTCCACGACAGCGGCATCGGCTGTGGCGTGTTGATGATGGGCGAGGCGCGCGAAGCGCTGCGCGCCGAGCTCGGCGAGCAGCGGCTCGAGCGCTTCATCGGCGTGATCTATCGGCCCGACACCGAGTTGCAGAGCCACTATGCCGGCGTCGAACTCGCCCGCCAGTTCGACGCCTACGTCTGGTTCGACCAGACCAGCGCCATCACGCCATTGCCCGGACAAAAGAACGCGAGCGAGCCCGCCGATACCTGGCCGTTCGGCGTCTGACATTGGAACCTGTACGGTTGCGCACAGTCGGTTGTACGGCAGAAGCCGCCCGCAACCAGCCAATCGATCGTCGTGTTGCATGAGGGAGTCCCTCTCACCCCTCAATGGAGCGATCGATGATCACGCGTATTTTGACAGCATCCTTCCTTGCCATGTCGTTGGCGGCAGTGCCCGCCCTGGCGCAAAACGGCGGAGCCGCCGGTAGCGCTGCTTCTTCCGGCAGCACCGGCGCGAGCTCGGGCTCGGCTTCGGCCAGTCCGGGCGCCAGTGCCGGAACGTCGACCGGAAATTCCGGCGGGCCGAGCGGCACGGCGGGCGGCAGCACGGTCGGTGCGGCCGGCAACGCCGGCGCCAGCTCCCCGGCGGCCACCTCCAGCGCAAATACCGCCGCTGTCGGCACCACCAACGGCAGCTCCTCACCAGCCGGCAATTCCGGCGGCAGCATTGCCGCAGCCCCCGGCAACGTGGGCGGCGTGACCAATTCCGGCAACGGGCCCGGCGTCCCCTCTTCTGTCAACTCGGTCAACTCGGCCGGCGTCGTCGGCACGACCACGCACTAACGACGCGTCAAATCGCGCAGGAAAGGCGGCTCCCGCGGGAGCCGCTTTTTTGCGCTTGCGACATCGACCTCGAGGACTGCCGGGCAACTGGCGGTCCAACCGGCTCGTTCTTGTCGGGCAAGCCCGGAGCAATGATGTCGCCGAATGCGTCTGCACGAACGCCTGCCTTGTGGATCGCGATCGTGCTGGTCGGCCTGCTCGGCGCGGCCCTTGCTGCCGGCGGCGCCTGGCTCTCGGCGCTCGGCGGGTCGCCCTATTACGTGCTGGCGGGCATCGGCATGCTCGTCACCGCGTGCCTGCTGTTCCTGAGGCGAGCGGCCGCGCTCTGGCTCTACGCGCTCATCGTCATCGGCACGCTGCTATGGGCTCTCGGCGAGACCGGCCTGCGCTGGTGGCCGTTGGCGACGCGCGGCGGGCTGGTGTTCCTGCTCGCCATCGTGCTGTTGCTGCCGTGGGTGTCGCGAGCGCTGCCGCGCCGGGCATTCGCACGCACCGGACTGGCCGCCGCCCTGGTTGCGTCGGCCGCCGTCGGCGTTGTCGCCATGTCCACGCCGGCCGATCCGATGGAGGCGACCGGCGCCTTGCCGACGGAGCTGGTCAACACGGCCGCGGGCGATCCCACCCGGCCCGGCGACTGGACCGCCTATGGCGGCACATGGAGCGGCGACCGCTACTCGCCGCTTGCCGACATAACCGCCGCCAACGTCGCCAAGCTCGAGGTCGCCTGGACATTCCATACCGGCGACATCCGATCGGCAAAAGATCCTCTCGAGACGACATACGAGCTCACGCCGATCAAGGTCGGCGACAAGCTCTTCGTGTGCACGCCGCACGATCTCGCCATCGCTCTCGACCCCGACAGCGGCCGCGAAATCTGGCGCTTCGATCCGCATATCAAGGAGGCGCACAATCTCCAGCATCTCACGTGCCGCGGCGTTTCGTATGCCGCGACCGCGGACGGCGACGGCGTCTGTGCAAAGCGGATCTTCCTTCCCACCGCCGACGCGCGGCTGTTCGCACTCGATGCAGGGACCGGCAAGCCGTGCAGCGATTTCGGCGACGGCGGCATGGTCAATTTGTGGCAGGGCATGCCCGACCCGGCGAAGCAGGTGGGTGAGTACTACTCGACGTCGCCGCCGGTCGCGACCCGCGACCTCGTGATCATCGCCGGCGAGGTGACCGACAACTACTCGACCGACGAACCGTCGGGCGTGGTCCGCGCCTACGATTCGCGGACCGGCCGGCTGGTGTGGAATTTCGACTCGGGCAATCCGGACGCGACGGCTCCGATCGGCCCCGACCAGTACTATGTGAAGAACTCTCCCAACAGCTGGAGCATCTCGAGCGCCGACGAGAAGCTCGGCTTGGTCTATGTGCCCTACGGCAATCAGACGCCCGACCAATGGGGCGGCGCGCGCGGCGCCAATACCGAACGTTTCGCCAGCTCGATCACGGCGCTCGAGATCGCCACCGGCAAAGTGCGTTGGGTGTATCAGACGGTCCATCATGACCTTTGGGACATGGATGTCGGCTCGCAGCCCAGCCTGATCGATCTGCAGACGCCGAATGGCCTGGTGCCCGCCCTGGTCGCGCCGACCAAGACAGGAAACCTGTTCGTCCTCGACCGGCGCACCGGTTCGCCGCTTTTTCCCGCGCCGGAAAAACCGGTGCCGCAGGGCGCGGTGGCGGGCGACCACACCGCGCCGACGCAGCCCTTCTCCGCGGTAACGCTGATGCCGCAGCGCCCGGTTCGCGAAAGCGACATGTGGGGCGCCACCATGCTGGATCAGCTGGCTTGCCGCATCATGTTCAAGCGGCTGCGCTACGACGGGCCGTTCACGCCGCCCTCGACGCAGGGCACGCTGGTCTATCCCGGCAATTTCGGCGTCATCGACTGGGGCGGCATCGCCGTCGATCCGGTCAAGCAAGTCGCCTTCGCCAATCCGAGTTACATGGCCTTCGTCGACAAGCTGACGCCGCGCGAGAAGGCCCGGTCGAGGACGCCGCCGGCACAAGGGATGAACCGCCAGGGCCAGCAATCCTCCAGCGAAGAGGGCAGCAATCCGAATTTCGGCGCCCCCTATTCGGCCGATCTCCATCCCTTCCTGTCGCCGATCGGATTGCCCTGCCAGGCGCCGCCCTGGGGTTACGTGGCGGGCCTCGATCTGCGTACCGGCCGGCTGGTCTACCGGCACAAGAACGGCACGATTCGCGACGAGGCGCCGGTACCGGTACCGATCGGGATGGGCGTGCCCAGTCTCGGCGGGCCGATCGTCACCGCAGGCGGTGTGGCCTTCCTGAGCTCGACCCTCGACTATTACGTCCGCGCCTATGACGTGACCGACGGACGGATGCTTTGGCAGCACAGGCTGCCGGCCGGGGCACAGGCGACGCCCATGACCTACCGTTCCGACAGCACGCACAAGCAATATCTCGTGGTCGTCGCCGGCGGCCACGGCTCGCTCGGCACGAAGGCGGGCGATTCGATCATCGCCTTCGCGCTGGCCGGCGCCGGCGGGTAAGCCACTTCCGAGCGGCATCGTTGCACGGCCGCAACAGTCGCGGGAAACTTCGATCTCCGTCGAAAAAAGAGGCAACGCCTTTGCCAAGGCGCCGTTGTGTAGACCCCTGCCGGGAGGTCACACATGGGTGCGCGGATTGCGTTCGCTGTGCTGCTGTCGACTGGCTTGGCCGCTTGCGCGGCAAACGATAGGCCCTCTCCTTCCAGCCTCGCCTCGAACGATGCGCGTTGCGCGGAGATCGCCACCACAGGCGACATGTACAATTATTGCCTGAAGGTCGGTCCTGCGCGCGCGATCCTCGACCCCGAGGTCTTTCGCCGCGATGCAGCCGCGCTGAAGAGCGGCTGACGCTACATCAACCCCGTCTCGAGTCCGACGGTCTGGAAACTCGCGCTCAGGCAAGCGAAGGAAATCGCCACGCATCGCCTGCTTGTAAACGCGATCTCCCGATCGAGCTTGCGTTGGCGGTCGAGCATGGAGCGCGTGTGCCCGATCCGCTGCCGGGCCGATGCGATCCAACGATGGGCCATTGCCATGTCGAACCATGGCTCTGCGGGCGGGTCTTCGGCTGGCGGGGTCGGCATATCGGCGCGCGCCGTCAGACGCTGGGCCCGCTCGGCATATTTGGACAGGACCATCTCGACCGGATCGATGGGGCGGCGGACGATCACCAGCGGCAACAATCGGGCGTGCCTTCTTCCGGCCGCCGTAAGCCGCGGCCCGTTCGTTCCGGGCTCGATGAGCGCCCGCTGCAGCAACAACCTGAAATCGCTGTCGTCCACCTGCCGCGCCCTCATCATCACCTTGAGAAGCGCGCTCTTTTCCTGCTTTGTCAGCGGTATCTCGGGCTCGTCCGTCATGCGCTTCCCCCGACAGCAGGTCCACCGTGGCTACGCCCCAAAAGACAGGAAGGTTGCAAATCGACGTCGGCGAGCTCGGCGACACGCCGCAATTGGATTGTCGGACACGGGACAGGGGAATAGGGTTTCTCCATCGCCAGCCGAGACTCTCGGGCGCTGGCGGCTGAGAGACAGCGGCATCGGCCAGAAGCAAGAATGTCCCGCGCTCCCGCTCACATTCGACGTGACGGAAGGCGCATATGAGATCCGCCATCGACTGCCTGCGACACGCAAAGCACTGCGAGGATCTGGCTCACGTCTGCGGAAGCGAAGCGGCGAAAACCGTCCTCCTCAATACCGCCCGGCACTGGCGCAACCTCGCCCTGCAAGCAAAGCGACCGGAGAGCGAGCCGGAGGAGCATAAAGGGCCGCCTCCGAAGACCGCTTAGGCGCGACCACGCCCGTATTGGCAACGTGCGCCGGCGGCGAAACGTTGGCTGACGGTAACCGGCGGAGGAAAGCGCTCCATGCCGTCATCTTCCGCCCGCAGGGACATCGTGGTCGTCGGCGGCTCCGCCGGCGGCCTGGACGCCCTCAGCAGTCTGCTTTCCGGACTTTCGGCCGATTTCCCGGCCGCGGTGCTCATCGTGCTCCATATGGGTGCATCGAGTCACCTCACCCACATCCTGTCGCGGCGCTGTGTGTTGCCGGTGATGGCGGCGGCGACCGGGCGACCGATCGAGCGCGGACACGTCTATGTCGCCATGCCGGAAAAACACCTGCTGGTCCACGACAACCACCTCCTGCTGCGGCGTGGTCCGCGGGAGAACCTGGCCCGCCCGGCGATCGATCCGCTGTTCCGCACTGCCGCGGCCTCGTTCGGAGGCCGCGTGATCGGTGTGCTCCTGTCCGGCGGACTTTCCGACGGCACGGCGGGATTGCGGGCGATCAAGCGCTGCGGTGGATTGGCGGTCGTGCAGGAGCCGGCCGACGCGGCGGAGTCGAGCATGCCCGAGCATGCAATCCGTCACGTCGAGGTGGACCATGTCTGCACGGCGGCTGAGATGCCCGGCCTGTTGACGCGGCTGGTCGTGCAACCTGCCGGCTCCACGCCCGATATACCTTTGGACATCCGCATCGAGGCCGCCATCGCCGTGCAGGAGCCGAACGACATCGAGAACGTCTCCAGGCTCGGCAAGCTCTCGCCGTTCACCTGCCCTGAGTGCCATGGCGCGTTGTGGGAGATCGAAGACGGCCCGATGCTGCGCTACCGCTGCCATGTCGGGCACGCCTTCAGTGCCGAGGATGCCCAGGCGGCGCAGAACCGCGAAATCCAGAGGATGCTGGAGAGCGTGGTGCGGGCCAACCGGGAGCGGGCCGCCTTGGTACGGCGGATGGCAGAGAAGGAGCGCAAGGGACAGAACGCAGTGCTGGCCGAGCGGCTCGAGCGACGCGCCGTCGAATACGACGAGAACGCCAGAGTGCTCGGCAGCCTCCTCGCGGCCGCCGACGAGGCGGCCGTGACAAATCTGACATCGAGGAGCAACCTCGCGGCAAATGGCGAAGAAGACGGCGAGACCACCTGACGAAGACGATCCGGAGCCCTCGCCCCGGCCCAGAGGCAGTTCGATCCCGGTCGTCGGCATCGGCGCATCCGCAGGCGGCATCGGCGCACTCGAAAGCCTCTTGCCGTTGTTCCGGCCGGGATCCGGCCTGGCGCTCGTCGTGGTCCAGCATCTCGATCCGGCGCATCCGAGTGTGCTGTCGAACATGCTGTCCAGAATCGCGGCATTGCCGGTCCATGCCATCGAAGAGGGCATGCAGGTCGAGGCGGACCACATCTACGTAATCCCGCCCAACGCGACCCTCACCATCTCGGACGACCGGCTGCAGATGCAGCCGCCGCGCGAGCAGCGCGGCCAGCGCACGCCGGTCGACAATTTTCTCAAATCGCTGGCCCAGGCCAACGGCGAGAACGCCGCCGGCGTCATCCTGTCCGGCACCGGCAGCGACGGCACGCTCGGCCTGCGCGCGATCAAGGAAAATGGCGGGTTGACGCTTGCCCAAGAGGGCGCCGAGTACGACGGGATGATGCGTAATGCCGTCAACGCGGGCATGGTCGACTTCGTCCTGCCGCTGGAAGAGATTCCGCGAAAGCTCGCGGACTACTTCCGCCACCTGACGACGGTCGACGGCCGCAAGGGCCGGGACGGCGTCCTTCAGGAAACCACGGACCATCTGGCGCAGATTTGCGCCCTTCTGCGCACGCGCACCGGCCACGATTTCAGCGGCTACAAGGACAAGACGGTGGCGCGCCGCGTGCAGCGGCGCATGCAGGTACTGCAGATCGACGAAGTGCCGCTCTTCATCGAGCGCCTGCGCAAGGATCCGCAGGAGGTCGATCTCCTGCTGCAGGACCTGCTGATCGGCGTCACAAATTTCTTTCGCGATCCCGCCGCTTTCGAGGCGCTCGCCAAGGAGGTGGTGCCGAAGCTGTTCGAAAACCGCGGTTCCGACGACGCGATCCGGGTCTGGGTCCCCGGCTGCTCGACCGGTGAGGAAGCGTATTCGATCGCCATGCTGATGCGGGAGCGCATGCCCAAAGGGCACGGCGCGCCCAGGCTGCAGATTTTCGCCTCCGACATCGATGAGCAATCGCTGCAGATAGCCCGTATCGGCCGCTACCCGGCGACCATCGCCCACGATGTGCCGCCCGCCCTTCTCGAACGATATTTCGTGCGCGAGGACGGCAGCTACCGCATCGCCAGCGAGCTGCGCGAGGTCTGCCTGTTCTCAGCGCACAATTTGCTGCGCGACGCGCCATTCTCGAAGATCGACCTCCTCTCCTGCCGCAATCTTCTGATCTATCTGACGCCCGATCTGCAGAACCGGCTGATCCCGCTGTTCCATTATGCGCTCAACGATTCGGGCTATCTGTTCCTCGGCCCCTCCGAGAACGTGACCCGGCATTCGCGGCTGTTCGCCACCGTCGACAAGACCCATCGCATCTTCCAGCGGCGCACCGCGGCCGACCGACGCTTGCCGGAATTCCCCCTGACCGCGCCGGAAGGCGCGAGGCGGCCGGCCGGTCCCGCGCCTGGCGCGGCCGCCAAGCACGAGCCGCTGCAGGCGGTGGCCGAGCGGCAGTTGCTCGATCGCTACGCGCCGGCCTACGTCGTGGTCAATGCCGACGGCGACCTGCTGCACGGCTCGGCCCGGACCGGAAGGTACCTCGAGCTGGCGGCGGGCCCACCGCGCATGGACATCTTCAGCATGGCGCGTGCCGGTTTGCGGCCGGACCTGCGCGCCGGCTTGCACAAGGCCATCAGCACCGGCCAGGTGACGATCCAGCGCAACGTGATGGTCGGCACCAATGGCGGCCGCCAGGCCGTCGACCTCATCATCCATCCGCTGCGGTCCGGGGTCGCGCAGGACCATCTGTTCATGGTCGTCTTTCAGGATGTCGGCGCCGTCGTGCCGAGCGAGGCGGAGAGCGCGGAGAACGTCGAGGACGTGGAGAACGCCAGCCTGCGCCAGCTCGAGGCGGAGCTGCGCACCACCAAGGAGCGCCTGCAGGCCACGACCGAGGAGCTGGAATCGTCGAACGAGGAGCTGAAGTCGGGCAACGAGGAGCTGTCCTCGATGAACGAGGAGCTGCAGTCGGCCAACGAGGAGCTCGAGACCTCCAAGGAGGAGCTGCAGTCGATCAACGAGGAGCTGCAAACCGTCAATTCCGAACTCAATGCGCGCGTCGACGAGCTGTCGCGCGCCAATTCGGACATCGCCAACCTGCTGGAGAGCACGCAGATCGCCACGGTGTTCCTCGACCGCAATCTCGCGGTGAAGAGCTTCACGCCGGCGGCCAAGGACGTGTTCAGGCTGGTCGAGAGCGACGCCGGCCGGCCGATCACCCATGTACGCGCCCGCTTCATCTCCGATACCGTCCAGGAGGACGCCGAGAGGGTGCTGCGCACCCTGTCGACGATCGAGCGGCAGATCGACAGCAACTACGACGATGCGCGCTACATCATGCGCATGATGCCCTACCGGACGGTCGATAACGTGATCGGCGGGGTGGTCATCACCTTCATGGACGTCACCAAGATCATGGCTGCCGAGGCCAAGATCAACGAGCTGACGTCGGACCTGCGCAACCGCGTGCAAAGCCTGGAGACGCTGCTCAATCTCCTGCCCGTCGGCGTCCTGATCGCCGAGGACAATCGCAGCGACGAGGTCCGTGTCAACCGCTACGCCGCCGGGATGCTCGGCCAGAGAACGGGCTCCGAGTCGGATGGACCGCGCATCGCCACCGAGAATATTCGCCTTTTCCAGGGCGGACGCGAGCTCGCCCGGCAGGAGTTGCCGCTATACAGGGCGGCGCGCTCCGGCGAGGCCATCCCGAGCTTTGAAGGCGAGTTCGTGCGCGCCGACGGCAGCCGGATCGATGTCCTGATGTCGGCTACGCCGTTGCTCGCCGACGACGGCCGGCCAAGAGGCGGCATCGCGGCGATCGTCGACATCTCCGAGCGCAAGAAGGCGGAAGCCCATCAGCAGGTGCTGCTCTACGAGCTGCAGCACCGGGTCAAGAACATCCTGGCCACCATCGGCGCGCTCGCCACCCCGGATGGTGGGCAGCAGCAGCTCGCTCGAAGAATTCTCGACGGCGTTCCTCGGACGTGTGCGGGCGATGGCAAACACGCATGAATTGCTGTCGCGCGGCAACTGGACCGGCACCGGTCTGCGCGAACTGGTCGAAACGGCGCTGGGTCCCCACGTGGCGCGCAGTGGCGCGGCCATCGTGGTCAACGGGCCGGACATCAAGCTAACGCCAGCCGCAGCCTCGACGCTCGGCATGATATTCTACGAACTGGCGACCAATGCCGTGAAGTACGGTGGGCTTTCGGACCAATCGGGCCATGTCGACATTTCCTGGCTCACCGAAAAGGTGCACGAGGGCGAGCGTCTGGTCCTGAAATGGACCGAGATCGGCGGGCCGTCGCCGGGCAAGGAAGCGTCCGAGGGATTTGGCACCGCCTTCGTCAAGCGCTCGGTCGAATACGAGCTGAGCGGCTCGGTCGACCTGAGGCTCGAGCCCGGCGGCCTCACCTGCACCGTGAGCATGCCGCTGAAGGGCAACATCCAATCCGCGACCGCGACCTGAAGGACTCCGGGTCTTTTTCGTTACGATGAGAAGTGACGGATCGCCAACGCGACGAGGTCCTGGCCATTGAAGGGCTTGGCCAGGTAAGGCGCGCCCTGAAGTTCCGGCGCCAGCCAGTCGCGCGAGTAGCCGGTCACCACGACGAAGGGAATGCGGCGGCTTCTGAGTTCTCGTGCGACTTCGACGCAGGTACCGTCTTGCAACTGAACATCGAGCACCGCGCCGTCGAACTTGCCGTCCGTCAGCGCGTCGATCGCGGCATGCGATGACGCGACAGCCTTCTTTACCTGACCACGGGCATTGTGAACGATCTGGCACAGTTCTTCAGCGACGAGAAAATTATCCTCGACGATCAGGATCCTCTTTCCCGAAAGGCTGTCCTGCCCCATCTGGACATCCTCGGCGTCGTGAGCAACCTCGGCAAGCTCAATGCTCATATCCAGGTTCGGGTTGCATCAGTCGTTCGTATACCGACGATAGATGTGGGGCGCAGTTCTATAGGACAGAATCGTTGTCCTTCTAACACCGGGCTTATGGTGGCGCGCATGATCGACTTGCTGCGTCTGCCCGCCGAAAACGCCGGCCCCAGGATCGGGGTGGTATGGTCGGCCACCCCATTAGATTCCCATTATTTTAACGGGGTGGTCGACCATACCGACCACCGCTCTTCCCCTCTAAAGCACCATCTGGGTCTGGGTGACGACGGCGACCAGCTTGCCTTCGGACGTGGTGATGCGGGTCGTCCAGACGTGTGTACGCCGGCCTTTGTGAATGGCCGTGCTCTCGCCGATCACCGTCGTGCCGACGGGGGCGGGACCGACGAAGTTGGTCTTGCTCTCGAGTGTCGTGGTCGTCTTGCCTTCCGGCAGGTTCACGATGGTGGCGGCGGCACCCAGCGTGTCGGCGAAGGCCATGACGGCGCCGCCATGCAGGATGTCCGGCCGCGTGCAGAGCTCGGGCCGCACCACCATCTCGGCCTTCACGCCGCTTTCGCCGGCGGCGAGGAACTTGATGCCCAGCACCTTGGCGAAGGGGAGCTGCCGGTCGTTCAGGAACTTGGCCTTGTCTTCCATGGGTGCCTCCGCGGCCTTCCTAGCCCGCCGGCCGCCGCTCCGCCAATTATGCCGGAGGTAATCGGCAGGCCGCAGGGCCGATGCTAGCTTCGCGGTCATGAGCAACCCATCCGTCGCCGTTCCGGCCAACCAGCCCGATCTGTTCGGACCCATGTTGCGCGCCTGGCGCCGCCGCCGCGGCGCCAGCCAGCTTGCGCTGGCGCTGCAGTCCGGCGTGTCGCAGCGCCATGTCAGCTTCCTCGAGTCGGGCCGCGCCCGGCCCTCGCGCGAGATGGTGGTGCAGCTCACCTCGGCGCTCGACGTGCCGCTGCGCCAGAGGAACGCCATGCTGCTGGCCGCCGGATTCGCGCCGGTCTATCGCGAGAGCAACCTCGCCGCGCCCGAGCTCACGCCGGTGCGCCAGGCGATCGCCCGCATGCTGAAGCAGCAGGAGCCCTACCCGGCCATCGTGATCGACCGGCTGTGGAACCTGCTCGACGCCAACGATGCGGCCAATGCCTTCACCGTGTTCCTGTTCGAGGGCCCGCCGCCCGCGCCGCCCGCCGGCAAGCAGGCCAACCTGCTGCGCTGGCTGCTCGATCCCAAGGCGCTGCGCGCCAAGATTGTCAATTGGGAGGAGGTGGCGCGCTATCTGGTGTCGACCACCTACGCCGAGATCCTGGCCGACGGCGGCGAGCCCAAGGCGCTCGCCTTCGTCGAGGAGATCATGGCCTATCCCGACGTGCCGGCGTCGTTCCGCAAGGTGCGCTTCGAGGAGCGCCCGCCGCCGGTGCTGACCGTCGACTACCTGGTGGCCGGCAAGGCGCTCTCGGTGTTCACCACCATCGCCACGCTCGGCACGCCGCAGGACGTCACCCTGCAGGAAGTGAGGATCGAGAGCTTCTTCCCGGCCGACGAGCGCTCCGACGCGCTGTTCCGCAGCCTCGCGGCCAGGAGCTGACGGGGAGAGAACTAGGGGACCGCCTTGGCGCGGTCGGCGGCGGCGGCGAAGTCGAGGGGGACGTTGGTCGGGCAGCCCGGCACGGCCCGCGGATCGGGCGTGACGAAGAATTCGTCGCGCAGGCGGGCCGCGCACGGCTCCTGGCTCGACACGCCGTGGCCCTGGCCGTGGAAGACGACGTGGCGCGACACCGAGAGCGCCTGCGCCGCGGCCTTGCCCCAGGCGGGCGGCGTCAGCCAGTCGTAACTGCCCGACAGCAGCAGCGTCGGGATGTCGGAGCGCACCGGCAGGCGCTCCGAGGGCGGTGCGGCCGGCACGTGCCAGACGGGGCAGTAGATCGGCAGCTTGCTCGCCTTGGCGGTGAGGCCGTAGATGCCGCCGATCAGGATCGACTTCTCGCGCGCCGCGATGTCGACCGCCTGCCAGCTCTCGCGGCACTCGATGGTGTTGAACAGGCCGCCGAACTGTTGGGCGTTCTCCTCGAGCAGGCCGCCCTCGTCGTTCTCGAAATCCTCGGCGAACTGGCGGAACAGCTTGGTGTCGCCGCGCCGGATGCCGGCCACCGCCTCGGGGATCAGCGCGGCCTCGCCCTCGCGCATCATGTGCAGCAGCACCATCAGGATCTTGGTGCCGTCGAGCTGGGCCGGCTGCGCGCCGCCGTCGAGCTGCAGCGTGATCTTGAGCGGCGTCGTCTGGGCGTCGTCGATCAGGGCGCGCACGGCGGCGCTGAAGTCGGGATGGTGCTGCTTGCAGTATTTGTCGGCGGCGCACTCGGCGTAGAGCTGCTCGAACACCGCGCGCACGATGTCGGCCTCGTTCTGCTCGCCGTTGATCTGCGGCGGGTAGACGCCGTCGAGCACCGCCGAGCGCACGATGGCGGGATGGCGGCGCATCACCTCGAGCGCCCAGCGCGTGCCGTAGGAGATGCCGTAGAGGTTGATCTTGCTGAGCGAGAAGACGCGCGCCATGTCGGCCACGTCGTCGGCCAGCGCCGGTGTCGTGAACATGCCGAGATCGATGCGCTTGCGGTCGAACTCCGCGCGGCAGCGGATCAGGATGTCGCGCTCCTGGGCCGGCGTGACGGCGCGGCGGGCGGCGCGCGCGGCCTCGCTGGTGCGCGCATCGAAGCAGTCGAGGTTGGGCGTCGAGCCGCCGGCGCCGCGCTGGCTCAGGATGATGACGTCGCGCCGCTTGCGCACGATCGCGGTGTCGTTCCACCAGTCGCCTTCCGACAGCGGGTCGGCGCCGACATTGGAGGCGACCAGCGGCGCGTCGCCTGGACCGCCGGAAAGATAGACCATCGGGTCGGGATCGAGCCGGCGCTTGGCCTTCAGCACCACGAGCTTCAGGCGCACCTCGCGGCCGGCCGCGGGCCTGTCGCGGTTCTCGGCCACCACCAGCACGTAGCATTCGAGCCGGTCGGTACGCGGCGGCTTGAACACGCAGCGCTCGCGCTCGAGCCGCGGCAGCTGCTGGGCCATCGCGCTTCCTGCCAGACACAACAGGATTACTGCCAAAGCCCGCGCCGCCAGCCGAATCATGGCCGTGTTGTGCCACATGGGAGCTTGTACGGGCATGAACTATTTCTATGCGCGGCCCGCGACCGAACGCCGTAAATTGCCGCCATGACCTCCCGTTCCTACTGGACCGCCGTGTGGTGCGGCTTCCTCGTGCTCACCATCGGCCTCGGCGTCCGCCAGAGCTTCGGCATCTTCCTCAAGCCGGTTTCAGCCGAGCTGCATGTCGGCCGCGAGCTGTTCTCGTTCGGCACCGCGCTGTCGATGCTGTTGATGGGGTTTTTCGCCCCCTTCTCGGGACGGTTGTGCGACCGCTTCGGCTCGGCGCGCACCATCGCCGGCGGCGGCGCCGTCTACGTGCTGGGCATGGTGGCGACCGCCACCATGCATTCCGGCTGGATGCTGGTGCTGGGCAACGTGCTGGTCGGCATCGGCCTGTCGGCCGCCACCTTCGGGCCGGTGCTGGGCGTGATCCTGCGCCTCGCCCCGCCCGCCAAGGCGGCCCTCGCCGTCGGCATCTGCTCGGCCGGCGGCTCGTTCGGCCAGTTCTTCATCGTGCCGCTCGCCGCCGTACTGCAGAACCATTTCGGCGACTGGCGGCCGACCATGTGGGCGCTCACCGGCCTTGCCCTGCTGATGATCCTGCTGCCGATCGGGCTGAACGACAGCGCCCAGATCGCCGCCGCCAAGAAGGCGGTGGGCGGCCGGCAGACCTCGCGCGAGGCGCTGAGCGAGGCGTTCGGCAATCGGAGCTACGTATTGCTGGTCGTCGGCTACTTCGTCTGCGGCTTCCATGTCGCTTTCGTCGGTGGCCACCTGCCGGCCTACATCTCCGACAAGGGCATCGGACTCAGCCTGTTCGGCCTCAAGCTGTCGCCGGCCGAGCTCGGCGGCTGGAGCATCGGCATGGTCGGCCTGTTCAACATCGCGGGCTCGATCCTGTGGAGCTCGATGGGCACGCGCTTCCAGCGCAAGAACCTCTTGGCCACGCTCTATCTCCTGCGCTCGCTGGTGTTCCTGGCCTTCGTCATGGCGCCCTTGTCGGCGTTCTCGGTGCTGGCCTTCGCCGGCGCGCTGGGCTTCCTGTGGCTCGGCACGGTGCCGCTCACCACCTCGCTGGTCGGCCACATGTTCGGCCCGGTGCACCTCACCATGCTGAACGGCATCGTCTTCCTCGGCCACCAGGTCGGCAGCTTCGTCGGCGGCTGGGGCGGCGGCGTGATGTTCGACCTGCGCGGCAACTACGACCTGATGTGGTGGTTCTCGATCGCGCTCGGCGTGGTCTCCGCCCTGCTGCACTGGCCGATCGTCGAGAAGCCGGTGGCGCGGCCGGCGCTCGCCGCGGCCTGAGGGGGCCATGATCACGGGCTGGCGCGCCGCGCTGCTGTGGGGCGCCGCTGCCCTGGTCGTCGCGGCAACGGCGGTGTCGTTCGCGCTGTGGGGGCTGAACGGGCCCGCCTACCTCGTCAATCTGATCGAGGTGTACTGCCTCTAGGTCAGAGGACGAACTTCGAGAGATCGGCGTTCTTGGCGAGCGCGCTCACACGCTCGCGCACGTAGGCCGCGTCGATCGTGATCTTCTCGCCGGGCTTGTCGGAGGCGGTGAAGCTGATCTCCTCGAGCAGCTTCTCCATCACCGTGTGCAGGCGCCGGGCGCCGATATTCTCGACCGTCTCGTTGATCTCGGCCGACAGCCGCGCCAGCTCGTCGATCGCGTCCGGCGCGAACTCGATCTCGACCTTCTCGGTCGCCAGCAGCGCCTTGTACTGCTTGACCAGGCTCGCCTCGGGCTCGGTCAGGATGCGCTTGAAATCCTCCTGGGTGAGCGAGGTCAGGCTGACGCGGATCGGCAGGCGGCCCTGCAGCTCGGGCAGCATGTCCGACGGCTTGGCGAGATGGAAGGCGCCCGAGCAGATGAACAGCACGTAGTCGGTCTTCACCGGACCGTGCTTGGTGTTCACCGTCGTGCCCTCGATCAGGGGCAAGAGGTCGCGCTGCACGCCCTCGCGGCTGACGTCACCGCCGCCGCGGAACTCGCTGCGCGCCGTGATCTTGTCGATCTCGTCGATGAAGACGATGCCGTTCTGCTCGACCGCGTCGCGCGCATCGCGCACCACCCGCTCCTGGTCGAGCAGCTTGTCGCTCTCCTCGCGCATCAGCGTCTCGTACGACTGCGCCACCGTCATCTTGCGCTTCTTGGTGCGGCCGCCGAACGCCTTGCCCAGCATGTCGCCGATGTTGATCATGCCGACCGAGGCGCCGGGCTGGCCCGGGATCTCGAACTGCATCGGCCCGCCGGTATCGGCGACCTCGACCTCGATCTCGCGCTCGTTAAGCTCGCCGTCGCGCAGCTTGTGGCGGAAACGCAGCCGCGTCTCCTCGCTGGCATTGGGGCCGCACAGGGCGTCGAGCACGCGGTCCTCGGCCGCGAGCTCGGCCTTGGCGCGCACGTCCTTGCGCAGCTGCTCGCGCGCCATCTCGAGCGCCACCTCCATCAGGTCGCGCGCGATCTGCTCGACGTCGCGGCCGACATAGCCCACCTCGGTGAACTTGGTCGCCTCGACCTTGAGGAACGGCGCATTGGCCAATTTGGCCAGGCGGCGGGCGATCTCGGTCTTGCCGCAGCCGGTCGGGCCCATCATCAGGATGTTCTTGGGCAGCACTTCCTCGCGCAGCTCCTCGGGCAGCTGCTGCCGGCGCCAGCGGTTGCGCAGCGCAATGGCGACGGCGCGCTTGGCCTCCTGCTGGCCGACGATGTGGCGGTCCAGTTCGGAGACGATCTCGCGGGGGGAAAAATCGTTGCCCATGACGGTGCTTAAAGCTTCTCGATGACGAGGTTGTGGTTGGTGTAGACGCAGATGTCGGCGGCGATGTTCATCGCCTTGCGCGCGATCGTCTCGGCGTCGAGGCCCTCGACGTCGATCAACGCCCGCGCCGCGGCCAGCGCATAGTTGCCGCCCGAGCCTATCGCGATGATGCCGCCTTCCGGCTCCAGCACGTCGCCCGAGCCCGACAGCATCAGCGACACGTCCTTGTCGGCCACCGCCATCAGCGCCTCGAGCCGGCGCAGGTAACGGTCGGTGCGCCAATCCTTGGCGAGTTCGATGCAGGCGCGCAGCAGCTGGCCGGGATGACGCTCGAGCTTCGCTTCCAGTCTCTCGAAGAGCGTGAACGCATCGGCCGTGGCGCCGGCGAAGCCGGCGATGATCTGGCCGTTGCCGAGTCGCCTAACTTTCTTCGCGTTGCCTTTGACGATGGTCTGCCCCATCGAGACCTGGCCGTCGCCCGCCATCACCACCTGCCCGCCCTTGCGGACGGAGAGAATGGTCGTGGCGTGCCAATTCGGCGAAGCGCCGGGTGTTGCGTTTTCCGAAGCTGCGGACATGGTACGCTAAATAGTCATTCAGGACGGTAAATCAATTGGACGCCCAGAACCCCGTGATCGTCGTTGGCGCCGGCATCGTCGGCGCCGCCACCGCGCGCGCCCTCCAGCGCGCCGGCCATGCCGTGATCCTGATCGACAGCGGCGAGCCCGGCAAAGCCACGTCCTACGGCAACGCAGGCTATATCGCGATCGACCATGTCGTGCCGCTCGCCCGCCCGTCGACCTTGAAGAAGCTGCCCAAGATGCTGACCGACCGGAACGGACCGCTCACCGTGCACGGACCGAGCATTCCCTACCTGCTGCCATGGATGGCGCGCTTCGGCCTCGCCGCCTACAGCGAGAAGGAGGTCAGGAAAGGCATCGACGCGGCGGGCTATCTGACCGGCCAGGCGAACCTCGCATGGCAGAGCGAGATCCAGGCCTCGGGCCTGGGCGAGCTCTTCAAGAGCCGGGGCGCGCTCTATGTCTACGAGACCGAGGAGCAGTTCACCTCGAGCGAGCCGGAACGGCAGTTGCAGAAGGCCAAGGGCTTGGTGTTCGAAGTGGTCGATGGCGATCGCGCGCGCGAGCTGGCGCCCGGGCTCAGCAGCCACATCGTGCGCGGCGTCTACTATCCGGAGGGCATGCACACCATCAATCCGTTCAAGGTGGTGGAGACGCTCGCCGAACGCTTCGCCGCCGACGGCGGCACCGTGCTGCGCGGCAGGGTGCGCGGCTTCGTACGCGAGGGCAGACGCGTAACCGCCGTTAAGCTCACCGATCAGGAGCTGCCGGCCAAGGCCGTGGTGATCGCCGCCGGCCGCGCCTCGGGCGAGCTGACACGGCTCCTCGGTTTCAACGCGCCGCTGGTCGCCGAGCGCGGCTATCACGTGATGCTTCAACCCGACAACGTGCAGTTCGACCTGCCGGTGACGCCGGCCGGCCGCGGCTTCTTCATCACGCCGATGCAGGAAGGATTGCGCGTCGCCGGCACGGTCGAGCTCGCCGCGCCGCATCAGCCGCCATCGTGGCACCGCGCCGATCTTCTCGTTCGGCATCTCAAGGACATCTTCCCCGCCGTGGGCGGCGCCGAGATCAGCCGCTGGATCGGCGAGCGGCCGAGCCTGCCCGACTTCCGTCCTGCCATCGGCCGCGCGCCCAGGCTCGACAACGTCTATTGCGGCTACGGCCACCAGCATGTCGGCCTGACGCTCGCCACCATCACCGCCCGGGTGATCGCGAACCTGATGGAAGGCGGGGAATTGCCCGAGCCGCTCCAGGCCTGCGATCCGGGCAGATTCGGCTGAGGCTGATCGTTGCGCCCGCCGCTTCCGAGGGCTAGCGTTCCCGGCCTGTGACCTCGGAGGCGAGCATGAGTTCTCATCGCAGTCCTTCAGAAGTACGCGCCAACCTCAAGCATCCCATCATCGACGCCGACGGCCACTGGGTGGAATACAACCCGGTGTTCGCCGAACGCATGCGCAAGCTGGCGGGCGACAAGGCGGCCGACGGCTTCCTGCAGAGCCAGCGCCGCATTCCCGATGCGCTGAAGCTCACGATCGCCGAGCGCAAGCAGCGCGGCATCGCCATGGAAGGCTACTGGACGCGGCAGACCACCAACACGGTCGACCGCGCCACCGCGATGCTGCCCAAGCTGCTCTACGACCGGCTGGACGAGCTCGGCATCGATTTCGGCATCGTCTATCCGACGGCGGGCCTCAGCGTGCCGCGCATTGCCGACGACGAAACGCGGCGCGCGGTGTGCCGTGGCTTCAACCTCGTCACGGCGGAGTATTTCGACAAGCTGGGCGACCGGCTGACGCCGGCCGCGGTGATCCCGATGTTCACGCCCGAGGAGGCGATCGAGGAGCTCGAATTCTGCGTCAAGCAGCTCGGCAGCAAGGTCGCCATGTTCGGCAACGCCGCGCGCCGCATGGCCAAGGCCAGGGACGTCGATCCCGACCTCGCCCGCCACACCGTGACGTTCGAGCGGTTCGGCATCGACAGCGACCACGACTACGATCCGGTCTGGCAGAAATGCCGCGAGCTCGGCGTGGCGCCGACCTTCCATGCCGGCGGACGCGGCTTTGGCCTGCGCAACTCGCCCAGCAACTTCACGTACAACCATATCGGCCACTTCGCCGCCGCCGGTCACGCCATCGCCAAGGGCCTGTTCCTGGGCGGCGTGACGCGGCGCTTCCCCGATCTCAACTTCGCCTTCCTCGAAGGCGGCGTCGGCTGGGGCTGTCAGCTGTTCGCCGACCTGATCGAGCATTGGGAGCGGCGCGGCGCCAAGGGCATCGCCTACATGGATCCCAAGAAGCTCGACCGCAAGCTCCTGCGCTCCTACGTCGACAAGTACGGCTATGCCGACATCGCCGCCGAACTCGACAAGCGCGACGGCTGGCCGGCGCGCGAGGAGGACGAGCCGACCGGCGGCGTGCCGGTGCTCGACGATTTCGCCGCCTGCAAGATCGAGAAGAAGCAGGATTGGCTCGATCTCTACGCCAAGCCCTACTATTTCGGCTGCGAGGCCGACGACCGCATGAACGTCACGGCGTTCGGCAAGGCCAATCCGTTCGGCGCCAAGATAAATGCGATCTTCAGCTCCGACATCGGCCACTTCGACGTGCCCAACATGCTCTCGCCCGTGCCCGAGGCCTACGAACTGGTCGAGGACGGCTTCATCACCGACGAGGACTTCCGCGACTTCACCTTCGCCAATGCGGTGCGGCTGTGGGGCCAGCAGAACCCGCGCTTCTTCGACGGCACGCGGGTGGCCAAGGAGGCGGCTTCCGTCCTGAAGCCCGCGGCCCCGGCCCGGGCGGCCGCTGAGTGAGCTAGGCGCCGTACTGCAGCAACGTCTCGCCGTGCCGACGCAGCCAGGCGTCGGCGGCCTCCATCGGCCCATTGCAGAGCTTCTCGGTGAGCGCCCAGAAACGCGGGCCGTGGTTCATGTGCACGAGATGGGCGACCTCGTGCGCCACCAGATAGTCGACCACCTCGGGCGGCGCGAACACCAGCCGCCACGAGAACGACATCGAGCCGTCGCGCCCGCAGCTGCCCCAGCGCGAGCGGTTGTCGCGCACCGTGATGCGCTTGACCGGCCGCTCGATCCGCTCTGCCTTGGCGTGAACCAGCGGCACGAGGCGCTGGCGCACCTCGGCCGTCAGCCAGTCGCGCAGGCGGCGCGGCAGATGTTCGGGCTTGCCGGCGACATGGATCTCGCCTGCTTCGAGCCACACCGTGCCGCGCGCGTCGGGCCGATGGCGCACGACGTGCGGCACGCCGAACAGCGGTATTTCGGCGCCATCCACGAAAGGGCGCGGCGCCGGCAGACGCTTCAGCCGGGCGGCGATCCAGCCGGCCTGGGTCTGGGCGAAGCCCAGCGCGGTGCCGCGCGCCATGCGCAGCGGGGCGGTCAGCACGATCTGCCGTCGCGCCGCATCGACCCGCAGCGAGGCGCGCCTGGCGCGGGCACTGCGCACGAAGGTCACCGGCAAATGGACGCCGGCATGCTCGATCAGAAGATGCTCTGGCCCAAGGACACGAGGAGAGGAGGCGTCGAACGCTGCCATCCTGCCCAGTATACCATCACGCCGCGAGACGTTCCCGGTTCGCAGCGTCGATCATGGCGCGCGAGAGGATGCCGTAAGCGGTCGCCCAGGCTTCCTTGACCTCGCTGGTGAAGCCGTCGCCCAAGCCCTGCTCGAGCGTCCACAAGAGCGCCGCGCCGACCGGTGCGAAATGCTCCTCATGGGCGCCGTAGCCCGCATGGCGCCGGCCGAGCGCGCGCACCGCCGGCAGCACCGTGTCGAGCCGGTCGAGATTGCAGACGACGGTGCGGAGCATCGCCATCAGCTTTTTCTTCTGCTCGCTGAGGTCGCTCGGGAACAGGCGGCGGAGCTCAGGCGCCATCTCGAACAGCCGGCCGTAGAAGAGGTCGGCTGCGATCGTGGCGATCGGCGCGATGTGGGAGAAACTCGTCTGCACGAGCTTGATCTGGTGCGGAGTCACAGGGGTGCAGTCCTTGGCAGTATGGGAAGGCGGGAATTAGCGGTCGCGCGTTTCCGGTCGATTTCAGGACCGGCGGCAATTGCTACGTTGGTTTCGTCAGAGCGGAATGGGATGAGATGGAACCGCACATGGTTCGATCTCATCCCATTCGCGCGCACGGCTGATCGCGGTTCCACAGGGCATGATGGGTTCGGCTGATTCCAGCCGAACCCATCGTGCTTTATCGACCGAAGCGGGCTGCAATCCGGTTTTCCGGGGCCCTCGATTTGCGTATCATCGCGGTCATCGAGGGGTGGGGCACGTGCTCGGTTACCGGAACGAAAAGCAGCGGCGGGCTGCGACAGGGATCGCGCTGTCGTGAGCTGCCCTTATTGCGGCGAGCCGGTCAACCACGGCGCCAGCGTGTGCAAGACCTGCCATCGCGACATTGCGCTGGTGGTGTCGCTTCAGGAAGCCAAGCATGCGCTCGAGGACCGGGTGAACGAGCTCGAGGCCGAACTTGCGCAGTTGCGCGAGGGTGGCGCGGCCGTGGCTGCCGAGCCGGTCGTCGAGGAACCGCCGAAGCCGCCCGGCATCGTCGATATCGTGGTGGTCTACCTGCTGCTGCCGACGGTCGTGCTGATCGGCGCGCACTACCTGCTGGTCATCAAGTTCGACGCAAGGCTGGCCTGGCTGCGCGCCGCCTCGATCGCGCTCCCTGCGCTGTTCGGCCTGGTGCTCGGACACAAGCTGCGCCCCCGCTGGTTCGTCGCCCTCGGTCTCGGCGCCGTCGTGGCGCTGGCCTCGGTGTTCGGCATGTCGACGATGGTGCACTTCACCGATGGCGATCCGATCCTGCCGGCAAGCGCCGTCGACTGGCGCGAGACCTTGGAATACAGCGTCAGCATCGCGCTCTCCTACCTGCTGGGCTCGCTGCTCGCCGCGATCGCGCGTCCCCTGAAGCTCAAGGGCAAGAGCAAGAACGCCGCCATGGCGAAGCTCGCGACCTTCATGGCCAAGCACGTTGCCGGCCGAAAGGGCGAGCCCATGGAAGCCCGCATCCAGCGCATGGTGAAGCTGATCCAGCTCGGCGTTTCGGCCTCGACCGCGATCGGCGCGATCTATACCGGCTTCAAAAACGTGCTTTGACAGGGAGTTACCGGATGTCTTCCAGCGTACAGAGGGTTGCTAGACAGGTTTCCACAGTGTCGGCACAATTTGCTGCCACAAGAAAATCACAGGCTCTATTCGGAGGGCAGAACATGGGTGTCGTTGCGCGTCGCGCGATATTTTCCTGTGCGATTCTTTGCATCGGGGCGCTGGCCATTGGCGAGGGCTTGGCCCAGGGAACCGGCGTCTGGCTGGTCAGCCCGCAGGAGGCGGCCCTGCCGCCCTCGCCGGTCAGCAAGGCCGGCCGTTCGATCACCCGCGGTCCCGCCATCCGGCAGATTTCGCCGGCCGATCCGGTGGCCGCCAACAAGCCGTTCGACCTGCATGTCGAATTCGCCGGCCGCGGCGGCGAGAAGATCAATCCGGCCACCGCGCAGATCGCGATCCTGCGTGGCGGCAACGTCAACATCACGGACCGCGTGAAGCCCTACATCACGGCCAACGGCATCGAGATGCCGGCCGCGATGGTGCCGGCCGGCACTTACGTGCTGCAGGTCACGGTGAGCGACGCCGGCGGCCGCCAGAGCATCGCCAACATCGAGATCGACGCCAAGTAGTCGCGATGTTGCGTCCTCGGGGCGCCGGCCGTCCGCTTGCCAGACGTGAGCTGCTCGCCGCGGCGGGAGCGACGCTGGCGTTTCCCGCGATCGTGCGCGCCGCGGGACAGGCCGGCGTGGCGCTGGTGATCGGCAACTCGAAGTACCAGTGGGAAGCCCAGCTGCCGAACGTGCGCCGCGACGCGCCGGACGTCGCGCGCGCCTTCGAGGCACTGGGGCTCAAGACCGAGCTGGTGCTGGATGCCACGCGCGACACCATGAACCGGTCGCTCGACAAGCTGAAAGCGGCGGCGCACGGCGCCAATTTTGCCGCCGTGTATTTCGCCGGCCACGGCGCCGCCTGGGAACGGCAGCAATATCTCGTCCCGGTCGACGCCGATCTCAGCGACCCGAGCACCGTCAAGACCCTCGTCAAGTCCACGGACACGGGGCCGGCGACCAAAGGGGCCAGCCACCGCATGCTCGTCTTCGACAATTGCCGCAACAACCCGGCCGACGGCTGGCGGCAGAAGGCGGCACTGCAGGCGGCGGTGATCAATCCCGAAGCGCTGCGCGCCCGCATGGAACATCAGCCCAATACGCTGGTGTTGTTCTCGACCGCTCCGGGACGCGTCGCCCTTGACGGTCCGCCCGGCCAGAACAGCCCGTTTGCCGCGGCCTTCCTGCGGCAGATGCAGCGGCCCTCGGTCGACATTCAATCGATCTCGTCGAAGATACGGCGCGACCTGCTGATCGCCACGAACGGCCGCCAGGTCATGTGGGACCGCAACGGTTATGCCGAGCCCTTCGTGCTGAACGGCACCGGCCAGGGTACCGTTCCGCCGCCGGGCGATCCCTCGCGCGTCATCGAGTTGCCCAAGGCCTACGCCTACGCCCATGAGCACGGCTTGCCCCTGCCGTCCGGTCTCGTCGCCTTTCGGCCGTCGGTCAAGTCGGCCGGGGCCCGCATGGTCGGCTCGTGGGCCTACCTGAACCCAAGCCCGTTCGGCAAGGACCCGGCGCTTCTCCTGGTCATGTCCGCGGATGGACAGACCGCAGAGGTCATCATTTCGGTGAAAGGGGTCTACAACGGCAAGGTTGGGAAGATGGAGGGGGGCGCGGTCTGGCGTTTCGTCACCGGCGACGTCTCCAGCAATCGTCTCGAATACGTTCCGCGCGACCAAGGCGCCCGTTACACATTCGACTGGAGCGATGCCAATTCGGGCAATTTCAGTTCGCTCAATGACAGCGTTGTCGGAAGCCGGGGCAATATCGGCGCCAGCGAGCGCTTCACACGGCTGGATGGATGAGCAGATGACCACACCTTCGAAATCTCGTCGCAAGATCGTCGGCCGGCGACACCTGCTGGCCGCCGCCGGCGCCACGCTGGCCCTTCCCGCCTTTCATGTGCGGGCAGCCACGGGTGGCGCGGCGCTGGTGATCGGCAACTCGCGCTACCAGTGGGAAGCCTCGCTGCCCAACGTCAAGCGCGACGCGCCGGACATGGCCAAGCACTTCCAGGCGCTCGGGCTCAAGACCGAGCTGGTGATGGATGCCGGCCGCGACGCGATGCGCCGGTCGATCGACACGTTCAAATCGACGCTGCGCGGCGCCGAGTTCGGCGCGCTCTACTTCGCCGGCCACGGCGCGCAATGGGTCAAGGACAGTTACGTCGTGCCGATCGACGCCGATCTCAGCACGCCCAATGCGGTCGACCAGCTCATCGCGATCAGCGACATCAACCACGGCATGGGCGGCGCGAAACACCGCCTGATGGTGTTCGACAATTGCCGCAACAACCCGGCCGACGGCTGGCGCCAGCTCGAGACCGAGCGGGCGGCCATCATCCACCCCGACGTGCAGTTGCAGAACGCGCCGCCGCCCAACACGCTGGTGCTGTTCTCGACCGCGCCGGGACGAGTAGCACTCGACGGCCCGGCCGGCGAAAACAGCCCGTTCTGCGCCGCGCTGATGCGTCAGCTCGAGGCGCCGACCGTCGATTTCCAGGCCATGCCGCCCCGGTTGCGGCGCGATTTGCTGATCGCCACCGAGGGCAGGCAGGTCATGTGGGATCGCAGTTCCTACAACGCGCCTTACCAGATCAAGGGGGCGACCGGACTGAGCACCTCCAGCCGCGGATCGAGCTGGGGCGATATGAGCCGCGTCGTCGAGCTCACCAACGCCTACGCCTATGCCCAGCAACACGATCTGCCGCTGCCACCGGGCCTGATCGCCCATCACCCATCGGTCCATTCGCCCGATCACCAGAAGGTCGGCGCCTACCAGTTCGTCGGCCGCACGCCTGCGGGTCGGGTCAACTCGCTGCTTATCGTGATGTCGGTCGAAAGCGGCAAGACCGCCGAATGCATCTACGCCAGCAAGTCCGAAAAGGGGACGTTCTGGCGCTTCGTCACGGCGTCGGTCGACGGCGCGAAGCTCATCTATCAGCCACGTGACATTGGCGCCCGCTTCACCTTCCTCTGGAGCGACGCCAATTCCGGCACACTGACCGAGATGAAGGAGACCGCCGGCCGGGCTCCCACCCGATACGGCGGCGCCGGCGGCTACTCGGCGAAATTCACGCGACTGGACGGCTGAAGACCCTGGCGGCCGATGCTTATTCGGCCGCGACGCCGAGGCCCACCGGACAGCTCACGCCGGTGCCTCCGAGCCCGCAATAGCCGTTCGGGTTCTTGGCGAGATACTGCTGGTGGTAATCCTCGGCGTAATAGAACGGCGGCGCGTCGAGGATCTCGGTAGTGATGGCGTCCATACCGTTCTTCGCCAGCTCCTTCTGGTAGAGCGCCTTCGAGGCCTCGGCCTTCTTCTTCTGCTCGGGCGAGAAGGTGTAGATGCCTGAGCGATACTGCGTGCCGACGTCGTTGCCCTGGCGCATGCCCTGGGTTGGATCATGCGACTCCCAGAACACCTTGAGCAGCGTGTCGTAGGAGACCTTCTTCGGGTCGAACCACACTTTCACGACCTCGTTGTGCCCGGTGTAGCCCGAGCAGACCTCCTCGTAGGTCGGGTTGGGCGTGAAGCCCGCGGCATAGCCCACCGCCGTGGCGTAGACGCCCGGCGTCTGCCAAAACTTGCGTTCGGCGCCCCAGAAGCAGCCCAGGCCGAACATCGCCTGCTCGAGGCCGGCCGGGAACGGCGCCTGGATGCGGTTCTTGTTGACGAAATGCTCGGTCGGCACCGCGAAAGCCGGCCTGTCGCGGCCCGGCAGGGCGCGGTCGGCGGTCGGCATCTCGGCTTTCTTGCGCAAGACCTGCCACATGATGTTCGCCTCCACTTGCTGCGTGTCCCCGCAATATGGCCATAGAATGCCGCCGAATCGAGGGGGGATCGCGATGAGGCTGCTGTTGTCGTCGGTCGGGCTGCTCGGCCTGCTGGCCGTATTCCTGTCGCTCTATATCAGCCGGCTGCGCCGCACCAAGCACATCTCGCTGGGCGACGGCGGCGATCCCACGCTGCTCGCCGCCATGCGCGCTCACGGCAATTTCATGGAGTTCGTGCCGCTTTGCCTGCTGCTGATCTTCCTGGTGATGGACTATTACGGCGGCCGGATGGCCGGCATCCTGGCGGCGATCCTCTTGCTGTCGCGGCTCCTGCATGCCGGCGGCATGCTGGACTACATTCCGCGCGGCCGCTTCCTCGGCGCCGTCGGCACCTACGGCGTGCTGATCGTCGCGGCGGTCGAAATCCTGCTGCTCGGCTTTCGCCTGAAACCGTTCTGATGACCCTCTGAGCGCTGCGTTCATGCTGCACAAGCTCTGGCAAATCGCCTACGCCGTCTTCACCGGCTTCTTCACCAACCGTCTGTCGACCTCGGCCGCGGCGATGGCGTTCTACACCATGTTCGCGCTCGGCCCGATCATGATCTTCTCGATCGCCATAGCCGAACCGTTCGTCGGCCGGTTGATGGCGCAGCAGGCGGTCTTCGACGCGCTCGGCACCGTGGTCGACCAGGAGCACCTCAAGAGCATCCAGCGCTTCGCCTCGGAGGACCTGTTCAAGGGCGGCGGCGTCGCCGCGATCCTCGGCGTGCTGGTGCTGTTTTACACCGGCAGTCGCGTGTTCGTGGAGCTCGACGACAGCATCGACGTGATCTGGCGCGGCGCCACGACGCGGCAGATCCATCCCGTGCTGGCGAGCCTCAAGTCGCGGGCGCTGGCGCTGCTGCTGATGGTGGTGCTGGGCATCATGCTGATCGCCGTCATCATGAGCTCGGTGCTGCTCTCGGCCTATGCCGGCGCGCTGCAGGCCTTCCCGATCCTCGGGCAGTGGATCGGCCCGGCCATCTCGGGCTTCACGCATTACGGCATCATCACCGCGTTCTTCACCTTGATCTACAAGTGGCTGCCAACCGGCGGCGTGCCCTGGCGCTTCGCTTTGCTGGGCGGCGCGGTCAACGCGCTGCTATTCGCCGCCGGCAACCGCGCCCTGGTCTACTATTTCGAGGTGACGCAGCTCACCTCGGCGTTCGGCGCAACGGCGGGCTTCGCCGCCATCATGGTGTGGATGTACTGGACCTCGCTCACGATCCTGATCGGCGCGCAGGTCGGCCGCGCTGCGCGCGACGCCCTGGCCGACGGCGCCGACATCGGCAAGCTTTAGAACATCTCGCCTCGAAGCGCCGTCGCGCTCGATCCGGCGGCGGAGCTGCCGCTGCGATGCAACTCCTAGGCACCGTAAATGTCGAGAAATTTGCTCGTAGCGCGCTCTGCTCTTGCATTGAGCGATTGCGACGACGGCGTCGGCTTTACTCCCATCAGCAGCTCGATCAGGAGGCCGCCCCACAACAGCGCAAAGAAGTCGTCCATCATCGTCGTCGGGTCGCCCCCCGGCTTCAACAGCTTGGCAAGCTGCGCTTGCGCCAGGAACCGGCGCAACGCCCCCCGGTTCACCTTGCGGCCGGCCTCGTCGAGGGTGCGCGCCACTTCGGGCGCGTCTTCGGCGACGGCGATGGCCATGCGGTGCAGGACCAGGACGGGTCTGCTGCAAACGCCCTTCAAGACCGCCAGGCCGAACGCCTTCAAGGTCGCGGCCAGGCCAGCACGGTCCGTTGCGGCGGGAAGATCGAGCGCCAGGCGCATGCGTCGCGCCCGCTCGGCAATCACCTCGCGCAGCATTTCCGGCTTGCCGGAGCACATCGCATAAAGATCTCGCTTGGAGATTTTGGCGCGGCTCGCAATATCGAGCATACTGGTGCGCGCGTAGCCCTTCTCGAGAAAGGCGGCGAAGGCCGCCCCCAGCACGCGCTGGCGCTGGGCGTCCGCGCTGTCCACCGGGGCAAGCTGCTCAGGTTTCGTGCTTTGCTTCATTGTCGGCATCTTAGTGGACAAGGTGCTCGATCCTTAAGGCTTCAATTGCCGCTCGAACCAGACGGTCGCCAGCCGGAGCACTTCGGGACGCGCTCTGGTGTAGGCGTCGTAGTGCGTGGCCTCCGGCAACACCACCAGGTTCTTCTTCGGCCCCTTGAATGCCTCATAGGCGGCAATCGACCCGCGGATGTCGAACAACTCGTCCTTGCCGGCCAGCACGATCTGCACCGCGCAATCGCGATTGAGGTCGAGGGCCGCGGCGGGCGAGAAGTTGAGGAAGTGCTCGGCAATCGGCGCGCCCTTCAGCCCATTGACCGCCACGATTCCTGGCTGCGGCCATTCGAGCTCTCCGCGCGCGCGCCGGGTGCCCTCGCGATAGCCGACCTGGTCGAGCGCGCGGATGTCGAGTGGAACCATCTGCGCGTGTACCGCCCTCACTCGCCGATCGCGGCCGGCGGCGGCGATCGCCATGCCGCCGCCGAAGCTCGTGCCCCAGAGGGCGATGCGGTTCACCTCGACTTGCGGCTCGGCTTGCAGCCAATGCAGGACGTTGGCGAGGTCCTCGAGCTCGGCCGGCGGGTCCATGACTTCGCGCAACTCGCGCACCCGCGCCGTGAAGGGGCCGGCGGGTCGCTCCGCGGGCAGGGGCTCGGCGGGCACGAGGCGGCCATCGCTTTCGCCCCAGCCGCGATAGTCGAAAGTCACCGCCAGGAATCCCGCCTGGGCGAAGGCTGCCGCCTCGGCGCGGAAGTTGGCCTTGGTGCCGCCCCAGCCATAGGCCATGACGATGGTCGGGAGCTTTCCCTCGGCGCCCTTGCGCGCATAGAGGTCGGCCGAGAGCCGCGTTCCGTCGCTCCAGATCGTCGCTTTGCGGATTTCGACCTCCGCGGGCAGCGTGAAGGGTGGATCAGCCGGTCGGCCGGCTTGCTGCGCCAATGCCGATGCGCACGTCGCCAGTAGCATGGCGATCGCAAACCGAACGCTCTTCATGTTGGCCATGGGCTCCTCCTCATGCCGGATGCTTCGATCGCCTGGGCCGCAACGGGTCCCCTCAGGAACTTCATCAGCGAGATGGCGGCGGCTTGGTCGGGCGTGCCGGCGACAACGCCGGCAGCAAATATCACGGTGCCGCGGAACTCGGCCGGGACGGAGACGACCGCCAATCCATCGACACCGCTCAGGAGATGGCTGAGTTGAACCGCGGCCTGAGCCTCGCCCGATGTCACTAGCCGGACGTTGGCCGGTCCGCCCGGCGTCAAGATCAATCTGCCTTTGATCTCCTCAGCGATGCCGAGGCGCTCGATGGACGTCAGGAATTGCCGGCCGGCGGCACCTGCGACGGCGGGATTGGTGAGCGCCACCGATTTCAGGCCGAGCAGCCAGCGCCGGAACGCGCCGACGGTCTCGTCGTCGGGCAGCGCATCGCCGCGCCGCACCGCGACCCCGAGCCTGTCGGTCGCGGCGAGATCAATGACCGAGTCGGCGAGCACGATGCCCTGCGGCATGAGGCCATCAAAGCTGCTGCGCGCCAGGATGACGACGTCGAACCTCTCGCCTTCGAGAAGCCGTCGCAACAACACGGCGCCTTCGGCGTAATCGACTTCCATCGCAGGCTGGAATTCCCCGGCGATCCTGCTCATCGCCGGCCGGAAACCATTGGCGCACCCCGCCCTCATGGCGGCCCCGGCAAAGCCGGCTCGCGCGATCGTGAACAAGGCAATGCCACCCAGGAAGGTGCGACGCGGCGCTTTCATGGTTGACATTGGTACACTGTCGTACCACCTTGTGCAAGTGAATGGTACGAATTCGTACCCACTTTTGGAAAAGAGGCGATCCATGAACGACCGCAGCGAATTGCTCAAGCGACGCGTCCTGCTGGTCGCCGCTGCCACGGCGGGAGCTCTCGCCGGAACCGCAGGCGCGGCCCGCGCCGACGATGGCAGGAAGGACGGCGACTACATCACCATGGAACGGCGCAACGCTGTCCTGCTGATCGGCATCAACCGCCCGCAGATCGGCAACCGCCTCGAGGTCGCGACCTTCCTGGCCCTGGGCCGCGCCTACTGGCAGCTCGACCATGACGAGGCGCTGCGCGTCGGTGTGCTGTTCGCGCACGGTTCCGATTTCTGCCCCGGCCTCGACCCGGCGTCATGGGCCGAAGCCGTCCGCTCCCGGCAATTTGCGGCCCCTATCCCTGAATTCGTCAATCCGATCGGCACATCAGGGCCCAATCGCCTGAAGCCGGTCGTGGTGGCGGTCCATGGCAAGACCCAGCTGGTGGGACACGAGCTCTTCCTCGCCGCCGACATCCGCGTCGCGGCGAGCGACACACGTTTCGCGCAGGCCGAGGTGGCGCGCGGCGTGTATCCCGGCGGTGGCGGCACCGTCCGCTTCGCCCGCGAGGCCGGCTGGGGCAATGCCATGCGCTACATGCTGACCGGCGACGAATGGGACGCCGAGGAAGCGCGCCGCATGGGCCTCGTTCAGGACATTGCCGAGCCCGGCAAGGAACTGGATCGCGCCATCGGGATCGCCGGCAAGATCGCCGCCAACGCGCCTTTGGGAGTCCAGGCCGTGCCCGCCTCGTCTCGCCAGGCGCTGGCCGCCGAGGATGCCGCCTTGGCCGCGACCTTCCCGATCTTCGCCAGGATCATGCAGACCGACGACCGCGTCGAATACGCGCGAGCGCTCAAGGAAGGGCGCGCGCCGGTCTACCGCGGACGATGACTGCCGCACGCGTCGTCGAACCAACCCGAGGAGAAGCACCATGAGGCTGCACATCGAGAAGTACACGATCCGCACCATCGTCTTCGCCATCGCCACGGGCGCCATGGCCCATGGCGCTCTGGCGGCCGACCTGACGGTCAAGCTGAGCGGCGCCAAAAGCGCCGAGGGATTGCTCGTCGCCGGCGTATTCAACAGCAAGGAGGCCTTCCCCAAGGAAGGCCAGCAGATCGCGGCGTTCCGCGGCAAGCCGGTCGCGGGAGGCGGCAGCGTCACCTTCCATGACTTGCCGCCCGGCCGCTACGCCATCACCGCATTCCACGACGAGAACGGCAACGGCAAGCTCGACCGCGATGCGACTGGCATCCCGCAGGAGGGTTACGGCGTCTCCAATGATGCCCGCGAGCTCCTCTCGCCGCCCTTCTGGGACAAGGCCTCCTTCGAGCTTGGCAGCGAAGCCAAGACCGTCACCATCAAGATCGAATACTAGGAGCGCCACCATGCGCGGCATCACGGCTGAGCAGATGCACGATCTGCACGGGGCCGAGGAGCTTCCCTTCGCCTCGCCCATTCCCACCCAGATCGTGTCGAGCGACGAGTACCTGCCGGCGCCGCAGACGCCGCAGCAGCGCGAGGTCGAGGCGCGGCTCAAGGACCTCGGCAGCTCGTTGGCTGCGCGCCATGGCGTGAGCCGGCGCCGCTTTTTCCAGACCGCCGCCGGGATGGCGGCCTCCTACCTGGTGATGAACCAGGTCTATGGCTCGCTGTTCTCGGTGGCCCGGGGCGAGACCACCACACCAGAGCTTGCCCAGGCCCGCGCCGACTCCCTCAAGGGCCAGATGATTCTCGACGCGCACACCCACTTCGTACGCGACGATCCCGCGCCCTTCGTCGCCGACCCCAAGCGGGTCGGCGGCCTGATGTGGCAGCGCGCACTCTCGGCGAAGACCGGCTGGGACCCCGGCATGAAGGGCAAAGAACAGACGATCGAGAACCTGAAGTTCGACAACTTCATGAAGGAGATCTACCTCGACAGCGACACCAAGCTCGCGCTGCTCACCAACGCGCCATCCGACGATCCGAAGGACTGGCTCCTGCCGCAGGACGCGGTGTTCAAGGCGCGCGAACGGGTCAACCGCGAAGCCGGTGGCCAGCGCATGCTGGCGCACTTCACACTGACGCCCGGCCAGCCCGGCTGGCTCGACGCCGTCGATCATGCCATCGAGACCTACAAGCCCGACGGCTGGAAAGCCTATACGATCGGCGATTTCATCATCGCCCACGGCGGAAAGACCGCCTTCAGGCTCGACGACGAGAAGCTGATGTATCCCTTCTACGAGAGGGCGGCGAAGGCCGGCATCCGCAACGTCTGCGTGCACAAGGGACTGTTCCCACTGTTCGCCCAGGAGCGGTTGCCGCAACTGGCGGGCCATGCCCAAGTCGGCGATGTCGGCAAGGCGGCCAAAGACTGGCCGCAGCTCAACTTCGTCATCTACCACTCGGGCTACCGCCATCTCGGCGGGCCGCCCAGCGACGGCGTCGACGAATGGGAGAAAACTGGGCGTCTCTCCTGGCTCACCGATCTCGCCGAGATCCCGGCCAAGTACGGCGTGACCAACGTCTATGGCGATCTGGGCGCCATCTTCGCCTGGAACGTGATCGCCCAACCGATGCTGGCGGCCGCCATGATGGGCACACTGATCAGGGGGCTTGGCCACGATCATGTCATCTGGGGCACCGATTCGGTGTGGACCGGATCGCCGCAATGGCAGATCGAGGGCCTGCGGCGGCTCGAGATTCCCGAAGACATGCAGAAGAAGCACGGCTTCAAGCCGCTCGGCCCGGCCGACGGGCCGGTAAAGAACGCGATACTGGGTGAAAACGGCCTGCGGCTGTTCCTGCCGGCGCGCAAGGCGGGCCTCGTACCCGACAACCTCAGCCGCATGAAAGCTGAATACGAAAAGGCGGGCCCGACGCGCAGCAACCTGCGCTACGGCTTTGTGCACCGGCGGGCATGATCGGTCATTCAAGCCGGTCGACGTCGCGCCTTGTAGGAGGAAGGGAACTCATGAAAGCTGTCGTCCTCCTTTTCGCGTTCCTCGCTGCCGCGCCAGCCTGGGCGCAGACAGCGGACCGGCTTTATGTGATGGACTGCGGCCATAACTCGGCAAAGGACCAATCGCTGTGGTCGCCGGGCGTCAAGGTCGGCCGGCCGATCGAGCAGGCCAACACTTGCGCCCTGATCAAGCATGGCCGCCAATGGCTGCTGTGGGACACTGGCTACCCCGACGCCGTCGCCGACCACCCGGTCGACACCCCGGTCGGCCATGCCACGCGTGCGCGAACGCTGGCGGCACAGCTCAACGAGATCGGCGTGCAGCCGGCAGATATTGCCTTCGTCGCCGTGTCGCACACTCACGCCGATCATATCGGCAACGTCGACCGCTTCTCCGCCGCGACGCTGCTGATCCAGAAGGCGGAGTTCGACTGGGCCTTCGCCCCGGGCAAGCGGCCGTTGTTCAAAAAGAACCGGCCGCTACGGCTGCTCGAAGGCGACCTCGACATATTCGGCGACGGCAGCGTCGTGCTGCTCTCGACACCCGGCCACACGCCGGGGCACCAGTCCCTGCTCGTGCACCTCGCCAAGGCCGGCTGGATCGTCCTGACCGGCGACGTGGCCCACTTCAAGGACAACTGGGACAACGACCGAGTGCCGTCGATAAACACCGATGCCGAGCAGACCCACGCCTCGCGCGCCCGCTTGGCGCGCATCGTAGTCGATAAGAAGGCGCAGCTCTGGATCAACCACGACCTGGCGACTTTCGAAAGCCTGAAGCACTCGCCGCAGTTCTTCGACTGACGCGGCCCCCCCTCGAGGGTGCGCGAGTTCTATACGACAGAATCGGGTTCCTTCTAGCACCGGGGTTATGGTGGCGACGCCATGATCGCTTTCGCCTACCTTGCATCTGCTCCGCCGGGGCTTTCCGCACTTTCCGCTAGTGCGCTAGTGATTCGCACTGGTCGCTGGGACCGCAGCGCAAGATTCGGTCGCATGTCGCGATTGGTAAACAAACGCGCCACAAGAGGGTCCGTTATCTTTCCGTTTAATAAGCGTTACCGTCCGGTAACCAGCACCATGGATTGTGGTTCAGAAAATTGCTCAACTATCGCGCAAGATTCGTTCGCACCAATCGGCGCGAGCGCGCGTGGACCACAAGAGTTCATATTTTTCCGTATTACTTAAATATGAGCCCTTCAACTAATAGTGGCTCAGGAAATTACCGACGCGGCTGCGTCGCTAGAACATCGTGGCCAGCACGCGATCGGGGGGCTTGTGGCCGTCGGCGAAGGTCTTGATGTTGATCAGCACCTTCTCGCCCATCTCGATGCGGCCCTCGAGCGTGGCCGAGCCCATGTGCGGCAGCAGCACGACGTTGTCGAGCTCGAGCAGCCGCGGATTGACCTGCGGCTCGTGCTCGTAGACGTCGAGGCCGGCGCCGGCCAGCTCGCCCGCCTTCAGCATGCGCACCATGGCGTTCTCGTCGATCACCTCGCCGCGCGCGGTGTTGACGATGATCGCGGTCGGCTTCATCAGCTTGAGCCGCCGCGCCGAGAGAAGGTGGAACGTGGCCGGCGTGTGCGGGCAGTTGACGGAGACGATGTCCATGCGCGCCAGCATCTGGTCGAGGCTCTCCCAGTAGGTCGCCTCGAGCTCGCGCTCGATGTCGCCGTGCACGCGCTTGCGATTGTGATAGTGGATGGTGAGGCCGAAGCCGCGCGCGCGCTGCGCCAGCGCCTGGCCGATGCGGCCCATGCCGACGATGCCGAGCCGCTTGCCCTGCAGGCGCGCGCCCAGCATCGCGGTCGGGCTCCAGCCGGTCCACTTGCCGGCGCGCACCTGGCGCTCGCCCGCGCCCATGCGCCGCGCGGTGGCGAGCACCAGCGCCATCGACATGTCGGCGGTGTCCTCGGTCAGCACGCCCGGCGTGTTGGTGACGGTGATGCCGCGCTGGCGCGCCGTGTCGAGATCGATGTGATCGACGCCGGTGCCGAACGAGGCGATCAGCTTGAGCCGCGGGCCGGCCTGGGCGAGCACGCGGCTGTCGATGCGATCGGTCACCGTCGGCACCAGCACGTCGGCCGCCTTCACGGCGTCGACCAGCTGCGCGGCCGACATGGGCTTGTCGTCGGAATTGAGCTGCGTCTCGAAAAGCTCCATCAGCCGCGTCTCGATCGCGTCGGGGAGCTTGCGGGTGACGATCACCAACGGCTTTTTCTTGGAGCTGGGGGGCATCCCTGCCCGATTAGCAATTCCATTGCCGACTTGCCAGCAACTCCGCTGCCGGCCCGTCAATTTTCGGGAAAAGCGAGCACCTTCAAGTACTTGTCGCATGACGTGAACATTTCAGCTAATATACAAGCCGATGCTGTTTCGCGCGTCCGTTCCCGTCGGTGCAGGCTTGAGTGTCTTGGCGTTGCTGCTGGTGTCGCTGGCCGGCGCGAGCGCCGCCGACCAGGGCAACGGCCCGCGCCGCGGCTCGGGCCTGCCGCTTCCACGCTTTGCCTCGATCAAATCGGACGAGGTCAATGTCCGCACCGGGCCCGGCACGCGCTATCCGGTCGACTGGGTGTTCAAGCGCAAGCTGATGCCGGTCGAGATCGTGGCCGAGTACGAGAACTGGCGGAAAATCCGCGACTGGCAGGGCGCCAGCGGCTGGGTCTACCAGGGCATGCTGACCGGCAAGCGCTCCTTCATCATCCCGAACCACGTCGCCAACCTGCACAAGACGCCGGCGCCCCAGGCCGAGGTGATCGCGAGACTCGAGCCCGAGGTGACGGGCGAGATCAAGTCGTGCCAGGGCGAGTGGTGCCGCGTCAAAGTGGCCGGCGCCGGCGTCACCGGCTGGATCGAGCGCACCGACATCTGGGGCGTCTATCGGTCCGAGCCGGTCAACTAAGCGGCGGCTGGCCACTCCGCGCCACGCGACGTAAGAAGAGGGCCATCGTGGTCCACGCCGTCAGCGCCAGCTACCTGCGATCCGAGCGCATGTCGCCGCCCGCGGCCGGCATGGCGCTGGCCCTGCACCTTACGGCGGCGCTCGCGCTGTGGTGGGTGTCGCCGCTCAAATTCACCGAAGCCGATCCCGAACCGATCGAAGTGACGATGGAGGCGCCACCGCCGCCCAAGCCGGCGCGGCCCGAGCCGCCGGCCGTCACGCCGCCCGCCGTCCCGGCGGCGCCGCCGGCCGCCGTGGTCCCACCGCCGCCATCCCCACCGCGCGCCGCCGAGCCGGTGACGCGGCAGGGTCCGCTCGGCCTGCGGCCGCCCGGCCCGCCGCAGCAAGCCGACGCTCCGCCCAAGACCGTCGAGCCAGCACCCGCGCCTGCGCCCGCGCCCGAGCCGCCACCCGAGCCGCCGCCGGTCGACAAGGTGCTGCCCAAGGTCGAAGCCCCGGCACCGCCGCTCACCATGCAGGATTTCGTGCGCATCGCGCCGCCGCCCGCGCCGCGCGAAGTGGTGAAGCCGCTGCCGCAGCAGGTGGCCCCGGCGCCGCCGCAACAGGCCCTGCGGCCCTCGCCGCTGTCGCCGCACGCGCAGCAGGCCTCGCGCAGCGACGGCAGAGGCGCCTCGGCCACCTTCGTCAATCCGGCCGATGCCTATGACAATGCGCGCAAGGAGGAAACCTATCTCTGGCAGATCGCCGCCAAGATCGCGCAATACCGCTACTATTCCAACCAGGAGCAGGAGCAGCGGCCGATCGCGCTCCGCCTCGCCATCGCGCGCGACGGTCGCCTGGTCGATGCCGCCATCGAGCGCTCGAGCGGCTCGATCGCCATCGACAAGGGGTTGCTGGAGGCGACGCGCGCCGCCTCGCCCTATCCGCCGCTGCCCGCCGACATCGACGGCAACCCGCACGTCTTCATCCTGTCGCTGACGCCGCAGTACCGCCGCTGAGATGTCGTCAGTCGAAGTCGCGCGCCAGCGCCTGGCGGACGTCGGCCGGCATCAGCGCCATGTGGCCGTAGTTGGCGTGGTCGAAGCCGACCACCACGTCGCCCTTGCCGCTCCTGAACGCCTCGACCTGCGGCTTGCTGAAGGGAAAGCGCATGAACAGCACCGACGAGGCCTTGCCGTCCTCGCGGGTGCGCTCCTGGTCGTCCTCGGCGACGCTCCTGATGGTGTCGCCGCCGACGCGGATGAACGCGCTGTGCTCGACGCCGCCTAGGCCCGCCAGCACGCGGGCGCGCCGCACCGGATCGTCGATCTCGAACATCACCGTGGCGACCAGTTCGCTGCCCTGGGGGACCAGCGGATTGTAGGCCGCGAGCTCGTCCGGCACCTGCTCGGCGCCGCCCTTCTCGATGAACAGCATCTCGTGCACCTGGTGCAGCATCGTCTCGTACGATTCGAAGTAGAACGCGGCGTACGGGCCGACCTCGAGCCGGCGGTGCTTCTTGAATTCGGTGATCTGCCTGCGGCGCTCGGCGCGCACCTTGGCGTATTCGCCGAGCGGCAGGATTGCGGAGGTCTCGATCTTGCGCGGTGCAGCCATCATGACGGCTCCTTCCATCCATAGGCACGCGCCATCAGCTCGATCGGATGGTCGGCGCGGGCGGGTTTCGGCTTGTGCGCGCCGTCCTGCTCGCTGGCGGCGATCTCCATCACCTGAAGGAGGTGCTCGGCCGCCAGCGGACATTCGGAGGCAACGAAGCTGGTGTCGTTCTTGAGCGCGGCCTGGGCGGCCGGCTTGCCGACCTTGACCGCTGTATCGAAATTCTCGCTGCGGGCGCCCCAGATGCCGCCATGGCCGCTGCAGCGCTCGATCACGGCGACGCGCGTCTTGGGGATCAGGCGCAGCATCTCAGCACCCTTGGGACCCATGTTCTGCGCGCGCGCATGGCAGGCGAGATGCAGCGTGACGCCGCCCTCGATCGGCTGCAGGCCGTCGGCCAGCCCTTCCGTCTTGGCGATGTCGACGACGTATTCGGCGATGTCGAAGGTCGCCTGGGCGAGCTTCAGCACCGCCGGATCGTTCGGCAGGATGAGCGGCCATTCAAACTTCAGCATCAGCGCGCAGGACGGCGTGAGGGCCACGATGTCGTAGCCCTGGTCGACCCAGGGCAGCAGCTCGGTCGTGACCTTGCGGGCCGCCGCGGCGACGGCTTCGAGATCGCCCAGCTCGAGCTTGGGCATGCCACAGCACGCCGGGTGCACGGCCTCGGTCGCGACGCCGTTGCGCGCCAGCACGCTGAGCGCCGCCGAACCGACCGAGGTGTTGTGGAAGTTGACGAAGCAGGTGGCGTAGAGCACAGCCTTGCGCTTGCCGAAGGCGGGCGCGGCCTCGTTGAGCGGCGGCCGCTCGCGCTGGGCGCGGTGCTCGAACGTCTCGCCCGCCTGGCGCGGCAGGCGCGCGCCGTGATGGATGCCGGTGAATTTCTCGAGCGTCCGGCGGGCGGCCTGGTTCTTTTCGTCGGTCACCCAGTTCACCAGGCCGGCCGCGAAGGTGCCCAGCCGGCCGCTCTTGTCGGTGTCGGCGAGCTCGGCGTTCACGAAGTCGATGCCCTCCCGGCGCGCCTTCACGGCACGATAGCGCAGCAGCAAATGCGGGAAGTCGACCGCCCATTCGTGCGGCGGCACGTAGGGGCACTTGGTCATGAAGCACATGTCGCAGAGCGTGCAGGCTTCCTCGACCTGGGCGTAATCCTCCTTCTTGACGCCGTCGACCTCGCCGGTCGGACCGTTGTCGATCAGGTCGAACAGGCGCGGAAAGGAATCGCAGAGATTGAAGCAGCGGCGACAGCCGTGACAGATCTCGAACACGCGCTCCATTTCCTTGTCGAGCGCCGCCTGATCCCAGAACCAGGGGTTCTGCCATTCGATGGGAAACCGGGTCGGTGCTTCGAGACTGCCTTCACGCATGGCTTCGTCGCCTTGTTGGACTTGAGCGGGACGAAAAAGGGGACCCGCAAGGGTCCCCCGTTCGAGACGGCGAGGGCTCACGCCATCGTGTCGAGCGCCTTCTGGAAGCGGCCGGCGTGGCTCTTCTCGGCCTTGGCGAGGGTCTCGAACCAGTCGGCGATCTCGCTGAAGCCTTCCTCGCGCGCGGTCCGCGCCATGCCGGGATACATGTCGGTGTATTCGTGCGTCTCGCCCGCGATCGCGGCCTTCAGGTTGGCATTGGTCGCGCCGATCGGCAGGCCGGTCGCCGGATCGCCCGACACTTCGAGGAACTCGAGGTGGCCGTGCGCGTGGCCGGTCTCGCCTTCGGCGGTCGAGCGGAACACGGCGGCGACGTCGTTGTAGCCCTCGACGTCGGCCTTCTGGGCGAAATAGAGATAGCGGCGGTTGGCCTGGCTCTCGCCGGCGAACGCGGCCTTGAGGTTGCCCTCGGTCTTGGAACCCTTGAGGTTTGCCATGGTCTTTCTCCCAAATTGAACGACGCAAATTTGGGCCGCGGGAGGGGACCCGTCAAGTAGTTTAGAATTATTCTAATGATTGAAAACGATTCGCAAGGAGGCGCGGGGCGCGGGCCTCAGCGCTTGACGCGCACGATGACGTCGACCCGCGACACCTTGGTGCCCTTGGGCGGCGACGGCAGCCCCTCGATGGTGACCCTGTCCGACGGGAAATCGTGCAGCTCGCCGTCGCTTTCGACGAAGAAGTGATGGTGGTGGCCCGTATTGGTGTCGAAATAGGACCGGCCGGGCGCGACGACGACTTCGCGCAGCAGGCCCGCGTCCCGGAACTGGTTCAGCGTGTTGTAGACGGTGGCCAGCGACACCGGATGGCGCGCCGCCTTGACCTCGTCATGCAAGGCTTCGGCTGTGACATGCCGGTGACCGCCCTCGAACAGCAGGCGCGCCAACGCCACCCGCTGGCGGGTCGGACGAAGGCCCGCCGTCCGCAGGCGCGTCGCGAGCTCGGGGCTGGTGCTGGGCATGGTTCAAACCATATGTAAGGTCTGGAAACACGCCTGCAAAGGGTTGAAATCGGGCGGTTGGGCCGTTTGCGCTATCGGGCCGGCCTCCCTATTCTGCAACAAATTGTAACCGAACCTCCGGGAAACCGGGCAAAATCGGTCATCTTGGGACGGTGAAGCGTGAGCGAGCAGAAAACCAGTTACAGCTTTGAGGACCTGATCGAGTGCGCCAAGGGGCGCCTGTTCGGGCCCGGGAATGCGCAGCTGCCGCTGCCGCCCATGCTGATGTTCGACCGCATCACCCGGATCAACGACAAGGGCGGCAAATACGGCAAGGGCGAGGTCGTGGCCGAGCTCGACGTCAAGCCGGACCTGTGGTTCTTCGCCTGCCACTTCAAGGGCGATCCGGTGATGCCGGGCTGCCTGGGGCTCGATGCGCTGTGGCAGATGGCCGGTTTCTTCCTCGGCTGGATGAAGGCGCCGGGCCGCGGCCGCGCGCTCGGCGTGGGCGAAGTCAAGCTCACCAGCATGATCGTGCCCACGGTGCGCAAGCTCACCTATCATGTGCACATGAAGCGCGTGATCCTGCGCCGCCTGGTGATGGGCATCGCCGACGGCTTCGTGACCGCCGACGAGACGCCCGCGTTCGAGGTCGCCGACATGAAGGTCGGCCTGTTCAAGGACGGCGCGCCGGCCGCCGCCGCAGCGGCAGCAGGCTGACATGAAACGGGTCGTCGTCACGGGCCTGGGAGTGGTCTCCTCGATCGGCAACAATGCCGCCGAGGTGACGCAGTCGCTGAAGGACGGAAAGTCAGGCATCGAGTTCGTGCCGCAATACAAGGAGCTCGGTTTCCGCAGCCAGGTGGCCGGCACCCTGAAGCTCAATCCCGAGGATCACGTCGACCGCCGCCTTATGCGCTTCATGGGAAATGGCGCCGCCTACGCCTATATCGCCATGCAGGAGGCGATCAAGGACGCGGGGCTCGGCGAGTCCGAGATCTCGCATCCGCGCACCGGCGTGGTCGCGGGCTCGGGCGGTCCGACGACCGGCGCCATCGTGCAGGCGGCCATCACCGCCAAGGAAAAGGGCCCCAAGCGGGTCGGTCCCTTCCAGGTGCCGCGCGCCATGTCGAGCACGGTCTCGGCCAATCTCGCCACCGCCTACAAGATCAAGGGGCTGAGCTACTCGATCAGCTCGGCCTGCTCGACCTCGGCGCACTGCATCGGCAACGCGGTCGAATGCATCCAGCTCGGCAAGGCCGACCGCATGTTCGCCGGCGGCGGCGAGGAGCTCGACTGGACGTTGTCGGTGCTGTTCGACGCCATGGGCGCCATGTCGTCGAAGTTCAACGACGATCCGACCAGGGCCTCGCGCGCCTACGACAAGGATCGCGACGGCTTCGTGATCTCGGGTGGCGGCGGCATCGTCGTGCTCGAGGATCTCGAGGTCGCCCGCGCCCGCGGCGCCAAGATCTATGCCGAGGTGATCGGCTACGGCGCCACCTCCGACGGTGCCGACATGGTCGCCCCGTCGGGCGAGGGCGCGGTGCGCTGCATGAAGCTCGCGCTCGACGGCTTCCCGGGCGCGGCCCGCCGCAACGCCCCGGTCGACTACATCAACACGCACGGCACCTCGACGCCGGTCGGCGACATCACCGAGCTCGACGCCATCCGCGAGGCGTTCGGCGAGAAATTGCCGACGGTCAGCTCGACCAAGTCGCTGACCGGCCACAGCCAGGGCGCGACCGGCGCGCACGAGGCGATCTATTCCCTGCTGATGCTCAAGAACGACTTCGTCACCGCGTCCGCCAACATCGAGAACCTCGATCCCGGCGCCAAGGATTATCCCATCGCGCGCCAGCGCATCGACAATGCGGGTCTGCAGACCGTGCTGTCGAACAGCTTCGGCTTCGGCGGCACCAACGCCTGCCTGCTGTTCTCGCGCTACGACCACTGAGCTATGCCTGACGATATCGCGTCGAAGCCCGTCGCCTTCCCCGACGTGGCGAAATTGATGGCCGGCAAGCGCGGCCTGATCATGGGCGTGGCCAACGAGCGCTCGATCGCCTGGGGCATCACCCAGGCGCTGCACGCGGCCGGCGCCGAGATGGCCTTCACCTACCAGGGCGCGGCCTTCGGCAAGCGCGTGATCCCGATGGTGCAGAAGCTCGGCGCCAGGATCGTCGAGGAAGCCGACGTCGAGAACGAGGCGAGCCTCGACCATCTGTTCGCCCGCCTGAAGGAGGAATGGGGCCGGCTCGACTTCGTCGTTCACGCCATTGCCTTCTCCGACAAGGAAGAGCTGAAGGGACGCTATGTCGACACCACCAAGGCCAACTTCCAGCGCAGCCTCACCATCTCCTGCTATTCCTTCACCGAGATTGCCCGCCGCGCCCTGCCGCTAATGACCGGCGGCGGCAGCCTGATCACGCTCACCTACGAGGGCGCCACACGGGTCATGCCTTCGTACAACGTGATGGGCGTCGCCAAGGCGGCCCTCGAGGCGAGCGTGCGCTACCTCGCGGCCGATCTCGGCCCGCAGGGTGTGCGGGTCAATGCGATCTCGGCCGGCCCGATGCGCACCCTCGCGGGCGCGGTGATCGGCGGCGCGCGCTACGTCTATCGCGTCAGCCGCGACGCCTCGCCATTGCGCCGCAATGTCGAGCTGACCGACGTGGGGGGTGCGGCGCTCTACTACCTCTCGGACCTCAGCGCCGGCGTCACCGGCACCGTCCATTTCGTCGACTCCGGCTATCACGCGATCGGCCTGCCGCACGACGGCAGTGCGGCGCCCAGCGGCAAGGGCGAGGGGGAGTAGGCGCGAGTGCCCGCGAGGTGCACGCCGGCTAGCGTGCCTTCAGCAGTTCGTCCCGCCATGGGCCGGGCACGAGCCAAGGCTCGAGCTCGCGATAGGGGATGATTACGGGATTGAGAGTATTCTTGATCAGAATGCAGCCGCGCAGCGCGTTGTACCCATCGAAGGTCGTGTGGACAGCGAGCCCTGCATCCGTCAGCGCATAGAAGGCCCAACGGCGAGCGGGTGGGTACTCCTCAAGGTTCTCTTCGGGGCAATTGCGGAGTCCGGGATCATGCTTGGCTGCCGGTGCGGCGGCGAGCATTGCAAACTTGCTCTTCCAGAGCGCCAGAAATTTTTCGTGTGCCTCGGCTTTGCAAAGATCCAGCAACCCTTGCAGCCGAAAAGGCGACGAAAGACGCAAGGTCGGCTCTGCCGGCGCGGCGCAATCTTCGTGTCCGACGAGCCTGTTTTCACTCAAGTCCCAAATGTACGTCTCTTTGTATGGCCACAGCCTGCCTGTCTGCACGTCGGCCAGCACGTTGTATCCGCTGAGCAATGAATTGCTGGCGTAGGTAAGCTCGACGAGATCCGGCGATGTGCGGAGAAAACCAGTGTCCGGAATCCCGACTATCGGCCTGCCTTCCTTCTCAAGCCACTCTTTGGCAGCGCCGAACGAATCCGTCGCCATCTGGTAGTATTTGAGTATGCGACAGGCCTGTGCTCCTTCGAGAAAGCGGTTGGCCTTCTCCATCGCCTTTCGATCGGGCATCCATGTGATCCGCGCTTCGGCGAGATGGGTCCCAGCGTCGATCACGACCCGCCAGGCAACGCCGTTCCTCAGTCGTCGCTCGGCACCCAGGATCGGCGGACCCAAGCCAACATAGAACGCGTGCAACCACTCGAAAAGATCCGGATCGGTGTAGTCAAAGTCATGGCAAATCGGCTCTGAGGCAAAGGCACGACTTGGCAATATGGCGATGGCCATCAAGAAAGCGAACCAGATCGGCAACAATGCGCTTAACTTCATCGACGACGCCCCGAATTGCCCTATACTAATGGGCTAGCGTGTTTGTTCTATACAACTCTTACGGGTTGATAAGCGGATCTTCCGGCATCCGCCAAAAATCAGCTCTCTTTGGATCGCCTGGAACGGGCGCCGCAATCCGAAAGCCAGTGTTTGCGTTTTCAGTCCCATACATGTCCGACGTTTGACCCAGCTCAGGCTGCCCTCGGAAGGCGTTGCTGACGTAGTTCGCGACCTCGTTCCATTTGTCGTTGGGAAGACTTTTGGGATCTTGAAGCGTCGTGTCTCCAGAGAGCCATCGGTGCACATAAGTCGGGCCCATATTGTAGGCGGCAAATGCCCCGGGCCAGCTTCCGGTGAGCCGCTGCAAGTAGGCGAGGCGTTCGGCCGCCGCGTCAAAAGCCTGGGCGCGGTTGGCCAATGAGTATCCCGCAAGCTCCTTTGCGCGAGTCCAATCGCCTCGCTCACGAGCCAACCTCTTGAGATCGTCAAGGGTTCGCGTCGTCATCTGCGCCCAGCCTAGCGGCTGGTCGGGGTTCGTTGATTGCATAATGATCGGATGCTTCGGATCGATCTTGTCGGGTTCGAGAAATTTGCCCTCCTGGTACATCGACCGGGCAAACGGCAGCAGCGGCACGTTGTTGCGCTGCGCTGCCCGCCTGAGCTCGTCGACCACCTCGGACGGCTTCGTCCTCTCCCAATCGTCCGGCAAGGGGTCGGCGATGGCCCTCGGAACGGGACGACGGGCATAGTCCATTAGCGCCTGATTGCGGCTGATGCTCCGCTGGAGCGGCGTCAAGCCGCGCTCGATGACGGCTTGCGGGATAACGCCGTAACCATGATCGGCCGATGCCGGAGTCGAAATCGGACCTGGGGCCGGTGTCCGACCGCTCGCTGCAGGGCGTTGCTGGGCGATCTGGACGTCGTCGTTACTTTCGCCGGAACTCGCATCGCTTGCCGGTGGGGCTGGATCGGCGGCCAGGACGACATCCGGATCGCTACCTCCCAACATGGTTGGTGCAGTCCGGTCCATTGGCGGAACGTACGGTGTTTGATCGGTTCGAATGGTACCAATGCCCATTGGTGGCTCCTTTCGCGCCACAATACTGGGCGAGTTAGAAGGAACCCGATTCTGTCGTATAGAACTTCAATACAGGCGGCTGCGCGCATGCACGGCCTGGAGGCGGCTCTGAATGTCGGTCTCGACGGCCTTCCGTTAAAATAACGGGAATCTAACGGGGTGGTGGACCATACCGTCCCAAGATTTAGTTGCCGACCTCGAGAAGCCTTCGACCATGCGGCAGCATGATAAGGCCGACCGTCAGAGGCCGACGATTCTGTCGTATAGAACTTTCCTAACCCCTGCTCCTGCGGGAAGCCCGGCGTGAGCGCCCGATCAGCATCACCAGCTTCAGGTCGACCCGGCTCGCCAGGGTGAAGGCGATCTGCTCGTAGGCCAGCCGGCCCTCCCGCGGATGCTCGAACGTCCGCTCGCCGCCTTGCGGCACCACGACCTCATGCTCGTCCCAGCAGCGGGCGAAGAAGTCGCTGCGCGCGCGCAGATCGTCGGCCAATGCGACCAGCGCCGGATCGTCGAGATGGCGGCTCGACTCGGCGCGGAATTCCGCCAGGACGCGGCGGGCGCGCGCGTTCCAGTCGGGAATGACGCGGCGCGCCACCGGATTGAGGAACACGTAGCGCAGCAGGTTTGGATCGTCGCCGTCGAGCCAGCCGACGAACAGAAGCCGCGCCGCCTCGTTGCAGGCGCGCGCGTTCCATAGCCGGTCGAGCACGTAGGCCGGACCCGAGATCGACGCCAGCGCGTCGGCGAGGACGGGCGGCACGTTGACCGCGCTTTCGCCGTTGGCCAAAGGATCGACGCGTCCCGCGATCTGGAAGAGATAGGCGCGCTCGGCCGGCGTGAGCTGCAGTGCCTGGGCGACGGCGGCTAGCGCCTGCGGCGAGGCGGCGACGTCGCGGCCCTGCTCGAGCCAAGTGTACCAGGTGACGCTGAGGCCGCAGCGCTGCGCCACCTCCTCGCGCCGCAGGCCGGGCGTGCGTCGGCGCTGGCCGGCCGGCAGCCCGAGTCCGGCGGGCGAGAGCCGGGCGCGATGTGCGCGCAGGAACGCGCCGAGCGTGCGCTGCTGGCGGACCGAGCGATCGATCGTGGTGATTTTAGTACCAGTATAATCGGCCATCTTGTACCAGCTTAGCCGATCTGGTGACCTGTGCCCATCCCGGCTCGAAGGAGCACCGCCATGCGCCGTTTTCACATCGCCCTCGCCGTCGCCGATCTCGCCCAGTCGATCGAGGACTATCGCTGCCGCCTCGGCGTGCCGCCGACCGCAATCGTGCCCGGCAAGTATGCGCTGTTCCGCACCGAGCAGCTCAATTTCTCGATCAACCAGATGCCCGAGCGCGCCGGCCAGCTGCGCCATCTGGGCTTCGAGGACGAGGCTGCCCGCGGCTTCTCGTCCGACCATGACGTCAACGGCATCGAATGGGAGCTGTTCTCGCCCGACGACCAGGACGCCAAGATTCCCGAGGTTTACGGCGGAAACGTCGTGTGGCCGCAAAAGAAAACGGCGGCCTAAGCGATTTCCGATTTGATGGTCGCGCCATCAAATCGGAAACGCGCAGAGACCGCCGCTTCCATATCGTTTCGCCGAAGCTTACTGCGCCGCAGGCGCGGCCTGCTCCTCGCGCGGCTTGTTCGAGATGTCCTCGCCTGTCTGCTGGTCGACCGCCTTCATCGACAGCCGCACCTTGCCGCGATCGTCGACGCCCAACACCTTGACCTTAACCTGCTGGCCTTCCGAGACGACGTCGGTGACCTTGCCGACGCGGCGCGGCGCGAGCTCGGAGATGTGCACGAGGCCGTCGCGGGCGCCCAGGAAGTTCACGAAGGCGCCGAACTCGACGGTCTTCACCACCTTGCCGTTGTAGATCACGCCCACTTCCGGCTCGGCGACGATGCCCTTGATCCAGTCGATCGCGGCCTGGCCCTGCTTGGCATCGACCGCAGCCACCTTGATCGTACCATCGTCCTCGATGTCGATCTTGGTGCCGGTGGTCTCGGTGATCTCGCGGATCACCTTGCCGCCGGTGCCGATCACTTCGCGGATCTTGTCCTTGGGGATGGTGAATTGCGTGATGCGCGGCGCGGTCGCCGCAACGCTCTCGCGCGCGCCGCCCAGCCCCTTGGCCATCTCGCCCAGGATGTGCAGGCGGCCTTCCTTGGCCTGGGCCAGCGCCACCTTCATGATCTCCTCGTTGATCGAGGTGATCTTGAGGTCCATCTGCAGCGAGGTGATGCCGCGCTCGGAGCCGGCCACCTTGAAGTCCATGTCGCCCAGGTGATCCTCGTCGCCCAGGATGTCCGACAGGACGGCGAAGCGCTCGCCTTCCTTGATCAGGCCCATGGCGATGCCGGCGACCGGGCGCTCGATCGGCACGCCCGCGTCCATCAGCGACAGCGAGCCGCCGCACACCGAGGCCATTGACGAGCTGCCGTTCGACTCGGTGATCTCCGACACGATGCGGATCGTGTAGGGGAACTTGTCCTTGCCGGGCAGCAGCGGACGGATGGCGCGCCAGGCGAGCTTGCCGTGGCCGATCTCGCGGCGGCCGGGCGAGCCCATGCGGCGGACTTCGCCGACGGCGTACGGAGGCATGTTGTAGTGAAGCATGAAGGCCTCACGGTATTCGCCCTCGAGTGCGTCGATGATCTGCTCGTCCTGGCCGGTGCCCAGCGTGGCCACGACCAGCGCCTGCGTCTCGCCGCGGGTGAACAGCGCCGAGCCGTGGGCGCGCGGCAGCACGCCCACCTCGGCCACGATCGGGCGCACCGTCTTGGTGTCGCGGCCGTCGATGCGCTTGCCGGTGTCGAGGATGGCGCCGCGCACCACCTCGGCCTCGAGGTTGCCGAAGGCGTCGCCGAACACGGCGAGCTCCTCCTCGTTGCCCTCGAACAGCTTCTTGGCTTCTTCCTTGACCGCCGCGATCTTCTGCTGGCGGGCGAGCTTCACCGTCTCGGCGTAGGCCTCGACCAGCTTGCCCCTCGTCTCGGCCTTGAGCTTGTCGGCGACCGTCTTGGCGGCGGCCGGCGGCTCGGCGAGCTGGATCGGATCCTTGGCGGCGTGTTCGGCCAGCGCGATGATGGCGTCGATCACCGGCTGGAAGGAACGATGGCCCTCCATGACGGCGTTCAGCATCACGTCCTCGGCCAATTCCTTGGCCTCGGACTCGACCATCAGCACGCCTTCCTGCGTGCCCGCGACGAC
>DASRFX010000020.1:0-13306 GCA_035651335.1 Reyranella sp. | reverse complement strand
TCGTTCCTGGCGATGTACTCGTTCGCCACCACGGCGACCGGCGGCAGGTCGAGCACGATCGCCTTCAGGCCGGGATATGTCCTGGTCGCGACGATCGAGTAGGCGCCCGAGCCGCCGCCCAGGTCGAGCATCAGCTTGCGGCCTGCGAGATCGACGGTGCGGCTGAACAGGCGCGCGGCGCCCATGCCGATCGAGTAGGTGGCGGCGTGGTAGCGCCGTGCATCATCGACCGAGAACTCGACATAGGCGCCGAGCTTGTTCTCCTGCTTGCGGCGCAGGCGCTCGGCCAGTTCGCCGAAGGCCGTCCAGCGCGGCTTGGTGAACAGGATCCACGGGCCGGCATAACGCTCGCCGTCCTTGACCAGGAAGCGCTGGACGTCGGGCGCGTTGACGTAGCGCTCGCCTTGCCTGTCGAGCAGCGTGAGCGCCACCAGCACCGTCAGCAGCCGCTCGGCGTTGCGCTCGCTGATCCCGGCCGCCTTGGCAACCGCCGGGATGGTGTCGTGGCCGTGGGCAATCGCGGTGAAGATTTCGAGCTCGACGGCGGCCATCAGGGCGGCACTTTCCCAGTAGGCCGTCGCCATCTTCTGCAGGCGAGTCGTATCGAGGCGCGGTGTCTGGGACAGGGCGGGGGGCTTCTCGGCCATGGACTTTCCTCCGGTTTGGCCGATCATAGCGCCATTATCTGGAGGAACCGCGCATGGACATGCATATCGCCGAGAATGCGCCGATCACCGGCGTCGACGTCTATTCGATGTCGCCGGAGGAGGGCGAGGCGGTGTTGCGCCGCCAGCTCGCCGCAGCGTATCGGCTGGTCGACTATTTCGGCTGGACCGAGCTGATCTACGGTCATCTCACCGCACGCGTGCCCGGCGACAAGCCGCACTTCCTGATCAACCCGTTCGGCCTCAACTACGACGAGGTGACGGCGTCCAACCTGGTGAAGATCGACGTCGACGGCAACAACGTGGGCGAGGCCAAGCACCCGGTGAACTATGCGGGCTTCGTCATCCACTCCGCGATCCATATGGCGCACCAGGCACGGCATCGCTGCGTGATGCACACCCATACCCGCGCCGGCATGGCGGTGGCCGCGACCAAGGAGGGCCTGCTGCCGATTTCGATGAACGCCACGGCGTTTCATGGCGCGCTCGCCTACCACGACTACGAGGGCGTCAGTCTCGAAGTCGACGAGCGGCCGCGGCTGGTCGCCGATCTCGGCGACAAGACCGCCATGATGCTGCGCAACCACGGTCTGCTGACGACGGGCCGCACGGTGCCCGAGGCGTTCATCCGGCTCTATCGGCTGGAGCGCGCCTGCCAGACCCAGATCGATGCCGGCGCGGCGGGCACCATCGCCGTGCTGGGCGACAACGTCGCCGGCAAGTCGCACGGCCAGCTCGAAGGCTTCGCCGACAGCGACACCGGCGGCATGGGCGAGCTCGAGTTCGCGGCCCTCATCCGCAAGCTCGACAAGATAGACACGAGCTGGCGGCACTAGGAATTTCAACCACTTGCACGGTCTCCCCGAAAAGGTGGGGCGTGGGGCGGGAAAGTGGGAAGAATCGCCTAAAAGCCTTGTGGCATCGGCATCCGAGGCTTCCCACCAGGGTGGGAAACCCGGGAATGCCCCTACGCCCTGAATTGCGTCCGGTCGGTGCCTGAATAGAGCGCCTTGAGCGAGCGTTCGGTCGCGTCCCGGTGTGCCGCAAGCGCGGCGTCGTCGAGGTCGGCCTGCGGGCTGGGCTCGAGATCGAAATGGCCGTGGGTGTCGCGGCCACGGACAAGGGTTGCCGAATCGCGCACCTTGAGCTGGCGCACGTGGGGCGGGATGTAGCGGATGGCGAAGCCGATGCGGCGGTCGGCCGTCGTGTTCGGCCCCGAGCCGTGCACCAGCAGCACGTGGTGCAGCGACATCTCGCCGGCTTTCAACGCCACGTCGACCCCCGCGCCGGCGGGCACGTCGACCGCGATCTCCTGGCCGCGGGTCAGCAGGTTATCCTTGTCGAACGTGTCGCGATGCTCGAGCTGGTTCTTGAGGTGGCTGCCCGGCCAGAACTTCATGGCGCCGCTCTCGACCGGTGCGTCGGCGAAGGCTACCCATGCCGTGATCACGTCCGAGGTCGAGAGGCCCCAATAAGTCGCGTCCTGGTGCCACGACACGAATGACGGCGAGTTGGCCTCCTTGATGAAGAAGGTCGTGCTCCAGCACAGGATGTCGGGACCGATCACGTCCTCGACCGCGTCGAGAATGGCGGGATGGCGGATCAGGTCGTTGGCCCAGGTGAACAGCAGGTGCACCTTGTGCCGCATGGCAGCGGCGATCGGGCCGCCTGCCGTGCCTTCGTAGGCCTCGAGCCGGTCGCGATAACCGTGCGCCTGCTCGCGCGACAGCACCGGTATCGGGAAATAGAAGCCGTCACGACGGTATTGCGCGACCTGGTCCGGCGACAGGCGCTTGGTCATGCGAATTGCGGCAGCTTGTGCGCAGTCACCGCCGGCGCCGGACCGTCGAAGCGCTCGATCTCGACCAGGCAGGTCTGCGCGATGCAGCCTTGGCTGAGCTTGGACGCGCCGATATCCAGTGTCAGGGCGTTGGGGTTGCCGTGCTTCTCCAGCGGACGGTTGGAGCCCAGCTGCTCGGGATCGAACCAGGCGCCGGTCGAGAGCCGCACCACGCCGCGGCGGATGCGATCGCTGAGCCGCGCCGAAGCGAGGCAGGCGCCGCGATCGTTGAACACGCGCAGGAGGTCGCCGTCGGCAATGCCGCGTGCCCGCGCATCATCCGGGTGGATGGTGACCGGCTGGCGGCCCTTCACCTTGGTCGCCTTGGCGTGCGGGCTGTGGTCGAGCTGGCTGTGAAGCTTGTCGGCCGGCTGGTCCGACAGCATGTGCAGGGGATAGCGCTCGGCCTTCTTCGAGCCCAGCCATTCGGCCGGCTCGAGCCACGTCGCGTGGCCCGGGCAGTCGTCGTAACCGAACGAGGCGATCTTCTCCGAGAAGATCTCGATCTTGCCTGAGGGCGTCTTCAGTCGGCTCGCCTCCGGATCGGCGCGGAAGCGGGCCAGCATCACGGGCTCGCGCTCCTCGCCCTTGGCCTCGGCGATGCCGGCCTGCCAGAACTCCTCGAACGAGGGAATGGCGACGCCAGCTTTGGCCGACTTCGCGCGCGATTCGGCATAGAGATGCTCGAGCCACTGCATGGTGTCACGGCCTTCGGTGTAGATCTCGCCCGCGCCCATGCGCTTGGCGATCTCGCCGAAGATCCAGTAGTCGTCGCGCGCCTCGCCGATCGGCTCGCGCGCCTTCTTCATCGCGATCAGGAACGGCTCACGGGAGCCATAGCCGATGTCGTCGCGCTCGAGGCTGGTCGTGGCGGGCAGGACGATGTCGGCCGTGCGTGCGGCCGGCGTCCAGAACTGCTCGTGGAAGATGATCGTCTCGGGCTTGCGCCATGCCACCATCAGGCGGTTGAGGTCCTGGTGGTGATGGAACGGATTGCCGCCCGCCCAATAGACCAGGCGGATGTCGGGATAGGTGATGTCCTGGCCGTTGTAGGAGATCTTGCCGCCGGGATTGAGCAGCATGTCGGTGAAGCGTGCGACAGGAATGAAGTCCTTCACCGCGTTGGTACCTTGGGGAAGCGTCGGGCCCGAATATTTCGGGAAGCCGCTGCCCATCAGGTTGACCGGACCGTAGCCGACGCCGAAGCCGCCGCCCGGCAGCCCGATCTGGCCCAGCATGCAGGCGAGAGTCACCAGTGCCCAGAAGGGTTGCTCGCCGTGATGGCTGCGCTGCAGCGACCAGCCGATCGAGACCGTCGTACGTGTCGCCGCCATCTCGCGCGCGAGCGAGCGGATGCGGCTTGCGGGAATGGAGGTGATCTTCTCCGCCCATTCCGGCGTCTTGTCCTTGAGCGAAGGCGCGAACTTTTCGAAGCCCACCGTGCAGCGCGCCAGGAAGTCCTTATCGTGCAGGTTCTCGGTGTAGAGCACGTGGCACAGCGCCAGCATCAGCGCGGCATCGGTGTTCGGCCGGATGGCGAGCCACTCGACGTCGCCACCATTGTCGAGATCCTCGGCCGTGGGCGTGACGTTGACGAACTTCACGCCCGCCTCGCGCATCGAATAGAGGCCGCCCTTCACATGATGCAAGGTGGCGCCGCCGGCGTTGATCTGGCTGTTCTTGCGTGGCACGCCGCCGAACGTGACGAAAAGCTTGCAGTGCTTGGCCAGCACGTCCCAGCTCGTGTGCATGGACATCAGCTCTTCCATGGTCGCCACGATGTGCGGCATCAGCACGCGCGCGGCGCCGAGGCTGTAGGAATCCTGATGGCGGACATAGCCGCCGATCGAATTCAGGAAGCGATGGACCTGGCTTTGCGCGTGATGAAAGCGGCCGGCGCTCGACCAGCCGTAAGAGCCGCCGAAGATCGAGCGGTTGGAATGCTGCTTCTTCACCCGCGTCAGTTCCCTGGCGACGAGATCGAGCGCCTCCTTCCATGAGACTTCGACGAACGGTTCCTGGCCGCGCTTCTCGGATGCCGCGCCAGGACCCTTCTCGAGCCAGCTCTTGCGCACCGCCGGCCGGCGCACGCGCAGCCGGGCGACCTCGTCGGAAAGCATGTGCAGGCCGATCGGCGAGGGATCGGGGTCCTTCGAGAAGGGATGCAGCCGCACCGGCTGGCCCTTGTCATCGTACTCGACTTCGTAGACGCCCCAGTGGGCGGTGGTGAGGGTACGCTGATGTGTCATCCCGCAGCCTTTGCAACAGCCAGGAATTGGTCGACGGCGGCCGGGTCGGTGTCGAAGGCCGTCACCAGCCGGAAGGCGCGCTCGCCGGGCCGGTCGGACGGCCAGGGATGGTACTGCGCCCCGGCCTCCTGGAGAGCATCGTGAATGTGGGCCGGCAGGACAACGAAGATTTCGTTGGCATCGACCCTATATAAAAGCTGGACGCCCTTCAGCGTGGTCAATCCCGCCACGAGCCGGCGCGCCATGGTGTTGGCGTGCCGCGCATTGGCAAGCCACAGCCCGTCGGTGAAGTAGGCGTCGAGCTGCGATGACAGCAGCCGCATCTTGGAGAAGAGGTGACCACCGCGCTTGCGGCGGAACTCGAATTCCTTGGCCAGCCCGGGCTCGAAGAAGACCACGACCTCGGCACCCATCGCGCCGTTCTTGGTCGCGCCGAGGCTCAACACGTCGACGCCGGCCTGCCATGACAGTTCGGCCGGCGAGCAACCGACGAACGAAAGGGCGTTGGCGAAGCGGGCGCCGTCCATATGCAGCTTAAGGCCATGGCGCCGCGTGCAGGTCGAGATGGCGGCGATCTCTTCCGGTCCGTAGACCGTGCCGCACTCGGTCGCCTGCGTGATCGACACGGCGGCGGGTTGCGGATGATGCACCACGCCATAGACGTCCTGCGCCAGCGCGTCGGCGAGCTTCTTGACGTCGATCTTGCCGGCCGGCCCGTCGATCAGGTTGAGCTGCGCACCTGCGGTGAAGAACTGCGGCGCGTTGGCCTCGTCGACGGCGATGTGCGCGGCCGGATGGCAGAAAATCGCGCCCCAAGGCGGCGTGCAGCAGGCGAGCGCCAGCACGTTGGCGGCGCTGCCGGTCGCCACCGGGAAGGCCACCAGCTCGTCACGCTGGAAGATGAGGCGCAGGCGGTCCTGGACGCGCTTCGTCCACGGATCGGCGCCGTAGGAGAAGGCGGAGCCCGAAGTGAACGCCTGCCCCACCGCCTCGATCACCGCCGGATGGGCGCCGGTTTCGTTGTCGCTACGCAAATTGATCAATGGCCGGCTCCTGGCGGGAATTCGACGGTGCCCAGCAGGGCGCCGTTGCGGGGATCGATGACGTAGGCGGCGGCTTGTCCGCCCTGTAACTCGACATGAACGACGACGCGGTCGCCGGCGCTGGTCATCGACACGACGTGCGCGCCGGACGGCAGGGCCACGCGGACGTTGAAGGGCGCGGCTGGCGAAGCACTGGCATTGGGGTTAGACATGCGGCGGGCGATTTCCGCCGCGATCACGATGAAGCCCACCACGATCAGCAGGCCCATCACGATGACCAGCACCTTCAGCCAAAGCGGTGCTGCATTCGGAGCAGGGGACGGCAAGAAATCTCCCAGGGCCGGACAATGAGCGAGGCCGGTCGACACACCGTGACGATCGACGAAAGCCTGGCTGGCGAGCGGCTCGACCGCGCGCTGGCGGCTGCCTTGCCGAGCCTCACGCGCAGCCGCGTGAAGGCGCTGATCGAAAGTCGCCGCGTGGCGTTGGCTGCCCCCGGTGGAGGGGCGGGGGCGACACTAGAAGAGCCGTCCCGCAAGGTCAAAACGGGCGAGCGGGTCGTGATCGACATCCCGCCGCCGGAGCCCGCCACGCCCGCGGCGCAGAAGATCGCTTTGGACGTTCTCTATGAAGATTCAGACCTGCTCGTGCTGAACAAGCCCGCCGGCATGGTGGTCCATCCGGCTCCCGGAAATGCGGAAAATACCCTGGTGAACGCGCTGCTTGCGCATTGCGGCGCGAGCCTGTCGGGAATCGGCGGCGTGCGCCGGCCGGGCATCGTTCACCGTCTCGACAAGGACACGTCGGGCGTCATGGTCGTGGCCAAGAACGACAGGACGCACACCGCCCTTTCCAGGCTGTTCGCCGCCCACGATCTCACCCGCATTTACCAGGCGCTGGTCTGGGGTGGGCCGCTGCCGAAGAAGGGCACGATCGACGCCCCGATCGCGCGCCACCCGGTCGACCGAAAGCGCATGGCCGTGCGCAAGCCGGGCGGCGGCAGGAACGCACTCACCGACTATTGGGTGGAGAAGACCTATGGGCCCGCACTGACGCCGATCGCGAGCTTGTTGGGTGTCCAGCTTCACACCGGCCGCACGCACCAGGTGCGGGTGCATCTCGCCCATATCGGCTGCCCGGTGGTGGGCGATCCGGTCTATGGCAGGCAGTCGCGAACGAAGGCTCGGAACAGGCCCGCTGCCGCATCGTTAGAATCATTCAAAAGACAGGCCTTGCACGCTGCCGTCCTCGAGTTCCGTCACCCGGGTACCGGAAAGGTGATGAGGTTTGCCACAGAATTGCCCCAGGACTTCAGGACGTTACTGGCAAGCCTGAACGGCGTTAAGTAATCCCCCTGATATCCTAGTGGATTAGTAGGATTTTCTTGACCCGGGACAGGCCCGGCTCGTAGAGTCGGGTTAGCAGTCGACGGGGCAGAGTGCTAAACGCCCGTTCACTACCGTACCCCAAGCGTATCCAGAAAGGGGGAGCTCCTATGAGTGCTGCCACCGCAAACCTTCCCGCCCTCTCGCCCAACCTCTCGCCGGAGGGCAACCTCAGCCGCTACCTGAGCGAGATTCGCAAATTCCCACTCCTGGAGCCGCAGGAAGAATTCATGCTGGCCAAGCGCTGGCGCGAACATGGGGATTCCCAGGCGGCGCACAAGCTGGTGACCAGCCACCTCCGGCTCGTCGCCAAGATCGCCATGGGTTACCGCGGCTATGGCCTGCCGCTGGCCGAACTCATCTCCGAGGGCAACGTCGGCATGATGCAGGCGGTCAAGCGTTTCGACCCCGACCGTGGCTTCCGGCTGGCCACCTACGCCATGTGGTGGATTCGCGCCTCGATCCAGGAATACATCCTGCATAGCTGGTCGCTGGTGAAGATGGGCACCACGGCCGCACAGAAGAAGCTGTTCTTCAACCTGCGCAAGCTCAAGGGCCAGATGCAGGCGATCGAGGAGGGCGACCTCTCGCCCGAGCAGGTCAAGAAGATCGCCACGCGCCTGGGCGTGCCGGAGGAAGAGGTGGTCAACATGAACCGCCGCCTCGCTGCGCCCGATTCATCGCTCAACGCCGCGGTGAAGGCCGAGGGCGACATGGAGTGGCAGGACTGGCTGGTCGACGAGACGCCCAACCAGGAAGCCCGCCTGGGTGAGAATCAGGAACTGGGCCAGCGCAAGCACATGCTGGCGCAGGCGCTGAAGACCCTGACCGATCGCGAGCGCCATATCATCGTCGAGCGCCGCCTGGTCGACGAGCCGAAGACGCTCGAGGACCTGTCGGCCAAATACGGCATCAGCCGCGAGCGCGTGCGTCAGATCGAAGTGCGCGCCTTCGACAAGCTGCAGAAGTCGATGAAGAACATGGTGGTCGACGCGGCCAACGAGTCCTCGCGCAAGGCCGTCGAGCACGCCGCGGCGCGCTAGCGCCGGATCGGATCGCTAGCGGAAATTGCGGAAACTGTAGAAAGTCCCGCGCCGCCGGTGCGGGACTTTGCAATTGCCGCCGCGTAAGCCGCCGCGACCTTGCGCTGGCCGCTGGCGCTGAGATGACAATGGTCGGCCTGTCGATCGCCGGCATCCAGTAGCGCGTCGGCATTGACGCCCAGGAACACCGAGCGATTGTCGACCAAGGCGGCCTGCGCGCGTTCGAGGTCGGTGCCGTCGCCCTGCGCCGTGCCGCAGATCGTGGTGATGCCGATGAAGACCGGGGCGTCGACGCCGGCATCGCGCAGCGTGCCGAGCAGGGAAGCGAACGACGCGCGATAGGCCGCGCCCGAGGTGCCGAGATCGCGGTCGCTTTCGCCCTGGTGCCAGATCACTTCGGTGACCCGATAGCCGGTGGGAAGTGCCTTCAGCACGGCGAGAGCGTGCTCGTTGAGGTCGCCGCCCTTCTGCCAGCGCACGATCGGCGTGCCGCCGACGGCGGCGGCCACGATCAGCACGCGGTCGTAGAGCCCATCCTCGATCAGGCGGTCGGCAAGCGGCGTCAGGAACTCGCCGCCTTCTCCGGTCGCGCCGAGCAGCGGCGAAGCAGCGACGTAGCATTTGCCGTCGAAGACGTTCAGCACCTTCTCGGGATGGTTCGTCACTTCGCGGCTGGCGCCGTGATTTCCCGCATTCGACTGGCCGATGGCAAGAATAAGCGCCGTGCGGGCATCCTGGACCGGGCAGGCGGTCTCGACCTTGCCTGGAAAGGCGATAAGGCGACCCGTCCGATCGTGTTCGGGCGCGCTGATATCCGCCGCATTGCCCTGATGGATTCCGACCATGCACGCCGCCAGAGCCGCAAAAAGTGCCAGAAGCCGCTTGATGTGAATGTTCCTGCCCAACCCGCCCGGTTGGTACGCGACGGCCGGCTCAATAGAAAGAGTTATAAGGCCGCAGATTAGGTTTTTCGGGCCTTTCGGGACCTTTCCGGGAGGTAGGGCCTCCTGTATAGGTTCGGCCCACCATGCAGGCCCAGAATATCGCCATTGTCGGCGCCACCGGCGCGGTCGGAGTGGAAATCCTCCGCGTCCTGGAGCGGCGGAACTTTCCCGTCGGCTCGCTCAAGCTTCTCGCCTCGGCTCGCTCGGCCGGAAAGACGCTCGAGTTCAAGGGCAAGCCGTACAAGGTCGAAGAGCTGAAAGCCGACGCCTTCAAGGGCTGCGACATCGCCTTCTTCTCGGCCGGCGCGACGCGCAGCCGCGAGTTCGTGCCGGCCGCCATCGCCGCGGGCTGCGTCGTCATCGACAATTCATCGGCCTTCCGCATGGACCCCGGCACGCCGCTGGTCGTGCCGGAGGTGAACGCGGACGACCTCAAGCGCCATAGCGGACTGATCGCCAACCCCAACTGCACGGCGGCGATCCTCGCCGTCGCGGTCTATCCGATCCACAAGGCCGCCCGGGTGAAGCGCATCATCGTGTCGACCTATCAGTCGGCGTCGGGCGCCGGCGCCGCTGCCATGCGCGAGCTCGAGGACCAGACGCGCGAGTACGGTGCGGACAAGCCGATCACCAGGAAGGTGTTCCCGCACCAGATCGCGTTCAACGTCTTCTCGCACAACACCAAGGTGGCCGAGAACGGCTACAACGAGGAAGAGAACAAGGTCGTCGAAGAGACGCGCAAGATGTTCCATGAGCCGGATCTGCTGATCCAGCCCACCTGCATTCGCGTGCCGGTGCTGCGCGCGCACGCCGAGGCGATCACGCTCGAGCTGGAGAAGCCCCTGTCGCCCGCCGAGGCGAGGAAGATCCTCGAGACCGCGCCCGGCGTGAAGGTGGTGGACGATCCTGCGGCGAATCATTTCCCGATGCCGCTCGAGGCGTCGGGCGATCTCGACGTCCATGTCGGCCGCATCCGCAAGGATCTCTCCAATCCGAATGGCCTGGTGCTGTGGGCGGCGGGTGACCAGCTGCTGAAGGGCGCTGCCTGGAACGCGGTCCAGATCGCCGAGGAACTGGCCAAGCTGCAGCCGCGGGCGCAGGCCGCCGAATAGCCGAATCTTTTCCGCCGATGCCATCCATATGCCGCTACGATGGCGGCATGAGGATATGGCGGCGGGCATTCGTCTCAGGTCTTGGCGCGACCGTCGCAGGGGCGAGTACGGCTCGCGCTGATGGCCCCACGCACACGATCGGCTTCTTGAGCACCGGCGCCGTCGAGGCGCTCACCAACGCGTTCTTCAAGGGTTTGGCCGCTGCGGGCTTCCAGGAAGGCCGCAACCTCGTCGTGGTGAGCCGTTCGGCCCAGGGTCAGTTCGACAGGCTCCCTGAGCTCGCGCAGGAGCTGGTGAACCGTAGGGTCGAGGTGATCTTCGCCAGCGGCGGGCCGGTGCCGGCGCGCGCCGCCAAGGGCGCCACGACGACCATTCCCATCGTCTTCGCCTACGGCGGCGATCCGGTGGGCGACGGGCTGGTGCCGAGCTTCAATCGACCGGGCGGCAACGTCACCGGCGCCTCGTTCATGGGCGCCTCGTTCACCTCGAAGCGCTTGCAGGTGCTGAAGCAGCTTCTGCCCAAAGCCACTGACGTGACGCTGATGCTCAATCCCAAGACGACCATCGCCGAGGGCCAGATCCGGGATGCCAATGCCGCGGCCCCGGTGCTGGGGCAGAAGATCCAGATCATCAAGGCGGAAGGCGCGGACGCAATCGACGCGGCGTTCGCCGAGATGGACAGGCGGAAGGTCCAGGCGCTGCTGGTCGGTGTCGACCCGACCTATGGGCTGGTGTTCCGCGACCGCATCGTCGGCCTGGCCGCCAAATACAGGATCCCGGCGTTCTACGATTCGCGCGACTATGTCGAAGCGGGCGGGCTGATCAGCTATGGCAGCGTGTTGACCGACACCTGGCGGCAGGCCGGCCTCTATGTCGGCCGCATCCTGAAAGGCGAGAAGCCCGCCGATCTGCCGGTGGTGCAGCCGACCCGCTTCGAGACGGTGATCAACCTCAAAACCGCCAGGGCACTCGGTCTCGAGGTTCCGCCGAGCCTGCTTTCGCTGGCTGACGACACGATCGAGTGACGGTCAGCGCAGGGCGGCGACGCTGCGCGACTGCATGACGTAGGCCCTGGCGTGGTTCAGGGCGTCCTCTTCGAAGGCATGGCGCTCCTGCAGCGAGACATGGGGAACGGCGTAGGCTGCGAGCCTTTCGGTCGAATCATGGCAGGAGGCGGCGGCGTCATGCGCGATCTTCTCCGGATCGGCGGACACCGTATTCAGGCGCGCCACGTTCGTCCTGAGGCAGCTCTCCTGGGCGGTGCGCAGGCTATCGACGTTCTTGAGCGCGACATTGGTCGGCAAACTGCAGGCGCCGAGCAGGAACAGGAAGAAAGCCGGCAAAATGTGACGCAACGCCATCTGACTACGCTCCTGAGGAACCACGAAGTCCTTAGTACGCAGTCGCGGCGACGAACGTCCCTGCGACAGAAGCAACTCCGGATCGGAGTTTCCGGATTTTCCGCATTTTCCGCTAGTGATTCGCTACCGCACACAAGATGGAATCAGCAAGGAGCCCGACCGGAAGCAAGAAAGGCAGCCATCACGAGAGACGGACAGATTGGAGAGATGGATAGATATCAGAGAGAGATAGATGAGAGAGTGAGAGAGGAGAGAAGAAGAGCATGTAGAGATACGTATCTTACGGCTTCTCCTCTCTTGCCTGTCTTATCCTGCCTGGCTCTTCTGTCATCATATGAGCCTGCCGAATCACTAGCGGAAAATGCGGAAAATCCCGAAAAGCCCTTACCGGCATTTGCGGGTTGGGGAAGCCCAAACCACTAGCGGAAAATGCGGAAAATCCAAAAACCCTTTGCCGGTATTTGCGCATTTTCCGCTAGTGCTCCGCGGTCGTGATCGCCTCGTTTGCGGAACTCCCGCGCAAGGCCGCCTTACCCAAACCGCTTCAGCCGGCCTAAACTCGGCCCGCCGAAAGGGGAACGCTGGATGGATATGCGTGGCGCTTCTGCCGCCAAAAGCGCGCTGGAGCGTGCCAAGAGCCTGCAGCCGCTGATCGACGCCCATGGCGCCGAGATCGACCGCCGCCACGAGGTGACGCCGGAAGTCGTGGAGGCGCTGGTCGAGAACGACATGCTGCGGCTGCTCCTGCCTCGGAGCCTGGGCGGGCAGGAAATGGACCTGCTCGAATACTGCAAGGTCAACGAGGCGCTTGCCTGGTCCGACGCCTCGGTGGCCTGGTTCGTCAACCAATCCAATGTCTCCTCGGCGACGTCCGCCGCTGCCATGCCGCACGAGGCGGCGCTCAAGCTGTTCGGCGGCCCGCGCGAGGGCCTGGCCTGGGGAGCGCGTCACAACAACAGCAAGGCGATCCGGGTCGAAGGCGGCTACCGCCTGACCGGCACCTGGAGCTTCGCCAGCGGTGGCCGCCACACGCGGCTGCTCGGTGCGCACAGTGCCGTGCAGAATCCCGACGGCACGCCGCACATGCGCTATGGCCGGCCGGACGACCGCTCGTTCGTGTTTCTGCGTTCGGACGCCAAGATCACCGACGACTGGCAGGTGCTGGGCCTGCGCGGCACCGGCAGCGACAGCTACACGGTCGAGGACCTGTTCGTTCCCGAGGCGCACGCGCCGGCGCGCGACGTGCCGGAGGAACGGCGCGAGCCCGGGCCGCTTTACGTCATCGGCTCGACGCTTCTCTACGCATCAGGCTTCTGCAGCGTCACGGTCGGCTTGGCGCGGCGCATGCTCGATACCTACATCGAGCTGGCACGCGGCCGGCAGAGCCGTGCCGCGAACACGGTCATGGCCAGGAACAACGCCATCCAGCGCGAGGTCGCGGTGCTCGAGGCCCGAGTGTCGGCGGTACGCGCCTTCCTGCACGAGGCGGCGGCCGCGGTCTACGACGCCGCATCCAACAACGCGCTCGACGTCGACAGGCGCATGCGGCTGAGACTCGCCACCACCTGGGGCATGAACGAGGCAACCGATGTGTCGATCGCCTGCTATCGCGCCGCCGGCACCGGCGCGATCCTCGAGAAGGGGCCGTTCGAGCGCCGCTTCCG
>DASRFX010000019.1:0-10945 GCA_035651335.1 Reyranella sp. | reverse complement strand
GTTGTGCAATGTCAGGCCAAAGATCATCAAGCGACCCCTCGTGGGACATTGGTCTGGAACGCCGGCATCACCTGTTCGCCGAAACGGCGCATGGAAGCCATGTTCTGCTCGTGGCTCATGGCGCCGAATCCTGTCTGGCAGAGCAGATGCCGCACGCCGACATCGTGCAGCTCGGCCACCTGATCGCGCACGCGCTTGGGCGAGCCGTAGAGCGAGCCGGTTTTCAAGGCCTCGGACACGGCGGTCTCGTTCGACACACTGGGATCGTTCCAGGCGTTGAGCGCCGCGGCCTCGATGGTGAAGTCCGCAGGATTGTTTGCTCGGCGCATGTGGATCAGATGGTCGCGCGTGCCGGCCAGCAGCGCGGCCAGCTCGTCCTCCGCCTGCGCGTCGGAATCGGCGACATAGACGTTGCGCCACAGCGCGCTCTTTTCCAGAAGATGCGTTCGCTTGGCCTGGTCGTGGCCGCCCGCTTCGAGCCCTTTGGCGTAGATTGCCCAGCGCTCCTTGATGCGATTCACGGGCAGCCGCGCCGTCAGGATCGGCACCCCGAGCCGTCCGCACTCCTCGAACGAGCCCGGCGAGATGACGCTGCGCCACAGCGGCGGGCCGGGCTGCTGCACCGGCTTGGGCCGAATCTGCGGAACGTGGACCTTGTGGAAACGGCCGTCGTAGGAGAATGGCGTCTCGCGCCAGGCGCGCTCGACGATCTCGACGGCTTCCTCCATGCGTTCGCGGCTGTCGTGGCTGCGCATGCCGTGACCGACGAACTCGTATTCGTTGTAGACGGTGCCCTTGCCGACGCCGACATCGATGCGGCCGCCGCTCAGATTGTCCAGCAGGGCGAGTTGCACGGCGAGGCGTACGGGATGGTGGAACGGCATCTGCACGACCGCGAAGCCCAGCCGAATGCGCGACGTCTTCATGGCAAGCGCCGCGGCAAACATCAGCGAATCGCTGTAGACGCTCTCGCCGGTGAAGTAGTGCTCGGTCAGCCAAACATCGCTGAAACCGAGGGTTTCGGCGTAGCAGACCTGCTCGATCTGCTGGCCGATCCGCATTGCATCCTCGTCCGGCGAAGGCGACAGGCTGAGCGTCAGCCAGCCGAACTTCATCTACGATCCCCCAAACTTCGTCTCGGCGCCACAGTAGCACTGAACGGCGGCGACTTCACGGGGCGCTTCGCCGCGTTCGGGCAAGCGCGGCGGAAACGTATGAAACGGTACGGAAACGTCTGTCACCGTACGGCTATGTTCGAAACGCCCCGGATACGATCAAGACCTGGCGCCACCTAGACGAAGCCAGGCATTTGCATTGGAATGCGCCGGGGATTTTGGGAAGCCGGGGTTAGACAATGCCTACGCCTGCACGGGCGGAGCTCGAACGCGCTCTGCTCGAGATTCGTCGCGCGGCCGAAAGGCTGCGCAGCTATGAACCTGCACTTGCCGACCAGTTGAAATCGACGATCGGCCGCCACATCGTCCTGGTCGGACAGGCCCAAGGCCTGCCGCCCGAGGGCCGCGTGCAGTGCGAGCGGATCGTGGCCCAGGGCAAGGCGGTCACCGACTGCATCGAACGGGCGGTACAATATCCCGCCCAGATCACCGCCCGCGCCGACGTCCTCGACCGGGCGAGCATGCTGGCCAGGATGATCCGCGATCTCCTGGGATCGCTGTCGCCGCCGCCTCAGGCCGGCAATTCGTAGCCGATCTGGCTCTCGGCCTCGATCGTGCGCTTGACCGCGGACCGCTCCATCATCCTGGTGAAATGGCTGTCGAGGTGCGTCAGTCCCCGCGGCCGGTCGCGCGGCGCGTTCATGATGCGCCACCACAGGCGGAAGAGGTGGATGTCGACGATCGAGTAGCTGCCGAGCGCCCAGCCGTTGCCGCCGAGCTTGCGGTCGGCGACGGCCCACACCTCGGCGACATGCTGGAGGCCCAGTCGGCGGGCGGGGTGCAGCAGCGAGGCGATGAACGACATCCACGACACCGCCTGGGCCTCGGCCTCGAGACCGGCCGGCAGCAGCTTCGCCTCCGGGAAACGTTTGGCGAGATAGAACAGGCAGCCCGCCACCTCGGCGAGCGGCTTGCCATCGATCACGAGCGTCGGCACCTTGCCGGCGGGATTGATCGCGAGATACCAGGGCTCGCGCATCTCCTTCTTGTGGAACGACATGGCCTGCGCCTCGAACGGAGCGCCGATCTCGTGCAGTGCGATGTGGACCGCCATCGAACTCGAGCCCGGGGCGAAATAGAGCTTGAGCGCGGTCATCGTCCCGCCGTCACCTCTTGTACTCGACGCCGTAGGGCGTGGTTATCATCTCGAGCAGGTGGCCGTTGGCATCCTCGAAATAGACGCCGCGGCCGCCGTCGTGATGGTTGATCTCGCCAGGCATCTCCTTGTGCGGGCCGCCGTAGATCTTGACCCCGTCTTTCTTGAGCCTGGCGAGCCCCGCGTCGAATTCCCTGTCGTCGACCAGGAAGGCGTAGTGCTGCGTGCGCACGTCCTTTGAATCGACGAAGTCGAGCGTCACGCCGTTGCTCGTGCGCAACGGGATGAACGGCCCCCATTGATCGCCGGGCTTCACGCCCAGGATGTCGCCCAGGAACTTTGCCGATGCCTGCTTGTCGTGGGCCGGGATGATGATGTGGTTGAGTTGCGCCACGGCGACCTCCGTCTCCTAAGGCCGGCGCAGCAGCTCCGCTTCGGCCACGCCGGCCTCATAGTCCGCCGCCATCTTGTCGGCGTCGAACAGCACGCCGATCGGGTTCTTGGCGAACGGCTCGGTGTGGAAGTAGGAAGCGGCGCCGGCCTTGTCAAAGGCGTCGACCTGCAGCTCGACCTGGTTGCCGTCGGGGTCCTTATAATACATCGACACGGTCGGACCGTGATTGATGGTGCGCACCGGCACGATGCCCTCGGCCTTGAGCCGCCGGTAGGTGCCGAGGAGCTGTCCGAGATCGGCGAGCGTGTAGGCGACGTGGGCCAAGCCCCACGCCCTGTCCGACGGCTTCTCGAGTTCGGCGACCTGCACGAACGCCACGCGATGATGCTCGTCGTCGTAGGTGATGAAGGAAATGTAATCGTTCTCGAACACCTTCCGGGCGTTCAGCACCTTCATGTACCAGTCGCGGAGCGGCGCGCGATTGGCAGTGCGCAGCACGAAATGGGCGAACAGCGACGGCGAGACCGGCTTAGTGTCGAGGATGCGGCGGTTCTTGTCGGCGTGCGAGTCCATGAAGCCCTCCTCTTTAGTGGGCGTTCTTCGGCTCTCCGACCTGGCGCGGCAGGAGGGCCGTCAGCAGGCCCAAGCATAGCAGGAACGGCGTCGCCTGATAGACGGTCTCGATGCTGGTCATGTCGGCGAGCTTGCCTAGGGCGGCGGCGCCGAGGCCACCCAGGCCGAACGAGAAGCCGAAGAACATGCCGGCCACCAGCCCGACGCGGCCGGGCAGCAGCTCCTGGGCATAGACCAGGATCGCCGGAAAGGCCGAGGCCATGATCGCTGCGACCGAGACCGCGAGCACCGCCGTCCAGAACAGGTTGGCGTGCGGCAGAATCAGCGCGAAGGGCAGCGCGCCCAGGATCGAGAACCACATCACCGGGATGCGGCCCACCTTGTCGCCCACCCAGCCGCCGCCCAAGGTGCCGAGCACGATGCCGACCATGAAGGCCACGAGATAGAACTGCGCGGTGCGCACCGACAGGTGGAAGTGCTCGATCAGGTAGAACGTGTAGTAGGAGCCGAGGCTCGCCTGATAGACGTTCTTGGAGAACAGCAGTGTCACCAGGATGGCGACGGCGAAAACCACGCGGCCCCTGGAAAGACCGTGCGCGGCCGTCGTGGCGGCATTCTTGCCGCGCGCGGACGGGCGCTGGATCGTGGCCAGCCGGCTGCGGTACCAGCCGCCGACCTGGAACAGCACCGTCATGGCGATCAGCGCCGCGGCCGAGAACCAGCCGATACTGGACTGGCCGCGCTGGACGACGATGAACGCGGCGAGCAGCGGTCCCGACGCCTGGCCGAGATTGCCGCCGACCTGGAACAGCGACTGTGCGAGGCCGTAGCGGCCGCCCGCCGCCATGCGCGCCACCCGCGAAGCCTCGGGATGGAAGACCGATGAGCCGGTGCCGATGAAGGCGGCCGACACCAGGATCATCGGATAGGAGTGCGCCTGGCTCATCATCAGCAGCCCCGTCAGCGTGAAGCCCATGCCCACCATCAGCGAGAAGGGCTGGGGCTTCCTGTCCGTGTACAGGCCGACGACCGGCTGCAGCATCGAGGCGGTGAACTGGAAGGCGAGCGTGATGAAGCCGACCTGGCTGAAGGAGAGATCGTAGTTCTGCTTCAGGATCGGATACAGCGCCGGCACCAGCGACTGCATCATGTCGTTCAGCAGATGGCAGAAGCTGAGCGACAGGATGACCGCGAAAGTCGTGTTGTTGGCGGAAGTTTGCGCGGAGGAGGGAGTACGCAAAGATGCGGCGGTTGAAGCCGCCATCGTGTTGTCGGACATGGCACGGAATATAAAGGAGGGACGGCGCGCGCCCTAATGCGCTGTCGCAGGGCAGCCTTGCATGCTGCGGAACACCCCACAGTTTGTGGCGTTGTTGCAAGCGACAATGGCTCCCCCGAACGCCAGTCTTTCCGACATTCCCGCCCGCCTCGACCGCTTGCCCTGGAGCCCCTTCCATCGCCTGGTCGTGGTGGCGCTCGGCATCACCTGGATCCTCGACGGCCTCGAGGTGACGCTCGCCGGATCGGTCGCAGCGGCGCTGCAAACCAGCCCGCGCCTGCATCTCACCTCCGAGCAGGTCGGCTTGACCGGCAGCGCCTATCTGGCGGGCGCCGTGCTGGGCTCGCTCTATTTCGGTCATCTCACCGATCGGCTGGGCCGGAAGAAGCTGTTCAACGTCACGCTCGGCGTCTACCTCGTGGCGACGGCGCTGACCGCGGTGTCGTGGAACTACGAGAGCTTCCTCTTTTTCCGCTTCGTGACCGGCGCCGGCATCGGCGGCGAGTATTCGGCCATCAACTCGGCGATCCAGGAGCTGATCCCGGCGCGCCTGCGTGGCCGCACCGATCTTGCGATCAACGGCAGCTTCTGGGTCGGCGCCGCGGTGGGTGCGCTGGTTTCCGTGCTGCTGCTCGACCCGCGCCTGGTCGGGCCGGATATCGGCTGGCGGCTGGCGTTCGGCAGCGGCGCCGTGCTCGGCCTGTTCATTCTGTACCTGCGCCGCTTTCTGCCCGAGAGCCCGCGCTGGCTGATGATCCACGGCAAGCCCAACGAAGCGCACGACGTGGTGGTCGAGATCGAGCAGCGCGTCGTTGCCGCGATCGGGGTCGAGCTCGAGCCGGCGAAGGCCTCGCTGTCGCTTGGCACGCCGCATCGGCTGACGTTGGGCTCGGTGGCGCGCACCTTGCTCAAGCACTATCCGGGGCGCACCGTGCTGGGCGTGGTGCTGATGGGCTCGCAGGCCTTCATCTACAACGCCATCTTCTTCACTTACGCGCTGGTGCTGACCAGCTTCTACGCCGTGCCGGCCGACAAGGTCGGCCTCTACATTCTGCCCTTCGCGCTCGGCAATTTCCTGGGCCCCGTGCTGCTTGGGCCGCTGTTCGACACGCTCGGCCGCAAGCTCATGATCGCCGCGACCTACTCGTTGGCAGGCATCCTTCTCGCCGGCACCGGCGCGATGTTCCATGCCGGCTGGCTGACCGCGACGACGCAGACTGTGATGTGGACCGTGGTCTTCTTCTTCGCCTCCGCCGCGGCAAGTGCAGCCTATCTCACGGTCGGCGAATGCTTCCCGCTCGAGGTGCGGGCGCTCACGATCGCGCTGTTCTATGCCTTCGGCACGCTGCTGGGCGGCGTCGGCGGGCCGTGGCTGTTCGGGGTGCTGATCGAGGCCGGCGGCCGTGACGACATCCTCAAGGGCTACCTGCTGGGCGCCGTGCTGATGGTGGTCGCCGCGATCGTCGAGCTGCGGCTCGGCGTGCAGGCGGAGCGCAAGTCCCTTGAGGACGTCGCTCCGCCACTTTCATCCTTGAAATAGCTACGCTTCTACCGGCCTTGCGCGCTGGTTGTAGAGCAGCTTGGCCCGACGGGCCTGCTCCTCGGGCGGAAGCTTGCTGACGTCGTTCTGGAGATCGGAGCCGACCGCCATGCCCTTCTGCACCGCCGGGCGCGCCGCCAACTCTTCCTGCCAGCGCTTGAAGTAGGGGAATTCCTCGATGTCCTGGCCCTGGAGTTTCCAGTTGATGGTCCACGGGTAGCAGATCATGTCGGCGATCGTGTATTGGTCGCCCGCCAGGTATTTATGCTTGTAGAGCCGATTGTTGAGCACGCCGTACAGCCGGTTGACCTCGTCCGTGAAGCGGCGGACGGCGTAGGTTTGATCGCCATGCTGCTTGGTGTCGACGCGGCGGAAATGGCCACACTCGCCGCTCTTGGGTCCCTGGTTCGCCATCTGCCAGATCAGCCACTCGTTCACTTCATAGCGCGCCCGCAGGTCCTGCGGGTAGAACTTCCCGGCCTTCTCGGCGATGTACATCATGATCGCGCCCGATTCGAAGACGACGATCGGCTTGCCGCCGTCCTTCGGCTCGGTGTCGACCATCACCGGCATGCGGTGATTGGGATTCATCGCCAGGAACTCTTTGCTGAACTGATCGCCGCGGCCGATATTCACCGGTACGATCTTGTACGGCATGCCGCACTCTTCGAGCAGGATGGTGACCTTCTTGCCGTTGGGCGTCGGCCAGTAGTGCAGATCGATCATGTGGGATCCTCCTGGATTGGGGCCGAGCTTAATGGGCGACGACAAGCAAGAGAAGATGATCGGCCGCGCGCTGCGTCGGCGCGAGGACGAGCGCTTCCTCACCGGGCGCGGCCGCTACGTCGCCGATATCGCTGCAACGGATGCGCTGCACGGCCATGTGCTGCGCAGCCCGCACGCTCATGCCCGTATTCGCAACGTGGACGTTGCAGGAGCCAAGGCACTGCCGGGCGTGCGGGCGGTCTATGCCGGTCAGGATCTCGCGAGCCTCGGCACCATGCCCTGCCTGGCGGCGGTCAAGCCGCTCACGGCGCCGCCGCGTCACGCCCTTGCAATAGAGGCCGTGCGCCATGTCGGCGAGGCGGTGGCTTTCATCGTCGCCGATAGGCGGGAACAAGCGCGCGAAGCGGCGGAAGCGATCGTTGTCGAGTACGAGCCGTTGCCGGCCGTGGTCGATCCGGCCCATTCGGCGGAGGAAGCGTTTCGCGTGCAGCGCGGCGATCCGGCCGAGGTCGAACGCGCATTGGCCGCCGCCGCTCACATGGTCGAGGTGGCGCCGCTCAACAACCGCCTGATCGTCTGTCCGATCGAGCCGCGCGCCGGCATCGCACGCTACGACGCCGCGAGCGACACGATGGACCTCGAGCTAACCGGGCAGGGCCTGCACGGCATCCGCCGCCAGCTCGCCGAATTCATCTTCAAAGTTCCGGTCGAGCGCGTTCAGCTTCATGCGCCCGATGTCGGCGGCGGCTTCGGCATGAAGAATTTCCTCTACCCGGAGTGGATCGTGCTGCTGTGGGCGGCGCGCGATCTCGGGCGAACCGTGCGCTGGGAGGCCGATCGCGCCGAGGAGTTCGTCATGGGCGCGCAGGGCCGCGACATCGCCGCGCGCGCCCGCCTGGGGCTCGATAAGGACGGCAACTTTCTCGCCCTCGACGTCAGGTTGCTTGCCAATCTCGGCGCCTATCTCTCGGGCAACGGCCCCGGCGCCTCGGCGGTGGCGGCGATGACGGCGCAGGGCGGCATCTACGACATCCCGTTGATTTCAGCTGAAGCGCGCGGCGTCTTGACCAACCAGGTGCCGGTGGACGCTTATCGCGGCGCGGGAAAGCCGGAGGCCAACTATATCATCGAGCACGCCATCGAAGCGGCGGCGCGAAAGCTCGGGCGCGATCCGGTGGAGTTGCGACGGCGGAATTTGATCCGGAATTTCCCGCACAAGACGGCGATGGGCATGGCGCTCGATTGCGGCCGCTTCGTCGACAACCTCGATCAGGCGGTGATGCGCGCCGACAAAAAGGGCTTCGAGGCCCGGCGCGCCGAGGCGAAGGCCCGCGGCAAGCTGCGTGGCTTGGGGGTCGCGTGCTTCCTCGAGACTTCGCGCGGCGCCCCCAACGAAGGCGCCGAAGTGCGCTTCGGCACCGACGGCACGGTGACGATCGCCGTTGGCACCGAGTCGAACGGGCAAGGGCACGAGACCGCCTATTCGCAGATCGCCGCCGATCGCTTTGGCTTGCCCATCGAAACCTTCCGCTACGTCCAGGCCGATACGGGGCAGGTGAAAAGCGGTGGCGGCCATGGCGGCGCGCGTTCGATGCACATGGGGGGCGCGGCACTGGTGAAGGCGATGGATGCCGCGCTCGACAAGGCGCGTGAACTGGCCGCCAGCCTTCTGCAGGCGCGGCCCGACGAGCTCGAGTTCGCCGCCGGGCGCTTTGCCGTGCGCGGCAGCGATCGCGGCATCGATCTCGCCACCCTGGCGCGCGGTGCGGCCGAGATCGGCACCAACCTCGACACGCACGTGATGAACATGACCGATGTCTTCACCTTCCCGAGCGGCTGCCATGTCGCCGAGGTCGAGATCGATCCGGAAACCGGGGCAGTACAACTGCTGTGCTATACCGCCGTCGACGATTACGGCCGGCTGATCAATCCGCTTCTGACCGAGGGTCAGGTGCAGGGCGGCGTCACCCAGGGCATCGGCCAGGCGATGATGGAGCACACCGTCTACGACCCCGCGTCGGGGCAGCTCTTGAGCGGCTCGTTCATGGACTACGCCCTGCCGCGCGCCGACGATCTGCCGTTCTTCGACATCGAGCTCGCCGAGCTGCCGACCACGGCCAATCCGCTGGGCGTCAAGGGCTCGGGCCAGGCGGGCTGCATCGCCGCGCCGCAGACCGTGATGGCGGCGATCCTCGATGCGCTGCGGCCGGCAGGCGTCACCGAACTCGACATGCCGGCCACGCCCGAGCGGGTGTGGCGGGCATTGCGGCAGGCGCAATAAGAGGCAGCGGCTCAGTGTTTAGATACCGGCAGCAGTGCCAGCAGCTCGTCGCGCCAGGGGCCTTCAATCATGAACGGCGCGAGTTCGGCGTAAGGGATGATGATGGGATTGATCGCTGATCGCCGCGTTGCGCATATGATTTCGTCGTTCTCCGGCCAGAAGTCGACGTTGAAGACGGCCAAGCCGTCGAATGTCAGATAGAGAACCATTTGGCGATCGTCGCTGATGTTCCTTTCCTTGCCGGTCAAATAGTCGATGCAGCTCGTGACATGGGGGTCCGTGCTGTCGGCTGCCGTTATCGCGGCACGTCTCTCATGAGCTCGCAGCAGGCGGATGAAGTCGCTATATGCGCTCTCGCTACAGATGCTCAATAGCTCGCCGAACACGAACTGGAAATTTCCCTTGGTGAGGTCCCAATTCTTTCCGTAGCGCTCGTCGCTGAGGGGACACGCTTGCACGTGAGTGGTCGTCTGGCGGTCGAGGTCGAAAGTGAGGCCACGGATGATCCTGGTGCGGAAGCTGCCTTCGCTCCTCACGAGGCCAAGGTCGATGACGCTCACCAGCCGGTCGCTGGCATAGGTCAGGGCGATGTCGGTCTGCACTATGGCGGGACCGAAGGAAAGCTCGGCCCAGCCGTATTTCCTGCGGAGGGCATTTACCTCCTGCAATCGTCTTTCGTTGGCATGGGCATCGAGCAACGCGCCGCCATGTGCTGTTTCCAGGAGGGCATTGGCGACCCGCAGACTTCGCGCGTTCGGCATCCAGGTCAGGCGAGGAAATGCCAGGGCCGTCGACATATCCGTATGCAATCGCCACGCGATGCCGTTGGCCAGTCTCTGCTGGGGCCCCAATTCGACGCGAGCATGGCTTCGGTAGTAAGCGGCCCAGGTCGATCGATCGGGCAACGGGTCGGTGAAGATGCCCCAGCCATCGACGTAGTTGACGGCTCGGGCGCTCGCCACTGTCGCCAAAAGAAAAAGCAATGCGACAATGACCTTTTTCATCGGCTGCCCTGAGATGACGGCGGCCGAGTATGTGGACGCCACGTTTCGTGGGTCAACCAGGCTGCAACCAAATACAACCTACCGGATAGTTGGCGAGTACCGCGCCCCACATAGCGATGGTCGCCATCCTCGATGCATTGCATCCTGAATGACTAGGCGGCCGCTTCTTGCAAACCGCGATGCAACCCTTGTTTGATGGATCGGCGATCGCATCAATGTAGTGTAGGTTGCTGATGCAGCTTAGCCCTGGAGCTTCGAAGACGCTGGATGTCGTTCTCAATGTCCTCGGCTTTTTTGTGAGATGCGCGATCGGATTTGGTGTTTGCCTTTGGCTTTGCAGCGTCTTTTCTTTCGCTTACGGCTGTTTCAGCCCCGGGGCTTCGCCGGGTCTCCTCCAGCGCTTGGTCTATTGCCCGCTGACATCCATCTTCTTCTCCCTTGCTCCACTGGTGTTCGGCTTTCCACCCGAGGAAGTCATTGTATCGGCCATCGTCGCCTTGCCGATCGCCATCATTTGGGGGCGCGTTTGCCGTCGCCACTGTTTGCCGGTGAGGGAATGGTTTTGAGACCGTCGTCGACTTGGTTTTTAGGCTTCATCTACAATGCTGACGATGGACGGTGAGTCTCGGCCGATCTCCGGGCTTGTATGGATCCGCGCGGCCATCGCGCTCTTTCAGGTTGTCGTTCTGATCTTGGCTGTCGCGGTGCCGATACACATGTCGCCGCCGTGGGATGCTGCCGCATTGGCAGTCATTGTCGTGGTGCCATGCATCGCCGTCGCCGGTGTCGGCAATGTCCGCCTGCTCCCTCTTGCGATCTGGCTGGTGGCTTGCACAGCCCTCGTTTCAGGCTTCACTTTCCTCGCGGAGACATCGAT
>DASRFX010000018.1:0-49376 GCA_035651335.1 Reyranella sp. | reverse complement strand
TCGAGAAATACGGCCGCGACAATCCGTGGGTGCTGGTCAACGTGTTCGGCCGATTCCCGCCGTCGTCGCTCAACACGCTGATCGGTCCCGACGAATGCCGGGCGGCCACCGAGCGGGCATGGCGCGACGACGACATCGCGGGGGCGGCGCGCGTGCTGGGCGTCGACGTGGCGCGCTTCGGCGACGATGCCTCGGTGATCTTCCCGCGCCAGGGGCTGGTGGCTTTTGCGCCGCAGCGCCTGCGCCATGTCGACGGCCTGCAGGGCGCGGGCGCCGTGGCGCGCAAATGGGCCGACTGGAACGCCGACGCCTGCTTCGTCGACGATACCGGCGGCTGGGGCGCGTCGTGGATCGACAATCTGCGGCGGCTCGGCCGCGAGCCGATCGGTATCGGCTTCGCCTCGGCGGCGAGCGATCCGCGCTACGACAACAAGCGCACCGAGATGTATTTCGAGGCGGTGCAATGGATCAAGGCGGGCGGCCAGTTGCCGGCCGAGTGCGCCGAGCTGATCGCCGCGCTCAGCCAGACCACCTACAGCTTCCGCGGCGATCGCCTGCTGCTCGAGCCCAAGGAGCAGGTGAAGCAGCGCCTGGGCTATTCGCCCGACGATGCCGACGCCTTTGCGCTCACCTTCGCCCAGCCGGTGGCGGCGCGGCCGGTCTACCACGACCGCACCATGCAGGGCCTGGCCTTCCTCGAGGCGCGGCGGGTGCGCCACGAGACCATCCACGAGTATGACCCGCTGGCCCAGGATGACGAAGAAACGGCACCTTTTTGAATGTGCAAAAAGCTTGCCGTGTTATGCAGATATGAGAGTCGCGAGGGGAGAATAGGGATATCTACACTCAACGCGGGGTAGCAAACGGATCGGTTTGCCGGGGGGCAGATGATCAAAGTTGCTTATGCCGCGCTGGCGTCGCTGTTCCTCTGCGCCTGCGGTGCGACGATTGCGGGCGAGTTGATGGTGCCGGCGGGCACGCCGCTCGACGATTTCCGCAAATGCCTGAAGGCGAACGGCTTCATGGCGCAGAACGAGGAGCTTTCCTTCGGGCTGATCCAGTCCCGTCTCACGACGGGGATCATCCCCCGGCGCTACGTGTCGGAGAACGTCGAGGCCGCGGAGTATTTCTCCAAGGAAGCCGAGGCCAGCCGCGTGATGGCGCGCCTGATGATCAAGGGCGAGGTCTCCAAATATCTCGACTGCTATCTCTCGGCGCCGGTCGACATGGCCGACATCGAGGGCCGGCTGCTGCGCGGCCACGTCGTGCTCACGCTGCTGGCCGAGTACGGCCAGGCCAGCCTGATCGCCAAGAACCGCATCTCCAAGCCCGACGACGCCATCGCCATGATGGGCCACATCAAGCGGGCGCAATTCTATCTGCTGTCGGCCAGTCCATACGGGCTGCGCGCCGTCTACTTCAGGGGTAACGACCCGAACGGCGCTGCCTACATGACCGACGCGGTGCTGGCGGCCAACGCCCGGAAGATCGGGCTGATGGCGCTCCAGGACCTGCCCAACTTCCACAACGCCCAGCGCGTCGCCGCCGTGTTCGATGTCGGCCTCGATATTGCGAAAGTCGACGGCCGCTATGTCACCGACATGGTCGGCAGTGCCTTCGACATCGTCTCGGGCGCCGTCGCGAGCGGCGGCTTCTCGCTCGCCGCCGCCGCGCCCAAGCTCCAGGAGATCATGAAGGGCGTCACCGCCGGCCTGCAACTGGTGGCGGCCAACATGTGGTACGGCCCGCCCTTGATCGACGACGCGGCCCTCACGCTCCTCTCCGATCCCGGACCCGCCTCCGCCGTTCCCTACTATCGGGAGACCGGCACCGGCTGGATCTACTGGCAGCGGCGGCTCTCCGCCTCGTGCGATGCCTTGCAGACGCTGGCCGGCGACAAGAAGACCGCCTGCCTGCCGACCGTCTCGGAGATGGCGGACTTCATCCAGGTCGAGATGCCCGACCATCCGCTGCTGCAAACGCTGCGCAACAAGATCAAGGACGACGCCATCAAGAAGGCGACGTCGTCCGCGTCCGGAGGCTGATCAACCCAGAGGAGCGGTCGCGATGCGTTCCTATCAACAGGCCGATCTCACGCTCGCCGCCGGCAACGGCAGCGATCCCAAGCTGGTGAAGGACTTGCAGGCCGACCTGCGGGCGCTGGGCTATCTGTGGCGCGGCATCGACGGCGACTACGGCAGCGGCACGAAGAGCGCGGTGCGGGCTCTCTGTGACGATCTGATCAACAACGACGGATCGTCGACCGGCGGCGATGGCCGCGCGCCGGTCGCGATCCGGGACTACAACAAAGGTCGCGTCACCGGAACCGTCGAGGTGGTCGCGCAGAACCTCGCCGCCTGCATCGACGATCTGATGATGGATCCGAGGGTGCCGAAGCTGCCGCGCAGCGACGTGCCGCAGCAGGACAATGCCAGGGCGCTCGCCGCCGTGCGCGCCAATGTGAGCCGCATAGCGCCCACGCCGTTCCTGCTGGCCATGGTGATGCAGGAGAGCAACTCACAGCACTTTGCCGTGCCCGGCAAGAACGACGAGGACACCTACGTCATCGTCGGCCTCGACCGCAACGACAGGAACGGCAACAAGGACCGCATCACCTCGCGCGGCTACGGCATGGGGCAGGCGACGCTGTTCCATCACCCGCCGCGGCCCGAGGAGCTGCAGGGCTTCATCGCCGATCCGGTCGGCAACGCCAATGCCGCACTCGCCGAGCTGCGCCAGAAGTTCGACGACAACGTCCTCGGCAAGTATGGCGCCGACGATCGGGCGGCCGAGCATCCCATGCTCTCGCTCCGCCCCTGCCGCTATCAGCCGGGCGATGCCAGATACATGAACGACTGCGTCGCCTGCGCGAAGTCGCTGCCCTCGGCGACCATCAACACCGGGACGCCGTGGTTCGTCGGCTCATCGGGCAGCTACCAGCCGGACGGTCTCTATCCCTCGGCCGACTATGGCGAGCTGCCGAGCCGCGTCGCCTTCCTGTGCGACTGGCCGTATGCGGTGCGCCGCTACAACGGCAGCGGCAACGATTCCTATCACTACCAGGCGATCATTCTTCGAAACCTGCGCAACCTGCCTGTCGCGGTTGCCTAGCCGGGAGCTGGCGTCATGTCCCTTGGAGCCGTGCTGGATACCGCGATCGGACTGTTCTTCACTTTCCTGCTGATGGCGATCATCGCCTCGGGCCTTTTCGAGGCGGGCTCGGGATGGCTCAGCCTGCGGGGCAGAGCCCTCAAGAAGGCCGTGGGCTCGATGCTGTCGGGGGTCACCAACGGGAAGACCGACACCGCGCTGTTCGACAAGGTGTTCGGCCACGGCCTGATCGAGGACCTCGCCAGGAACAAGCTGCCGGCCTACGTCGAGCCGCGCAACTTCTCGGCCGCGCTGTTCGAGACCCTGAAGGGCCTGACGAACAACAATTCGCTGCCGATCTTCGGCCAGATCGAAAAGGCGGTGGCCAACCTGCCGCCCGGCACGGCGCGCGAGTGCCTCAGCGCCTTCGTCGACCAGGCCGCGGGCGACCTCGATGCGCTGCAGAAGAAGGTCGAGACCTGGTACGACGACGCGATGAACCGCATCTCGGGCGATTACAAGCGGCACAGCCAGCTCTGGATCGTCGGAATCGGGCTCGTGATGGCGGTCGGCCTCAACGTCGATGCGCTGGTGGTGACCAAGACGCTGTGGACCAACTCGAGCATCCGCGCGACGGTCGACCAGGCCGCCAGGAAGATGATCGAGGCGTCGACTGGCGCGCCGGCGCCGACGCAGGAGGCCGCGAAGGCTGCGATCAATACCCTGATGGACCTGCCGCTGCCGCTCGGCTGGCAGGATCGCAATGCCCCTACCTGTAAGCAGCAAGACGACAAGAAGTCGGATTCAGTGGCAGCCAAGTGTCCGCGCGCTGCCATCGTCCTGTTCGGGGATGCGATGACCTCCGATGGCGCCGGCTGGAAGATCGTCGGCTGGCTGATCACCGCGATCGCCGCGGGCTTGGGCGCGCCGTTCTGGTTCTCGCTGCTGCAGCAGCTGCTCAACCTGCGCAACACCGGGCCCAAGCCACAACCGACGCAACCGACGCAACCTGACGCGCAGACCAGCACGGGAGGCGGCTGATGGTTTTTCCCGCAGCCCTCACGCAAGCCGAATTGGACACGTACTTCCCGCGAGTCCGCGATCGCCTCAAGGTCGATCCCAACGAGCCCGATCCCAAGAAGCAGCCGCCGGTGTTCGAGCTCGGCCTGGTGCTCGCCGGCACCGTCTCGGCCGGCGCCTATACCGCGGGCGTGCTCGACTACCTGGTGCAGGCGCTCGACGCCTGGCAGCGCGCCAAGGAGGACGGCGATCCGCTGGCGCCGCCGCACAAGCTGGTCATCAGCACGATCGGCGGCACGTCGGGCGGCGCGATCAACGGCGCGCTGCTCCTGCGCACGGCGAGCTGGGGCTTCGCCCGCGGCGCGGTGAAGGCCAATCCGTTCTACGACACCTGGGTCAACCGGATCTCGCTCGATCAGCTGCTGGCGCCCGAGAGCGGGCCGAGCGCCACCACCTTTGCCTCGGCGCTGAACTGCTCAGCCATCGAGGCTGCGGCGGCCAATGCGATCGGCGTCACCGGCACGCCGCTCGGCTCGACCCCCGACACGCCGCGGCACCGCGCCTATTTCGCCAATCCGCTGCGGCTGTTCATGATGGTCGGCAACGTGACCGGCGTGCCCTACACGATCGACCTGCTGGGCGCGAGCGGGCTTTCCCACGAACTGAGCGCCCACCAGGACTACATGCGCTTCGCGCTCGACGTGCCGGGCGGGTTGTCCAATCCGCCGATCCCCCGTCCGGACGAGATCGCACTGTCGTCCAATCCGACCAACAGCAACTGGCCCATCCTGCGGAACGCGGCCCTCGCCACCAGCGCCTTCCCGCTCGCATTCCGCGCGCGCGATCTCAGCAAGAGCTGGGAGGCCGTGGCCTACAAGGTCGCCGTCATCCCCGGAGTGAACGAACCGGGCCAGGTGATCCAGCTCATCCCGCGTTGGACCCGTTTTCCGACAAGCACATACAACGACCCGACAACGACTTTCGCCAATGTCGACGGCGGGACCTTCAACAACGAGCCGCTCGACGTCGTGCGTTGCGCGCTCGCCGGCTACGGCAGCCGCAACGACCGCCAGGCCGACACCGCCGACCGCGCGGTGGTGATGATCGACCCGTTCAGCGACGCAGAGAACATCACCGCCCTCGACTCCAGCCAGCTCCTGAAGATGGTGTTCCCGATCCTGGGCTCGCTGATCTCGCAGGCGCGCATGAAGCCCGAGGACATCGCGCTCGCCTACAAGGAAGACGCCTATAGCCGCTTTCTCGTCGCCCCCGTCGGGCCGGGCGCTGACGGCAGGGGCGTCGTCGGCGCCGACGCGATCGCCAGCGGCCCGCTGGGCGGCTTTCTGGGCTTCGTCGACCGCTCGTTCGTCGACTACGATTTCCAGCTCGGGCGCTGGAACGCCCAGGCTTTCATCACCAAGCACCTGATGTTGCCGGAGGCGGCCGACAACCCGATCTTCCGGAGCTGGACGGCGGCGCAGCGCAACGCCTACCGCTACATCGTGGATGGCATGGCCTACCTGCCGCTCATCCCGCTGATGCAGTCGCTCAAGAATGCGTCGCCGACCGACTTCACGCTGCCGTGGCCCGCGCTGAAGGCCTTCCCGCCGACGCTCAAGGACAAGCTGAACGGCCGCCTCGACTCGATCTACGACATGGTGAAGTCCAGTTTGCCGTGGTACGCCCGGGCGCTGCTCAGTATCGGCATCCTGAGCGCCATCAAGAACGCCATCACCGCCAAGGCTCTCGCCGTGATCTACAAGGCGCTCAACGACCACGGACTTTGTCCGCCGCCGCCGCCTTCCTGACAGCTCGTCTCAGTGTCGATGGTGCGCATCACCCCGGGCGCGACGCCGGTCGGTGACGGACGCTCCTTTGGGCGAGGAGCAGGGTCTGCTATTACACACCCAATGAATCTCAGGGGGTATTTCGGGCTCGCCGAGCCGCATGACCCGGCGCGCATGCTGGTCCTGGTGGCGGCGGGGGCTCTGGGGGTCGTGCTCACCGGGCTCACCGTCTGGCTGGTGCTGGCCGGCGAGTTCATCCCGGGCTCGCCGCGCGAGCACTATCTTCTTTATCTGACGGCGCTGATCGCGGCCGGTGCCGGCTTTGCCGCCAAGCCGCGGGTTGCCGCCGCCTTGCTGAGCCTCGCCACCATCGACATGGCGCTGGGCTTCGGCTCCTTCGTCATGGTGCGGGCGGGGCTCGCCTACAGCGACGTGCTGCCGGACAAATACTGGGATCCGCCGCGCTTCGAATGGCATCCGCTGCTGCAGGGCGTGCCGATCCCGTCGATCTCGCGCCGCGTGGTCAACCTCACGGTGAGCCACAGCTCGGCCGGCACGCGTGGGCGCGACTACAGCGCGGCCGAGCTGCGCCACAAGACAGTGATCGCGGTGTTCGGCGGATCGACGACCTACGACCTGATGGTGAGCGACGACGAGACCTGGCCGGCCCGGCTCGAGGCGCGGCTCGGCGCCAGCGCCTATGCCGTCATCAACAACGGCGTGCCGGGCTACTCGACGGCCGAGCATGTCGTACAGACGGCGTTCTACGAGAAGAAGTTCGGCGTGCTGCCGCGCTGCGCGCTCTACTACATCGGCTGGAACGACATCCGCAACGCGCGCCGCCCGCATCTCGACTGGGGCTTCGCGCGCTACCACCTGCCGTCGCAGATCGACAACCTGCAGATCCGCCGCGCCGGCACCGAGTTCGAGACGTTGTCGCCGCTCATCACCATCGCCGGCCGCGTGGTCGGCCAGCTCGCCGACACCGCCGTACGGCGCGACGACCGGCCGACCGGCACCGAGGTCGGCTCCGGCGATTCGTTCGACGACGTCGTGATCCAGAACTTGCAGACGATCTCGGCGATCAACCGCGCGCGCGGCATCACGACGATCTGGGTGCCGCAGGTGCTGAACCTGGCGGCGCTCGACCGCGACGGCCCGGCGACCTGGGTGGCGGGCGCCACGCGGCGCGAGGTGCCGGTGCTGATGGCGGCCTATGCCCGGGTGGTGAAGCGCGAGGCCGCGGCACTGGGCGATCTCTTCATCGAGCTCGATCCGCACGCCTTCGGCGCTGAGGATTTCCAGGACTCCGGCCACTTCGCCCCGGTCGGCTCGGCCAGGCTCGCGGCCCTGCTGGCCGGGCCGGTGACGCGCGCCTGCGAGTAGGGGCGGCGAGTCCTCATGCTCTTCTGGACCGCGAGCCTCTGGCCCGCCTCATGAGCGAGCCGGAGGCTCGCGGTCCGGAAGAGTGCAGAGAGTCACTGCCTCTCGATCGGGTTGCCGGCCGGCCGGCTTATTCCCGACATCCACAGATCGATCCCCGGGAATCGTCCGACGGCCTGCAACCATCGATCGCCGGCCGCCGTTCGTGCTCGTCAGGGCTGTCGCCCGGCGGGCTGGCTTTCCGGGTCGGAGAGGCGCCGCCGCACCGTCTCGAGGTCGGGTTCGAGGTCGGGCAGCCGCGTGCTGCGCGGGGTGGCATGGCCCGTCCGGGCCGGCGTCTTCTGCGGCGCCCGCACCAGCCAGCGCAGGTTGGGCAGACACTGCCGGGCACCTAGATAGAGGGAGATCAGCTCGGCGCCGCGGCACATCACCGGCGCCACCAGCACCCACGGATCGTCGCTTCGTCCCAGGCCGGCGAGGAACGTCTTCGCCTCCTTGAGGCTCGCGCAGGCGACCACGGTGTCGCCGGAGGCGGTGAGGGCGCCGGCCATGGCCCGGCGCAGGCCGTGGGCCGGCTCGTAGAGCACGATGTTCAGCTTCTCGCGCTTGGGCGCCGGGGCCTCAAGCTCGAGGCCGGCGAGATAGCGCGCGATCCAGGCGGCCTCGAGGTCGTGTCGCAGCGGGATCCACAGGAGCTCGTCGAAACGCCGGGCGAGGTCCTGGCGCAGGCGGGCACTGGCCGCCCCCAGGAGCTTCTCGGCGATCAGGATGACCGAAGGCGCTTCGGCTTTGGTCCGGGCGAACTGCAGCATCTCGCTCGCTTCCTCGACCGACGAGCTCAGGGTGACGCGATGGGAAGCGGCTTGCAGCGCCTTGACCAGGCGCACGCGCGACAAGGCTTCATCATGGATGATCAGAACGTCCACGGTTCGAACTCCCCTCTCTGTCCTCCTCCGCTCGGTATCGACTGTAGGCCAAGAGGGGCCGGCGGCCCGGGCAATCGCCGCCAATATGGAGGGGTTGTGATTTTTCTGTGGCCGCGTCACATCCGTTTTGGATGGGTTCAGCCAGACCGAAACTTGTTCGCCGCCCTGGGTACGGAAGCGGACTGATGGGCCGGGCCGGCAAAGTTCTATACGACAGAATCGTCGCCTTTTAGCGGTCGGGGTTATGTAGCGGCGCATGACCCAACCGACCGATCAAGACCCCCAAGTCCCCAATCTCCCCGCACCCGCCCACGGCGATTGGCGTATCGAATTGCGCTACCTCCCCATTCTCACCGCGGCCACGCGTTCCTGACCCTCGTCGATCCCGAGGGCAACACTCAGGCAGAGTTGCATGGTCTGGCCCAGTCGCGGAACCGCCCAGGCATTGATCTGTCGGCTGGTCCGGACGGTTCCCGCCTGGTGGCGAAGGTCCCAACGTCGCGAACATCGATGTGGGCCAACTCCGAGAAACTCGGCGAACTCGCGCATGGCCCCTACGACAGCGTCGTCCGACGCAATTGGACGGATGCGTTGACGGCAGCTGACGAAATTAACCGCCGCAACCTCGACTACAAGATGGATGATCCCAGCTACGAAATAGTTGGTGGCGATGGCGGCCAAATCCAGAACAGCAATTCTGTTGCCTACACGGTCAGTAAAGCCGGAGGAATGGACGCGGACGAAGTTCTGCAGGACTCCGGCAAAGGACGCCTGTTTCCCGGTTGGGGCCGCGACCTGCTCGACCCCGACTACAAGCCATACGTCGCGCCGCCGGTCTTTCCAAATGCGAACACGCCGTGATTGCTACCATAAGTAGATTGATTGCTTATCCATACACGATATGATCGCAACTTTAAATGGACAAGATCATGCGAGCCTGCCTTAAGTTGAATGCTGCGTACCTGCTCTCAGCTTCGTTGCTGATGTCAGGCTGCGGTGAAGCTTGTCCGCCCGCCGGGCTCGAGACTGCCGCTGCGTACGGCAATGTCTACATGGAGCCGCTGGCCAAACCGCAATATCCGCTGCTGGCCGACGATCAATGGGTACGTAATCCGGAAGTCGAGGCATTCCTGAGCGACGTTCTGCACGGGCCAGGCATCACCGCCCTCAAGGCCAAATACGGGATGCAGTGCGTGCCGCGGACCGAGCCGGCGGCCTGCAAGGATTGCTTTGTGTGTAGCAGGAGCTTCCCCGGCAAAACGCTCCCCGGTCCGTTCGTGGCCTGCCATGACCACGGCCAGATCTCGGTGCGCGCCGAAATCGGACCGGGCGATGCCGTGACGGCGATGACCTATCGGCATTGGCCGCCATTGAAAGCGCCGGCTCGGTAGGCCCGGCAAAGTTCTATACGACAGAATCGTCGCCTTTTAACGGTCGGGGTTATGGTCCCCGCCATCATGGGCATCTTCTCTCCTCCCTCCGTTCCCTACGTTCCTCCCATCGCGTCGCTGCCGACGCCGCCTTCGCCGCCGACTCCGGTGGACAAGGCGGCCGAGGACGCGGCGTCACGCACCAAGGCCGAGCTCGCCGCACAGGCGGGCTACGGCTCGACCAACCCGACCGGCGGGCAGGGCGTCACGACGCCTGCCTCCACCACCTACAAGACGCTGTTGGGGCAGTAGCTCACATGGACGAATTCGATCCCGAGCTGCGCACCTACTACGTCAACCGCCTGGGCACGCTCGACCGCGAGCGCACTTCCTACTGGCCGACCTGGAAGGACATCGCCGGCCAGTTCGCGCCACGGCGCGGCCGCTTCCTGCAAGGCACGAGCGACCAGTTCCGGCGCGGCGCGCGCAAGGACGGCCGGCTGATCGACAACACGCCGCTTCTGGCCGCGCGCACCATGGCGTCGGGCATGATGGCGGGCATCTCCTCGCCGGCCCGGCCGTGGTTCCGGCTGCGCTTCGCCAACGACAGGATCAACGACCTGCCGGGCGTGCGCGGCTGGCTCGACGAGGTGCAGAAGCGCCTGCTGCACGTGTTCGCCCGCTCCAACCTCTACAACTGCCTGCACACGCTCTACGGCGAACTGGGCACCTTCGGCACCGCCGTGCTGTGGGTCGACGAGGATGCCGACGACATCGTGCGCGGCTACACGCTCACGGTGGGCGAGTACTGGCTCGCCTCGTCACGCCGCCTCGCTGTCGACACGCTCTACCGCACCATGTGGTGGACGGCGCGCCAGATCGTCGACGCGTTCGGCCGCGATGCCGTCTCGCCCGCCATCCGCTCGGCCTACGACACCGGCCAGGTCGACCAGGAATTCGAGATCGTGCATGCGCTCGAGCCGAATCCGCTCGCGACCGCTGACGTCCCCGACGGCAACTGGCGCGGCTCGCTGGCCGCGCGTTTTCCCTTCCGCTCGGTGTGGTTCGAACGCGGCACGGCCTCAGGAGGCCAGGGGGGCGAGCGCGCGCTGCTGCGCGTCTCGGGCTATTCCGAATTCCCCGCCATGTGTCCGCGCTGGGAGATCGCAGGCTCCGACACCTATGGCTGGGGTCCGGGTTGGACGGCGCTGGGCGACAGCCAGCAGCTGCAGTCTCAGCAGCGCCGCAAGCTCGAGGCGATCGACAAGATGGTGAAGCCGCCGATGGTCGGCCCGCCGTCGTTGCGCAACGAGCCGGCGTCGCTGCTGCCCGGCGGCATCACCTATCTCGCCGATCCGACCGGCCAGAGCTTCCGGCCGGCGATCGACGTGCGTCTCGATCTTTCGGCGCTCGGCGCCGACATCCAGGAAACCCAGGGCCGCATCAAGTCGGCCTTCTACGCCGATCTCTTCCTCATGCTGGCCGAGAGCGACCGGCGCGAGATCACCGCGCGCGAGATCGACGAGCGGCACGAGGAGAAGATGCTGATGCTCGGGCCGGTGCTCGAGCGCCTGCATGACGAGCTGCTCGATCCGCTGGTGGCGCGCGTGTTCAGGATCATGGCACGGGCCGGGCTGATTCCGCCGCCGCCGCGCGAGATCAACCTGGCCGCCATGCAGGTCGAGTTCATCTCGATCCTGGCGCAGGCGCAGAAGGCGGTGAGCGCGGGAGCCATCGAGCGCTTCTGGCAGTTCGGCGCGCAGATCGGCGCCATCAAGCCCGAGGCGCTCGACCGGCTCGACCCCGACGGCACGATGGACGCCTACGCCGACATCACCGGCGTGCCGAGCACGACCGTGGTGCCGCTGAAGCAGGCTCGCCAGGTGCGGGCGGCGCGCCTGCAGGCGCAGACGCAGCAGAACCAGATCGCGGCGGCCGAGCGGATCGCGGCGATCGGCAAGACGGCGTCGGCGATCGACGTCGGCGGCGGCCAGAACGCGGTCGCCGCCATGCTCGGGAGGTCGTGATGGACGACCTCGCCGATGCGACCGGCGCGGAGGCGCTGCAGAACGACTTCCTGCGCGGGCGGGCGGCGACGCTCGACGACGGGCTGTTCCAGCTCGAGGGCGGCGATGCCGTTGCCGCCGCGCCGGGCGCGGCACGCCAGCTCGCGGGCCTGCGCGATCAGCTGCTGCAGCGCGCCGGCAGCGCCGGCCAGCGGGCGATGCTGGCCGACGATCTCGATGCGCACATGGATGTGGCGCAGGACGCCATCGCCCGGCACGTGGCCCGTCAGGCGAAGGTCTGGGACGAGGCGGTGCGGGCCGACCGCATCGGCCTGCTGAACGACCAGGCGCGGCGCGACTGGGACGATCCCGGCAAGCTCGCGCTCTATGGCGATGCGGCCGCCTCGGCCAGTGCCGGCGATGACGCCGCTACGGCACGCTCGGGCGTGTGGCGCTCGGCGATCGATCAGGCGCTGACGCAGGGCCAGCATGGCGCGGCGATCGACCTGCACGCGAACGCGCAGGATCACCTGACGCCCGAAGATGCCGACGCGCTGGCGCCGGAAATCGCCATCGCCCGGCAGATGCAGACCGGCCGGGCCTATGTCGACGGCCTGGTGCAGCGATTGCCGGACACGCTGCAGGCGATCGGCCCCGCCCATGCCGACGCGCTCAGCCGCAACACCGTCGACTGGCCGGACGATGCCGAGCAGCAGGCGACCAACCGCCATCTGATCGACGTGCTGTTCGGCAGCCGCCAGCGCGCCCTGCAGCAGGCGGCGGGCCAGCGCGACCAGGCGGTGCAGGACTGGCTCACGCGCCGCGACGGCCAGGGCAACCCGCAGACCGAGCGGCCGCCGCCCTCCCTGTGGAAGCAGCTCGACCGGGATCAGCGCCAGCAGGTCGACGCGCAACTCGCCCAGAATGCGCGGGGGGAGGTGGCGTCGGACTCCGCGCCGGACGAGGCGTTCCATCGCGATGGCGCGGAGGTGGCGCAAGCCGACAATATCGTCACGCCACGCGGCTTCACCTACGAGCAAGTACCGCCCGAACTTGACCCACACAAACTCAATCGTCCGATAACCCGGGAAGAACAACAGGAAATTGCGAACACGCTAAACAAGTTCCTAACTGGGCAGTTCGATGGTCTTAACCTTCATAGCTACAAGAACTATCCTCACAATGAAACGGGCGCTGCGTTGCCGCCGAGCAAGACAGGTTATGTGGTGATCGATGTTCCCAACGCTGCGCTGGATCGGGGCGGGACGCGCATCGTCATCAATAGGGATACTCACCAAGTCTACTACACGAATATTCTCCATTATGTGATGCTGGCAAGGCGACTTCCTGGGTGCGTACATGGACGTCATAAACATCAAGAAGGGCGGGGCGACCGTCTTCCTGACGACTGCGGAATTGGCATTTCTGGGCCTTGCTGTCGAAGGAGCACTCAGCACGATCAAGCCGGCGGGCTTTCGCACCCGGACCGGGGCGACCGTGGAAGAAGCCACGCGGCTTAGTGATGAGCTGATCGATCTACGCGACAAGTCGGTGCATGAAGGTCAATGAATTTGCTCGCCGAGACAACGCTGCGCCTGTCGAGCACTGGCGTCGCACAAGGTAGAGCGGCCTCCGCCACCCTCGGACAAAGCCATCCCAGTCCCCAATTCCGGCAAGCTGGCGTCGGCTGATCAAAGGCGGCGGAGGTGACAGATGAAATTGATTGGCATTTCCCGAGGCGAGGCGACTGTCACAATGGCTGAGGAAGAGGTGTCGCTTCTTTGGCACGCCATCCACGAAGCCCTCAATGCTGTCAGGCGTTGGGAGTTCAAGACGCGGACGGGTGCGCGGCCGGAGAATGCGGAAGACCTGATGCGTCAACTGGAGGACATCACAGAGCGAATAGTTAAGCACGATAGTCAACCGAAGGCATAGGTCTGGGGCGGGACATGCGCATCATCGAGCTCAAGGGCGAGAGCTGGTAATCGGTCCGGGCATTCGCTGACAGGGCGGGCAACGCCATCATCGGAGATGATCAATAATTCAAGACAAGGCAACAGAGCGCCGGGCATGGATCGAAGCGGCAAAGGTGCTTGGCGTTGACCCTCGACAAAAGGTGCCTTGCCCTTCCTGCGGGAAATCCGCCCTGCTGGTTGAGAACTTGCCGTCCGACAAGTCGCCGCGCGAGCGACACATCCACTGTCCCCATTGCGGACGCGGTGAGTATCTTCTCCTTCGGTCGGCCCAATGACCATTGGCCGCGCCGCGGAACAGATTCGGTAAATCTGTTTCCCGGCCCTCGTCCGGCATCTCCTTCGAGCGTCTACCTCTTCGGTGCGGTCGCGGCGCCGACGCCGGCGCCCACGGCGCCGCCGATCAGGGCGCCGGGCAGCACGCCGAGGGGCGTCACCGCGCCCAGTACCGCGCCCGAGCCCGCGCCGATGCCGCCGCCCGTCACGGCCCGCTGGCCCCATGTGTCGCCGCACGCCGTCACCGAGAGGAGGATGGCGGCGAACAAGATGTAGCTTTTCATTTTTGAACAGACCCCGCTCATAGAAGTGAATCCTCTATAACTGCAGCAGCGCGGGCGATGCCACGCCGCAGTGGCCGGTCACAGATTGGTCACGGAGCGGTCGCTGGCCTTCAGAACGTGAACAGCATCGCGGCATACCACGAGAATTCGTCGGTCTGCTCGACGTTCTGGATGCCGCGATTGATGTAGGCCAGCAGGTGCGCGTGCTCGCCGAGATCGTAGCGCGCGCCCAGCCCGAGGGCGGTCGAGGCGGGCGTGCCCTCGGCGTTCGCCGACTGGTAGGCAAGCTCGACGCCGAGCTGCAGGTGCTGCGCCACCTGCCGGTTCAGCACCGCGCCGGCCTGGCAGAAGTCGAAGCCGGCGCCGGTGTTGAGGGTGCAGCCGCCGCCGCCGAACAGCGACCATTTCCCCCAATCGCGCTCGAGCCATAGCGGCAGGAGGAAGGCGGCCGTGCTCGCGCCGACCGGGCTCGTGCCGGCCGGCATCAAGAGCCGCGGGAAGAAGCTGACGTCGAGGCCGAACGACTGCTGGTGCAGGAAGCGGTACTTGGCGGCGAACTGGATGTTGCCCAGGCCGAGCTGGACGTCGCCGTCGACGGGCCGGGCGAAGCCCGCCGGCAGCACGATCGTGGTCTGCAGGTCGGGCAGGGCGCCGTAGTTGAAATCGATGCCGGCCTGGCCTGCGGTGCCGGTGCGGGTGACGGTGCCGAGGTGGAAGGCGTAGATCTCGAAATGCCTGTAGTCGGTGGGCTCCGGATCGTCGCTGACGAAGGGCGGGCCGGCGGTGGCGGGGCGGGCAAGCGCCAGCAGCGCGAGCGCCAGCAGGACAGGCGCGAGCAGGGCGGTCGCGGACAGCGCGGCGCGCTGCATGAATCAAAGCGGAGGCGGCGGGGCCGGCAGGAGGATCTCGAAATGCGCGCCGCCTTCGGGCCGGTTTGCGGCGGAGATCGTGCCGCCCATCTCCTCGACGATGCGCCGGCAGATGCGCAGGCCGAGCCCGGTGCCCTTGCCGCGCGGCTTGGTGGTGACGAAGCTGTCGAACAGCCGCGGCAGGATGGCGGGCGCGATGCCGGGGCCTGCGTCGTCGACCACGATGCGCAGCATGCTGCGGCCCTCATGTATCACTTCTCCGGCCGACAGATCGATCTCCTTGGCGCCGGCGTCGCGCGCATTGTTGATCAGGTTGACGAGGACCTGCTCGAGCCGCGTCAGGTGGCCGGTGACCATCGGCAGAACGCCGTCGATCTCGACGCGCATCTCTATGCGGGCGAGCTGGGCGCCATGCCGGGTAAGGTCGACCGCGCTCTTGATCGCGTCGGCGGGATCGAAACTCGTGGCCGCATCGCTCGCGCTGCCGCGCACGAACGAGCGCAGGTCGCCCATGATGCGGCTGGCGCGCTCGACCTGGTCGGCGATGCGCTCGAGCTTGCTGGCGATGAACTCGACGTCGGGCGTCGTGCCGTCGGCGCGGGCCTGCTCGAGCTCGGCGCTGGCGCTCGCCCCGGCGATGTTGATGACCTGCAGCGGCTGGGCGATCTCGTGTGCCACGGTCGAGGCCATCTCGCCCACCGTCGCCAGCCGCTCGGTATCGACCAGCAGCTGCTCGGCGTCGCGGCGTTCGGTGTCGTCGACCGCCAGGAACACGATCTGCTGCAGCATCCGGTCGGCGTCGACGACCGGCGTCGCGGTGACGCTGAGCACGCGCTCGCGCCCGGTCGGGTCGGGGCGGCGCTTGGTGTATTGCACGGGCTTCATCTGCTCCTTGGTGAGCGGCCCCGACAGCCAGCCCTTGAGCACCAGGGGATCGATGGACGAGTCGACCTTGTGCAGGAAGGGCTTGCCGATCGTGTCCTCGGGCACGAACCCGGTCGACTGCCAGAATTCCTGGTTGGCCATCACGATGTCGAGATTGCGGTCGACCAGCACCATCGAGGCGCCACTCGACTCGACGATCGAGCGGTATTCGGCGCGCGAGCGTTCCAGCTCCTGGCCGCGCTGCACGAGCTCGCTCACATCGGTGCGCAGGCCGACCGTGTGCCCGCTCTTGGTCTCGCGCTCCGACCATTCGAACCAGCGCCCGTCGGGCGCCTGCATCACGCGCTTCTCGCCGCGGCTGCGGAACTTGCTCAGCCAGTCCGGCGGTGCCGCGAGGCCGGCCTTCTCGATCTCGGCCACCAGCTCGCCCACGATCGCGCCGAAGGTGCGGCCGATCTGGTGCGGCTCGCGGATGCGCGGATTGATGGTGGCGGCGACCTCGTTGAACATGACCAGCCGCTCGTCGCGATCCCACAGCGTGACGCCGGCCGGCAGGGCGTCGAGGGTCTCCTGCAGCAGCGCGCGCGTGCGCTCGATCTCGAGCTCGCGTTTCTTGAGGTCGGTGACGTCGACGCGCAGGCCGATCGTGCCGCCGGCCGGGGTCGCCTGCTCGAAGCGCTCGATCCAGCGTCCGTCGGGCGCACGGCGGACATGGCGCGCGCCCTTGGTGCGAAAGCGCTGGATGCGCGCCTCCGCGCTCACCGGCTCGGGCGTGTCCGGGGTCTGCATCCGCTCGGCCTCGTGCGCCAGCTCGGTGAAGGTCTTGCCGATCGATTCGGCCGTCAGCAGGCCGCAGCTGATGTCGATCGCCGCCCGGTTGACGACGGTGAGGCGCTCCTCGGCATCGTAGAGCTCGACGCCGGCGGGCAGGGCGTCGAGCGTCTCCTGCAGGAAGTCGCGCGCCTGCACGATCTTCTCCTGGCTGGCGCGCAGTTCGGAGACGTCGCGGCGCAGGCCGACCGTGTAGCCCGACGCGGTGGTGTATTCGGAGGCCTCGATCCATCGCCCGTCGGCCACCCTGAAGACGTCCGGCTTGCCCTGGCCGCGGAAGCGCGCCACCGCGCGGCGGACGCCGTCCTCGAGCGCCTTGCCGGTCTGCCCGGCGGTACGGCGCAGTTCCCAGCTCAGTTCCTCGAACGTCCGGCCGACCGCCCTGGTGAGCTCCGGGTTGATCGAGATCGCCGCCTTGTTGGCGGTCACCAGTCGCTCATCGCGGTCGTAGATGGCGATGCCGCCGGGCAGGGCATCGAGCGTTTCCTGCAGGAAGTTGCGCGACCGCTCGAGCTCCTCCTCGCGCGCCTTGAGCTCGGAGACGTCGAGGCGCAGGCCGACCGTGCCGCCGCCCTCGGCGGCATGCTCGGACGCCGCCACCCATCGTCCGTCGCCCAGGTGGAAGATCTCGGCGCGACCGCCGCTGCGGAAGCGGGCGACCCACTTTGCCGCCTCGGCCTCGGCCTGCTCGGCCGACAGGCCGTGCGCCAGCAGGAGGTCGCGGCTCAGCTCGCCGAAGCTGCGGCCGACGGCAGCCGGCCAGTCGAGCTTGGGATTCATCGCCGCCGAAGCCTTGTTGTAGATCACCAGCCGCTCGTGCTCGTCGTAGAGCGTCACGCCGGCCGGCAGGGCGTCGAGCGTCCGCTGCAGCAGGTTGCGCACGCGCTCCGTCTCCTGCTCGCGCTGGATGAGCTCCGTGATGTCGGTCCTGAGCGCCACCGTGCCGCCGCTTGCCGTCGGCCGTTCCGACCATTCGTACCAGCGCGCGCCGATCATCTGGCGCCTCACCTGCTGGCCCTTGCTGCGGAAGCGGGCGATCCAGTCGGCCGGCGTGCCGGGCAGCGGCGCCCCGGCCTCTGCGGCGCGGGCATAGGAGAACTCGACGATCTCGCTGTAGGACATGCCCACCCTGGCGCCCTGGCGCAGCGCCGGCGACGATCGCAGGGCCGCCTGGTTGTGCAGGACCAGCCGTTCGTCCTTGTCGAACAGCAGCACCCCCGCAGGCAGCGCCTCGATGGTCTCGCGCAAGGCGGCCTTTGCCGCCACGGCGGCACCGGCGCGCTGGCTGTGATGCAATGAGGCGCGGACGGCCAGCGTCAGCAGGACGATGAGCGAGGCCACCAGCAACGCGACGCCGAGCTGCGGTTGTCCGGGCGAGCGCAGGCCGAGGGCGATGCCGCCCACGCCCACCAGCGCTGCGCAGATGGCGAGGCGCGCAGGCGTTGCGCCGCCGAATGCGTCTTCAAGCCAGCCCGGGAGGCTGGACATCGACGAACCGGCGGGCCGGCCGGTGTCAGGCGCGGCTAATAACGGCATTGTGTTGCCCCCGTTTGGCCCGCCGCCCGGCCCAAGTCACCGCCAGATGCTTCCAAATCGGATGCACCCGATCGGCCGACCGGCCACGCCGCGGGCCCTGCCCCGAACAACCATCGTCAAAGCCTTGAAAAACTGGGGTCGCCCCCGACCGCGGGCCCTAACTGGGGCACATGGTACCAGTCGGAACGCTGTTTCGGCCAGTCGGCGCGCTGGCTAACGGTCGAGGGCGGCGGGGACGGGGCCAAAAGTTCTATACGACAGAATCGGGTTCCTTCTAACACCGGGCTTATAAGCTCGGCGATGAACACGCCAAGCAATCATGCGTCGGCCGCGGACACCGGCGAGCTCGGGTCCCAGCGCAAGGAAGAGAACCGCAACCGGGCGATAAAGCGGCGCCAGGCAAGGCTTGCCGAAGCGCTGCGCTGGATCGTGGGCGACGAACGCGGCCGGCTCTATCTCGCCGAGATCGTGCGCGAGAGCCGCGCGCTCGAGCGCGTGCAATGCCCGTCGGCCGATCTCGTGCTGTTCGTCGATGGCCAGCGCTCCATGGGTTTCAAGGTGCTGAACGACGTGCGCGCCCTCGATGACGCGCGCGAGCCCAGGCACTTCTCCGCGCTCTGTGCGAGCGCTCTCACTCCACCGAAGGAAGACAGCCATGACGACTGAATTGACGACACCGCAGCCCGCGACCGACCAGGACTCGCCCGCCATCACGCCGAGCCTGCTCGGCGAGCAGATGTCGGCGGCGCCCACCTACGAGGCGTTCAAGCTGCCCGACGGCGTCAGCCTCGACGACAAGGCGCTGAGCGAGGCGACCCAGCTCTTCCAGCAGGCGCGTCTCGACCAGGCGATGGCGCAGAAATTCGTCGATCTCGCGATGGGACGCGAGCAGGCCGCCGCCCACCGGGGCGTGCAGGCCTTCGCCGACCTGCAAAGTGAATGGACCGGGAAGATCAAGGCAGATCCCGAAATCGGCGGCAACAAGCTGGCGGCTAGCCTTTCGGCCGCGGCGCGCGCGATCGATCGTCTTGGCGTTCTCGGCCTGCGCGAGGCGCTGAACATGACCGGGGCCGGCAACCATCCGGCCGTGGTCAAGGCGTTCGTGCGTCTCGGGCAGATGCTTGCGGAGGATCGGTTCCAGCCCGGCAGGGATGCCGCGCCGCCCGCTCCGCGATCGCCTGCCGACGTCATCTACGACGGGATGCCCCGTCGATAGCCAACCAACCTCAACTCGGAGAAACGACTTATGGCAACTCTTGCCTCTTCGGCCCTGACCCTCGCGGAATGGGCCACGCGACTGGACCCCGGCGGCAAGCCCGCCGCGGTCATCGAGCTTCTCGGCCAGACCAACGAGATGCTGAACGACATGCTGTGGATGCAGTGCAACGACGGCGCCGGCCACAAGACCACCGTGCGCACCGGCCTGCCCACGGCGACCTGGCGCCTGCTGAACTACGGCGTGCAGAAGTCCAAGAGCAGCACGGCCCAGGTCCGCGATGCCACCGGCATGCTGGAGGCCTATTCGGACATCGACAAGGCGCTGGCCGACCTCAACGGCAACACCGCCGAGTTCCGCATGGGCGAGGACATGGCCTTCATCGAGGGCATGAACCAGCAGATGCAGGGCACGGTGATCTACGGCTCGACGGCGGTGAACCCCGAGCGCTTCACCGGCCTTGCCCCGCGCTTCTCGGCGATCTCCGGCGCCAATAGCGGCACCAACATCGTCGATGCCGGCGGCACCGGTTCGACCAACACCTCGGTGTGGCTGATCGGCTGGGGCCAGAACACCTGCCATGGCCTCTTCCCCAAGGGCAGCAAGGCCGGCCTGCAGGTGCGCGACCTCGGCGAGGTTGCGCTCTACGACGCCAACAACAACACGTTCCAGGGCTACCGGACCCACTTCAAGTGGGACTGCGGCCTGTCGGTTCGCGATTGGCGCTTCGTGGTCCGCATCGCCAACATCAACGTGACGGCGGGCGCGGTCACCACCTCGAACCTCGTCAACAATTTGATCACGGCGGTCAACAAGCTGCCGTTCATCAGTGCGGCCGGCAACTCGCCGCCGCCGGGCGGCACCAAGCCCGGCCAGGTCAACACCGCGTTCTACTGCAATCGCACGGTGCGCGCCGCGCTCGACATCCAGGCGATGTCGAAGGCCAACAACTTCCTCACCATCGAGACGCGGGACAGCAAGCCGTACACGGCGTTCCGCGGCATCCCGATCCGCATCTGCGACCAGATCACCAACACCGAAGCGCGCGTTGTGTAGGCGCGGCGAAAGGAGACACCGAAAATGCTTCTCGACAACCAGAACCAATTCTCGGCCGCGCAGGCCGTCACCTCGACGGGCTCGACCGCGTCGACCAACGTGATCGATCTCGGCGTTGCCCGCGATATCGGCGGCGCCGTGACCGACCAGCTGATGCTGCTCTGCGAGGTGGTGACGCCGTTCACGTCCGGCGGCTCGGCCACCCTGCAGGTGCAGTTCCAGACCTCGCCGGACAATTCGGCTTGGTCGACGCTCGCGCAGTCGGACGCCATCCCGGTCGCCTCGCTGGTGCAGGGCTACAAGTTCCTGCCCGGTGAGTTGCCTGGGGGCACTTCCCGATACTTGCGGTTGAATTACGTGGTTGGTACGGCCGCTATGACCGGTGGCGCAGTAACGGCCGCACTCGTGCCGTCTCTCGATGTTCAGAACGCATATCCACGGGGTTATGCCGCCTGAGGGTGATAAGGGGGCCGGTCCGCCGGCCCCCTTATCTTCTACCGTTGTTGCAACTAACTCGCGTTTTCTTTGCCAGTCACCGAACGTTGAGGTTTGCAACTCTCACTAAAATGGGCATTTTCTGCATTGCTCGTGCGGTTAAGGTATGCAAACCTGCAGAGCAACTGCGGCTGCATCTTCCGGTAGAGTTTCTCGTCTTTCCCGGCGTTCTTGGGGATGGTGGCGGGTGTGGGCACGGAGCAAGGCGCGCTAAGAGAGACGACCGTCTTTCTGTCGCTACTGTCACCGTCGCGCTTGAACCAGCGTCTGGCGGGCCTGCTGGTCTTTATCCTCGCAGCCGTTTTCTTCCTTCTCCTGCCATACACAAAAGAGCCGTTGGCGCCGACCCAGGCCTTCATCCCGGCCTATCAAGCGGTGCTGATGTTCAGCGACCTCGCCACGGCGGCACTGCTGTTCGGTCAGTTCTCGATCCAGCGCACCCGCGGCCTGCTCGTGCTGGCGACGGCGTACCTGTTCACCGGCCTCGCCACCGTGCCGCACACGCTGTCGTTCCCCGGGCTGGTGCCGTCCGCCCTAATCGGCTCGGGGCCGCAGACGACGGTCTGGCTCTATGTGATCTGGCACGCAGGCTTCCCGCTGCTCACCGTCCTCTACGCGCTGGTCAAGGATAACGACCGGCCGATTCGCGGGAGCCGCCGGGCCGGCTGGCTGGCGGCATTGGCTGCGGTCGCGGCAGTTCTTGCCGGCACGCTGATCACGACGCGCGGGCACGCGATCCTGCCGCCCTTGCTGAAGCCCGACCTCACCTACACCGACCTCATGTATGGGGTGATCTACGGGGTTTGGGCGCTGAACCTGGTGTCGCTCGCCGTGCTGCTGACGCGGCGGCCGTATCGCACCCTCGACCTCTGGATGATCGTCGTCACCGTGGCCTGGATCGGCGACGTCGGATTGAGTGCGGCGTTCAACGCCAAGCGCTTCGATCTCGGCTTCTACGCCGGCCGAGCTTATGGGCTGGTGGCGGCCGCGTTCGTGCTCGGCGTGCTGCTGCTGGAGACGCGGTCTCTCTATGCCCGCCTGGCGGGAGAGTTGGTGAGCGATCGCGATAGCGCCGAACGCCGCGCGCGCCGCATGTTCGAGACGTCGCAGGATCTTATCCTGGTGACCGATACCTACGGCCATGTCACCGAGATGAGCCCGAGCTCGGAACGTGTGCTCGGCATCTCGCCGCAGGAAATGCTCGGCCGGCTCGCCAGCGACTTCATTCACCCCGACGACGTCGAGCCGACGCGTCAAGAGATGCGCTCTGCGCGCCAGGGCAATGCCACGCGCAATTTCCTGTGTCGCTACATGCACCGCGACGGACGGGCCGTGCCGCTGCGCTGGACCGGCGTGTGGTCGGAAAGCGACCGCCTCCACTTCTTCATCGGCCGCGACGTGAGCGAGATCGAGGCCAAGGAAGCGCAAGTCCGCGAGGCTCGGCGGGTGTCGCAGGAGACCGCCGAGGTGCTGCGCGCGGTGGTCGACACTTCTTACCAGGCCGTCATCGCACTTGCGCCCGAGGGGAACATCCTGCTGTGGAACAAGGCCGCCGAACGGATATTCGGCTACGCCGCGGCCGAAGTGGTCGGCCGGCCATATCCCCGGCGCTCGGTCGACGCCGCTGAGGAGGCCGAGCAGAGGGACTGGATCGCCCGCGTCATGGCGGGAGAGACGCTGGCCAATTTGAGCTTCCGCCGTCTCACCAAAGACGGCGACGAGCGCGCCCTCTACGGGGCCGCGGCGCCCTTCTACGATTCGCAGGGCAAGCTGCGCGGCGCCGCCTACGTCCTCGAGGACGTGACGGACAAGCTAAGGACGGAAGACGAGCTGCGCCAGTTGCAGAAGATGGAGGCGGTCGGCCAGCTCACGGGGGGCGTGGCGCACGACTTCAACAACATCCTGATGGTCATTCTGGCCAACGTTGAGGAATTGCAGGAGAGCGACAATCTCACGGACGACCAACGTGAGATGCTGGCCAGCATCTCGGCCTCGGGCGAGCGTGCGGCCGAGATGACGAAGCGCCTGCTGGCTTTTTCGCGCAAGCAACGCCTCAACCCGCAGCCGACCAACATCACCGAGCTGGTGAAAGGCATCGACAAGCTCCTGCGCCGCACGCTCGGCGAGCAGATCCGGATCGACTCTGTCTTCGGCGCCGATCTGTGGACGACCAACGTCGATCGCAGCCAGGTCGAGGCTGCACTGGTCAATCTCTGCGTCAATGCCCGCGATGCCATGCCCAACGGCGGTCGGCTGACGCTGGAGACGGGTAACGCCGAGCTCGACCGCGACTATGCCGATGAAAATCCCGGCACGGTGCCCGGCCAATACGTCATGCTGGCGGTCAGCGACACCGGCACGGGCATCCCGCCGGAATTGCTGGCGAAAGTGTTCGAGCCGTTCTTCACGACCAAGGAGGTCGGCAAGGGCACCGGCCTTGGTCTCAGCATGGTCTACGGCTTCATCAAGCAGTCGAACGGCCACATCAAGATCTACAGTGAAGTGGGCCACGGCACGACCATCCGCATGTATCTGCCGCGCAGCGACGTGCCGGCCGAAGGAGCGGCGATGCTGTCGGCCACGGCACCGCGCGGCAGCGAGCGCGTATTGCTGGTCGAGGATGACGATCAAGTGCGGGGCGCCGTGGTTCGCCAGTTGCGCGGCCTGGGCTATGTCGTGACCGAGGCTTCCGGCGGCGAGGCCGCGCTCGGCATTCTGGAGAGCGGCGCGCGCTTCGACTTGGTGCTGTCGGACACGGTGATGCCGGGTCTCGACGGGCCCGGACTTATCAAGATCACCCGGCAGCGCTGGCCAGACATGAAGGTTCTGCTGATGTCGGGCTACAGCGAACACGCTTCGCGCAATCGGGGCACGATCATTGCCGGCGTCCAGATGCTCTCCAAGCCGTTTCGGCGGATCGATCTGGCTGCCAAGTTGCGCGAGACGCTCGATGCTCCGCAGGCGGCTGCGGCGCGGGTGGACGCATGAGTGCCGCCCGCATCCTGGTGGTGGACGACGACGATGGCGTGCGTAACGTCGCCGAGCGCCAACTCCGCAGCCTCGGCCACGAGGTCATCGCCGCATCGAGCGGTGAGGAGGCGCTGGCGCTGCTCGATGCGACGGCCGACGTCGACCTCTTGTTCGTCGACGTTTCAATGCCGGGCATCGGCGGTGTCGAGGTCGCCGGCCGCGCGCTGCGGTCTCGCCCGCAGCTCAAGGTCCTGTTTGCATCCGGAAATTTCGACTCCGGCGCCTTGAGTGGCGCCGCTCAGTTCATCGTCAAGCCCTACCGCAAGAAGGATTTGGCCGAGAAGCTCAACGAGGTGCTCGGCGCGTAGCTTACCTGATTGAGGAGAGAGACCCTGATGTCGACGGTCGATATCGGACGGAGTACTGGGGACACGGCGGCTTTGTCGCGCGCGACACGCGCGTCAGCGGGACGCCGGCCGGAGACAAGTATCGCGCTGCGCGCATTGCTGATCGCACTGGCTTACGTCTTCATGACCGGCGGTTTGCTGACGGCCCTGTTGGTGCAGCTGCGCGAGGAGGCCATGTCGGCGGCGCGGCGGGAACTCGCGGCCTTCGCGCAGCTCACTGCGACCCACACGTTCGAGGTGGCCTTCGCCCTCGAGCAGAAGCTCAAGCTTGCCGAGGTGACGCTGGCGGTGGCCGCAGGCTCGGGGAGCGCCGACCAGGAGTCGATCGGGCCGATGCTGCAGGAACTCGTTTCCAAATCGCGCGAACTCAAGGATATCCTCGTGCTCGACGCGGCCGGCCGCGTGGTGAACGAGGCGACGGGCACGGCGGATATCGGCCTCGACTGGTCGGCACAGCCCTTCTTCAATCGAGTTCGCGACCGCGGTGGTCAGGCCTTCGCCTTCGGTGTGCCGCAGCAAAGTCAGACCTCTTCGTTCCATGGTCATTGGTTCATTCCTGTGACGCTCGCCCGACGCGGTCAGGACGGCGAGTTCAAGGGGGTCGTGGTCGGCCTGATGGACCCGGCCTATTTCAGCAAGGCCTGGACTTTCGACTCGGAAATCTGGGGGCTGAGCATCGCGCTCACCGCCGCCGATGGCACGATCCTCATGCGCCAACCTTTCGCCGAGGCGATGCTAGGGCAGAGGCCGTCGGACCAGGAAACGATCGCGCGGCTCGCGCAGAACCGCGCCGCCGACACGCTGATCGCGCCCCAGCCGCAATCGCAAGAGCCCGAGTTGCAGGCCTACCGCCGCGTCGGTGCCTATCCCGATCTGCTGGTGTTCGTCGCCCAGCCGCTCGCCATCGCCACCGAGGCCTGGCGGCGGGTGGCGCTGATCTCCGCCTCGTGCTGGATGCTTGCATCGCTCGCGCTCGCCGGCCTCGGCCTGTGGCTCGCTAGCGAGATGAGGGCACGTGGCGCGATCGAGAGGCGCTATCATGCGCTCTTCAATTCGATACCGCAGGCGGTGCTCGTGTCGGATGTCGAGTCGGGCGAGGTGCTTGCCTGCAACGACGCCGCTGTCGAGCAGTATGGCTGGTCGGGGGTGGGCGGTCCGCCGCGACTCGGGCCGGACTTCGCCGTACTGGCGAAGCGGCGTGCCGAGTTCTCGCGCGAGAGGGCATGCCTGATTTCGGGACAGCGTCAGCGCAATGCGCAGGGCGCCCCGATTGACGTCGAGCTGACGGTGCGCCAGATCGACGTCGGCGGCCGGCCGGCCCTGCTTACCGTTGCGGCGGATGTGAGCGACCGGTTGCGCGAGGAGCGGGCGCGCCGCTCGGCCGAGGATCAGCTCCGCCAGTCACAGAAGATGGACACGCTCGGGCAGTTGACCGGTGGGATCGCACACGATTTCAACAACGCCCTGATGGTGATCACGGACAGCGTCGAGGAGCTATCCGAGCGTGCGGGCCTTGATCCGGAGACCCGCAGTGGCCTCGACCGTATCGCCGGATCCGCGAAGCGCGCCGAGGAACTGACACGCCGGATGCTGGCGTTCTCGCAGAAGCAGCCGCTCCGACCGCGCACCACCAATATCAACGATCTCGTGGTCGATATCGGCCGGCTGCTGCGGCGTACGTTGGGCGAGCACATCGAGGTCGATTCGATGCTGGTCGACGAAGTCTGGCCGGTCGATGTCGATCCGTCGCAGCTCGAGACGTCGCTGGTCAATCTCTGCCTGAATGCGCGGGCTGCCATGCCCGAAGGCGGTCGGGTCGTCATCGAGACCGCCAACGTCGTGCTGCACCGCGAGCAGCTGCTCCGCGCGCCTGGCGTGGCGCCCGGCGAGTTCGTGCAGATCACCGTGCGCGATAACGGCGTCGGCATCGCGCCGCAGCATCTCGACAAGATCTTCGAGCCGTTCTTCACCACCAAGCCGAGCGGCACGGGATCCGGGCTGGGCCTCAGTATGGTCTACGGCTTTATCCGACAGTCGAACGGCTACATCGAGGTCGAAAGCGAGCTCGGCCGCGGCGCCGTCTTCCGCATCTATCTGCCGCGCCGGACCGGGCAGGCGGCAACTCCAGCGCAGTCGCGGCAGGCAGAGATCAAGGGCGGCAGCGAGCGCGTCCTGGTGGTCGAGGACGATACCCAGGTGCGCGCCAGCGTCGTCCGCCAGCTCAGGAGTCTGGGCTATGCGGTTGCCGATGCCGCGAACGGATCGGAAGGTCTCGCGGCCTTCGAGGCCGCCGCTCCGCCGTTCGACCTGCTTCTTACCGACGTCGTCATGCCCGGCCCGATGAACGGTCGCGCGCTCGCCGATGAGGTGCTGAGGCGACAGCCGAGGGCGAAAATCGTCTTCATGTCGGGTTACACAGGCAATGTCCTGGGCGAAGGCAGCGACCGTTTCTTGCTGCTCAACAAGCCGTTCCGCAAAGCTGACCTCGCGCGAATGGTGCGCGCCGCTCTCGACGGGTCGGCGTCATGAACGCCCTCGGCTGTCGCGGTCTGCCCGCTGTCTTCGTGTCGCTGATGCTGTCGACCGCCGCGGCAGCGGCGGCGGATTTCACGATGCTCGACCGGCCGGGTGCAGTGCACCTCAAGCCATCCACCGCTGCTCCACCCAAGGCATCATCCGGCTTTTCGTTCATCCCGCCGGCTTCGGCGGCGCAGGCGCCGATGGGCAGTTCGGCCAACACCACGCAGGTGCCGGCGGTGCGCCTGACCGGTTACATCATGCCGGGCGACGGCGAGAAGCTGCGCGACATGCTGGATACGATTGCTTCCTATCCAGCCGCCAAGGCCGACGGTCCGCTCACGACGATCGAGCTCAGCAGCATGGGCGGCAGCCTGCTGGACGGCTTCCAGATCGGCTCGTTGATGCGCAAGTACCATCTGATTGCCGTCGTTCGCTCGCACGACCTCTGCCTTTCCTCGTGCGCCCTGGCGCTGGTCGGCGGCAACGTCCAGGACGTCCCGCAAAGCTATCCGACGCGGTGCAACATCGAGATCGGCGGCAAGGTGGGCTTCCACAACTTCTTCCTCAATCCTGCTGCGCTGCGCGACGGCACCGCAAATGACCCGGTCGCCAGCCGCATGCAAGGTTTCTCCGATGCCCGCGGTGGTGCGGCGGCCCTGGTCAAGTACGCGGCCCAGATGGGTCTGCCGCCAAGCTTCGTCGCCAGCCTGATTGGCCGGCCTGCCGACGATTTCGAATACGTGCAGACGGTCGGGCAGTTCCTCTCGCTCGGCCTCTGTCCGGTTGGCATACAGCGGCCGTCGGTCCCGCTTGAGGTTCAGGCCGCCAATGTCTGCAGCAACTCGATGCGCCATGCCGACCCCAACCCGCAATTGAGCGCGCGGCTTCTGCCGGCCGACCAGGTGCGGCGCCATCTGTTGGAGCGTCTGCAGGCGCAGATGCTGGCTTCGCGCGCCCGCGGCCGGTTGGCCGCCTTGCTGGCCAACGGGGCCGTCATGCGAGTAGGGGCAGAAACGGACCGGTTGTACGATGATCTGCGCTCCAGCGGCGCCTCGTTGCCGGAAATCGTCGGGCCGACCTACGAGGTGACCCTGAATGGGCCGGCAGGCGCAGAACCTGCCTGCTACGTCAGCCTGTCGCCGGACGATCCCGACAGCTACGATGTCGTGATCAACGGCACGAAGGGCCTGTCCAGCCCGCCCAATCTGCCGCCGGACAATGCCCGCCGCCTGTTCCTGTTCAACAAACAGACAATCATCAATCCGCGGCCGCAGTAAGGGCCCGCCAAAGTTCTATACGACAGAATCAGGTTCCTTCTAACTCCGGGCTTATAAGCTCGGGGATGCAAGCTCACCCGTCCCATCCGCCCGGTAACGTCCGATGACAGACGTTACCTCGATCTGCAACGCCGCGATCAGCCATTGCGGCACGCGCTCGAAGATCAGCTCGATCGACGAGGGCTCACCCGAGGCCAACGCCTGCCGGACCCATTTCGGCCTGGTGCGCGATGCCACCCTGCGCTCGTTCGACTGGAACTTCGCGCGGCTCACCGCGGGCTTGGCGCAGCTGCAGAACCCGCCCAACCGCTGGGCCTACAAATACGCGCTCCCCGTCGACTGCCTGCGCCTGCGCCGGCTGAACGACGTGCCGCTGTTGCTGCTGCCCGAGACGTTCTGCGAGCTGGCGGCCGACAAGGATTCGACCGGCGCCGTGATCGGCGTGATTCTGACCAACGCCAGTCCGGTCTCGGCGATCTACACCGCGCAGGTCAATGATCCCCTGCGCTGGGACCAGGGCTTCGTCGACGCCGTGGTCTATGGACTCGCCGCCCGTGTCTGCTTCGAGCTTACCGGCAAGGAGGAGCGCGTCCAGAGCCTGACCAAGCTATGGCAGATGGCGCTCGGCAGCGCCGCCGCCGAGGCCGCCAACGAGGGATCGGGGTTGAACCGGCTGCGCACGCCTGAGGCCCTGCAGGCTCGTGGTTATGGCGGGCCTGCGCGGTTCTGGTCGGAAAAGCCGGGCAGCTAGCATGCCGACCATTCCCACGATTCAGCCGTCGTTCGCCGCCGGCGAACTCTCGCCCTTCCTGTATGGCCGCGTCGACCTCGCCAAATTCCATATTGGCGCGCGGACGATGAGCAACTTCTTCGTCCACCCCCATGGCGGGGCGAGCAACCGCCCGGGCACGCGCTTCGTGGGCGCGGTCGACGACGGCACGGTGCGTCACCGGCTGATCCCGTTCCAGTTCCGCGCCTCCCCGGCCGGCCAGAACTACGCGCTCGTGTTCGGCCACCTGACCATGCAGGTCGTCATGCTGAACAATGGCGCGCCCGGTTTCGTGCTGAACAACGACGGCGTCACGATCTACACGCTTGCCACGCCCTATGCCGCGGCGGACCTGGCGTTGCTCAAGTTCGTGCAAAGCGCCGACACCATGACGCTCACGCATCCGTCGTATGCGCCGCGGCAACTGACCCGCACGGCGCACAACAACTGGACGCTCACGACCATCACCTTCGCGCCGTCGACGGCGGCGCCGACCGGGCTGGCTTCGAGCGCTCCGGGCGGCGGCCCGTTCATCGAGGTGACGGCGATCAACGATTCGACAGGCGAGGAGAGCTTGCCCAGTTCGCCCGCATCGGGCAGCACCGGCACCGACTCCTGGACCTGGACTGCTGTTCCGGGATGCTCCAACTACAACGTCTACAAGCGTAGCGGATCGATCTACGGCTTCGTCGCCCAGGTGCAGACCAATGCCTGGACCGACGCTGCCATCCAGTCCGACATCGGCAACACGCCGCCGGGCAGCCGCAATCCCTTCTCCGGCGGCGCCGGCTTCTGGCCGGGCTGCACGACCTACTATCAGCAGCGCCAGATCTTCGCCAACTCGACTACTTTTCCGCAGACGCTGTGGTTCTCCAATACGGGCGCGTTCAACAACATGAACGTGTCCGAACCGACCAAGGACACCGACGCCATCACGCGCGCGCTGACCGGCCGGCAGGTCAACGAGATCAGGCATCTCGTCGAGTGCGGCAACTCGCTGCTGATCATGACTTCGGGCGCGGAATGGCGCTGCTGGCCGGGCAACAACGCGACCGGCCTGACGCCCGGTTCGTGTTTCACGCTGCCGCAAACTTCGCACGGCTGCAACAACCTGGCACCGATCTGGACCGAGAACGCGCTCTTGTTCGTCAAGGAGCGCGGCAACAAGGTGATCGAGCTGCGCTTCGACGTCCTGCAAGACCAGTGGCAGGCGACCGACCGCTCGGTGCTGAGCCAGCACCTGGTCTACGACACCGCCGGCCAGTTCCAGCTGCAGGAATGGGCGTTCGCCGAGGAGCCGTTCAAGATCGTGTGGGCGGTGCGCTCGGACGGCGCGCTGCTCGGCTTCACCTACATGCGCGAGCACGATGTCTATGCCTGGCACCGGCACAGCACCCAGGGCACGGTCGAGAGCGTGTGCAGCATTCCCGAGCCTGATGGTTCGGGCGGCCTGTTTGACGCCGTCTACCTGATCGTCAACCGGACCATCAACGGCACGACCAAGCGCTATGTCGAGCGCATGGCACCGCGGACGTGGGCCAGCGTGAGCGACATGTGGTTCCTCGACTGTGCCTTGCAGTATTCGGGCGCGCCGGTGACGTCGGTGTCCGGACTGAACCATCTCGTGGGACAGACCGTGGCCATCCTGGGGGATGGATCCGTGGTGCCCTCACAGGTGGTAGACAACACAGGCACGGTGCAGCTCGACGGGAGCTACAGCAAGGTGACCGTGGGACTCGCTTACGAGGCCGATCTCGAGACGCTCAATCTCGAACTGCCGACAGGCGGCGGCACGGTGCAAGGGCAGATGAAGAAGATCGCCCAATGCACCCTCCGGGTGAAGGACGCCCGAGGCGTGCAGGTGGGGCTCAATCAGACGCTGGTCACCGGCGGCACGGCCGGCGCCCAGGTCGAGGTCAAGCAGCGCCAGAGCGAGTTCCTCGGCACCGCGATGCAGGTCTTCCAGGGCGACTGGAACATCGCAATCCCGACCGAATGGAACCGCGATGGGCGGCTGTTCGTGAAGCAAACCTATCCGCTGCCGGTGACGATCCTCGACCTGATGCCGCAAGTGAACTTGGGTGCCTGATGATCACGGTGGTTCCCGCGACGATCGCTCATGCGCGCAGCATCCGGCTGCGGCCGGGCGACGCGCTCGAAGTCGCGGCTTACGGCATCGGCGCAGAACAAGCAATCGCACAATCGATGGCCCGCTCGCTGTGGGCGGAGACCTATCTCATCGACGGGGAGGTGGCGGCGATCGTCGGGCTCGGCTTGAGCACGTTCGTCGGTGGCCATGGCGTGCCATGGCTGCTCACAGGTCCGGCCTGCGAGAGGCACAAGCGCCGATTCATGAACGAGAGCCGGCGTCAGGTCGCGCGCATGCTCGAAACCGTCTCGCCTCTCGTCAACTACGTCCATGCCGACTATGCCCGCGCCATTCGCTGGCTGGCCTGGCTGGGTTTCGTCATCGATCCGCCGCAGCGCGGCTTTTGTCGATTTTACATGGAGGCATGATATGGGCGCCGCAGCCCCGCTACTCCCGATCGCTTCGACCGTTCTCGGCACCGGCCTGTCGATCGCCAGCCAGTCGCAGGCTGCCAACGCGCAGGCCGCGCAGGCCGCCTATCAGGCTCAGGTCGCGCGCAACAACCAGCAGCTCATGGAAATCAACGCACGTCGTGCCGAGGCGCAAGGCGAGAGCGACGCCGAGAGCAAACAGCTCCAGACCGGCCAGCTTGCAGCCCGGCAGCGTGCTGCGCTCGCCGCTCAGGGCGGCGACGTGAACAGCGGCAGCAATCTCGATCTGATCGGCGATACCGAGCGTGCCGGGGCGACGGACGTGGCCAACATCCGCAACAACGCGGCCTGGAAGGCCTATGGCTATCGCGCGCAGGGCCTGGCTGACGCCGCCTCGGCCAATGATTACGACTCCCAGGGCGCCAACGACTTGGGCGCGCTGCCCTATGGCATCGGCTCGTCCCTGCTGGGCGGTGCGAAGAGCATCGCCGACAAGTGGAAGGATGCATTTGGGACGCCGTCCGACAGCAGCTCGACAGGCGACTACTTGGACTATGGTGGCGTACCTGGGCCAGCCTTCTAATGCAGGCGCAACATTCTCAGCGCTGCACGAAGGGATCGCCGGTGCCAAAGCGCTGCCCGTCAGGCATGTTTTCTGTCGGCGATGAACTGAAAAGTTCTATACGACAGAATCGGGTTCCTTCTAACACCGGGCTTATAAGCTCGGTATGACAGTCAGCTCCACTTCCTCGCGCGTCGTCTACAACGGCGACGGCAGCCGCACCGTCTGGGGATTCAATTTCAAGATCCAGCAGGCGGCCGATCTTGTCGTCGTTTACACCGACGCCACCGGGACCGATTTCACCCTGTCGCCGTCGCAATACTCGGCCGCCGGCTTCGCCTCCGACATGGGCGGGACGGTGACCTATCCGCTCGGCGGCTCGCCCATCGCCGTCGGTACGCAACTCACCATCCTGCGCAGCGTCAGCCCGACCCAGCCGACCTCGATCTCCAACCAGGGCGCAATGTGGCCCGCGGTGATCGAAGCGGCGCTTGATCGCCTGACCTTCATTGCCCAAGGCTTCCTCGACGCCGCGAGTCGTGCGCTCACCATCAGCCCGAGCGACGGCGGTCCGCTGCAGCCATTGCCCAACCGGACGCAGCGCGCCAGCTCATTTCTCGCCTTCGACGTCAACGGTCAGCCGATTGCTGCCGCCGGAGTCTCCGGCACGTCGATCGCGGCAGCCATGGTGGCAGTCGTGCAGTCGGCATCCCTGAGCGCCGCACGGTCGGTGCTGGGCTGCCTGGGGCTCGCCGACAACAACGCTCCCTCGGGCAACATGACACCGAGTGCGGGAACTTGGGACCTCACTGGGGCAACCGCGGTCAGGGTGGCCACCAGGAGCGCGGGCGACAACAGCACGAACGCCGCGAGCACCTCCTATGTCGATCGCGTGAACCCCTTCGGCCGGCGCGCCGTGGCTGATACGAACACCACGATCGCGAGCACCGATCGCATTGTGGCCTACACCTCGCTGACCGCCAGCCGCACCATCAGCCTGCCGGCGGCCAGCACCATGATGCCCGGTCAACGGCTGACGATCGTCGACGAGTCAGGTCAAGCCTCGGCGAGCCGCCAGCTTTCGCTCGCGCCAAACGGGACCGACAAGATCGCGGGCTCCAACACGACGCAGGTGATCGTGAACTTGCCGTTCGGCCGCTGCGAGCTCGCATGCGACGGCGCCGGCGCCTGGTTCGTGATCGGTTCGTGGTCGGTCGCCTATAGCGCCAACCTCGCCAGCGACGTCGTGATGAACGCATCCGCCACCTACTTCGACGGGCCGTCGGTGGCCCAGGGAACGGTCGGCACGTGGGAAGTGGGCGGCACGGTGACTGTGACCGATCCGGTCGGCGCTCAGGCGACGACTTACCGCGTGAAACTCCACGACGGCACTACCGTGTTCAAGAGCCTGGCAACCGTCGAAGCCGCTGTCGCTCAGCAGCTCACCTCGGCCACCTTCGCCAATGTCGTGGTGTCGGCGCCTGCGGGCAATCTGCGGATTTCGGTGCGCGACGACGCCACCGCCAACAGCAAGATCCTCGCAAGCTTCACGGGCCTCGGATCCGACAGCCACATCACCGCAAAGCGTCTCACCTAGGAGAAACTCATGGACTATCCTGTTTCAGGCAAGAACCCCGACATCGCCGGCGCGACGGTGCCGCATGTCATCTCGGGCGGCGTGGCGATCCCGGTCAGCGCCTCGGCGCCGTTGCCGGTGCAGCAGGTCGAGCCCGTCGGTTCGATCACCTGGACCAAGAGCACGGTGACGCTCGACGGCTCTTCGGATCAGGTGCTGGCGGCCAATACGGCACGCAAGGGCCTGATCATCGTCAATCGCGTGGGCAACGCGCAGGTCGACATCGACATCGCCGGCGGCACGGTGGCGGCGGGGACGGGCATTCCGCTGCTGGCGGGCGACCGTCTGGTTTTCGACGGCGCCGCGACGCCGCTCACCAAGATCACGGCGATCGGCACCAACACCCAGATCCTGAACGTCTGGGAAGGCAGCTGATCCCGTGACGATCCGGTTCTATCCCGAGCAGGCGAGGGACGCCGACTGCGTTGCCTGGTGGCAGGCCGTGGTCGCGGCCGGCGGCACCGTGTCGGGCGTGCAGCTGCGCTCCATCAACACCCTCATCCGAGCGCTGAAGGCATCGACCGTCTGGAGCCAGCTCGAACGGCTCTATGTCGCGGGCGAGAACTTCACGCAGTTCAATACCGACCTCGTCTCAAGAGCGGTCGGAACCAACCACGGCGCCACCTACGCGGCCGCGCAGGGCATCAAGGGCAACGGTTCCTCGACCTATTGGGATTCGGGATTCAACACGTCGACCGGAACGAAGTTCACTCAGAACAGCGCGCATTTCGGCGTCTGGCAGAACGTGGCCAAGACCACGGGCTCGGATGGCATTCACGGCAACGTCAACACCGATGCCGGGACCAACGGCGTCTATGTCGATTTCTCGGTGGGGGCAGGAATTGCGACATCGCGAGTCAATTCCACGTCAGGCGGGGGCGCCCAGACTGTCGTGAACGGCATCGGCTTCCTGATGGGCAACCGCACATCGTCTACGTCGGCGCCCACGTGGTACAACGGCTCGAAAAGTCAAGATAACTCGTCGGCCTCACAGACGCCGCAGAGCCTCACCTTGTGGATCGGTGGCCGCAATTTCGCGGGCTCGATCAATCAGGCGAGCAATGCACAAGTGATGGCCGTGAGCATCGGCGCCGGCCTCAGCGATGCGCCCGCCGCCGCGCTCTACAACGGCCTTCTGGCTTACAAGACGGCGATCGGCGCGTGATGCTTGAGCAGGCAGGCCCCGATCATGTCGACCTCCTCGCCATTGACGAGGAACTGGCGGTGCCTGCTGCCCTCGAACTCCATGCCGGATTTTTCCATGATCCGGATCATCGCCTTGTTGATCGCCATCGTGCCTGCTGTGATCTTGCGCACGCCATTGGCGAGAAGATGCCAGCAGACGGCGGTCCACGCCTCAAGGCCGTAGCCCTTGCCGCCTTCACCGATGAGGATGCCGACATCGGCTACGCCGTTGCGTGTATCGATATGAGCGGTGATGTTCCCGACGTGTTCGGCGCCCGCAAAGATGGCCCAGAAACGATTGGGCGAGCCTTCGAACGAACGCAGGTAATTGAGGCAGCTTTCCCGCGTGTGGCTGCGATGACGGTTTTCGCTGAATCGCATGAGGTGCTTGTCGTTCAGCCAGCCGATGTAGCGCTCGCTGATGTCCGTCTCACGGAAGGGCCGGATCATCAGGCGTTCGGTTCTGATGATCGCGTCGCTCACCGATGCGCCATCGCGCCGAACACGATGACGATAACCCAAGCCAAGATCAGCCATTTCATGGTGGCAATCCTACCCGCCCTCCTCATCTCCCGTCCACTTCCCACGGAGGAGAGGGCGTAAATGGATTCCACCCACATCATCGACCAGATCACGGCCCCGTGGGCGGGAACCCTGCTGGGCTCCGTGGTCATCGCCCTGCTGCTTGCCGTGGGCGTGCTGGCCATCATGCTCTACCGGTCATGGAACGCCCATCTGGCCGAGGTCCGTGCCTGTTCGGCCGAGAAGATGGACATGATCCGCGCCCTCGACGGCTTCAAGGAGGTGATGAAGGCGGCGCTGGAGGCGCTCAAGAAATGACCATGAGCGAACGCGGCCTCGCCCTCACCATGGAATCGGAAGGGCTGCGTGTGCTGGCCTACCGCGACGGCGCGGGACTCTGGACCATCGGCTACGGCCATGTCTCCGGCGTCGCCCCAGGCATGACCTGCACGCCCGAAGAGGCCGAGCAATGGCTGCGCGAGGATATCTCGGTGGCCGAGCGGGCGGTATCGCGCCTCGTGCGCGTGGCGCTCAACCCGAGCCAGTTCGATGCTCTGTGTGACTTCACGTTCAACCTTGGCGCCGGGGCGCTTGGCGGCTCGACCCTGCTGCGCAAGCTCAACGGCTCGGACTACGCCGGCGCGGCGGCCGAATTCTCGCGATGGGTGCATGACGCGGCGGGCAACGTCGAGCCGGGTCTGGTCACGCGCCGTGCCCGCGAGAAGCAGTTTTTCGAAACAGGAGACTGGAGCTGACTATGGAACTCGAACCCGATCTTGCAACCTTTTGGAACGGCCTCAAGGCGATCACTGCCTTGCACTGGAAATGGCTGGCCGGCGGCTTCGCTGCCGGTCTCCTCGCCGCGTGGCTGCTGTGAACTGGTTGAGCGCCGCGCCGTGGCTGCTGTCGCTCGCCCTGCTGATCGGCGGCGCCGGCGGCACGCTGTGGTACCGCGGCGAATACGAGAGTGCGCTGGCCCAAGTCGCTGACATCAGGGCTAAGGCGGCCGAGGCCATAGCCGCGCAGAAGGAAGCCGACCAACAGCTCTCGACGCAGTTGCTCGACCAGCAGAAGCAGGCGTTCGACGCGCTGCGCGCCCAGGCGCTTTCCGATCTCAAGGCGGTGACCAATGCTCCCCAGACGAATTCTTGCGGCCCTGTCATGCGCGCTAGCTCTCGCAGCGTGCGCGAAATCCTCACCGGCAGTGGTGCCGGTCAGCCGGCAACCCGACCCTAGCCTGCTGGCGCCGTGCGTCGATCCCGAACTCATGGCTGATCCCGACAATGCCAGCGACAACGATGTCGCGGCTGAGCGCATTCGCGTGGCCGAGGCCTATGTCGCGTGCAAGCAGCGCCAAGCGGGCCTCGCGGCGTTTGTTCGCGCAGGCTCACGCACGCAACTGCAACGCGTGCCCGTTCGTTCCACCACTGGATCAGCCGTGGAGATTGTGATGGCTGTCGACCGCACGCCATTAGCCCCCGAGAAGGAGTATCAGCGACAGAATCCCGGTGCCGGCGGGCCGCCCCAGCAACAGCAGGAGCGAGTCTCCAAACGCAACCGCAAGACGACGCGCGACGATGGCGGCGCGGCCATTGCGGGCAGCCAGAACGAGGATGTGAAGGGGCCTAAGCCGAACCGCGGGCCACGCGGCGCCAGTACCTGACGTTCAAGCCAGAGACCACCAAGGGAGCATGCCATGCTCGTGAAGGAAGCGATGAGCCGTGACGTCCGCACGGTCAGCCCGGAAACAAGCTTGCAGGAAGCGGCCAGGATTATGCTCGAAAGCGACGTCGGCTCGCTGCCGGTCGGCAAGGACGACCGGTTGGTCGGCATGATTACCGATCGCGATATCGCCGTGCGCGGCGTCGCGGCCGGCAAGCCGCCGACCGTCCAAGTCAGGGAGGTCATGAGCGAGGAAGTCAAATACTGTTTCGAAGACGAGAACACGGCCAGCATCGCCGCCAACATGGCGCAACAGCAGGTCCGGCGCCTGCCAGTCGTCGATCGAAACAAGCGGCTCGTCGGTATCCTGGCCCTGGCCGATCTCGCGACCGTCGCCAAGAGCGGACACGCCTCGGCCGCTCTCTCGGGAATCTCGCAGCGCGGCGGCGCCCATTCCCAGGCCCGGTGACATGGCACACGCGACTCGACGGCACAAAAAGGACGAACAGTGGCGCAACGACCCGACCCACCGCGGCTGGGACGAGCGGCGCGGCACGCCGAAGGACGCCAATGTGGCCGAGCAGGTTGGCCGGGCGCACAATCGCTACAGCGCCTCGCAGCAGAGCGAAGAAAAATCCGGCGGCAAGCCGACCCGCCGCCGATGAGCCTTCCCTAAGTGCGGATCAGGCGGACCGGAATCGACTTCGCCGCCGGCACCTTGCTCTCCTTGGCGTGGTGCCACAACGGCAGGAGCGGGTTGCACTCCGGATAGTAGCCGGCACAGGAGCCTTCCGGCAGTTCGTAGGGAACGACGCGCAGGCCCGCCACTTGGCGGGGAGCTTCGCCCGGGCGGCTGGCGGCGCAGATCGCCGTGACGATGTTTCCCTCCGAGAGACCCAGCCGCTCGATGTCGTTGCGGTGCATCAGGATTACCCGGCGCGTGCCGTGGATGCCGCGGAAGCGATCGTCGTAGGAATATATCGTCGTGTTGAACTGGCCGTTGCTGCGCAAAGTGAAGAGCCGCAGCACGTCCGGCCCGCGAACGTCGACGTCCGGATCCGTGATCAGGCTGTCGGGCACGGTGAAATTCGCCTTGCCGGTCTTGGTGTTCCACTTGCGCTCGCGCGCCGCCAACGGCCGGTGGAAGCCGCCGGGCTGGAACAGGCGCTTGTTGAAATCCTTGAAGCGCTTGGGATAGGTGCGCTCGATGGCGTCGCGAATCAGCGCATAGCTGCTCGCCCAGCGGTCCCAATTGACGATGGGATTGGTGAGCGTGGCCTTGGCGAGCTCGGCGACGATGCGGATCTCGGACAGCAGGTGCGGGCTTGCCGGTTCGACCTGTCCCCACGAGCCGTGGATACACGCCGTGCTGTCCTCCATCGATACCGCCTGCTTGCCGGTCGCCTGGCGGTCAATCTCGATGCGCCCGAGGCACGGCAGGATATAGGACACTTCGCCGTGCACGAGGGCGGTGCGATTGAGCTTGGTCAGGATTTGCACGGTAAGGCGCTGGCGCCGCCATGCCGGCTCCATCCGGTCGTGATCGGGTATCGCGCGCACGAAGTTGCCGCCCAGGCTGACGAAGGCCTTGACGGTGCCTGCGAGAATGCCCTCGCACGCTTCCACCGTGTTCAGTCCCTTCTTCATGGGTGGTTCGAAACCGTAGATCTCGCGCAGCTTGTCGTTGGGTACGAGATCGGGCTTCTCGGTGATGCCGACGGTCCGCTGCCCCTGCACGTTCGAATGGCCGCGCACCGGGCAAATGCCCGCACCTTCCTTGCCGATGTTGCCGCGCAACAGCAGCAGGTTGACGATCATCTGCACGTTCTCGACGCCGTTGCGGTGCTGGGTCAGACCCATGCCGTAGATGCCGATGCAGCTCTTGGCCGCGGCGTATGTGGCGGCCACGGTCTCCAGCTCGGACCGGCGAAGCCCCGACTCCCGCTCGATCTGCGGCCAGGAGATATTGCGCAGGCTTTCGGCAAGCGCGTCGAAGCCGCTGGTGTGCTCGGTAATGAACTCGTGATCGACCTGGCCGCTGTCGATCAGCGCCTTGCAGACGCCGCAAATCGCGGCGATATCGCCACCCGGCATGACCTGCAGATACTGCGAGCTGATCCGCGTCGATGAACCGGTCAGCATCTCGACGGGCGACTGCGGATTGGTGAAACGCTCCAGGCCGCGCTCGCGCAGCGGGTTGAAGGTGATGATCGGCACGCCGCGCCGGCTCGCTTCCTGCAGATCGTGCAGCATGCGCGGGCTGGAGGTGGCGACGTTCTGGCCGAAGAAGATGATGCAGTCGGTCTTCTTGAAGTCGTCGAGTGTCACGGTGCCGACCGGCACGCCGATCGTCTTGGGCAGCGCAACGGACGTGCTCTCGTGGCACATGTTCGAGCTGTCGGGGAGATTGTTGGTGCCGAGCATGCGGGCGAACAGGGCGTACATGTACGACGCTTCGAGCGAGGCCCGCCCGGACGAATAGAACACGATCTCTTCCGGCTTGAGCTGGCGAAGCTCCGCGCCGATCTCGCGGAACGCCTGGTCCCACGATACCGGAACGTACTTGTCCGTCCCGCTGTCCCAGCGCATGGGCTCGGTGAGCCGGCCGGCCTCTTCGAGGTCGTGGTCCCTCCACGTCAGCAATTCGCGCACCGGATGCGCGGCAAAGAACGCAGGCGTCACGCGCTTGGGCGTGATCTCCCAGGTCGTCGCCTTGGCGCCGTTCTCGCAGAATTCGAAGACATGCGGATCGGCAGGTTTTGCCCAGGCGCAGCTGACGCAGGCAAAGCCCTGCGGCTTGTTCTGCTTCAGCAGTACCGAGCTGCCGCTGACCGGATTGTGCTCCCGCCGAAAGCTCTTGATCAGGGAGCGGACCGAGCCCCAGCCGCCGGCGGGGGCGGTGTAGGGCTTGATCTCGACCTTGGTTTCATCGACCGGTTGGGGGCGGGGCTCGTCCGTGAGCGACATGCGCTGCTACCTCTGTCTGGCGTTCTCCCCTTTCAGGGCAACGCACGTGTCGGCAGCGTCGTTGCACGCCGGGGCCCGGCGTCAGAAGCCCGCGATGGACAGGCGCGTGGCGTAGTCCATGGTGCCGAGCCCGAACAACAGCATCAGCCAGACGGCGGCGCCGACCGCGAAAACGCGCACCATCCCGTTCTCCGATCTCAGTTGCATGAAGAACCAGAACACCAGGGCCACCTTGGCGAAGGCGATGCCCAGGCTGACCGCGACGCTCGTGGCACCGGCGAACAGGTAGCTGGCACCGATCGTCGAGCCGAGCAGCGCCAGCAGAGCGACCCAGACAATGGTGACCCGGCGATAGGCTTCCCTCATGCCTCACCTCGCGAGATAAAGGACGGGGTAGAGGAAAATCCAGATGGCATCGACCAGATGCCAGTAGAGCCCGCCCAGTTCGACCACGATGGCTCGCTGCGGCAGCACGATCCGGCCCGTGGCGACGCTGCGCGACACGATGAGCAGGAGTGCGATACCGACCGTGACATGCAGGGCATGCAGGCCGGTCGAAATGAAATAAAGATCCATGAACAAGCGCTCCACCGGACCCGAGAACCGTTCCGGATAGCTGACGCCTGGCAGTAGGCCATCGCGGAACTCGAGGCTGTACTCGACACCCTTCAAGGCGAGGAAGGCGATGCCGAGGGCTGCGGCGCCGGCGAGCAACCACGCTGACACACGCCCGACACCGGCGCGCGCGGCGTGCACCGCGGCGGCAACGGCGAAGCTGGACGTCAGGAGAATCGCCGTGTTGATCCCGCCGATCCAGATGTGAAGTTCCTTGGAGGTCTCCACGACCTCGTGCGGATGCAGCACCCGCATCACCAGCGCGGTCATGAATAGGCCCCCGAACAACATGATCTCGCTGCCGAGGAACACGTACATGCCGAGGAATGCCGCCTCGCGCTGTTGCTCGGGATCGCTGTAGGGCAGCACGGGTGCCGCCGGGTCGCTTGCATGGTCGGTCACGGGCGCTCCTCGAATTCCATCGGATAGTCGTAGGGCGGACCGCTCACCGTCGGTGTCTCCTCGAAATTGTGCTTCGGCGGCGGCGAGGGGACGGTCCATTCGAGTCCCGTGGCGCCCCATGGATTGGGGCCGGCGGCGTCGCCGTATCGCAGCGAATAGAAGAGATAGAGGAAGGGCAGCAGGTAGGTGACGGCGAGGATGCTCGAGCCAGTCGACGAGAACACGTTCCACACCTGGAACTCGGGCGGGTAGTGGTGGTAGCGCCGCGGCATGCCGAGATAGCCCAGGACAAACTGCGGGAAGAAGGTGAGGTTGAAGCCGAGGAAGATCAGCAGCGCCGACAGCCTGCCCCAGGCCAGCGAATAGAGCCGGCCGGTGATCTTGGGCCACCAGAAATGCAGCGCGCCGAAATAAGCGGCGACCGTGCCGCCGACCATGATGTAGTGGAAGTGCGCGATCACGAAGTAGGTGTCGTGCACGTGCACGTCGACCGCCAGCATCGCCAGGATCAGGCCGGTCAGCCCGCCGACCACAAACAGGCCGATGAAGGAGCAGGCGAACAACAGCGGCGGATCGATGGCGACGTGGCCTTTGTAGAGCGTCGCCGTCCAATTGTAGACCTTGATGCCCGAAGGCACGGCCACCGCAAGACTCAGGAAAGAAAAGACGGCGCTGGCATAGGGCGACTGGCCGGACACGAACATGTGGTGGCCCCACACCAGGAAGCCGATGGCGGCAATGGCAATCGAGCAGCCGGCGACGACCTTGTAGCCAAAGACGGGCTTGCGCGCCGCCGCCGCGACCAGCTCACTCACCACGCCCAGCGCCGGCAGGACCATGATGTAAACGGCGGGGTGGCTGTAGAACCAGAAGAGGTGCTGATAGAGCAAGGGATCGCCCCCCAAAGCGGGGTTGAACACGCCGATGCCGAACAGGCGCTCGGCAGCGATCAGGGCGAGGGTGATCGACAGCACCGGCGTGGCGAGCACAAGGATCAGCGACGTCGCGTAGTGCGACCACACGAAGAGCGGCAGGCGACCCCAGGTCATGCCCGGGCAGCGGAGCTTGTGGATCGTGACGATGAAGTTGAGGCCGGTCAGGATCGAGGAAAAACCGACGATGAACACCGCGGTCGCTGCCATCACGACCTGCCCATGCGCGAACATCGACGACAGCGGCGTGTAGAACGTCCAGCCCGTGTCGACGCCGCCGGCGATCAGCACGTACACCGTGCACAGGCCGCCCAACACGTAGATGTACCAGCTCGCGAGATTGAGGCGGGGAAAGGCGAGATCGCGCGCGCCGATCATCAGCGGGATCAGGAAGTTGCCGAAGGTGTTGGGGATGGACGGAATCAGGAAGAACCACACCATGATCACGCCATGCAGGGTGAAAGCGCGGTTGTAGCCCTCGTTGGTGAGGATGGTACCGTTCGGCTCGAGCAGGTCGATGCGGATCAAAGCCGCTGCGGCACCGCCGATGAAGAAGAAGAACGTGACCGAGATGAGATAGAGGACCGCAATCCGCTTGTGGTCGGTGGTGAAGAACCACGAGCCGAGAGTGTTGCCGGCGCGCAGATAGCTTTCGCGCTGGGCCGGCGTCTCGGACAAGCCCCGATCCTCGATATTGTGCGGATCGGGCCGTTCCTTGGGCATGGAAAGATCGGTCATCGCGAACGCTCCGGCGTCAGCGTTGCCAGGGACTTGATGTAGGCGACCAGCTTCAGCACGTCGTCTTCGCTCAGGACGTTCTGAAAGGTCGGCATGATGTGCGGATAGCCCGCCGCGATCTGCGATTGCGGCAGCAGAATGCTGTCGCGGATGTACTGTTCGTCGGCTGTGACGACTTGGCCGTTCTCGAGCGGCACGGGCCGGCCGAACAGCCCGTTCAGAGACGGCGCCTTGACGGTCGATGCGGCACCATGACATCCGCTGCAGCCGCGATCGCGGAACAGTGTCGCGCCCTGTGCGGCCAGCGACCCGTCGACCTTCGACTGCTCGAGCCATCGCGCATAGTCGGACGCGCTCAACACATAGAGATGTCCGCCCATCAGGGAATGATCGGTGCCGCAGAATTGCGAGCAGCGCAGTGGATAACTGCCGGTCTTGTCGGCCTTGAACCACAGCGTCGTATAGCGGCCCGGCACGACATCCTGCTTCAGCCGCAGAGCCGGCACGAAGAGACTATGGATGACGTCCTGCGACGCCATCACCAGCTTCACGGCACGGTTGAGCGGCACGTGCAGGTCGTTGATCTCGCGCTGCCCGCCGGGATGCTGGAACTTCCACATCCACTGCTTGGCCACGACGTCGATCTCGAGCGCGTCGGCCGGCGGATGGCGCAGCTCGAGGAAAAGCTCGGTGGACCAGGTGTAGAAGACCAGGAGCAGCAGGAAGGGGATGACCGCCCACGAGACTTCGAGCGCCATGTTGTGGTCGATCCGATGCCGGCGATCGGCGGTGCGGCCGCGGCGGTATTTGACGGCAAACGCGGCCATCAGGATGAAAACCGGCGCCGAGAGCAGTATGGACAGGATCACCAGGCCGATGACCAGTCGGTCGACCTCGCCGCTGTGCGCCGACGCCTCCAGCGGCCAGAGCGGCAGGTGGCTCACGCGACGGGCCGGCGCGAACGGCGCCGCTCCCTGATCAGAGCAAAGGCGATGAGGCCGCCGCCAAGCACGACGATAGCGCCGCCTGCTGCGCGCAGGACGATCCAGATCAAGGGCCCGTAACGGCCTGTCTTGGGATCGTAGTGGTAACAGAGCAGCAGGAAGCGATCACCGAGCGAGCCGAGGCGGCCTTGGGCGGCGTCGGTCAGGGCAAGCTTGAGGTCGTTGGCGCTGGGCGAGATGCCGTAGAGCCAGCGCGTCAGCTTCCCCTCCGGCGTCAGGATGGCCACGGCGGCGACATGCGCGTACTGGCCGATGTCCTTGTCCCAGGCATAGCGATATCCCAGCGCTTGCGTCACGGCGGCAATGTCCGGCGCCGCGCCTGTCAGGCCGACCACGCCGCCCTGCAAGGCCGGGAAGGCAGTGCGCAATCGCATGAGCGAATCCGCCGCGTCGGCCGGGCCCTCATGCGGATCGATGCCGAATGCCACGACCCTGAAATCCCGGCCCACGACGTACTTCTGATGGGCGATCGCGTCGGCGAGCCCGGCCAAGGTCAGACCGCAGATGTTCGGGCAGTGGTGCAAGACCGGCGCGAGCACGATGGGTTTGCCTTGGCCGACCTGCCGCAATGTCACGACGTTGCCGTGCTCGTCGCGAAAGCCTGTATCGAGAGGCAGCTGGGCGCCGCGTCGGTCCTCGATCGTCGCTTGATGAAAAGCGTCGAATGCCAGCGCACGGCCGCCATCGATCGCCCACAGTGCCGGAATCAGGAGGACGAGCGCGCTCTTCATGGCGTCCCCTGCTTCGGCTGGTCGTCGAGCCAGCCGTGCGCGGCCAGAAGCTGCATGGCGCGGTCGATGGGAATGCGCGCCAGCTCATGAGACCGATCCGCCCAGCCATAGGAATGGAGTCGCTGCTCTGCCGCGCGATCGACTGCGGCCCGGTCGGACCCTTCATGCACTTCGAGGCGAGGCCCGGCCGTCGCTTGCTCGGTATGGCCGTTTGTCGCCTTTCGGTGCGGCAGGATCGCGAACAGGCCCGCGATGACCGCCACCGAGACAAGGAGAGATACGAACAAGCCTGCGGCCAGCCACGCGATCCGCTTGGCCGACAAGTCGCTGCGCTCGTAGGCGGTCATGACGCCGCTCCGCGCGCCAATGGCCACGCGCGAGGCAAGGCGAGCGACAATGCACCCAGTCCGGCGAAGGCAAGCAGAGTGCTGATCCAGGCGATGGCCCAGTGTTCGTGCAGCGTCGGCAAGACGATCCATGCGACCTCGAGCGCGCGCCCGGCAAGCACCACCAGCGACAGGCCGACGAGCCAGCGAGCGCCGTTGCGGATCGGTGTGAAGAGAAGCAGGAAGGCGGGGCCGAGGCCCGATGCCCCGATCGCATATTCGGCAAGCGACCAGCCGCCCTCCGCCCGCTGCTGATACCAATGGACGGTCGGCGAGAGGTTATTCGACCAGATGATGAAGTACTGCATGAAGGCGAGGTAAGCCCAGAACAGCAGCCCGCAGAGCAGGAGGGCGCCCAGCAGCCCATTGCGACTTTCTGCATCGCGCCCCATGAGCCGGCAGGCGATCATGAATGCGAGCGCCGAAACCATCTGAATGCAGACGATGTAGAGACCGAACCCGGAGGAATGGAATTCGGGATCGAGCGACATCAGCCAATCGACGGCGATGGTCGTGGCGAGCAGGAGATAGAGGATCAACCCGCCGGCCGAAAGCGCGCCCGCACGCCCGGGACGCCCGAGAAGACGGAGAGTCAGCGCACCGAGGCAAAGGAAAAACGCAATGGTGCGCAGCGCGAAGGCGGGCCAGGAGAGGTAGATGGCGCGATAGCCGTGCGCGGGTTGATGAACCCAATCGTAGAGTGCGCCGGCGCCCAGCAGGATCGGCAGGACGGCCACGGCCGCAAGCGCAAGCAGGGTCGATGTGCGTTCGGCGAGCGGCGCCAGTTCCTGGCGCCATGCACCCGGAATGACCCACATCATCATCAGTAATCCGATGCTGCCGATCGGCAGCGCGCTCCAGAAGGCAAATGCGGCCAGCCAGCCCGCCAGTGCGGCCCGTGGCGCGGCGAAGATCGTCAGCAGTGACGCGGCACAGCCTGCCGCACCGAACAACAGGATGGGACGGTTCATCGCGCGCCTCCATCGAGGTGCGTTTTGTCTGCGTCCGACAGCATAGAGAGAGGCGCGTTCTGGCTGAGCTGCAGGGCACGCAGATAGGCCGCGATCGCCCAGCGATCCGCGGGCGCGACGCGATCGGCGTAGGAAAACATCACGCCATGGCCATGCGTGATCACGTCGACGAAATAGGACGACGGCGCATCGCGCAGCCGTGCCTGATGGAAGGTCGGCGGATGGGGGAAGCCGCGATCCGGCACGATACCCTGGCCGGAACCCGATACGTCATGGCAAGGAGCGCAATAAATGTCGAAGCGCTGGTGGCCGCGCCGCAGCAGGTCCATGGTCATCTGCGGCCGGTTGCCGAGTTCGGCCCGCCACTGCGGATCGTCGCGCGCAATCGTTCCGTCGGGTGGCGACTGCAACGACTGGCCATTGCGGAAAAGCTTGCTGCTCTCTTCCGAATCGTAGCGCGGCTGGTGGATCATCTGGTCGCACGAGGAGACCGCCAGCATGAGCGCGGCGCCGAGGAGGAGGCCGTTCATTTGGGCGGCTCCGTATGGCGCACCAGCCGGACGCGAATGGGATCGAACGAGCCGAGAAGCTCGGCGACGCGGTCGCGCGAAAAGTGTGCGTCGTTGCTGAAGATGACCAGGAAGAACTTGTCGGCGCTGGCGAGACGGAACTCGTCGATCTCAAACAGGGGATGGTGCAGGCGCGGCAGATGGTTGAGGGCCAGCATGGCGCCGATCCCGGACAGCACCGCGAACAGCACAGTCAGCTCGAAAGTGATCAGCATGAAGGCCGGCGTGGCGACGAGCGGGCGATTGCCGACGTCGAGGGGAAAGGCCAAATTGGCATAGGCCTGCATGCCGAAGCCCACGATCGCGCCCACGACTCCGCCGATCAGCGTGAACCAGGCGACGCGCCGGTCGGAGAATTCCAGGATCTCGGCAAGTCCCTCGATGGGAAACGGCGAATAAGCATCGAGCCGCGTGTAGCCGGCGGCGCGGGCGCGACGGGCGCCCTCGAGGAGACGCTCTGCCCGGTCGAATTCGGCCAGCACGCCAAAGACCTCGTCCGGCGAGGACACGGGCTCACGCATGATGTGCCTCGCGTTCCTCGAACATCGCTTCCTTGATCTCGAACGACGATATCGTCGGCAGGAAGCGCACGAACAGCAGGAACAGCGTCAGGAAGACGCCGAGCATGCCGGCATAGAGCGACCACTCCCAGAAGCTGGGATGGAACTCGCGCCATGACGAGACGAGATAATCACGGTACAGCGTCGTGGTGAGCAGCATGTAGCGCTCGCACCACATGCCGACGGATGCCGACAGGCCGATCAGGAAGAGAACCAGCGGATTGCGGCGCATGCTGCGCCACCACAGCAATTGCAGCGGCAGGAAATTCAGGACGATGGCGCCCCAATAGCTCCAGGCGTAGGCGCCGGTGAGCCGGTCGAGCATGGTGCCGAATTCCTGGTGGTCGCCGCCATACAGCGTGTCGAACACTTCGGCCCAGTAGCCGTACCCGGTCATCAATCCCGTGGCGAGCGTCAGCTTGCCCAGCAGATCGAGATGCCGCGGCGTCACCAGGTTCTCGAAACCCAGCGCATGGCGCAGCACGACGGCGATCATCGACACGACGGCAAAACCGGAGAAGGCGGCGCCGAGCACGAAATAGGGTGGGAACACGGTCGACGTCCAACCGGGGATCGGGCCCGCGGCGAAGATCATCGAGATCTCCGAATGAACCGAGACGACGAGCGGGACAGCGATCGCCGCCGTCACCACGTAGATTTGCCGCCAGCGCGCCCAGTGCCGCGCCGAGCCGCGCCAGCCCAGCGCCGTCAGGCCGAAGAACACCTGGTAGCGGCGCTTGCGCGCGCGGTCGCGGGCGGCGGCGAGATCGGGGATGATGCCAATGTACCAGAATAAGATCGATACGGTGAGGTAGGTCAGCACCGCGAAGAAATCCCAGGTGATGGGACTGCGGAACTGCGGCCACAGCGTCATCGTATTGGGATAGGGCGCGACCCAGTAGAAGAGCCAGGGCCGGCCAAGATGGACGAGCGGATAAAGGCCGCCGCAGATCACCGCGAACAGCGTCATCGCTTCGGCGAAGCGGTTGAGCGAGTTGCGCCAGTGCTGCTGAAGCAGCAGCAGCATGGCTGAGATCAGCGTGCCGGCATGGCCGATGCCGATGAACCAGATGTAGTTGGAGATGGCGAGGCCCCAGCCGACGGGAATGTTGTTGCCCCATACGCCGACGCCGTACCAGAACAGCCAGCCGACGGAGACGAAGAAGCTGAGCAGCAACAGGAGCGCAACGCCAAAGCATGCCCACCAGGCGCGCCGGCCAGGATAGTGCAACGGCACCTCGACGATCTCGTGCGTGATGCCGGCATAGTCGCCGGGCCGAGTGCTCGTCACGTTCATGACGGCCGGCCTTTTTTTCGAATCCGTGCCAAATAGGTCGTGCGCGGCCGTGTGTTGGCTTCCTCGAGCAGGGCGTAGTTGCGCGGCTCGGCCTTGCGCTTGGCGACCTCACTGCCCGAATTAGTGATATCGCCGAACACGATCGCCTGAGTTGGACAGGCCTGCTGGCAGGCGGTGACGACTTTCGCGTCGGCGACCGGCTGGCCGGCGATCTTGGCCGCGATACGCGCCGCGCTGATGCGCTGGATGCAATAGGTGCACTTCTCCATCACGCCGCGGCTGCGCACCGTCACTTCCGGATTGCGCATGGCGCGGATCGATTCGGGATCGCCGCCCGTGTACTCGAACCAGTTGAAGCGACGGACCTTGTAGGGACAGTAGGCCGAGCAGGTGCGGGTGCCGATGCAGCGGTTGTAGACCTGAAGATTGAGCCCGTCCGGACTGTGGACCGTGGCGTTGACCGGACAGCCCATCTCGCAGGGCGCCTGTTCGCAGTGCATGCAGGGCACAGGTTGGAAACTCGAGTCCGGCGCCTCGGGATCGCCCTCGTGATAGTGGTCTATCCGCAGCCAGTGCATGACGCGGCCCTCGGAGACCAGTTCCTTGCCGACCATCGGGACGTTGTTCTCGGCCACGCAGGCGACGAGACAGGCGTTGCAGCCGATGCAGAGGTCGAGATCGATCGACATGCCCCAGGAGGGGCTGTCCCATTTGCGCTCGGGATAGAAGCTGGCTTGAGGCGCGGTGCGCTCGATTGCTGCGTGGGGCTCCGTCACCGTGCGCACGAAGTCGAAGCCGTCCATCGCCTGTTCGGGCTGCGTGGTCGCGATCAGCTGATGTCGGCCTGTCGGTGTCAGGCCGGCACCCACGAGCAAAAATCCGCTTCCACGTTCGAGCAGATCGACGGCGTTGTAGCCCAGCCCGTGCGGCAACGTGCCTGGCCTTTCCTGTCCGTAGCCCAGCGTCAGAGTGAGGGTGTTCGGATCCTGCCCCGGCGCAATCCATGCCGGCCCGGTGATCGAGCGGCCATTGACATCGATGCGCAGCTCGGCGCCGTCGACGATGTTGCGTTCCCGGGCGAGCCTGGGACTGAGCAGGACAATGTTGTCCCACGTCACCTTGCTGATCGGCTTGGGGGTCTCCTGCAGCCACGCGTTGCAGGCGAAGCGGC
>DASRFX010000017.1:0-3002 GCA_035651335.1 Reyranella sp. | reverse complement strand
CGAATTTGGCCGACCTCGACGTCGATGACCCCATAGCTCGCTCGCCCGCCGCCACCCCCGACCAGGCGATGCCGACCTCAGCATCATCAGTCCACCGCCCGGGCTCCGTCGTCGCCCCTCCTCGGCCAACAACATTTCACGAAAACGGAGAGTCCCACGACGGCGGTCGCCCCTCCTGCGCGCACCGGGCGATCGCGACCAGCTATTCCGATTGATCGCGACCGGGCGTTCCGATTGATCGCGACCACCGATTCCGGGCGATCGCGACCAGCCTGTGGACGGAGATAACCGGCGCCGTTGGGTGATCCGCGAATCGGCATGGCTTCGCTCCTTTCGATGAGGAGCGAGACATGCCTGGACCGAGATTACCGATGCGTAGAATCCGTGACGTGCTGAGGCTGTCGGCCGCCGGCATGTCCAAACGCCAGATCGCCGCCAGCCTTGGCGTAAGCGCGACGGCCGCTGGGGAATGCACCCGGAGGGCGCGGCGTGCCGGGTTGGCCTGGCCGTTGCCGGATGAGCTGAGCGATGAAGAGCTAGAGCGCCGGCTCTATCCGCAGCCCACGGCGGCCAAGGATCGTCGGCCACGGCCGGATTGGGCGGCAATCCACCGTGAGCTGCGTCGGCCAGGGGTGACACTGCAGCTGTTGTGGGAGGAGCATCGCGCCGCCCATCCTGACGGCTACGGCTACAGCCGGTTTTGCGAGCTCTACCGCAGCTGGGAGACGCGGCTGTCGCCGACCATGCGGCAGAACCACGTCGGCGGCGAACGCATGTTCGTCGATTACGCCGGCACGACGCTTACGGTAATCGATCCGTCGACCGGCGAGCTGAGGACAACGCAGTTGTTCGTCGCCGTGCTCGGCGCGTCGAATTACACCTATGCGGAAGCCGCCTGGACGCAGGGCTTGGCTGACTGGATCGGCGCTCACACGCGCAGCTTTGCCTTCTTCGGCGGGGTCACGGCGATGGTGGTGTCCGACAATCTGCGCTCGGGCATTACCAAGGCTTGCTTTTACGAGCCGCAGGTCAATCGAACCTATGCGGAAATGGCGGCGCATTATGGCACCGCCATCATCCCCGCACGGCCGTACCGGGCCCGCGACAAAGCGAAGGTAGAGGTGGCGGTTCAAATTGCGACCCACTTCATCATCGCCAAGCTGCGCAACCGCCAGTTCTTCTCGCTCTCGGCATTGAACGTGGCCATCGCCGAACTGGTGGCGCAGATCAACAATCGCATATCACGGCACCTCGGCGCCAGCCGCCGCGCGCTGTTCGAGGAGATCGAGCGTTCGGCCCTCAAGCCGTTGCCGGCCGAGCCGTACGTTTTTGCCGAATGGAAGCAATGCAGGGTCGGGCTCGATTATCACATCGAGATCGACAAGCACTATTATTCGGTGCCGCACCAGCTGCTGCGCGAGAAGGTTTGGGCGCGCATCACCGCGCGCACGATCGAAGTCTTCCACTGCGGCAAGCGGGTTGCCGCGCATGTGCGCTCATCGTCGAACCGCAAGCATACGACGGTGCGCGAGCACATGCCTTCGAGCCACCAGCGCTATGCCGACTGGACGCCGGAGCGCCTGCGCCGACAGGCCGGCGTAATCGGCCGCCACACTGCGGCGTTGGTCGAGATCATCCTGCGGGAGCGCGCGCACCCTGAGCAAGGCTTCCGCGCCTGCGTCGGCATCGTCCGGCTCGCCAAGAGCTATGGGCATGAACGACTTGAAGCCGCCTGCAGCCGGGCGCTCGAGATCGGCGCGCGCTCCTATAGCTCAGTCAACTCGATCCTCAAAAATAACCTCGATCGCCGACGGCCTGTAATGCCCGCGGACGGGCCTGCGATTGCGCACGACAATATCCGCGGCCCCACCTACTTCCATTGAAGGAGATGACGTACGATGCTCACCCATCCCACCCTCGACCAGCTGCGAGCGCTCAAGCTCGACGGCATGGTGCAGGCCTTCATCGAGCTCGAAGCCCAAGAGGAGGTCCGCAATCTCGCCCACGCCGAATGGCTGGCGCTGTTGCTCGACCGCGAGGCCGCCGATCGCAACACTAGACGCTTCCAAACCCGGCTGCGTACCGCTCGTCTGCGTCACAGCCAAGCCGCGATCGAGGACGTCGACTACCGCACGCCGCGTCGGCTCGACAAAGCGCTGTTCCAGCAGTTGGCGAGCTCACGTTGGATCGCCGACCATCGTAATCTTCTTGTCACCGGTCCCTGTGGCGTCGGCAAATCGTGGTTGTCTTGTGCGTTGGCGCAAAAAGCCTGCCGCGACGGCTACACCGTCCACTACGCGCGTGTGCCTCGCCTGTTCGCCGATCTCGATCTCGCCCATGGAGACGGACGCTTCGTGCGGTTGTTCCGAATGCTGGTCAAGGTCGATCTGCTCGTGCTCGACGATTGGGGACCCGATCGGCTCTCCGCCAGCAACCGGCGCGATCTGATGGAGATCGTCGAGGACCGCTATGGCCGTGGCTCAATCCTGATTACCAGCCAACTGCCCGTGGCATCCTGGCTTGAGGTTATTGCCGAACCCACGGTCGGCGACGCGATCCTGGATCGCATCGTTCACAACGCCTATCGGCTCGAACTCGATGGCCCATCAATGCGCAAGATCAAGGCCAGCGAGGAAGCCGCATCGCCATCGTCACCCGTGGCGGCGACTACAGCCGACGGCAAGTCCACCAAGGGAGCAAAGAAATGAGACCCAAATCCAGCCCTCCGGCCGCGCTTGACGCCGAGCGCAAACACTGAGATCAGAAAATGCACCTGACGGCGCCGTCAGACTGGCCGCGATCGATCGGAACGGGTGGTCGCGATCCGTCGGAACGAGTGGTTACGATCGCCGGAATGCGCAGTCAGGGCGACGCCGCCGCGCGTCGTGAGCGTGATAGGTGGACGGGGCGATCTTCAGCACACGACAGATCGGCTCGACCCCGTAAGCCCCGCGATAATCGTCAATGAAGCCGATCACGGCCTGAACCGGCGGTCGAGCTCC
>DASRFX010000016.1:0-5614 GCA_035651335.1 Reyranella sp. | reverse complement strand
GGCACTGTCGCTGGTCCTTGCGGCCATCCTGCTGTGGATCGGACGGTCGGCCACCACCGTTCCCTACATCGTCGAGGTGGACCCCAAGGGCGGCGCCCGCGCCATCGGCCCGGCTTCCGAGGTCTACAAGCCGAGCGACGCCCAGATCGCTTTCCACCTGGCGCGCTTCGTCGACAACGTGCGCTCGCTCTCCATCGATCCCGTCGTGGTGCGGCAGAACTGGCTCAAGGCCTACGACTTCGTCACGGACCGGGCAGCCGTCACCCTCAATGAGTACGCGCGGGAGAACGACCCCTTCGCCAAGGTCGGTCGCGAGACCGTGGCGGTCGAGGTCACCAGCGTCGTGCGCGCCTCGGACACATCGTTCCAGGTGCGGTGGCTCGAGCGGATTTTCGAGGGTGGCGCGCTCAAGGAGACCAAGCGGCTCACAGGCCTGTTCTCGATCGTCATCACGCCGCCGCGTACTACGGAGGCCGTGCGCAAGAACCCGCTCGGCATCTACGTGCACACCTTTAACTGGTCGCAGGACGTCAGCGCGGGAGAGGCGAAATGAACCGGTCTCGCTGGATGGCATCCTCGTCGGCGCTTGCGCTGATGCTCGCGGCCTGCGCGATGCCGGTGCGCGTGCCGGAGATCCCCATTGTTGATAGCCCAGCCTTCAGGGCGGCCAAGCGCGAGCCGGACCAGAAGCCGCTGGTCGAATATGTCGAGGTGCCCAAACCTTTGCCGCTGCCCGGTCAATTGAAGCCTGTGATCAAGGCCACGGACAAGCAGAAGGACGAGCGGCCGCCCAAGGACCGTGTGGTTGGCGCCAACGCCGCCGCGCGGATAGAGCCCGTCAAGGATGGCTACATCAACGCCATCCAGGTCTACCCCTACACCAAGGGCGCCCTCTATCAGCTCTACGCCGCGGTCAACCAGGTCACCGACATTGCCCTGGAGGCGGGCGAGAAGCTGGTATCAGTATCGGCCGGCGATACGGTGCGCTGGGTGGTGGGCGACACGACAAGTGGCGAGGGCAAGGACGCCCAGGTCCACATCCTGGTCAAGCCGATCGGTGCCGACCTCGAGACCAACCTGGTCATCACCACCGACCGGCGCACCTATCACCTGGAGATGCGGTCGTCGCAATCGACGTACATGGCGTCGGTGTCGTGGACCTACCCGGCGTCCGAGCTGCTCGCTCTGAAAAAGCAGCGTGCAGAGGTCGAAGCGGCAACGGCCGTGGCCGATGCCGGCATCAACATCGAGCAGCTCAAGTTCCGCTACCGCATCGAGGGCGATGCGCCCTGGAAACCAGTCCGCGTGTTCGACGACGGTGCGAAGGTCTACATCCAGTTCCCGTCAGGCCTGGCACAGAGCGAGGCGCCGCCACTGTTCGTCATCGGTCCCGACGGCAAGCCCGCGCTCGTCAACTACCGCGTGCGCGGCACCACATATATCGTGGATCGCCTGTTCGCCGCCGCAGAGCTGCGGCTTGGCACCGCACCACAGCGCGTCGTGCGCATCGTACGCATCGATGCCGTCTGGCGCGAGGTGCAGCCATGACGGACCAAGGGCCCAATCAGCCGGGCGGCGAAAGCGGCAAAGTGGCGCCAGAGCAATTGGAGCTACGCAGCCGACCACAACCGGTCACGCGCATCAACCGTAAGGTGCTCATCGGCGGCGCAGCGGTCGTGCTGCTGATCATCTCCGGCATCGTGCTGGTCGCGTTGAAGCCGCCGAGCCTGAGGATTACGAACCCAACCGAGCTCTTCAACGTCGACCACAAGCCGATCACCGATGCGCTGTCGAAGCTGCCGGCCACCTACGATGGCGTGAAGCCCGACAAGAAAGCGGAGGCCAAGCTACACTCGACACTGGCGCCGGGTATCGTGCAGCTCAAGGAGCCCACCACCGATCCGATCGCTGAGGCCGAACGCGTCGAGAGAGTCCGCCTTGCCCGCATGGCCGGGCAGGCCCGCGAGAGCCAGGTGCTTTTCCGACTGCAACTGAAAGCGCCGCCACGCGAGACGGTGAAGGCGGAAATCGTCCCTGATCGCGTCCCGAGCACGAAGGCACCGAACAACGAGTTGAGCAATCTTTCGCTGCTCCAGGCCTCACTGCGGGCACGTGCGTTGGCAGGTGGCGATATCGATCTCCAGGCCAACGACCCGACCGAGCAGCTTCGCAAGCTGTCCTTCCTCAAGGCTGGGCCGGAAAAGGACATCTACAATCCACATCGACTGGAGAAGCCGGCGTCCCCTTACCAGCTGATGTCCGGCACGATCATCGCCGCCAGTCTCGTCAGCGGCTTGAACTCGGATCTCCCCGGCTTCGTCATCGCCCAGGTGACGGAGAATGTGTTCGACAGCATCGCCGGCCGGCATCTGCTGATCCCGCAGGGCTCGCGCCTGATCGGCAAGTACGACAACGTCGTCGCCTTCGGTCAGGAGCGCGCTATCGTCATTTGGCAGCGTATCATCATGCCGGACGGCACGTCGGTGGTGATCGACAATCTGCCGGCCACCGACACCGGCGGATACGCCGGCCTCGCCGACCAGGTCGATTTCCACACCTGGAAGCTGCTGAAGGGCGTGGCGCTCGCGACCATTCTGGGCGTCGGCAGCGAGCTCGCCTTCGGCTCTTCCGACAGCGACCTCATCAAGGCCTTGCAGCAATCGACCCAGTCGACCACCAACCGCGCGGGTCAGCGCTTGGTCGAGCGCTACCTCAACGTACAGCCGACCATCACGGTACGCCCCGGCTGGCCGCTCCGCGTCATCGTGCACAAGGACATTGTCCTGCGGCCCTACCGAGGACCCTCGTCGAATTGAAGCCTATAGACCGGAGGTGCTGAACGATGCCTGTGATTGGAACCTTCTCTGCGGTCAAGGACGGCTACGCCGGCACCATCCGCACGCTCACGATATCCACCAAGGTCCAGATCGTGGCCAATGACCCCAAGCAAGGCGAGAGCGCGCCGGACTTCCGCATCATGGTGGGCCCCGCCGAGATCGGCGCCGCCTGGCGCAAGACCAAGCAGGGGTCCGGCGAGACATACCTGCGTGTCACGCTCGATGACCCGACCCTGCCGCAGCCCATCTGGGGTGCCTTGCTCGAGGCCACCGATGATGGCGTCGCCCGACTCCTCTGGCGGCGCGACAGAAAGGACGGAAGTTAGGGACACGCTCCCGCCATCCCACCTCGCCGAGAGAGCGACCATTCTTGCCGCGGTGACCATCTCCTTCCGGTGTGTGTTCCAATGTCGCGACTGCGCCTGATCCCCTGCGTGCTCTTGCCCTTTGCCGCGGGCTACTATCTTTCCTATGTCTTTCGCACCATCAACGCCCTAATCGCCGGCGATCTCACAGCGGAGCTTCACGTCAACGCGGCGGATCTCGGACTCTTGACGTCCGTCTATTTTCTGGTCTTTGCCGCTGTGCAGCTGCCTCTCGGTGCCCTGCTCGACCGCTACGGCCCCAAGACTATCCAGAGCTCCCTCCTGCTGCTGGCAAGCGTCGGGGCGCTCGTCTTTGCGTTGACCGACGGTCTGATCGGCCTGATCATCGGTCGGGCGTTGCTAAGTCTCGGCGTGGCCTTAGCGCTGATGGCCGGGTTCAAGGCCATCGTGCTGTGGTTCCCGCCGGAGCGCGTCGTGCTCGCCAATGGCTGGCTCGTGATGTTGGGCGCGCTTGGTGCGCTGACGGCGACGACACCGGCCGAGTTCATTGTCCAAGCCGTCGGCTGGCGCGGCCTGTTTGCGCTGCTGGCAGGGCTGTCGGCCGCCGCCGCGTTGCTCGTTCTCTTCGCCGTGCCTGAGCCACGCGCCGGTCCCCCCCTGGAAACACGGCCTGCGGTAGCTAACCTCTGGGCGATCTACTGCGATCCGCGCTTTTGGCGAATCGCCCCCCTTTCGGCTATCGGCATCGGCACGTCCTGGTCCCTACAGGGCCTGTGGGCCGCACCGTGGCTGCGCGATGTCACCGGGCTCGAGCGCGCCGAGGTGGTCCAGCACCTCAGCGTCATGGCGCTCGCGGTCTGCGCCAGCGCCCTCCTCCTTGGCATGGCGGCCCAATGGCTGCAGCGTCGGAGCGTCAAGACCGAACTCGTCCTGGCCTCCACCTTAGGGATGTCGACGGTCGCGCAAACGGCTCTGGTGCTCGGGTGGCCCTTGCCTTCCTACCTCGTCTGGTCGGTAATCGCCGCAGCCGGGGCCGCGACAGTGCTCAGCTTTGCAATCCTGACCAAATATTTTCCGAATGACATGTCCGCACGCGCCAATGCGGCTCTCAATCTCCTCCACGTCGGCGGCGCCTTCGTGCTACAAACGGCGACCGGCCTAATCATCGCACAGTGGCCGACGACGAACGGCACCTATCCCGTCGAAGCCCACCAGACTGCAATGGCTGCTAGCCTCGGCCTGCAAGTCGCGGCGCTTGTCTGGTTCGTCCTATCAACGCCCGGTAAGCAAGTACCCGCTTTAGCGGTTTTGACAAACGCGCCGTTGGCGAGGGCCCCCTTCAAAGTAGCTCACTTTTCAACATCGCCGTCTCGTCCGCTCTCGGTCTGGACAGCGCAGATGCGCCTCGCGGAGCGCCATGCCGTCGCCTGGCGATTTGCCGCGACTGTTTCGGCCTTCCTCGCTATCGGCCTGACGACATTGTTGGCGATGGCGACCACGAGCTCCGCAATCGTCGTCCATGTCGTCGAAGTGAGCCGACCGACTGGGGTCGCAGCCGGGCAGCGGGACGGCTTCGCGGACGTCCGGCCATCGTCCCGAACACTCGTCAAGGGACCGACGTTGCACCCTGCGATCGAATCGAGTGCGAGCGCATGGAGTCCAACGGTGACCATGCGCAGCAACGAAGGATCGATACAAACCAATCGATAGCGGACACAAGCATGTCGACGAGATTTCTTGCGCCCAGGCTAGCCGACTTTGCGGTAACGACCGTCGAAAAGCTTCGGTTTGCCGACACCGACTGTCAGGGCCACATCACTAACACCGTGTTCGCCGTGTGCTGTCAGAACGCACGCATGGAGCTCCTCTGTGACCCGCAGAGGGTCCCGACGCCGGCCAACACCCAGTTCGTCATCGTCAGGTTAGTGCTCGAGTTCCGGGCCGAGATGCATTGGCCTGGTACGGTCGAGATCGGGACGCGCGTCGAACGGGTGGGTCGATCGTCGATCACCCTGGCACAGGCTCTTTTCTCTCGACAGCGCTGCGTCGCAGTAGCCGAGTCGGTGGTGGCGCTCATGGATAGGACTTCGCGTCGGCCGACTCACATACCCGTCGAAGCGGTGCAAGCGCTGCGGGCGTTTGCCCCACGAGCATGGCAACAAGCGCCGACCTTTTCCGCATCTCAGTCATAAGCCAACGGGCTGATCGCCGGAGGATTCTGAAGGCCGGATCAAGAGATTTGTCGGACGTTGGCCTTGCCGACGCGGCCCTTTCAGCGGGCCGGCTCATCAGGCGACGACGGAGTGAAGCTGCGTTGGCGCAAGCGGTACGCCGCCGACCGAGCGGCTAGTGCCGGATGCCGTTCTTGCCCGCCAGAATGCTCTCAACAATCGCGACCACCGCCTGATGCTTCTGGGGGGTTTGCGAAGTGGCAGCAGCTTCATGGTGTGC
>DASRFX010000015.1:0-2401 GCA_035651335.1 Reyranella sp. | reverse complement strand
CTTCGCGTGGCAGGTGCCGCCGTGGCTGGTGGTCCTGCTCGGCGCGGCGGCCGGTGCGGTGCTTGCGGCGATCTAGTCGCGTGTTTTCCAAGGTTCGAATCGTATCGCGCGGCGGCCGATGGTCGCGAGGGGAACGCTCCTGCGCCGCTGAACTCCGCTGTTGCCGAGTTCAGCACCATGAATCGCCCAACTCGGGTAAACCCGAGCTGGGTGGCGCATTCGCGGACGCCTTGTATGGAGCTTCGTTTGTCAGGTGGTTTGTGACGCGGCTTATGCGGCGACCGGCCGGGAGGTTCGCGGGGTGGGTGGCTCGCACCCCATCAGCGCGATCGGGGGAGCGTAGTCACCCGAAGGGGGGAAGCGTAGCGGAAGCAGCCGCCATCGGTAACGTCAAAAGGTTTGTGTCATGGCGAAGAGGGGCGGCACTCCCTGGTTTGCGTTTTCGTGAGTGAAGACGGCGAAGAGGATGCGGTCCATCGAGGTTCGGTCCTGGAAGACGCCCATTGGCCTTGTCCGTCGACGGACCTCGCGGAAGCGGCGCTCAATGGCATTGGTGGTTCTGACCTTTTTGCGCTGTTCGGGCGTGGGATAGCGCCAGCAAGTGAGGAGTTCGTCGAGATCATCGCGCAAGCAGCGCACGGCTTTCTCATAGGCAGCCTGCCAGCGATCGGCGAAACGACGGGCGGCGGCGCGCGCTTCCGGCAAGGTCCTGGTGTTGATGATGGCGTGCAGGCCTCGCTTGACGGCTGGCTGGTCGGCCTTGCGCACCTTGCCGAGGATATTCCTGATTTTGTGCGCCCAGCAGCGCTGCACTGGCACATTGCGATAGACCATCGGCAAGGCGGCCAGCAGACCTTGGCCGCCGTCGACGCAAACCATCTCCAAGCGCTCGCCGGTGAGGCCGCGACGGAAGAGATCGCTGAGGAACAGTTCCCACTGGGCGGCGCTTTCGCCCGTCGCCAGGCGATAGTCGATGATCTCCTTCCTACCGTCCGGGCGCAGCCCGAGCGCCACCAGTACCGGCCGTCGTAGCGCGCCGGCGCCGGTCTTGCGCGACAACACCACGCCGTCGAGCATGAGCACTTGGTAGCAGTCCTTGAGTGGGCGGCGATGGAAGGCGGCGACGGCTGCATCGAGGCTCTTGGCAACCTCGCTGACCGTGCCGGCGCTGACCCGCCGACCGAGGACCGGCAGCAAGGCCGCGGCGACCTTGCGGGTCGACAGACCGAGTACGAAACAGGCCAGGATCATGCGGTCGATATGGGCGGCGCGGCGGGCGTAGGCGCGCACCACCGTGAGCGCACTGTAGCGGCGCGTGCGTGGCACCTGCAGCTCGATGTCGCCGAGCTCGGTCAACAGGTGACGCGAATAGCAGCCGTTGCGCCGGTCGGCCTGTTGACGTACGGCCATCTCGGCAAGATGCCGGTCGACCGCCGCAGCCATCCGGCCGTGCAGAATGGTCTTGAGAGCATCCGCCGCTGCAAAGCGGTAGTCCTCGCCCCATTCGACACCCTGCGCCTGCATGGCTTCCAACATCCGGAATGCTCGCGGTAAGCTCTTGATCGTCGCGCTCTGCGACATTGGGGGGTGCTCCTTTGTGGGTCTTCGCAAACCCACTGGAGTACCTCCCTCTCACCCCCTGACACACAACCTCATACGTCACCCGAGCCGTCGCTCCTTGTCATCCATTTCGCTGTTCATCTATGTGCTCCGGTAACCCTATTGCCGAAGGAGTCAGCTCGTCGGCCTGACGAGCGCCATTCGTCCTTCTACAACTTCCTGCCCAGCTTGCCAGAACAACAGGTATGGGCTGATTGTGGTGCCAAGGACCGCGACCATGGCCCTGGCATGAGGAGCGTCTAAAACGAGATGGGCAACGAGGGTGCAGGGCCAATCGCCAGGAGACGTGCGCGGCGAAGACGACGGCGACGCAGGCGAACAGGGGTAGCGTCGCCCATTTGAGCACGGCCGCACAGGCGCCGATGGGCGGCATCGGATGGACACCGAGACCTCGGCAGCAACTCATAGGCTCGACATGGCGGCGGCTCGCTTGCCGGCGTCCGGCTGGCCATCCTCCATTGCCGCTTGCTGTTCAAAGCTGCCATGTCGGGCGTGATCCAGCTGGTCGCCCACTCGCAACTGAGAATGACGTGTCGTCGCCGAGCGAGGCGTTCGATGCCCTCATGTGCGGGCGCGCCTCTGGTCCCGACGTCGTCGTCGCGGTTCCGGACTGGCTTCTTCAGAAACTTCTCCCATTCCGCGGGCTATCTCCTGGTGTGCCCGGCGACCGCGTAAGCGGCAGCCGAAATATTGCGAAGCCCGCTGTGATATCCGGCGTCCTGCCCCTGCAACTCACGACGGCAACGACCGACAATGGCCAACGGCCTGGCGGTGGCCTGCC
>DASRFX010000014.1:0-33011 GCA_035651335.1 Reyranella sp. | reverse complement strand
TGCTTCCGCAACGCGCCGACCAACCAGCAGATCGGCGGCGCCGCCAACACCTACGTCGTCGACGTGCTGAAGCTCAAGAAGGTCGCGGTGGTGAGCGACACCACGGGCTACGGCACCGCCTCGGTCGAGGCCTACGTGCCGATGCTCAAGGCCAAGGGTGCCGACGTCGTCTACTCGGGCCACATCGACGCTGCCAACCCAGACCTCAAGCCCGACATGCTGCGCATGCGCGATGCCGGCGCGCAGGTCGTCATGCCATGGAGCGTCAATGCGGGCTTCCTGTCGCGCCTGCTGAACACGCGCGGCGACATGAACTGGGACATCCCGGTGGTCGGCCAGACGACGCTGGGATCGGGCCAGACCAAGGCGCTTCTGACCAAGCCCGAGTACTGGAACAAGGTCTACTCGAACAACTTCCGCAACGTCTGCTTCACCAAGGACGGCAAGCTGCCGGCCCGCGCCTCCGAATTCGTGGCGAGGCTCGACAAGGCCAACATCGAGATGGGCGACACGCTGCTGTGGTGGATCGCGCTCGGCTATGACGGCATCAAGCTGATCGCCGATACGATCAAGGCGGCGGGCGACAAGCCCGACCAGATCACGGCCTACTGGAACAAGCTCAGCAACTGGCCGGGCGTGTACGGCAACATCACCTTCACGCCGCAGCAGCACAACGGCTTCCAGGACGCCGAAGTGGTCATGTGCGAGGTCAACTCGCTCAAGAAGGGCGCGTTCAACCTGGCGCCCGGCTACGCCAGCTAGCCGATGTTCGAATCGATCGTCTCCTACGGGCTGGCAGTAGGAGCGATCTACGCCATGACCGGCATCACGTACAACGTGATGTTCTCGGCGTCGCGGGTGTTCAGCTTCACCGCCGGCATGCTCGGCATGCTGGGCGGCGTGCTGGGCGCCTACTTCATCCTGCAGCTCGGCCTGCCGGCCATCGTCGGCCTCGTGCTGGTGCTGGCGTGCGGCGCGCTGTTGGGCGTCGTCACCGAGATCGTCACGGTGCGGCCGGTATTGAAGAACATCGAGCAGCATCTCTACGTGCTGTCGACACTCGCCTTCGCCCTGCTGGTCCAGCAGCTCACGGCGATCGAATGGGGCACCGAGGCGCAGCCCTTCCCGCGCCTGATCCCGATCGGCCAGGGCTGGCTCGACCAGCAGTTCTGGCTGCCCATGCTCGCCTGCGCCGTCACCATCGCCGGGCTCGAGTTCCTCTATCGCCGCACCCTGGTGGGCCGTGCGTTCGTCGCCATCGCCGAGGACAGCTACGCCGCACGGGCGCTCGGCCTGCCCGAGCAGCGTCTGCGGCTGGCAAGCTTCGCGCTCGCCGGCGTCATTGGCGCATTGGCGGGCTTCACCGGCGCGGAAATGCTCCTCGCCTTCTTCGGCAATCAGGCGATCCTGAACTTCTACGGCTTCGTGCCGGTCGCGCTGGGCGGCATGGGCTCCAATCGCGGCGCCGTGGTCGGCGGACTGGCGCTCGGCCTCTTCCAGCAGGCCGCCAACTTCCTGGTCGGCGGCATCTTCGCCGCCGTCGCCGTCTTCGTCGTCTTCATCGTCGTCCTGCTGCTGCGGCCCGAGGGGCTGGCCGGCGGCGCGGCCGCGCGCCGCGTGTGATGGCAGCAGTCGATCAGCGCGCGCCCGCACCGGCGGCTCGGTCCGGCCTGTGGGCCCGGATCGAGAAGGCCTCGCCACTGCTCGCCGTCGGCATTGCCGGTCTCTGCTTTCCGCTGCTCGGCGACGACTATTGGGCGGTCATCATCGAGCGCGCCTGCGTCTACTGGGTGCTGGTATCGGGCCTCAATCTGGTGGTGGGTTTCGCCGGCCAGATCGCCATCGGCTGGGTGGGCCTGTTGACGCTTGGCGCCTACACGACCAGCGCGATGACCGCGGGCACTGCGTTGCCGGCCTTCCCGGCGTACGTTGCCCTCGTCGCTTCGGCGGCGATCGGCGCGCTGTTCGGCGTGATCGTCGGCCTGCCGGCGCTGCGCCTGCGCACCTTTTACTTTGCGATGACGACGCTCGGCTTTTCCACAATCGTCACGCAGGTCGCGCTGGCGTGGAAGAGCGTGACCGGCGGCGGCGTCGGCACCCCTGGTCCGGTGTTTCCCTGGCCGTTCGATCCCGGCTGGGGCTTCTACTATTTCTGCCTGCTGCTCGCGGGCATCTGCACCTGGATGACCTACAACATCGCCGGCAGCCGCTTCGGCCGGGCGCTGGTCGCCATTCGCGACGCCGAGGTGGCGGCCGAGGCCTCCGGCGTCGCCAAGCCGGCGCTGCTGGTCACCGTGTTCCTGTTCAGCGGCGCGCTGGCAGGCGTGGCCGGCGGGCTGTTCTCCTCGCTGCAGTCCTACATCACGCCCGACGCCTTCACCTTCGACCTCTCGGTACTGTTCTTCATCTCGATCCTGATCGGCGGCCGAGGCTCGATCCTGGGTCCACTGCTCGGCACCCTGTTGCTGACCGTGCTGCCCGAGTTCGCCGCGCCGCTCGTCGCCTGGTCGACCTTCCTCTACGCCGCGCTGCTGCTGCTGATCGTGCTGGTGATCCCGGGCGGCATCGCAGACCTTCTCGACTTCAAGAACCGGCGGCCGCTGGAGCGCCACCGCGAGATCGTGCCGCGGCCCGAGCTGCTGTCGCGCATCCTGCCGCATCCCGGCGAGCCGAACGTGCTGGCGCTGAAGGGTATCGTGCTGCATTTCGGCGGCGTGCGCGCGATCGATGGGCTCGATCTCGCGATCCGCTCACGCGAGATCCACGGCCTGATCGGCCCCAACGGCTCGGGCAAGACCACCACCCTCAACGTGATTTCCGGCTACTACAAGCCAAGTGCCGGCGAAGCCTACCTGAACGGCAAACCGCTGCCCTTCGAGGCGCCGCCCACGCGCGCCGCCCATCGCATCGCCCGCACGTTCCAGACCCCGCGCCTGATCGGCGGCGCCTCGGTGCTGGAAAACGTCATGATCGGCGGCACCATCGATGGCGCCGGCACCTTCGTCGAATCGATGCTGGCCTTGCCACGCCACTGGCGCGACGAGGCGCGCCTGCACGAGGCTGCGATGCTGGCACTGGCGGTCGTCGGCCTCGACCAGCTCGCGAGCGTGCGCGCCGATCGCCTGCAGCACAGCGAGCTGCGGTTCATGGAGATCGCGCGCGCCTTGATGTTGCGGCCGGACTTCCTGCTGCTCGACGAGCCTGCGGCCGGCCTGTCGGCCGAGGAAATCCGCCGGCTCGGCGCCCTGATCAAGCAGATCAGCAAGGAAGGTACGGCTGTGCTGCTGGTCGAGCACCACGCCGACCTGATCTTCGACATCTGCGATCGCGTGACCGTGCTCAACCTCGGCAAGGAGCTGGCGGCGGGGACGCCGGCCGAAATCCGCTCGCACCGGGAGGTGGTCAGTGCCTATCTCGGCGCCTGATAGCCTTCTCAAGGTCGCCGGCCTCTCCGCCGGCTATGGCAAGATCGGCGTGCTGAATGGCATCGACCTGTCGGTCGGCGTCGGCGAGATCGTGGCGCTGCTGGGCCCCAACGGCGCCGGCAAGAGCACGCTGCTCAAGGCGATTTCGGGCCTGCTGCCGCGCACCGGAAACGTGACGTTCGGCGGTCAGGACATCTCGAGGGCCGGCCCGGGCGACACCGTGCGGATGGGTCTCGTGCATGTCGTCGAAGGCCACCGCGTGTTCACGCAGCAGACCTGCTACGACAATCTCCTGCTCGCGGGTTATGGCATGCCGCGCGCCGAGCTGGCGACGCGCGTCGAGGAAGCCCTGAGCTTTTTCCCCGAGATCGCCGCCAAGCGGTCTGATCGCGCCATCACGCTCTCGGGCGGCCAGCAGCAGATGCTGGCGGTGGCGCAGGGCCTGGTACGCCGGCCGCGCCTGTTGATGCTGGACGAGCCGTCGGCTGGCCTCTCGCCGGTGCTGGTCGACCGCGTCCTGGCGGCTGCCGGACAGTTGCGCCAGGCGGGAACCGCAATCCTGCTGGTCGAGCAGCTGATCGAGAAGGCGCTGGCGCTGGCCGATCGCGTTTATGCCCTGGCGCGCGGCTCGATCGTGCTGGAAGCCCGGACGAGCGAGGCCAACCTGCCCAGCCGGCTCGAACATGCCTATTTCGGCGAGGGTGCAAAAGCACCCCTGACCTGAGCGCAGCGCGTGCAACGCCGCCCCGTCGTCTCACGTTAACGCGAGACATCAGGGAGGCCCGGACCATGGTCGACACCGTCATTGTCGAGAATGAGCGTGCGCCTATCTCCGCCGTCTCGTGGGGCGCGATCATCGCCGGGGCGGCCGTTATGGCCGCCTTTTCGCTGCTGCTGCTGGCGCTGGGCGCGGGTATCGGCTTCAGCGTGATCGACCCTTGGGCGAGCGGCGGCAGCATCACAACCACCAAGGCCGCGACCGTAGCGGGAATCTATCTCACGGTGACTGCCGTTCTGGCGGCCGCCCTGGGCGGCTACGTGACCGGCCGGCTGCGCAACTTATGGCCGGGTGTGCATCCGCACGAGGCGTTCTTTCGCGACACGGCTCATGGCCTGGTGGCTTGGGCGGTCGCCGTCGTCCTGAGCGCGGCGTTCCTGGCGCCAGCAGCAGCCGCGCTTACGGGCAAGGCCGGTGCCACCACCGAGGGCAGCCGATTGGCCGCCAGCCGTTCCCTCGGCCAACTGGCGCTGCATGACCGCAGCCTGAGCGACGACGACCGGCGTGCGCTGGCGGCGGTGGCTTCAGCGCTTGCCACCGGCCAGCCGACGACGGACGGCGAGCAGGCCATGCGTACCGAAAAGCGCGTCGCCACCATGCTGTCGTTCTGGCTGGTCGCGTCGATGTTCGCGGGCGCCCTTGCCGCGAGCCTCGCGGCCTGGGAAGGCGGTGGCATCCGCGACGGCCGCTATCGCTACGGAAAGTAACTCATATACGGAGGCCGACATGGGTCTTGGTCGAGGACTTCTTCTCTGGCTGCTGGGCATTCCGCTGCCCATCATCATCCTGCTTGCGATCTTCTGGCGGTGATGCCGGCCAAGCGCCTGCATATCGACGGCACGACGCTGGAAGCACTCAGCCTGCTGGCGACCGACCAGCGCAAGACGCTGCAGGACCTCGCCGACGAAGCGTTCGCTGATCTGCTGAAGAAACACCACCGGCCGGTCGGCCTGAAAGCCGCCTTGCACCAGAGCCTGCGCCGCGCACCGGCCAATACCAACGAGGGGCGCCGGAAGGGATGATTGTCAGCTGACGCGGCCGCGCTTGGCCGGGATCGCGGCAAGGAGGGCGGCTCTGACCTTCGACGCCCGCGGCTCGGCGATCTGCCGGATGCGGATCCTGCGCTCGACGAAATTGTTCTCCTCGCCCTCGATCTCGAGGTCGAGGAAGCGCGTCCAGCCGGGCGTGTAGGTCCTGAGCCGCTGTGCCACGGCGGCATCGGCCTTCTTTGACAGCCGGGCCTGGATGGTGCGCACCGTACGCACGATCATGTCCTGCGCACCCTTGCCTTCGATCTCCACCTCGTAGGCACTCTCGGTATCGACCCCTTCCACGCACAGCGGCTGCTTGCGGCACACGCTCACCAGGACGCAGGCCTCACCCGTGCGAGGATCGCGCCGGGCGTCGAGCACGGTCAGCCCTTTGTTGCTGGGATGCCGTAACAGGACGCCATCGATCTCTTCGTCCTTGAATTCAAGCGTGATCGAGGCGCCCGGTTCGAGCGGCGGCACGGTGACGAAGCCGCCCTGCTCGCCGCTGCGCGCCACATGAATCAGTTCCTGCCCGCCGTGCCAGACGCTGCCGAATGGCAGGCGCCGCTCGACCACCATCGCCGTGATGCGACGGTCCGTCGGGTTCGCGATCACGACCTTCCGGCCATCGTCGCGCACCTCGAAGTCCAGTGCCTCGTAATCGGCCATGCGCTGATAGAGCTCGGCCTGGGTTGCCATCCAGTAGTGCTTGCGTTCGGCCAGGTTGATGCAATAGCGCACATAATCGAGCGTGCCCTTCCCGTTGTTGACCGACGGATCGCGCGCCAGCTCGGGATGGTATTGGAAACTGTAGACGCCGTTCTCCAGCCGATCGTCGACGCCGTGCCGCCGCGCGCCGTGGCCGCCCAGCACCGTTTCCACGAGCTCGTAGTTGGTGTCGTATTCGTGGGTGCGGTCCCAGCCGCGCAGCGGCCGCCATTCCTTGTCCGTCGTGATGACGGCATGGAACGGAAACCAGACGCCGGGCGTGGCGATCGTGCGCCGCACGTCGGTGATGTAGGTCACCTCGCGGTCGCCCGCGCCCGAAATGCAGACGATGCCCGGGTTGCGCACGCCATATTCGATCATGTGATAGAAGCAGAACGTGCACATGCCGAGCATGCGCTCGTCATGGGCGTACATGTAGTCCATGGCATCGAGCGTCTCGGGGTGCATGTGGCCGCCTTCGTGCCGGCCGCAGGTGCAGAAATTGACGCCGAGCGTCTTGCGCGCGCCCCTGACCAGGTTGAACAGGCCCTTGCCGTGGATCGCCGTCGGCGGATCGCCGCCGATCGAACTGTCGTTGTGCAGCGCGGGCTCGATGAAGCTGTGTTCTGTCGTGCGGCGGACCCAATCGCGCGCCATGTCCCAGGTGATGTTGCTGGTGAAAGACGGGTCCTCGATGTCATAGCTTGCCGGGATCAGGTTCTGGATCTGGTAGTCGAGGAAGCTGTAGTCGCGCATGCCATGCACGTCGTGACGGAACGACAGCACACCGTCATAGGCGCCGAACGAGCGCAGGCGCGTGGTCCAGAGATCGCCCAGGCCAAGGTCGAGCATCAGGCGACGCAGGAAGAACAGCAGCGTATCGCCCCAGTGCACGGCATTGGTGAAATGCCGGACCGCCTCGACATTGAGATGGCCCTGCAGCATGCCGCCAATCATCTCGAAGACCTGGTTGGCGGCGAACAGCGTGCGATCGGTCGCCACGATGGCGGGGCCGAGTTCCTTCACCGTCGCGGTCGATGCGTTTTCGAGGTCGCCCGTCAGTTCGACCATGCCGGCCAAGGCTTGGGCGCCCGCCGCCAGTTCGACTTTCTGGACTGCGAACCCCTTGTAGCTGCTGACGTAAAGCTTCTCCCAATCGTCGTTGGCGAAGGGCGTCCCCGGCAGCCAGCGCCAGCCGGTGAAGCCTTCTGTTCGCATCGCGGTGCATGACTTCAGGCCGAGCAGCGCAGGCGGCAGATTGGTTTTGCCGGTCACGATCAGCCGGCGATCGCCCCTCGAAAGCCAGCGCTCGAGGCGTGCGATGGTCTCGGGCACGAGATGGCCGGCGTTGGGGATCAAGAGCGCCCGCAGGACTGCCAGGCGCTCCTCCGTTAGCGCCGCCTCTTCGATCAGCTGGTGCTTGAGGTTGCAGCGCGTGAGCAATAGGCGCGCGGCGTTGGGCGCGAGATAGGCGTGCTCGTTCTTGAGCCAGGTGCGCGGCAGGCCCCAGGCATCGGTAAAGGTGTAGGTTTCACCGCGCGCGTGCGCCTCGGCGGCATAAGCCGCACGGCTCGCCTCGCTGAACAGCACGGCAATCACGGGACTCAGCCCTCGGCCACCCCATAGGCCTGGCGCATCGCCTGCACACCCTGCTGGTGCGGCGTCCACATCCGGCCGCCGACCACGCCGCCATCGACCACGAGATCGTGGCCATTGATGAACGTCGAGTCGTCCGACGCCAGGAACACCGCGGCATTGGCGATGTCGTCGGTCGTGCCGCCCCGCGGGATGGGCTGCAGGGTCGCCATCATCTTCCTGGCTTCTTCGGCATAGGAGTCAGCCTTGTTGTGCTCGACGCCGAGCGCCTTGGCGAAAATGCCGGTGGCGATGCCGCCCGGCGAGATCGAGTTGCAGCGCACGTTCTTTTCGCCCAACTGCATGGCGGCGCACACGGTCAGGTGGTTCACTGCGGCCTTGGCGGCGCCATAGACCATCGACGTCGAGTAGCCGGCGCGACGGCCGGCAATGCTGCCGTTGTTGATGATGCTGCCATGGCCCTGCTTCATCATGATCGGTGCGGCGTGCTTCATGCCGAGCATGACCGACCGCACCAATGTCGCCATCGCCGCATCGAAGCCGTCGACTGGAATGGTTTCGATGCCGCCCACCGGCGCAGGGCCGCCGGCATTGTTGAACAGGCAATCGAGCCGGCCCCACCTGGACAGGCAGGCGTCGACCATCGCCTTGACCTCGGCCTCCTTGGTGGCGTCGACCTTCATGAACATGCATTTGTCCTTGCCCAAGCTCGCCTCGAGCGTGCGGCCAAGCTCCTCGCGCCGTCCCGTCGCCAGCACCTTGGCGCCTTCACGCACGAAAATCTCGGCGGTGCGCCGGCCGATGCCGCTGGTGGCGCCGGTGACGATGGTGATCTTGCCGTCCAGCTTTCCCATGGAAATCTCCCTTTCACAGGGACGGGATGATACACCAGCCCGGCAAGGAGAAGCGGAATGACGGTGCTGGGAATCATCGGCGGCAGCGGGCTCTATCACATGGCCGGCCTGAGGAACGAGCAATGGCGCCGAACGGCCTCGCCGTTCGGCGAGACCTCGGACGAATTCCTGTTCGGCGAGCTCGACGGCCTGCAGGTCGTGTTCGTTCCGCGCCACGGCCGCGGCCATTTCCATTCGCCGACATCGATCAACTATCGGGCCAACATCGACGCGCTGAAGCGCGTCGGCGTCACGGATATCCTCTCGTTGTCAGCCTGCGGCTCGCTGCGCGAGGATCTGCCGCCCGGCCACTTCGTGGTGGTCGACCAGTTCATCGACCGCACCTTCGCGCGCGAGAAGAGCTTCTTCGGCGAAGGGCTGGTCGCGCATGTTTCGATGGCGCATCCGACCTGCGGCCGTCTGGCCGAGGCTATTCACGCTTGCGCCCAGGAAGCGAAGTTCCCGGTCAAGCTCGGCGGGACCTATCTGGTCATGGAAGGCCCGCAATTCTCAAGCCTGGCCGAGTCCAGACTCTACCGCAGCTGGGGCTGCGACGTGATCGGCATGACAAATATGCCGGAGGCCAAGCTCGCCCGCGAAGCGGAGATCTGTTACGTCACCGTTGCCATGGTCACGGATTTCGATTGCTGGCATCCCGATCACGACCATGTGCAGGTGGCCGATATCGTCCGTGTGCTGGGCGAGAACGCCGAGAGGGCAAAGCAGCTGGTCGCCATGATGGCGCCGCGCCTCAAGAAGAACCGTCCCGCGCCCTGCCCTAAAGGCTGCGATCACGCGCTCGAATTCGCGTTGATCACGGCGCCGGAGAAACGCTCTGCCGCGATGAAGAAGAAGCTCGAAGCCGTCGCCGGCCGGATGCTGAAGGGCTAGATGACCGGCGCCAGCCGGTGCGCGACCAGCGAGGCGTAACGCGCCGCCACCGGCAGGAAGGCGCGGAAATCGAGATGGCTCGAGCGGCCGGCGAGGTCGCTGAGGCAGCGCACGTTGACGAACGGAATGTCCCCTCCCCAGCGCCGTGCCACTTGCGCCACAGCGCCGCCTTCCATTTCGACCGCCTTGGCCGCGAACTCCTTGTGCAGGCGTGCGCGATAGTCCTCGGCATTGATGAAGCTGTCCCCGGTCAGGATGGGGCCGAAATGGACCGACGGCTTGCGGCCGCCGACGCCCAGTTCCTCGGGCAATGGTTCGAGCGCGAGGCCGTCGATTGCGCCGCGCAGCCGCGCCACCAGCGCCTCCGACTCCGGGTATCCCGGATGCCAGTCGGTCCCGCCGCGCGAGGGCCGGCTGCCCGGCTGGATGGTGAGGAAATAGCCTTCGCGGTGCGTGCCGTAATCGTGCTGCACGTGGCTGGTGCCGACCACCACGTCGCCCACGCCCAACGCCGGATCGAGCCCGCCTGCCACACCGCACAGCAGCAACGCCCGGCAGTCGAAGCGGTCGAGCAGCAGCGAGGTCGCGACACCGGCATTGACCTTGCCGGCGCCCGATTGGACGAACACCGCCTCGCGGCCGGCGATCTCGCCGGGCCAGAAGCCCAGACCGCCGATCTCCCGCACGTGGCCGGGCCTTTCCGACAGATGCGCCAGTTCCTCGGGCAGGGCCGATATGACGCCCAGAAGCCTGTTCCGCATGATCGAATGGGTTATAAGGGCGCCGCCACCGCAATGACAGCCCTTCCGCCCCTGTCGACCCTGCGCGACGCCTGCACGCGCTTCGCCCGCGATGCCGCGCGCGAGATCATGCGCATCTATGCCGGCGATTTGGGCGTCCGCGACAAGGCCGATAACAGCCCGGTCACCGATGCCGACCATGCCGCTGAGAAGATCATCGTTGCCGGTCTGCGCCAGCTCACGCCGGGCCTTGCCGTGGTGGCGGAGGAAGAGATGGCGGCCGGCCATGTGCCCAAGCTCGATGGTGGTCCGTTCTGGCTGGTCGACCCGCTCGACGGCACCAAGGAATTCATCAAGAGGAACGGCGAGTTCACCGTGAACATCGCGCTGATCAAAGACGGCAGGCCAGCGCTCGGCATCGTGCTGGCGCCGGCGACCGATACGCTGTGGCGCGGTGCCGCCGCCATAGGCGCCGACAAGAGCACAAAAGGAAGCGCCTTCAGCGCCATCGCCACCCGCTCGCCGCCGGCGAACGGACTGACCGCGTGTGCGAGCCGCAGCCACGCGGTGTACAGCGACCTCGACATCTGGTTCCGGAGCAACAACCTCACCGTCGCCGAACGGGTGCAGGCCGGTTCGTCCCTGAAATTCTGCCTCATCGCCGAGGGCAAAGCCGATATCTACCCGCGCTTCGGGCCGACCAACGAGTGGGATACGGCGGCGGGCCAGGGCGTGCTCGAGGCCGCCGGCGGCGAGGTCGTCACCACCGATGGCCGGCCTCTCCTCTACGGCAAGGACACATTCCGCAATCCGCACTTCATCGCCCGCAGCAAAGAGGCACGATGAAGATCGCCGAGCCGACCAGGGAAACGGTCGTCGAGGCGGCGAAGATCCTGCGCGACGGCGGTCTCGTCGCCTTTCCGACGGAAACCGTCTATGGCCTGGGTGGCGATGCCACCAACGAGCGCGCCGTTGCCGCGATCTTCGAGGCCAAGGGGCGGCCGCAATTCAATCCCTTGATCAGCCATGTGCTCGACACGCGCGAGGCGCAGAAACTCGTCGTGTGGAACGAGACAGCCGAAAAATTGGCACAGCGCTTCTGGCCCGGCCCTCTCACATTGGTCCTGCCGCGCACGAACGACTCGCCGATCGCGTTGCTCGCCACCGCCGGCCTCGACACCGCCGCCATCCGTGCACCGTCGCATCCCCTCGCGCAGGCGCTGATCCGCGCTGCCGGCCGGCCGATTGCCGCTCCGTCGGCCAATCGCAGCGGCGCCGTCAGCCCGACCCGCGCCGAGCACGTCGCCGAATCGCTGGGCGAGCGCGTGCCGCTGGTGATCGATGGCGGGCCCTGCCTGGTCGGACTGGAATCGACCGTGCTCGATCTTTCGGGCAGTCGGCCGACCTTGCTGCGGCCAGGCGGCGCCACTCCCGACGCGATCGAAGCCGTGATCGGGCCGATCGCGATCAGCGATGCCCTCCCGTCGGGCAACGCGGCCCGCAAGTCGCCTGGACAACTCGCGAGCCACTACGCGCCGTCAAGGCCAGTACGGCTCGAGGCCACGTCGGTCGCCAGCGACGAGGGCTTGCTGGCCTTCGGTCCCGCTCCGCCTGCTGGTGCAATGCTGACCTACAATCTCAGCCCGACGAGCGATCTCGGACAGGCCGCGGCCAACCTGTTTGCCATGTTGCGGGCGCTCGACCGGCCGGGCATCGGCCGCATCGCGGTCATGCCCATTCCGGAAACCGGATTGGGCCTTGCCATGAACGATCGCCTACGCCGGGCTGCCGCGGATGACGGGAGCAAAAGCCGGGGCTAATCTCGCTGCCAATAGCGAGGGAATATGCCGGATAACGTCATTCAGCCGCCCATTCCGACCGCGCCGGTCACGCCTGCCATCCTGGACGCGCTGCGCGCCATTGTGGGCGACAAGGGCCTGATCCTGGACGAGCAGGACAAGCAGCCTTTCACCACCGACTGGCGCCGCTCACGCAGCGGCACCGCGGCGGTGGTGGTGCGGCCTGCCTCGGTCGAGGAAGTCTCGAAGGTCGTGAAGCTCTGCTACGACAACGGCATCGCCATCGTGCCGCAGGCCGGCAATACCGGCCTGATGGGCGGCGCGACGCCGTGGCCCAATCACTCGGGCATCCTTCTGTCGGTCGGCCGCATGAACCGCGTGATCGAGGTCGATCCGGTCGGCTATTCGATGACGGTGGAAGCTGGCTGCGTGCTGCAAACGCTGCAGGAGACTGCAGCCAAGCACGACCGCTTCTTTCCCTTGAGCCTGGGCGCGCAGGGCTCCTGCCAGATCGGCGGCAATCTCTCGACCAACGCCGGCGGCGTGCAGGTATTGCGCTATGGCAATGCGCGCAACCTCGTCATGGGCCTGGAAGTCGTCCTGCCCAACGGCGACATCTGGAACGGACTGCGCGCGCTCAAGAAGGACAATACAGGCTACGACCTGAAGCAGCTCTTCATGGGCGCCGAGGGCACGCTCGGCATCATCACCAAGGCGGTGTTGAAGTTGTGGCCGGCCTCCAAGGACAACGCCACCGCCTGGCTCGCCGTGCGCGATCCGCAGGCTGCCATCGAGATCCTGTCGGCGGCGCACTCGGCTTCCGAGGACAACGTCGAGTCCTGCGAGCTGATGAGCCGCGAGGCGACCGAGATGGTGTTGCGTCACATTCCCGGCGTGCAGGACCCGTTGAAGGCCGACACGCCGTGGTACCTGCTGATGCAGTGGTCATCGTCGCGTCCCAAGGCCGACGGCGCCGAGGGCATGTCGGAGAAGATGGAACAGTTCCTCGCCGAGCAGATCGAGGCGGGCCGCGTGCTCGACGCCGTGCTCGCCCAGAGCGAGGCGCAGACGCGCAACATGTGGAAGATCCGCGAGGGCGTGGCCGAAGCCGGCCGCGCCGACGGGCCTGGGCTCAGCTACGACATCTCGGTGTCGGTCTCCAAGATCCCCGAGTTCATCGACAAAGGCATCAAGGTGGCGCAGGCCGTCCTGCCGGCCCTGCGGCCCCATCCGCTGGGCCATATCGGTGACGGCAACGTGCATTTCGGCTTCGGTGCGCCCAAGGGGATGGACCGGGCGACGCTCAATCAATACGAGCCGGCGATCACCCGAGCGGTGAACGATCTCATCACTTCGATGGCGGGTTCGATCTCGGCCGAGCACGGCATCGGCATCGAGAAGCTCGACGAGCTCGCGCACTACCGGTCCAAGATCGAATTGGACACCATGCGCACCATCAAGCGCGCGCTCGATCCCAAGAACATCATGAACCCGGGCAAGGTGTTGCGCCTTTCATGAGCTTTGTCGACAGGCTGCGGTCCATTGTCGGTGAGAAAGGACTGATCCTCGACGATCAGGGCAAGCACCCTTACCTCACCGACTGGCGCGAGAACTATCTCGGCAAGGCGCTGGCCGTCGTGCGGCCGGCAAGCACCGAGGAAGTGGCCGGCGTCGTCGAGCTTTGCGCGGCTGAAAAGGTCGCGATCGTGCCTCAGGGCGGCAATACCGGCATGGCGGGCGGCGGCGCGCCGCACGAGGACGGGCACGAGATCGTGCTCTCTCTCACCCGCATGAACCGCATCCTCGAGGTCGATCCGATCGGCTACACGATGACGGTCGAGGCGGGCGTGATTCTCAAGACCATACAGGAGACGGCGGCCGAGCATGATCGCCTGTTTCCGCTCAGCCTCGGCGCCGAAGGAAGCTGCACCATCGGCGGCAACCTCTCGACCAATGCCGGCGGCGTGCAGGTGCTGCACTACGGCAATGCGCGAAACCTGGTCCTGGGGATCGAGGTCGTGACGCCCCAGGGCGAGATCTGGAACGGCCTGCGCGCACTCAAGAAGGACAACACCGGCTACGATCTGCGCGACCTTTATCTCGGCGCCGAAGGCACGCTGGGCATCATCACCAAGGCCGTGCTGAAGCTCTGGCCCAAGCCCAAGGACAATGCGACCTCATGGTCGGCGGTGCCTTCGCCGGCCGCTGCCGTCGAGTTGCTGAGCGGCGCCAACGCGGCTTCGGAAGACAACGTCACCTCGTGCGAGCTGATGGGCCGGCAGGGCATCGACTTCGTGCTGAAACATATTCCCGGCACAGCCGATCCATTGAGCGACAAGCACGATTGGTACGTGCTGATGGAATGGGCTTCGACTCGGCCGCGTCGCGAGGGCGACAATGTCCAGGGCCTGCGCGAGAAGATGGAAAGCTACCTCGGCGAGGCAATGGAACAGGGCCTGGTGCTCGACGCCGTGATCGCCCAGACCGAGGCCCAGTCACGCGCGCTATGGGCGCTGCGCGAGGGCCACACCGAGGCCTCCAAGAAGGAAGGCCCGTCGATCAAGTTCGATATCTCGGTAGCCGTCAGCAAGATCCCGCAATTCATGACTGAAGGGCTGGCCGCAATGCGAAAGGCGCTGCCAGAGTGCCGGCCGCTGCCTTTCGGCCATGTCGGGGACGGCAACCTGCACTTCAACTGTCAGGCGCCGGCAGGCTGGTCGAAGCCGCAATTCATGGCCTACGAACACGCCATCAGCAGGGCCATCTACGACCTGGTAGTCAGCTACGGCGGCTCGATCTCGGCCGAGCATGGCATCGGGCAGATCAAGCTCGACGAATTGGCCCACTATCGCAGCAAAATCGAGATCGATACGATGCGTACGCTGAAGCGTGCGCTTGACCCTCAGAACATCATGAATCCGGGCAAGGTGGTACGGGTCTAGCGTCTGCGTGGTTTTTCTCCGGGGGAGGAAGGACATGACCGCAGTCTCGATGGGCGCCTCTATTCCACTTCAAAGCCGGCGGGCAGTGACCGCCGCAGTGATCGGCAACGTGCTCGAATGGTACGACTTCGCCGTCTACGGTTTCGTCGCGGTCTATATCGGCCGGAACTTCTTTCCCGGCAGCGACGAGACCACCGAGCTCCTGAAGGCATTCCTGACCTTCGGCCTGGGCTTCCTCGCCCGGCCGGTCGGCGGCATCATCATCGGCCGCCTCGGTGACACTCACGGCCGCAAGACGGCACTGCTGGTCACCATCTTCCTGATGGCGCTCGGCACCATCCTGATCGGCATCATGCCGACCTATGCCAGCATCGGCGTCGCGGCGCCTGCGCTGCTGTTGATCGCCCGCCTGATGCAGGGCTTTTCGACTGGCGGCGAATGGGGCGGCTCGACCGCCTTCATCGTCGAGTGGGCGCCCAAGGGAAAACGCGGCTTGTTCGGCAGCTTCCAGCAGATGAGCGTCGTCGCCGGCCTGTTGCTGGGCTCCGCCGTCGCCGCCTTGATGAATACGCTGTTCACGACCGAGCAGATGGCCGATTGGGGATGGCGAGTCCCGTTTTTGCTCGGTGCCCTCCTCGGGCCTGTCGGCATCTACATGCGTCGCACCATCGACGAGACGCCGGCCTATTCGCAGGTGATCTCGATCTCGACCGCGCCCGAGACCGGTCCGGGCGGCTTTGCCCTTGCTGCGCGCGCCTTCGGCTTCACCATCGTCTGGACGGTCTGCTTCTACGTGCTGCTGACCTACATGCCGAGCTGGACCGGCAAGTACATGAAGCTCTCGGCCTCGGCGGCGCTCTGGTCGAACACGATCGGGCTGATCGCCCTCATCATCGGCATTCCGATCATGGGCCATCTGTCGGACCGCTACGGAAGGCGGCCGCTGCTGCTCACCTGCTGCGCCGCCTTCATCATCCTGCCATGGCCGCTGTTCCATTATCTGTCGGGCGGCAACGTGCCCTATGTCGCGCTGGTGCTGATCCAGATCGTGATCGCGCTTGTGATCTCGCTCTATTCCGGTGCCGGACCGGCCGCCATCTCGGAGATCTTCCCGACGCGCCGGCGCTCGACTTGGATGACGACGGGCTACGCGCTCGCCGTCGCGATCTTCGGCGGCTCAGCGCCATACCTCTCGATCTGGATGATCGAGAAGTTCGGCACGCCAATCGCCCCGGTCTGGTACCTGATCGCATCGGCGGTGGTTTCCATCCTGGTGATCCTGAGCCTGAAGGAAACCGCCTTCGACGACCTGGCCTGAACGATGCAGATCCGCTTCGACGGCCAGACGGTCGTGGTGGCGGGAGCCGCGCGCGGCATCGGCCGCGCCATTGCCCGCGCCTTTGCGGCCGAAGGTGGCAACGTCATCGCCTGCGACCGACTCGTAAAGGAGATCGAACCGGGCGAGCGCCTCAGGGCAATGGCGGTCGATGTCACCGATCCCGGGAGCATCGACGCTGTCGTCGCTGCCGCCGGCGGCAAGGTCGACGTGCTGGCCTATGTCGCGGGCGGCATCCTGGGCCAGGTGCCCAAGCCATTGGAGCAGGTCACGGCCGAGGAGTTCGCGGGCATCGTCGATGTGAACCTGAAGGGCTGCTTCCTGTTCGCCAGGGCCGTGGCGCCCGGCATGAAAAAGGCGGGCCGCGGCCGCATCGTCACCATCTCGAGCCGCGCCGGCCTGGCCACCAGCCTGACCGGCATCCAGGCCTATGCCTCGGCCAAGCACGGCCAGGTCGGCCTGGTGAAGCAACTGGCGCAGGAACTCGGGCCGTTCGGCATCACGGTCAATTCCGTGGCGCCGGGTTTCATGGCGACAAGCCCCGACTATGAGCGGCAGTGGAATTCCTATTCCGAGGAGTTTCGGCGGACATTCCCGGAACGCATTGCCATGCGCCGCATGGGCAAGCCCGAGGACATCGCCGATGCGGTACTGTTCCTCGCCTCGGATCGCGCGTCGTGGATTACCGGTCAGACCCTGCCAGTGACCGGCTCGCCGCTCGCCTGAAATTCACAGGAGGTCTTCATGCCCGACACCCATGCCCAGCCGACCCAGCTCGAACCCTGGCAGTGGCCCGAGGCGCAGTGGCGCAAGACGGTCAACCAGGTGCGCGCCGGCAAGCTCTATCGGCCCAAGGCGTGGAAGGACGGCGCACGCTGCGCGGTCGCGCTCTCCTTCGACAGCGACCATGAGACCAACGAGCTGCGCGACGGTGGCAAGTCGATCGGCCGCATGGCATGGGGCCAGTCCGGCAACCGCATCGGCGTGCCGCGCATCCGCAAGCTGCTCGCCAGGCACGGCGTGAAGGCGACGTTCTACGTTCCTGCCGTCACTGCCCTGCTCTATCCCGACGAACAGCGCGCCCTGGTGGCGGAAGGCCACGAGATCGGGATCCACGGCTGGATCCATGAACTGAACTCGGTGCTGCCGCTCCAGGCCGAGCGCGACCTGATGATGCGGTCGGCCGACACGCTGGAGAAGGTCACCGGCAAGCGCGCCGTCGGCATGCGCACGCCGTCCTGGGACTTCAGCCCCAACACGCTGGCGCTCGAGAAGGAACTGGGCCTGTTCTACGACAGCTCGCTGATGGCCGACGAGGATTGCTACGAGCTCCTGCTGCACGGCGAGGAGACCGGCGTGGTCGAGCTGCCAGTCGAATGGGTGCGCGACGACGCGGTCTATTTCGCCATGCACCGCTTCTCGTCGCTGCGGCCCTACACGCCGCCGCCCGCCGTCTTCGACATCTTCCGGCGCGAGTTCGACGCGGCATGGGAGGATGGCGGCATCTTCCAGCTCACCATGCACCCGCACCATATCGGCTACCGTTCGCGCATCTGGATCGTCGACGAGCTGATCCGGCACGCCAAGTCGAAAGGCAGCGTATGGTTCGCCACGCATGAGGAGGTGGCGCGCTTCGCCAAAGCCAACGCCGCATGAGCAAGACCGCTGTCGTGACCGGTGGCGCCCGCGGCATCGGCCGCGGCTGCGCGCTCGAGCTTGCCGCACGCGGCTACGACATCGCGCTCGTCGACCTGCTCGAGCCCGAGATGGCGCGCACCAAGGGCGAGATCGAGGCCAAGGGCCGCAAGGCCCTGACCTACAAGGCGGACGTCGCGCTCTTCGCCCGCGCCCACGAGGTGGCCGACGACGTCGCCAGGCAGTGGGGCCGGATCGACTTCCTGCTGAACGACGCCGGCGCCTCCAACGCCAAGGGCATCCTTGAGATCAAGGAGGAGGAGTTCGACCGCACCATCGCCGTCAACCTCAAGAGCTGCTTCAACTACATCCATGCGATCGCGCCCATCATGATGAAGCAGCCCGACGGCGGCCGCATCGTCAGCATGTCGTCGCTCAATGCCCTGTCGGGCGGCGTCACCTCCGCCGTCAGCAAGCACGCCTATGCTGCGGCCAAGGCGGGCATCCTGGGCCTCACCCGGTCGCTGGCCAAGGAGCTCGGCCCCAAGATCATGATCAACGCGATCTGTCCCGGCGTGATCGAGACCGAGCTGGGCAACAGCCTCACCAAGTCGCGCGGCGAGGAGATGAAGCGCGGCATCATGCTCGATCGGCTCGGCAAGCCCGCCGATGTCGCCCAGCTCGTCGCCTTCCTCGCCACCTCCGAACCCTGCTTCATCACCGGCCAGCACTTCGTGATCGACGGCTTCCAGTGGTCGTGCTGAGCCCGAGCTAACTCTCGTCCTTATTGCGGTCGACGATCTCGTACTGCACGTCGATCACCTTGGGCCGGTCGCGGGCCGCCGGGGTCGTGCCGGCGAACATGCCACGCAGCCACTGCCGGGCCTTGAACGCCAGCACCACCAGCAAGAGGACCGCCGCGCCGGCCGCGATCACGGCGAAGCCCAGCAGCGCCAGCACGATGAAGCCGACGAGCGCCACCGCCGCCTGCAGCCACACGCGGGCCGGCAGGCGCGCCAGCAGTTCAAGGAACGGAGTGCGATTCACGAAGACCTATTGCGCCCACTTCTTCTCGAATTCCCACACCTCGGGGAACCCCATCAGCTCATGCATGCCGCTGAATTGCGGCACATTCATGCCGACGCTCGTGCCGGCCTCCTTGAGATGCGTCCAGGCCTGGCGCATCGCCTCGGCGGCGACGCTGAATCCCAGCCCGGGATAGATGGCAACGTCGAACCCCCACTTCTTGAGCCGCGCCACTTCGACCCTGGGGGTCTTGCCGAATTCGACCATGTTGGCGAGCAGCGGCTTCTCGACCTCGCGGCCAATCCTCTCAAGCTCGGCCTCGCTCTCGGGCGATTCGACGAAGATGATGTCGGCACCGGCCTTCTCATAGAGCTTGGCGCGCCGCAGCGCCTCGTCGAGGCCGAGCGTCGTACGCGCGTCGGTGCGTGCGATGACGAGCGTCGCGGGATCGCGCCGCGCTTCGACCGCGACCTTGATCTTCAGCACCATGTCCTCGGCCGGCACCACCCGCCGGCCGGGCGTGTGCCCGCACTTCTTGGGCATCTCCTGGTCCTCGATCTGGATCGCTGCGACGCCCGCCGCCTCGTAGCCGCGCACCGTGCGCTGCACGTTCAACAGGCCGCCATAGCCCGTGTCGGCGTCGGCGATCAGCGGCGTACCGATCACCGAGCAGATCATCTCGGCCCGGCCCACCATGTCGGAATAGGTCGCAAGGCCCGCATCGGGCAGACCGAGCGCCGACGCCGTGGCGCCATAGCCGGTCATGTAGAGCGCCGGGAACCCCATGCGGTCCGCGACCTTGGCCGAGATGCCGTCGAAGACTCCGGGCGCCAGGATGAACTCACCCTTGGCCAGCTTGTCGCGCAACGCCCGCGCCTTGATGTTCGTCGTCATTCATAACCTCCCGAACTTCGCTGCCTAAAGCTGACGCACCCTCACCGTGACGTCGCCGAACCGGACTTCGTCTCCCGTGCGGAGCGGGCGCGACCCGGCCGGCCCCAGCGTAACGCCGTTCACTGCCGTTCCGTTGGTCGAACCGAGATCCTCGATCTGCAAGGAATCGCCGACGAAGCTCAACCTGGCATGGCGGCGTGACACCGTCGCATGGGCGACAACGAACTCGCACTGGTCCGCGGCGCGGCCGACCGTCATGCCTTTGGGCAGCGCCATCAGCTTGTCGAGCGCCACGTCGAACGCGAACGCCGTGCCGTTTGAATCGGCGCCTTCGAAACGCAGCGTGATCTGCGGTAGGATCCTGGTGGTGGTCTTGACCGCGGCGCCGGCGGCCGCGCGCACATGATAGATGTGCACCGGTCGGCTGACATTTTTCATCCGGTGCTCGCCACCGTCGACGAAGGCGTAATCGATCTTGAGTTCGGTGACGTCGCGCACGGCGCGGGAAACGGCGATGCCGCCCGGATCGGCCTTGGCCTGGATGCGGGCCGCGAGATTGACGCCGTCGCCGAAGATGTTCTGGTCCTCCTCGTCGATGATCACCTCGCCCAGATGCACGCCGATGCGAAAAAGCATGCGCTGGCGCTCGTCGAGCTTCTCGTTGAAGCCCGCCATGCGCTCCTGGATGTCGATTGCCGCCGCCACCGCCGACACCGCCGAGCCGAACTCGGCCAGCATGGCATCACCCGCCGTGCCCACCAGCCGCCCGCCACCGGCGTCGATCGCGGGCCGCCAGACGTCGGTTTGCACCGTCTTAAGATGGCGGAAGGTGCGCGTCTCCGCCCCCTCCATCAGGCGCGTGAAGCCGGCAAGATCGGCGTGGACGATGGCCGCGAGACGGCGCTGCAGGGTCGCCATCGCCGCGGTCCCGCGCTCAACGGCCCTTGAACGCCGGCGCGCGCTTCTCGCGCAGCGCCGTCAAGCCCTCGCGCAGATCGTCCGACGTCTGGCATTCGCGAATGCCGTCGCGGATGCGCGGAATGTCGGGCTCGGCCTGGGCGAACTGCTCGATGGCGCGCTTCATGTTGCGCATGGAAAGCGGCGCCAGCCCGGCCAGTTTGCCGGCGACCTCGTCGACCTTCTTGCCGAACTCGGCGCGGTCGACCAGCCAGTCCAGATAGCCCACGCGCAGGAGCTCCTCGTCGCTGAAATCCTCCGACAGGATGAAGGCGCGCTTGGCGAAGCTCGGGCTCACCTTCTGCGTATAGCGGCGCACGCCACTCGGATAGTAGTGCAGGCCGAACCGGGCGGCCGGCATGAAAAAGCGCATGCCTTTCACGCCGAGACGGAAGTCGCAGGCCAGCGCCATGTCGGTGGCGCCGCCGTAAACGCCGCCGTTCAGTGCACACAAGGTGGGCATGCGCATGGCCTCGAGCCGGTCCATCACCGTCTCGAAACTGTCCTTGTGGCTTTCCGAGGACGGCTTCGCGTTCTTGCCCGACGGAATCGAGCCAAGATCGTAGCCGGCGCAGAACGTCTTCTCGCCCGTCCCGGTCAGCACCAGCACGCGCACATCGGCGTCAGCCTCGACCTTTTCCAGCGCCTCGCGCAGTCTGGTGAGAGCGGGCGGATCGAGCCGGTTGTGCTTGGCGGGATCGTTGAGGGTGATCGTGGCGCGCGGGCCGTCGATCTTGAGCAGGACGGTGTCGGTCATGTTGGCCGAGAATACCGCAGTGGGTGGTCGAACGCGAACTGTCGCGGCATAGTGCGGCCCGGAGGAACCTGCATGACCTATACCGCCCCGCTCGCCGACATCCGTTTCGCCTTGCGCGAAGTGGCGGGTCTGGAGCACATCGCGAGCCTGCCGGGTTACGAGCATGCGACCGACGACACGGTCGATGCCGTGCTCGAGGAAGCGGCCAAGCTCGCCGGCAACGGCCTCGCCCCGCTCAACCGCGACGGCGACAAGGTGGGCGCCAAGCTCGAGAACGGCGTGGTGCTCACCGCACCCGGCTTCACCGGCATCTACAGGGAGTTCGTCGACGGCGGCTGGAACTCGCTGCCGTTCGACCCCGAATTCGGCGGCCAGGGCATGCCGTGGCTGCTCGCCACCTCGGTGCAGGAGATGTGGCAGGCGGCGAACATGGGCTTCGGCCTGGTGCTGCTGCTGAACCAGGGTGCGATCGACGCCATCCACCATCACGGCTCGCCCGAACAGAAGGCGACTTATTTGCCGAAAATGATCTCGGGCGAATGGACCGGGACGATGAACCTCACCGAGCCGCAGGCGGGTTCGGACCTGGCCCAGCTCAAGACGCGCGCGGTCAAGGACGGCGACCATTACAGGATCACCGGCCAGAAGATCTTCATCACCTACGGCGAGCACGACCTCACCGAGAACATCGTGCACCTGGTGCTGGCGCGGACGCCGGACGCGCCGCCGGGCGTGCGCGGCATCTCCCTCTTCATCGTCCCCAAATTCCTGCCGACAGCGGACGGCAGGCCCGGTCAGCGCAACGACCTGCGCTGCGTGTCGCTCGAGCACAAGCTCGGCATCCATGCCAGCCCGACCTGCGTGATGAGCTTCGGCGACGGCGGCGGCGCCACCGGCTACCTGGTCGGCGAGGAAGGCCGCGGCCTCTCCTACATGTTCACCATGATGAACAATGCCCGCCTCTCGGTCGGCATCCAGGGCCTGGCCATCGCCGAGCGTGCCTACCAGCAGGCGGCATCGTTCGCCCGCACGCGCGTGCAGTCGAAGGACGACGGCAAGGCCGACCCCAAACCGGTCTCGATCGTCCACCACGCCGACATCCGCCGCATGCTGATGAGCATGCGCGCCCAGATCGAGGCGATGCGCGCGCTGGGCTATTACACCGCGGCCGGCATCGACGGCGCGCTCAAGAGCCCCGACCGCGAGGCGGCGCGCAAGATCCAGGACCGGGTAGACCTGCTGATCCCGATCGTGAAGGCGTGGTTCACCGACTTGGGCAACGAGATCGCCTCGACCGGCGTGCAAATCCATGGCGGCATGGGCTTCATCGAGGAAACCGGCGCGGCGCAGCACCTGCGCGATGCCCGCATCTTGCCGATCTACGAAGGCACCAACGGCATCCAGGCACGCGATCTTGTCGGTCGCAAGATCACCAAGGACGGCGGCGAGGCCATGCTGGCACTGGTGGCCGAGATGCGCGCCCTGGTCGCCAACCTGAAGAACGCCCCGGGAGATGATCTGGCCGCGATTGCCGCCGGCGTGGCGGCCTCGGCGGCGGCGCTGGAGGACGCCACCAAGTGGGTGGCGCAGACAGCCAAGGCCGAGCTCACGACCGCCCTGGCGGGCTCCGTGCCCTTCCTGCGGCTTGCCGGTACGGCGCTGGGCGGCTGGCTGCTGGCCAGGAGCGCCCTGGTGGCCCAGCGGCGGCTGGCAGCGCGAGACAGTGATCCGGCCTTCCTGGAGGCCAAGATCGTCACGGCACGCTTTTACGCCGAGGTCATCGTGCCGCCGGCGCTGGCCCAGCTCGGGCCGCTCAAGGCCGCCGGCCGCACAGTGTTCGCCCTGCCTGAAGAGCGGTTCTGAGCCCCTTCCCGTTAAATTAACGGGAAAATAACGGGGTGGCGGACCATACCAACAGCTGATCCCAGACCATTGATCTAGGGTAACCGTCGACGATCGGTGCATTGGATCGACCATGCGCCGGCATCCTAAGGCCGACCGTTAAACGGCGACGATTCCGTCGTATAGAACTCCGTCGGGAGAGGAGCGCGTGCGCCAGGGATTGATCGAGCTGCCCGAGGACGAGGCCCGCGCCTTCGCCGAGCGCTTCGATCTCGGCCGGCTGGAGCCCGAGTTCCTGGCCGATCCCTTCCCGCGTTACCACGCGCTGCGCCGTTTCGCGCCGGTCAAGCGCCTGGCCGACGGGAGCGTGTTCCTGTCGCGCTATGCCGACGTCGCGGTCTGCTACCGCGACGGCCGCATGAGCTCGGACAAGAAAGCCGAGTTCGGACCCCGCTTCGGCGCCGGCACGCCGCTCTACCGCCATCACACGACCAGCCTGGTGTTCAACGACCCGCCGCTGCACACGCGCGTGCGCAAGCTGCTGGCCGCGGCCTTCACGCCGCGCGCCCTGGCCAACCTGCAGGCGCGCATCGAGAGCGTGGTCGACGGATTGATCGACCGACACGCCGAGGCGCGCCGCATGGACCTTGTCGAGGATTTCGCCTTTCGCCTGCCCGTCGAGGTGATCTGCGACATGCTCGGTGTGCCGGCCGGCGACCGCACGCCGTTCCGCCGCTATTCGCTCGCCATCCTGGCCGCTCTCGAGCCGGTCGTGAGCGCCGAACGGCAAGCCGCGGGAAACGAGGCCGTCACCGAATTCTCGGCCTATCTCGATGCGCTGATCGCCGAGCGCGCCAGGCGGCCGGCCGACGATCGTGACATATTGGGCACACTGATCCACGGCGAAGTCGACGGCGAGCGCCTGACGCGCGAGGAGCTGATCCAGAACTGCATCTTCCTGCTGAACGCGGGCCACGAGACAACGACCAACCTGATCGGCAACACGGTCCACGCGCTGCTGCGCTTTCCCAACGAGCTGGCGCGGCTCAAGGCCAATCCCGCGCTGATCAAGACCTGCGTCGAGGAAGGGCTGCGCTTCGAGAGCTCCAACCAGCTCGGCAACCGCCGTCTCACGGCCGACCTCGAGCTCGGCGGCGAGAAACTCGCAGCCGGCACCTACATCCATATCGGCATCGGCGCCGCCAACCGCGATCCGGCGCAGTTCGCCGAGCCCGACCGGTTCGTCATCGACAGGGAGCCCAACCGGCATGTCGCCTTCGGTGCCGGCCTGCACATGTGCCTCGGCGCCGTGCTGGCGCGCATGGAGGGCACGGTCGCCATCGGCCGGCTGGTGGCGCGGCTCGAGGGCCTGGAACGCGCCGGACCTTGCGAGCGGGGTGGCCGCGCGCGCTTCCGCGGCTTCACCAAATATCCGGTGGCGTGGAGTTAGCTTCCTCCCCATTCAAATGGGGAGGTGGCGCGAAGCGACGGAGGAGTCATAGGCTTCGTCGCGGCGCTCATGACCTCATCGCCGTCGTATGACGACGGCACTTCCCCATATGAATGGGGAAGAGAGCTCCAAAACAAAAACGCCCGGTCTTTCGACCGGGCGCTTTCGTATTCGATGGAGAACGAAGCTTACGCCGCTTCTTTCTGCTCGTCCTGCTCGGCCGACGGTCCGGAATCCTGGCCCTTGGCGTTGGCGTCGCGCTCGACGAACTCGATCACCGCCATCGGCGCCATGTCGCCGAAGCGGAAGCCCGCCTTCAGGACGCGCAGGTAGCCGCCGTTGCGCTTGGCGTAGCGCGGCCCCAGCGTGGTGAAGAGCTTGTCGGCGACGTAAGGATCGCGCAGGAAGCCGATCGCCTGGCGGCGCGCGTGCAGACCGCCCTTCTTGCCGAGCGTGACCAGCTTCTCGACGATCGGACGCAAATCCTTCGCCTTGTGCAAGGTCGTCGTGATCTGCTCATGCTTGATCAGCGCGCCGGCGAGATTCATGAACATCGCCTTGCGATGCTCGGCGGTGCGGTGGAATTTCCGGCCGCGGTTGTTGTGACGCATGACCCTTACCCCTTCGTCGGCCTAGTACGGCTCTTCCAGCCGCTTGGCCATTTCCTCGATGTTGTCCGGCGGCCAGCCCGGGATCTCCATGCCGAGATGCAGGCCCATGCCGGCCAGCACTTCCTTGATCTCGTTCAGCGACTTGCGGCCGAAGTTCGGCGTGCGCAGCATCTCCGCCTCGGTCTTCTGCACCAGATCGCCGATGTAGATGATGTTGTCGTTCTTCAGGCAGTTGGCCGAACGGACCGACAGCTCGAGCTCGTCGACCTTGCGCAGCAGGTTGCGATTGAACGGGAAATCGTCCTGCGCCTCTTCCTTGCGGACCTCGCGCGGCTCCTCGAAGTTGATGAAGAGCTGCAGCTGGTCCTGCAGGATGCGCGCGGCGAGTGCCACGGCGTCGGCAGGAGCCGTCGTGCCATTGGTCTCGACCGTCATCGAAAGCTTGTCGTAGTCGGTGACTTGGCCGACGCGACTGTTCTCGATCTTGTAGGAGACGCGCTTGACAGGGCTGAACACCGAGTCGACCGGGATCAGGCCGATCGGGGCATCCTCCGGCCGGTTTGCCGAGGCCGGGATGTAGCCCTTGCCGGTGGCGACCATCAGCTCCATCGAGATCGAGGCACCGTCGTCGAGCGTGCAGATCAGGTGCTTGGGATCCATGATCTGGACGTCGCCCGGCAGTTCGATCATGCCGGCGGTGACTTCGCCCGGGCCGACGGCGCGCAGGTAAAGACGCTGCGGGCGGTCGCCCTGCATCTTGACGGCCATCGCCTTGATGTTGAGCACGATGTCGACCACGTCCTCGCGCACGCCGGGGATCGACGAGAATTCGTGCAGCACGTTGTCGATCTTGATCGACGTCACGGCCGCGCCCTGCAGCGACGACAGCAGCACGCGCCGCAGCGCATTGCCGAGAGTGAGGCCGAAGCCACGCTCGAGCGGCTCGGCGACGATCGTCGCCGTGCGGCTGGCGTCGACGCCCGCCTCGGTGACGAGCTTCTCCGGCTTGATGAGATCTTGCCAGTTCTTCTGAAGCACGGGGGCTACCTCTCTAGACCGGTTTCGGCAGCTCGCTCGGGAGCCGCCACACTTTCCACTGACGGCCGGCGCTGCCCGAACGGCGCGCCGGCAACTGAACTCAGACGCAGCGCGTTATCACACGCGACGGCGCTTCGGCGGGCGGCATCCGTTGTGCGGGATCGGCGTCACGTCGCGGATGGCGGTGACGGCGAGACCAACGGCCTGCAGCGCGCGCAGCGCCGACTCGCGGCCCGAGCCCGGACCGCGCACCTCGATTTCGAGCGTGCGCATGCCGTGCTCCATCGCCTTGCGGCCGGCATTCTCGGCGGCCATCTGCGCGGCGAACGGGGTCGACTTGCGCGAGCCCTTGAAACCCTGCTGTCCCGACGACGACCAGGCGATGGTGTTGCCCTGCGCGTCGGTGATGGTGACGATGGTGTTGTTGAACGAGGCGTTGACGTGCGCCACCCCGGCGATGATGTTCTTGCGCTCCTTGCGGCGCGGACGCGCTGTCGCGGTGGCGGCGGCGCCGCTCGTGGCAGCAGCGGCTGCAGGCTTGGCCATGGTCCGATTTCCCTCGACTTACTTCGTGACTTTCTTCTTGCCGGCAATCGGCTTCGCGGGGCCCTTGCGGGTCCGTGCGTTGGTGTGCGTACGCTGACCATGGACCGGCAGGCCGCGGCGGTGCCTGAGACCGCGATAGCAGGCGAGGTCCATCAGACGCTTGATGTTCATCGCCACTTCACGGCGCAGATCGCCTTCGACCGTGTAGTCGCGGTCGATCGCTTCGCGGATCCGGATCACCTCGTCGTCGGTCAGCGTGTTGACGCGCCGCGACTCATCGATCCCCACTTTCCCCAGGATCTCCTTGGCCTTGGCCTGGCCGATCCCATGGATGTATTGCAGCCCCACGACCGCCCGCTTGGCGGTGGGAATGTTCACGCCGGCTATACGAGCCAAAATTCCTTCTCCTTCAAACACTTACGGCGCGCTGACGCGCGCCCGTGTGACGTTCCGCTGGCCCCGGAAAAGCGCGCGATTATAGGTACCGGCGCCCCCGAGTCAACGGACCTTGCTGTTGTCAAGCCCCGGCCAAAACAGCGCGGATTTGACGGTAAACCTCGTCCATCGCGACCATGCCATCGACCTTCTTCAGGACCCCCTTTGCCCGGTAGTAGGGCAGCAAGGGCGCGGTCTGGGCGCGATAGGCGGCCATCCGGGTCTTCATGGTCTCTGCATTATCGTCCTGGCGGCGGGTGAACTCCCGGCTGCCGCAGACGTCGCAGACCCCGTCGACCTTGGGCCGCTTGAACTTGTCGTGGTAGCCCGCGCCGCACTTGGCGCAGGTGTAGCGGCCGACGACGCGCTCGGTCAGCGCCTGCTCGTCGACCTCCATTTCGATCACCCGGTCGAGCTTCTTGCCGGCGCGGGCCAGCATCTTGTCGAGCGCATCGGCCTGGGCCTCGGTGCGCGGGAAGCCGTCGAGGATGAAACCCTTGGCGCAATCCGGCTGGGCGATGCGCGCCTCGATCAGGCCGACCATGATCTCGTCCGGCACCAGCTTGCCCGCGTCCATAATGTCCTTGGCCTTCTGGCCGAGCGGACTGCCCGACTTCACGGCGGCGCGCAGCATGTCACCAGTCGACAGCTGGACCATGCCGAGATCCTGCTGCAGGCGCTGGGCTTGCGTGCCCTTGCCGGCGCCCGGCGCCCCCAACAGGATGATGTTCATCGCCTCGCTGTCCCCTTCAGCGACCGCGGCCGCGCAGGCGGGCCTTCTTGATCAGGCCTTCGTACTGGTGGGCCAGCAGATGGGCCTGGATCTGGGTCACCGTGTCGAGCGTCACCGAGACCACGATCAGCAGGCTGGTGCCGCCGAAGTAGAACGGCACGCCGCCGCGCGCGATCAGGAGCTCGGGCAGGATGCAGACGCACGACAGATAGATCGCGCCGATCAGGGTCAGGCGATTGAGGATGTATTCGAGGTATTCGGCGGTGTTCTTGCCCGGCCGGATGCCCGGCACGAAGCCGCCGTTCTTCTTCAGGTTCTCGGCCGTGTCGTTCGGGTTGAACACCACGGTGGTGTAGAAGAAGCAGAAGAACACGATCAGGCCGACATAGCAGGCGAGGTAGAGCGGCGTGCCGTGCGACAGGTAGGTGGCGATCCACTGGGCGACGCCGCCGCCCTCGCCGACCTGGCCCTGGAACGAGGCGATGGTCGCGGGAAAGAGCAGCAGCGAGGAGGCGAAGATCGGCGGGATCACGCCCGACGTGTTGATCTTGAGCGGCAGGTGCGAGGCCTCGCCGCCATACATCCGGTTACCGACCTGTCGCTTGGGATATTGCACGACGATTCGCCGTTGAGCGGTCTCGACGAAGACCACGAGCCCGACCACGGCGATGATGCCGGCTGCCAGCCCGATGATGAACAGCGCCGATAGCGCGCCGGTGCGGCCGAGCTCGAGGGTCTGCACCAGGGCGTTGGGCAGGTTGGCGACGATGCCCGAGAAGATGATCAGCGACACGCCGTTGCCGACGCCGCGAGCGGTGATCTGCTCGCCGAGCCACATCAGCAGCAGGGTGCCGCCGACCAGGGTGACGATGGTGACGAAGCGGAAGAACAGGCCGGGGTCGTGCACCACCGGGCCAACCGACGAGGTCTGGCCCTCGAGCCCGACTGAGATGCCGTAGGCCTGGAAGGCCGCCAGGATCACCGTGCCGTAGCGGGTGTACTGGTTGATCTTCTTGCGGCCGGCCTCGCCCTCCTTCTTCAGCGCCTCGAGCGACGGCACGACCGTCGTCAGGATCTGCATGATGATGGAGGCCGAGATGTACGGCATGATCGACAGCGCCAGCACCGACATGCGGCCGAGCGAGCCGCCCGAGAACACGTCGAGCATGCCGGCGATGCCGCCGGACTGGCGGTGGAAGAGCTCGGCCAGGGCGGCCGGATCGACTCCGGGGACCGGGATGTAGGCGCCGATGCGGAAGACGACGAGCGCGCCCAGGGTGAACCACAGGCGCTGCTTCAGCTCGGTCGCCTTACCGATCGAGCCCCAGTTCAGGTTGGAGGCCAGTTGCTCGGCGGCGGATGCCATGGAACCTCGCGGGAGAAGGGGTTCAGGCCGCCTCGGCGACGGGCTTCGGCGGCAACTCGACTTTGCCGCCGGCCTTTTCGACCGCGGCGATCGCCGACGCCGAGGCGCCCGCGACCTTCACCTCTATCTTGGTCTTGATCTCGCCTTTTCCAAGCAGCCGCACGCCATCTGATGCGCTCTTGAACAGGCCGGCGGCCAGCATGGCGGCGGCATCGATCGGCTTGCCGGCGTCGAGCTTGTTGGCGTCGATCGCCTTCTGCAGGTCGCCGAGATTGACCACCTGCCAAGTCTTCTGGTGCGGCGGCCGGAAGCCGCGCTTGGGCAGACGGCGGTAGAGCGGCATCTGGCCGCCCTCGAAGCCGTGGATGCTGACGCCGGTGCGGGACTTCTGTCCCTTGACGCCGCGGCCCGAGGTCTTGCCCTTGCCCGAGCCGATGCCGCGGCCGACGCGCATGCGGCGCTTCCGCGAGCCGGCATTGTCGGCGATCTGGTTGAGTTTCATCGTTCGATCCCTAAGCGGCTTCTTCGTCGATGCGCACCAGGTGCTGCACCTTGTTGATCATGCCGCGCACCGCGGGCGTGTCCTCGAGGACGCGGCTGCGGTGGCGCTTGTTGAGGCCCAGGCCCTTCAGGGTGGCGAGCTGATCGTCCGTGCGGCCGATCGGGCTGCCGGTCTGGGTGACCTTGATCTTCTTTGCGGCGGCCATCGTGCTTCTCCCTAGGCCGAGGCTTCGGCGGCGGCCTGGTCGGCCGCGGTGCCGTCGCGGCGGCCGAGCAGGTCGCCCACCTTCTTGCCGCGGCGGGTCGCCACCATGCGCGGCGAGTTGAGCTTCTCCAGCGCCTTGAAGGTGGCCTTGATCATGTTGTGCGGGTTGGACGTGCCGACCGACTTGGCGACGATGTCCTTGATGCCGAGCGTCTCGAAGATGGCGCGCATCGGGCCGCCGGCGATGATGCCGGTACCAGCCGGTGCCGCGCGCAAGGTCACCTTGCCGGCGCCGAAGCGGCCCTTGACGTCGTGGTGCAGCGTGCGGCCGTCGCGCAGCGGCACGCGGATCAGGCCGCGCTTGGCCGCTTCCGTGGCCTTGCGGATTGCCTCCGGCACCTCGCGCGCCTTGCCGGCGCCGTGGCCGACGCGGCCGCGCTGGTCGCCGACGACGACGATCGCCGCGAAAGCGAACCGCCGGCCGCCCTTCACCACCTTCGCCACGCGATTGATGGTGACCAGCTTGTCCTTCAGTTCGTTCTCTTCGTCACGGTCGCGATCGCGCCCGCGCTCGCGCGGGCCACGGCCGGAACCAGAGGGTGAACGGGCCATTTGCTAACTCCTCAGAACGACAGGCCGCCTTCGCGGGCGGCGGTGGCCAGCGCCGCGACGCGGCCGTGATACATGTAGCCGCCGCGGTCGAAGACGACTTCCTTGACTCCAGCCGCGATGGCGCGCTCGGCGATCAGCTTGCCGACCGCCGTCGCGGCATCCTTGTTGGCGCCGGTCTTCAGGCTCTTCAGGCCCTCGTCGAGCGACGAGGCGGCGGCGAGCGTCGCGCCCTTCTTGTCGTCGATGACCTGGGCGTAGATGTGCTTGCCCGAGCGGAAGACGGTGAGACGCGGGCGGCCGCCGGCGGCCTGGCGCAGCGCGAAGCGCGTGCGGCGCTGGCGGCGGGCGAAGAGAGCGTTGCGGTCAGACATGGCGTGCCTCTACTTCTTCTTGCCTTCCTTGCGCCGGATCGTCTCGGTCGAGTACTTCACGCCCTTGCCCTTGTAGGGTTCGGGCGGGCGCAATGACCGGATCTCGGCGGCAAGCTGGCCGACCCGCTGGCGGTCGGCCCCGGAAATCTCGATCTCGGTGGGCTTCGGCGCCTTGATCTGGATGCCGGCCGGAATCGGCACCTCGACATCGTGGCTGAAGCCAAGCTGCAGCTTGAGGTTCTTGGCGTCCGCCTGGGCGCGGTAGCCGACGCCGTTGATCTCGAGCTTGACCGTGAAGCCGTCCGACACGCCCTGCACCATATTGCGCGCGAGGTTGCGGGCCGTGCCCCACTGCGTGCGGGCGCGCCGCGTGTCGAAGCGCGGCTTGAAGCTCAGCTTGTCGCCGTCCTTCGAGATCTCGACATCGTCATGCACGACGAGCGACAGCTCGCCCTTCTTGCCCTTGACCTTGAGGGCCTGGCCCGTGAGGTCGACGGTGACGCCCTGCGGGACGACGACCGGATTTTTGCCGACGCGCGACATGATCAGAACACCCTGCAGAGGACTTCACCGCCGACATTGGCGGCGCGCGCCTCGGCATCCGACATGATGCCGCGCGGCGTGCTGAGGATCGAGATGCCGAGGCCGTTGAAGTGGCGCGGCAGCTCGCGGATCTTCGAATAGACGCGGCGACCCGGGGTCGACACGCGCTTGATCTCCTTGATCACGGGACGGCCGTTGTCGTACTTGAGCTCGATGCGGAGCTCCTTGACGCCGGGCCGCAGCTCTTCCTCGAACCAGCCGCGGATATAGCCCTCGCGCTGGAGCACATCGAGAACGTTGGACCGCATGCGCGAGGCCGGCACGGTCACGCTGTCGAGGCGTGCCGACTGGCCGTTGCGGATGCGGGTCAGCAAATCGCCGACGGGATCTGTCATCGCCATGGTCTACGGACTCCCGTTACCAGCTCGACTTCACGACGCCGGGCAGCGCGCCCAGCGACGCCAGCTGCCGCAGCGCGAGCCGCGACAGCTTGAACTTGCGATACACGGCCCGGGGACGGCCCGTGATTTCGCACCGATTGCGGATGCGCGTCGGCGAAGAGTTGCGTGGCAGCTTGGCAAGCTTCAGCCGGGCGCCGAAGCGCTCCTCGGGAGAAAGCTTGTCGTCCACCGCCATCGCCTTCAGCTTGGCGCGCTTGGCGGCGTACTGCTTCGCCATCTTCTCACGACGCTTGTTCTTGTTGACTGAACTCGTCTTGGCCATGTCGGTTCTCCGGCCTCAGTTCACGAACGGGAAGTCGAAGCCGCGGAGAAGCGCCTTGGCTTCCGCGTCCGTCTTCGCCGTCGTGCAGATGATGATGTCCATGCCGCGCACCTGATCGACCTTGTCGTAGTCGATCTCCGGGAACACGATCTGCTCCTTCAGGCCCATGGCGTAGTTGCCATTGCCGTCGAACGACTTGCCGTTCAGGCCGCGGAAGTCGCGGACGCGCGGCAGGGCGATGTTCACCAGGCGGTCGATGAACTCGTACATGCGGTCGCGGCGCAGCGTGACCTTGGCGCCGATCGCCATGCCCTCGCGCAGCTTGAAGGTCGCGATCGACTTGCGCGACTTGGTGACGACCGGCTTCTGGCCGGTGATCGCCGTCAGGTCGTTCACGGCGCCATCGACGGCCTTGCGGTCGTTGACCGCCTCGCCGACGCCCATGTTGATGACGATCTTCTCGATCTTCGGCACTTCGAAGGCGTTCTTGTAGTTGAACTCCTTCACGAGCGCGTCACGGACGGTCTTGGTGTAGTGCTCTTGCAGGCGCGCGGCCATGGCGCGTTCTCCTAACGGTCGATCGTTTCGCCGGAGGCGCGCGCCACGCGCACCTTGCGGCCGTCTTCG
>DASRFX010000013.1:0-15308 GCA_035651335.1 Reyranella sp. | reverse complement strand
CTCCTTCCTCTGCGACGGCAGCCTTGGATCATCCTCGATCCGGTAGGCGGTCGCGGTCGAGAACCCCGCCTTGGCCGCAGCGGCCTCGGGGGAAAGCGTCTGTCGGTAACTCATGTACAGCCTCATCTGGTGGTCGTTGATTTGGAGGCCGGGCAAGTCGTCGATCCCCCCGTTGCCGAGACGAATCAACAGCTTGGCCATCCGGCCTACCCGACCGCCAGACGGGCTCTGGAGAGCGCGCCGCCGGTGGTGGCGGGACGCAGGGAGGCGGAGCCGACCGTAGTCCTGCCACCACCGGCGCATTCTCATCCTGATTGTCGCTGAGTTCTCACCTTGATTGTCGCCGCCCAGATCCCCAGGGCACCAAGCGCAACATCATAGAGATCGCGACGGAGGAGTTTGCCGGCAAGGGGTTCAGCGGTGCGCGCGTGGACGACATCGCCGCCCGCACCAAGACCAGCAAGCGGATGATCTACTACTATTTCGGCGGCAAGGATGGCCTCTACATCGCTGTCCTGGAGGCGGCCTACCGCAGCATCCGCTGATAACGGCGATGGGCGCAGGGGCACTCTGGTCCATGTGCCTTATCCTGCCATCGCCCGACTCCATCGCGCCTGCATCTCTGCGGGCGTAACCGCCTCGATGCGGCTCGACAGCTGCCAGGAGTAGCCGAAAGGGTCAGCCACGGTTGCTGTGCGGTCGCCGTAGAATTCGTTGCGCACGTTCCAGGTCAGGGTCGCGCCGGCCTTCGCGGCTCGCGCCACGGCGGCGTCGACGTCGGCCACATAGAGCTGGAACTTCACCGGCGAGCCGCCAATGCTGGGCGGGCTCAGGCAACCGTAGTCGGGATACTCATCCGCCATGGAGATCAGAGCGCCGCCGATCCGCAGCTCGGCGCCCGACGGCTCGACGAGGCGAAAGTCCTCGGTGGCGCCGAACGCCTCCTTGTATAGCGCGATCGCCTTCGCGCAGTAACCCGCGCCTTGGGCCCGCACGCCAGCAGGGAACATGGCGTCCGCACCACTTTCCTCCAACACTGACCGCAGGTTGTGGGGAAGGCCACCTCGGAGGATCGTCTTGGCCGCTCACGATCGACGCGTAGCCGATCCTCCGGCGCGCTCCACGCCCCCTAGGGATTCAGAGCCCCGATGCTGTCGCCAGCCTGCCCAGGCCCGCGCGTGGCTACGCAGTGACCGTCGGCTGCAGCGGGATATCGATTACGAACTCTGCTCCCTGCTCCAGGTTTCGTGCCGTAACCGTCGCGCCCGACGCTTCCGACAACGCCGTAACAATGCGCATGCCCAAGCCGCTCGACTTGGCGATGTCAAAGCCTGAGGGAAGCCCCCGTCCCTCATCGCGGACAGAGATGCTCGCGGTATCGGCGTCTCGGCGCGACAGTCGAACTGAGACCCGCCCGTCGGCACCGTTCGGATAGGCGTGCTTGGCGGAATTGGTAACGAGCTCACTGATGAGCAACGCCAGCCTGATCGCCTGATCTGTCGCCATGAAGATCGGCTCGGAAGATTCGAAGGCCACGGTGCAGCTGCCTGTCACCTCCGACAAGTCGGCGCAAACGTCCTCCAGGTAGGCCGCCAGCTCGATGCTGCCGATGTCCGAGCTCTTGTAGAGCCGCTCGTGCGCGCGTGCGATGGCACTAACACGGCCCGAGGCCTCGGCCAGGACTTGCGTCACTGCGGGCTCATCCTGTGTTGTCGCGCGCAGGTTGAGCATGCTCGCGACGAGCTGCAAGCTGTTCTTGACGCGGTGATTAATCTCCTTGACCAGGACCTGCTGATGTTCGAGGGCAGCCTTGAGCCTCGTCTCATAGCGCTGCCGCTCGATCGCCATGCCGATGATGTTGGCAGCGCCCTGCAAGAAGGCGATGTCGTGCTCGGAGAAGTCACCCTCGGATCTGCTGTCGACTTCGAGCACCCCATACGGAGCGCCGTCGCCCTGCAGGATCACGTTGATCGCCCTGCGCACGCCGTGCGCGCGCAACAGATCGGGAGTCCGGAAGCGCTGCTCATTCTCGAGTTGGTTGGAGATGACCGGCTTGCCCGTCCGCAAGGCGTAACCCGAAGGAGATGCCAGGTCTGCTCCCACGCTGGCCACTCCGATCAAGCCCGGATCCCACCCGACGCCTGCGCGCATCAGCAGCCGGTTTTCCGACGGAATGTATTCCAGGATCTTGCACAGATCCGCTTCAAGCCCGTCGGCTGCCAGGCGTACGGCCTCGTTCAGCAACTCCATGAGCGGGGGCCCGCGCAAGGCAACGACGCCAAGCTCGGCAAGAATCTCTTGCTGGCGAATGCGCACCTGCACCGCCCGGTCACCAGCATCGGCGCCGTTGCGGCCTTCGGGCGCCTCTTCCACGACCGGTCGCTTCGGCTCGCTCGGAGCCATGGAATCCTGCTGGTTGCGCGAGAGCTCAACCCTCCTCTTTAGTCCAATTAGCAGCGATTGGCCAGCAACTTGATCAGCGCGTCGATCAATTGCTCCGGGCGAAATGGCTCTGCCAGGATGACGGCGCCCCCATGCCGCTCGTTCACTGCGCTTCGGTCGCTCGTTTGGAACAGAAATGGTATACCGCATCGGAGCAGTTCATCCGCCAGGCCAAGGGTGTCTCCGCTCGCAAGCCGCACGTCGAGCACGGCAGCGTCCGGCCGCTCGCGTGCTACCAACTCCCGAGCTTTCGATACTCGGCCGGTCGGCCCGACCACGCGCCCTCCCGCCCCTTTAACGATCTGCTCGAGATCGAGGGCTATCAACGGATCGTCTTCAACAATGAGGATACCCCATCCTCCCAACACGCCGTCCGGCTTCATGGCCGTCGCCCCCGGTTACAGCCAGACAACGCACCGTAGATGTTCCGGTTCCGGACTGCTCAGGCGTGAACGCCACACACCAGCCTCAACGGCAGACTGATCCGCTCGGGTCATATTGGCCGGTGGGCGAGGCCCCGGGCTCCATAGTGGCGCTGACCTCTCTACCTGTCACGGATCGAGGTTCGTGACCGTTCACCGGCTCAGCTGCCGCTTGGCGGCGGGCTTTGTTGTCCAGACCTCGGATCAAATCGCTCCACCTCGGTGGCAACGGCTCGCTGGCTATGGGCCGTCATAGTAGGTTCGCAGGACCTTCCCGAGACGCCACATGGCGGGCGTTTTCTGCGCGGTCATCGTCTTTGGCTCTCATATTCAACGAGTGCTCCTCTTTTGTCGAACCGAACGCGCTCTCGGCGGCTTACGCTCCTGTTTCGGCCCAATATCATCTTTCGCTCGAGTCTGTTCGCTGACTGCCGCATTCCGTCCAGCTGTCCCCACGGCGATCGGATCGCTGGCGGGGAACGTCAGCATCAACGCCTCTGTCAGCTTCCGATCGAGCTCTTCGGCAAGGTCCTGCGCAGAGGGGGTCTTGGTCGTTCGCCGGCGTGAAGTCTTTCCGCTCATCGATCGTCCTCAACCTTGCGCGACGACGAGCAGTTGCGCGTCCCCGCGTTGGATGTCGAGCGCCAGGACCGAGCCGGCCGCGCGCACTGCTTCTTCGAAGGCGGCGACCGATTTGACCGGCTTCTGATTGACGCCGATGATGATGTCGCCCGGCCGCAATCCAAGTGTCGCCGCAGCGCTGCCTGGTTGAACGCTTGCCACATAGACGCCCTCGACCTTGGTCTTTGCGGCAAGCGAGGCGGGGATGTCGGTAATGTCTGCACCCGTCAGCCGACGGCCCATTCCGGTCGCGCTGCTGCTCGCCTTGGCGGGCTCGATCGACAGAGTGGCCGTCTTCTGTTGCCCCTGGCGGGCGTATTTGATGGTCACCGCGGTTCCACTTGCGCGCAAGCCGATCCGGGTGCGCAGGTCCGACGCACCGAGTACCGGTTTGCCGTCGAGCTCGAGGATGGCGTCTCCGGCCTTGACGCCTGCCCGATCGGCCGGAGAGTCGCGGTCCACGCTGGTGACGAGGGCGCCGCGCGCGGCGGGGAGGTTGAGCGCGGTGGCGATGTCCGGCGTGATCGGCTGGACGATGACGCCGATGCGCCCGCGCCGCACCTCCCCGTAGCGCTCCAGCTGCTCGATGATCGCCTTGACCATATTGGACGGCACGGCGAAACCGATGCCGACATTGCCACCGCCCGGCGCGATGATGGCGGTGTTGATGCCGACGGCCTCGCCTTTGCTGTTGACGAGCGCGCCGCCCGAATTGCCAGGGTTGATCGGCGCATCGGTCTGGATGAAGTCCTCATAGTTGTCGGCCGACAGCCCGCTGCGGCCAAGGGCGCTGACGATGCCCGACGTGACGGTCTGGCCGAGCCCGAACGGATTGCCGATGGCAAGGACGACGTCGCCCACCATCAGGGCATCGGAATCTCCGAGGGCGACCCCGGTGAGGTTCTTGGCCTCGACCTTGAGCAGGGCGATGTCGGTCGCCGCGTCGCTGCCGATCAGCTTGGCTTCCAGCTGCCGGCCGTCCTTAATGGTGACGGTGATACGGTCAGCCGCCTTGACGACATGGTGGTTGGTGACGACGAGACCCTTGGCTGCATCGATGATCACGCCGGAGCCGGCTGCCGCGACTTGCCTGGGCCCTGCTTCGGGCGTCTCAAAAAAACGGCGGAAGAACGGATCGCGCATGAGGGGATTGTCTTCAGCCGCAACACGCGCCGTAACGGAGATGTTGACGACGGCGGGTGTGACCTTCTCGAGCATCGGGGCGAGCGTTAGCAAGCCACGGCTCTCGTCGAGCAAGGGGGCTCTTGCCGCGACCGTGGGCACCCAAGCCAGCAACCAGGCGAGCGAGATGAGTAGGACGGAGGGGTGTGCGTAACGTTTGCTGTTGGCCAACATGGGGTATCTCCTTCGATGATCGAAATCCGCCGCTCAGGTGATCGCGCCCCGGTTCTGCGATAGAGCGGACAGGCCGTGCAGGCAGTGCGCGACCACGAGCAATTGCGGCGCTGCCGCCAGCCAGGCGGCGAGCACGGCCGTCACGCCGTCGCGGCGGAAGCCCGCAAGTCCGGTCAGGACTGCGAGGATCGTGACGCTTCCGGCAAGCTGGGCCGCGTAGAGGGCGGCGAGTGTTGCAGGCAATTCAAAGGGCGTGCCGGTAGGGGCGGGACTCGCAACCCCGGCGGGTACGGGAGCTCTGGTGGCTGACAGTCTTTGCTGCATGGTCGACATGTGCGGACCTCAGCTGGCGACAAGGCCATGGCCGCCTTGGGCGGCGCATGGCCCTTCATGGCCTCACGACTTGACTGTCAGTCCGCTCCCGGAGGCGGTGACCGCGGTCCAAATCGCAAGCGCGCCAACCAGCACTCCGACGATCAGCTGGTTCCACAGCGCGTAGGTGAGCGCTGTGAAGCCCAGCAGATAGGGCGAGACGATCAGCCACGCCGCAAGCGCGGTGTTGACCCACTCTTCCCACTTCTGGAAGGCGATCAAGGCGGCGAGCGCGGCGACGGCGATGATCACACCGACGACGTGCGCGTTCCAGGCGGGTTTGGGTTCGCCGGCGTAAGAGAGGGCCCAGGGCGATATGGCCAGCCACAGGCCCAGCACCAAGTTGGCTGCGTCTTTCCACTGCAGTGTCAGCTTCTCGTTGAACGTTGCCATTGTTACCTCCTCTTCGTTTGGCGTCGCCCATAGACGGATGCGACGCCAGGCATCACATGAAGATGATGGCGAGGACCATGAGCATGCTGGCCGCGAAGCCCGTCATGCCCAGGGCCCGCGTCAGATCGAATCTTGCTTGCACGTTTCGGCCTCCATCGTCTCCAGGACGCGCAGGCCAGGCCCTGGGCCTCGCCTGCGCGCTGTCCTTGCTTACTGCGCCTTGACCTCGATCCTGCGGACGGAATGCTGCAGCTCTGCAGGCTTGGCCAGGCGGATGGTCAGTACGCCGTCCTTGAACTTGGCGTCGACCTTCTCGTCCTTGACCTCGAAGGGCAGGCGCAGCGAGCGCGAGAACGATCCGAAGCGGCGCTCCATGTAATAGGCATCGCCGTTCTTGTGCTCGTGCTCGGCCTTCTTCTCGCCCTTGATGGTGAGGATGTCGCCGGCGAGGCTGACCTCGACGTCCTTGTCGCTGACGCCGGGGAGCTCTGCCGTGACGACCATCTCCTTGTCCGTCTCGTCGATGTCGACGGCCGGCGTGATGGCTTGCCAGCCGGCGGAAGCCGGACGCAGTGCGCCACTGCCGAAGAAGTCGTCGAACATGCGATCCATCTCGCGCCGGAACGTCACGAACGGATCGAAGAAGTCCTCGCGCGTTGCCGGCACTTGCGATTTGTTGTTCCTCCAGGGAACGAGCGATTTGAAGTCGACCATGGTTACACCTCCTTCTTTTCAGCGTTGCATCATCATGAGCTCGAGCCAGTCGTGGGGTGGGGTGGTTGCAGTGGCCTGTCCCCCTGACCGTCCGAACCCAGAACTCGTGGCCGCGTGCTGGCGGCGAGCGCTCTGCCGCGCGGGCGGATCGATCACCTGGTAGTCGAGCCCTTGCCGTTCCGCGTAGTCGACCGCCGATGCCAGGTTGGGAAACGTCAGCCTGATTTGCGCGAAGGGATCCTCCGACGCCGTCCAGCCCATCAGCGGCTCGATCCAGCGCGGCGACTTGGGTTCGAACTCCAGCACCCAAGCTCGCTTGGTGCGCCCGCCCGACTGCATCACCGACGGTGATGGCTGGTAGATGCGGCAGGGCGGGGCCCCAAAGGGATAGCTGCGGCGATCCGGATGTCCGCGGGGACGAGTATTGCGAAGTCTTGCGCCCTCCGGCGCCCGGGACGCCTTCGCAGCCATCCTCGATCGCTCAGCCAGTCCAGTCTCTGTCAGTGCCTGCAGCATGTTGCACCTCGCACGTCGGCGCGCGTCTGTGTTCATTTCCGCGTTGCGGTCGCCCGGCTCAGGCGTGGTGATGCTCGATGGCCTCACCGCCGCGCTTGCCATTGGCCTTGAGTTCCGGCGAGACGAAAACGCCGACCTGGATCGGAATGCGGCGCGGCTTCAGCGCTTCGGGAAGCTCGCGCTTGAGATCGATCACCAGCAGGCCCTGTCCCATCGTCGCGCCGGTCACCTCGACGTAGTCGGCGAGATCGAACTGGCGCTGGAAGGAACGCGTGGCAATGCCACGGTGCAGATAGGTCCGGCTGTCGGGCTCGCGCTTGTGCCCCCGCACGGCAAGCCGGTTCTGCGCGACGACGATCTCGATATCGTCCCTGTCGAAGCCCGCGAGGGCCATGACGATACGGTACTGATCCTCGCCGACCTTCTCGATGTTATAGGGCGGATAGGTCTCCTCCGAGCGCATCAAAGCGTCCGATAAGAGATCCGGAATCCGATCGAAGCCGACGCTGGACCGGAACAGCGGTGTGAAGTCGAGTGTCGCCATAGCTATCCTCCTTTCGAAGCGACAACCACGGAAATCACTAACGTGCGAGAACCAGAAATAGGCTGCCCGGCCAAGCAGTTAGAAGTGCCGCTCGCGGTTTCAAGAGGGTCACCGAGAAATTTTGGCACTCTCCCCTTGACAGTGCCAACGACCTCCTTATGTGGCCTGCCAAGAGCGTCAGCTCGGGTGGGACCGGGCTGGCCCTTCGTTCACAAATTATTCGCTGACGGAGGAGGTCGAGCCATGAAGTTTCGGCCGCTGCACGACCGTGTCGTCGTGCGCCGCATCGATGCCGAGGAGAAGACGGCCGGCGGCATCATCATCCCCGACACGCTAAGGAAAAACCGCAGCAGGGCGAGGTGCTGGCGGTGGGACCCGGCAAGCGCGACGAAACCGGCAAGCTCATTGCCTTGGACGTCAAGGCCGGCGATCAGATTCTGTTCGGCAAGTGGTCCGGCACCGAGGTCAAGATCGACGGCGAGGACCTGCTGATCATGAAAGAGGACGACATCATGGGTGTCGTCGAGGGAGCCACAAAGAGCAAGGGCGCCGGATCCGGGTCGCGCAAGGAACGGGCCTGGGCGGCCATGCTCGCCGCTGCTCTTCTCGTCACTCTCACATCCACCCTGTTCTGACCTCAGTCGTGGAGATCACGTGCCATGTCTGCCAAGGAAGTGAGATTCTCCCAGGCTGCTCGCGAGAAGATGCTGCACGGCATCGACATTCTCGCCAACGCGGTCAAAGTTACTTTGGGACCAAAAGGCCGCAACGTCGTGCTCGAGAAATCCTTTGGAGCGCCGCGCGTCACCAAAGACGGCGTCACGGTCGCCAAGGAGATCGAGCTCGAGGACAAGTTCGAGAATATGGGCGCCCAGATGGTGCGCGAGGTGGCGTCCAAGACCTCCGAGCTTGCCGGTGACGGGACGACCACCGCCACGGTGCTGACCCACGCCATCGTTCGCGAAGGCGCCAAGTCGGTCGCCGCGGGCGCCAACCCCATGGACCTGAAGCGCGGCATCGATCTTGCCGTTGCCGCCGTGGTGAACGAGCTCAAGGCGCGTACTAGGAAGCTGACGACAAACGAGGAGGTTGCCCAGATCGGCACCATTTCGGCCAACGGCGATGCCGAGATTGGCAAAATGATCGCCCAGGCGATGCAGAAGGTCGGCAACGAGGGCGTCATCACCGTGGAGGAAGCCAAGAGCCTGACCACCGAGCTGGATGTCGTCGAAGGTATGCAATTCGACCGCGGCTATCTCTCGCCCTACTTCATCACCAATGCCGATAAGATGCTGGCCGAGCTCGAGGATCCCTACATCCTGGTCCACGAGAAGAAGCTATCGAGCCTGCAGCCGATGCTGCCGCTGCTCGAGGCGGTCGTGCAGGCCGGCAAGCCCCTACTGATCATCGCCGAGGAGGTCGAGGGCGAGGCGCTTGCCACCCTCGTCGTTAATAAGCTGAGGGGCGGTCTCAAGGTGGCGGCCGTCAAGGCCCCTGGCTTCGGCGACCGGCGCAAGGCCATGCTCGAGGACATTGCCGTCCTGACCGGTGGCACCGTGGTCTCCGAGGACCTCGGCATCAAGCTCGAGAATGTCACGCTCAGCATGCTCGGCCGCGCCAAGAAGGTCACGGTGGAGAAGGAGGCCACCACGATCGTGGACGGCGCCGGCAAGAAGGCCGACATCGAGGGCCGCATCAAGCAGATCAAGGTGCAGATCGAGGAAACGACCTCGGACTACGACAAGGAGAAGCTGCAGGAGCGCCTGGCCAAGCTCGCCGGCGGCGTCGCGGTGATCAAGGTCGGTGGCGCCACCGAGGTCGAAGTCAAGGAACGCAAGGACCGCGTCGACGATGCTTTGCATGCCACCCGCGCCGCAGTCGAGGAAGGCGTGCTGCCTGGGGGCGGCGTGGCGCTGCTCAGAGCGCGCAGCGCCCTTGATCGTCTCAACGTCGAGAACGAGGACCAGAAGGTCGGCATCCGCATCGTGCGCAAGGCGCTGGAGGCCCCCGCGCGGCAGATCGCCATCAACGCCGGTGAGGACGGCTCGGTGGTGGCCGGCAAGATCCTCGAGAACTCCAGCTACAACTGGGGTTTCGATGCCCAGAGCGGCGAATATGGCGATCTCGTTGCCAAGGGCATCATCGACCCGACCAAGGTCGTGCGCACGGCACTGCAGGACGCGGCCTCCATTGCCAGTCTGCTCATCACCACTGAGGCAATGGTTGCGGAGAAGCCGAAGAAGAAGAGCAATGGCGCCGCCCATCCCGAGATGGGCGCCGGCATGGACTATTGACGGTCGATGGAGGAGCCGGGGCACAGGCCGCGGCCCCTCCCGATGCAGGCTCAAAACCTATGAGGTGTCGCCATGATGGGAACGTTTGCCGATCCGTTCGACGCACTCTTCAGTTTGCAGAGAGCGCTCGACTCTCGCCTTGAAAGCGACTGGCTGCAAGGTGCCACCGCTGGCATGGGCGCCTATCCGCCCATCAACGTATTCCAGCAGGACCATGACCTGGTCGCCATCCTGGAACTGCCGGGGGTGAGCAAGAGCGACCTGGAGATCCAGGCCAAGGACAACACCATCCGCATTTCCGGGAAGAAGGACATCCGCTACAGCGAAGGGGCGAGCGTGCACCGGCGCGAGCGCAGCTCGGGCGTGTTCGACCGGACGCTGACTGTGCCGATTCGTATCGATCCCGAGCGCATCAAAGCGGAATATCGCGACGGTGTCCTCGCCCTGTTCATCCCGAGGGCCGAGAGCGACAAGCCGCGGACCATCAGCATCAATTGAAGCCAACGTCCAGCGAGCCAACGGAGGCAACCCATGTCCCCGCAGCAACTTCAGGTTCAAGAGAAGCGTGAGCTGGCCAAGAAAGAGGAGTCTACGGTCCCAGCTCGCATCTTCGTGCCGACCACCGACATCTTCGAAACCGACGAGGCTCTGACCCTGGCGGTCGAGATGCCCGGCGTGGATCGCAACAAGGTCGATGGCAACGTTGAGAACGGCGTGCTGACGATCCAGGGTCAGATCGACTTCTCAAAATATGCGGGTCTGCGGCTCCTCTATACCGAATATAACATCGGCCATTACCCCCGTTCCTTCTCGATCTCAGATCGCATCGACCAGGACAAGATCAGCGCTGAAATGAAGGATGGCGTGCTCACACTGGTGCTGCCGAAAGCGGAACAGGCAAAGCCGCGGCGGATTGCGGTCGGCTGACACCCATCCTTGCGGTGGTCGCCGGGTGTTGCTCGCAAGCTCGCTGGCGACGTTCGAGCCGCACTCAAACCGAAAGGACAGGTGACTGGAAAAAAAGAGGCAGTACCATGCGCAAGACAATCAGTCTCGCACTTCTGCTGCTTGCGGTCATTATCCCGATGCCGCTCTGCGCCGAGACCCCGCCCGCCGACATCAAAGGCCTGTGGCTCACGGCCGACTATCCTGCCGCTACGGTCCGTGCAGGGGATGAAGCCCGCTTCAATCTGTCTCTCATCAACTATCGACTGGCGCCGCAGCGCGCCGACCTCAGTATCGACAGCCCGCCTAAAGGCTGGGAGGTCGAGTTGCGCGGCGGCGGGCGGCCGGCACGCCGGATAGAGGTTCGCAGCGTGTGAAAAACCATCGTAGCGAAGGAATGTCGCCCATGACAGACATAGCAAAGAAGCTCAACGATCAGTGGCAAGATACCGCGAACCTGGTGCTCGGGATTTGGCTGCTGATCTCCCCGTGGCTGCTCGGTTACGCGGCTGAATCAAAGCCGGCGTGGAACGCGCACACGGTCGGCGTGATCGTCGCCGTGGCGGCGGTCGCCGCCCTCATCGCCTTCCAGAAGTGGGAGGAGTGGGTCAACGTGGCACTGGCGGCCTGGCTCATCGTCTCGCCGTATCTGCTGGGCTTTGCCTCTCTGCAAGTGGCGCTCTGGAACCAGTTCGTCGTCGGCGTGCTCGTCGGGCTGTTGGCGATCTGGGCCGCAGTGACCCTGCCTGGCGGGGGTTTTGCCGCAAGGCGTTGAGGCGCGAGTCACGGATAGGCGCACTTCTGGCGCCGGCGGCGAGCCGGCGCCAGAACCCAGAGCGCGTCTGTTTGAGAACAACGCACGATGTGAGGCACATAAGGAGAAGTTGGTGGGGAGATAGCCATGCCTGAATCGCGCATTCTCCTGGTCGAGGACGAGCCCATTGTGGCCATGAACTTTGCCGCCATCCTTCAGGATGAAGGTTATGAAGTGGTCGGGCCAGCAGCCAGTGTCGATCACGCCCTGGGCATCATCGACCGCCAAGGGCATCTGGACGGCGCACTGGTCGACATCACCTTGCGGGGACAGGCGGCAGGGCCGATCGCGGAAGCCCTGGGGCGGCGCGGAGTGAGGTTCGCGTTTGTGACCGGATATGACCGAGAGGGCATTCCAGACGGCTTTCGCCATGCGCCACTGGTGAAGAAGCCTTGCCGTGCTGTCGATCTGCTCGAGGCAGCGCGGAAAATGCGCTGCGCGCAGGACCGCGGAGTCGGCTTCGGTCCCGCTGGATGCATCGGCATGACTTCGGATGTCCAAGGGGTGGTTCATTGAAGCCTGCTGGACACGCCGTGGCTCAACGGTCAGAGAACGCTACGCGGTAGCGCAATCCGCCAGCGAACAGGCCGTCGCGACACTGCGACGGATTTTGGTTGGCCGGCGTGGCCTCCGGTTCGCCGTGATGGGACCGGTTCCTGCTGCCACCTACTATCGACTGGGCTTGACGCCGGGCAGTGTGCTGCGCGTCGCAGGCGCGGACTCTCAAGACTAGGGCGTAACAAGAGCCGCCAATGACGAACGTCGCCTTCGAGATCGCGGCCCTCGCCAATGCCAACGGTGATTGTGAAATCCTGAGCGTCGAGTGTGAGCCGACCGACGAGGTGGACGACGGCACACTGGAGGCCTGCGAGGTCGATACAGGTTCCTGGGAGTTTCGGTTCATCGTGCCGGGCGACTTCGACGGCAGCGAAACCGTGTTCGAACGGTTCGCGCGCTATCGCCTCAGTCCGGCAACCGTCTGCCGGGCCTGCCGGGAGGCAATGGAGGCGTCGACGAGCTTGAGCCACGGCTAGCCCTGAGCTTGGAAAAAGGTTCGTCCGCTCGCGTGGGTGCCAAGACGAGCCTGCCGGCGGTGTAGGTGTCGGGCTGGCATACCTGCAGATGCTCGGGGCAGTAGGAGGTGCCCTGTACCCGGCGCCGGCCGCAAAAGCCGAAGTCGGGATCGGTCTTGGGATCGCCAAACGGAAATCTGCATTGGTGTGGCAGCAAATCGACGAGTCTGAACCGCGCGGCAGCTTGGCAGCCGGTGCGACTCGTGTGCTGGGCGACTTCCTTGCGATAACCGACATCACGCGTGCGTTGGCAGCTGGGCTCGCTGACGGTGATGTAGCGCGCGGCCTTGCGTCTGGGCTTGGCGTGCGGGCGGTCTATGCGGTCCTTGATATCAGTGTCAGTCATCGAACACGCGCCACAAATGGACGGCAGTCCGCCGGGATGCGGCGAGGATATGCGGATCGGGTCGGGGCTCCCTCAGGCAGCTCAAATGTCGACCTTTTCACCACTGAAGCTGGATTGACTCATTGTTGTTGCCAACGCATGAGACGCGGCCCCGCGTCAGAAGAGAGCAGCCAAGTACCGATCGCAGAAGCGAAGAGTCGGCGCGCGTGCGGAGAATGCGCTTACGGCTCCAGCTGAGGTCTTGGGCCGCCTGCATAGATGGGGTTGAATTGCGAACACTCCAAGCGTGCAAGCCCCGCGCGATCCGGGCCGACAAACAGGTGCGACCTACCGTCCACCAGCAGCGACAGATTTGTGATTGCCATGCACCGATCGCTCATGAAGGGCGCTTGACCAAGCGTCACAACGAGCGTGCGAGGCGCTCGATCCGTGTCCTGATGTCAACTGTGCGGGCCAGTGCATCTCCGCGCGGAGCTCGAGCACCAGTCTGGCGATGACCAAGTGTCCGGGGCCGCAGAAGTGATCGACAGCGTACTGATCGCCAAGACCGGAGCATGCCGGCTCTTTCGGTTTGAGGTCAGATTCATTCATTCTCGGGCTCGGCACGGTGCACCAGCGGCAGGGCGCACGGGCTATCAAGGCGGTGTTGCGTCCGTACGGGTAAACAACCGTCCTCAAAGGCACGAGCAGCGATACCACCAGCCGCCAAATGGAGCGCGACTGCCGGACGACTCATCGACAGCGACAGCGAAACGGCCAGTCCGGCACACAGCGTCATAGAGGCTGCAGCAGCGAAGCGCCAAGCCTTTGCCTGTCTATGCGCCTGGTGGATGTGCTGGTTGCAGGCCGATGACGCCTTCGCATACGGCGTCGGCAGAACGGCCACCGGTGAGACGCTCGAGCCGAATGCGCGGGCGACGGCGTGCGCCATATGTGTCGCCGGCCTCCGGCGCTTGGGGATGAGGAACCAGGCAAGGCTGGCGACCTGTAAGGCGAGACCGAGCGCCATGGAAGCTTGGTGCGCCTCGGCCGGGTAGTGGCCGTCGGCCGCGGGCCACTGGGCGATGATGAGGCCGGCAAAGGACTGCAGGCCAAACGCAGCGCCGACGTGAAGGACGCCGAGCGCCGCGTTGGCGCGGCCGCAGGCCTCCTTTGGAAAGTACTGTGCCAGGATTGCAAAGCTGAGCACCGTGGCGGCGCCGGATGCGGAGATCACCGCAAACGGCACATGGGACGGAATTGGCAGGCCGAGGAGCAGCGCCAGCTGCGCACTCATCGACAAGGCGAGCGTCGACATCAGGATCAGCTCGGTCCGGACACCCGCGCGACGGAGGCGGTCGGCCACTGTTCCGAGCAAGAGGGCGCTGCCGGCGAGTGCGACCGCCATGACGGTGAGATGCTCGACGACGCTCGCCCGGTCAAGTCCTGCAACGTCCCTGAGCCACGGCGCCGCCCACAAACCCTGCAGCGACCAGGATGTGCCGATGCCGGTCGCCGAGAGCGGCGCGATGCGCCAGAAACGCACATCCTGATAAACCCTCCAGAGGCTGAGCTTGGATGACGGGGCAGCCCCTGGCCGGTTGTGAGCCTCGGGCGTTGCCACCAGGACCAGGAGCGCCGCCGCAGCCGACAAGGCCGCGAGAACGGCGAACAGGCCGCGCCAGCCAATCGCTCGGATGGCCAACTCGGCCGGGCCCGTTGCCGTCAACGCGCCGAGGGCGCCGAGCATGACGAACCAGCCGTTGGCGAGGGCGATCCGCTCCGGCGGAAACCACAGTACGATCGCCTTGAGACCGGCCATCAGGGCGACGGCGACACCGAGGCCGATCAGGGTGCGCCCGAGCATCAGCGTGAAGACACCATCGGCGAGGGCGAAGACGAGAGAACCGATGCCGGCGACCACCAGCAAGGCGCTCTGGATAAGACGTGGACCGCAACGGTCGAGGAGCACGCCGAACGGCAGCTGCACAGCAGCGAAGATCATAAAGTAGACCGATGTCAGTAGGCCGAGATCGGCCGCCGTCAGTCCAAGCTCGGCGGTCAAATCGCCTGCGATCAGGGCGTTGATCGAGCGGAACAGGTACGACAGGTAGTAGCCCGCCGCGAAAGGGAGCAGCACGCAAGTAATCAGGCGCGTTCGAGACACGGTCGTTGGCTCCGGCAACAGGGGTCCTTGCAGCAGCGCGGGCTTGCGATGCCGCTCGGGCACCCGGGGGAATCGGTTGGCGTTCAGCTACGCGGCGACGCTTCGCCTGAGGGAGTGAGGTGGCTTTCAGCCATCATCTTTTCTGTCGCGCCGCCAGATGAGACGTGCTGTGCCGTCTTCGGTGGCCTCCAGAAGCGCGCCCCAGATCGGCTGCGGCAGCGCCGGATCGTCGAGCTTGACACTGAGGTAGGTTTCCTCGGAGCCCTTTCTCGTTCTGCGCCAGGCGGCGCCGATCTCGGCTGCTCCAGCG
>DASRFX010000012.1:0-16426 GCA_035651335.1 Reyranella sp. | reverse complement strand
GTCGCTTACGGCATCATCTCCTTCCCGATGTTCAGCTACCTCTCCAGCGCGCCAGACGGCACGCGCCTGATGGTCGTGCAGTCGGTCTCCGCCGTCCTGCTTGCGATGTATGCGGGTCCGTTGTGCGCCATCCTGGCCGAGTTGTTCCCGACCAAGGTACGCTTCACCGCCCTCTCGATCGGCTATGGCATGTCCGTGACCTTGTTCGGCGGCCTGGCCCCGTTCATTTCCACCTGGCTGATCGAGGCGCTCAAGAACCCGGTGGCGCCGGCTTTCTTCCTGATCTTTTCCGCAATCGTCAGCACGATTACCCTGCTGATCATGAAGGATCGCACGAATGCTCCACTCGATTGAGTCGCAACGATCGATCGCCATGAGAAAGGGGGAAACGCGCGCCTGCGATCCAGTGACGCTCGAGATCGTGCGCGGCGCCGTTCGTGCGGCGCAGGCCGAGATGGAGGCGCTGATCGAGCGCACGGCGATCTCGGCGTTCATCCGCGAGAAGAAGGACTTCTACACCGCCCTGTTCGACGCCGACGGCGTCATGGCGGTGGGCTCCAACCTGCCGGTATTCGGCGATATCTGCGGGCCGGTATTCCGCGACTTCCCGCCCGAGAGCATGCGCGCGGGCGATCTCTACTGGTACAATGACTGCTACGGCTCGCGCGGCGCCATCTCGCACTCAAACGACCAGGTGCTGGTGGCCCCGGTGTTCCATGACGGCCGGCGCTGCGGCTTCGTCATGGGCTGGGCCCACTTCTCGGACATCGGCGGCATGCGGGCAGGCTCGATCAGCCCCGACACGCAGGACATCTTCCAGGAAGGCATCATCGTGCCGCCGACCAAGCTGATCGATGCCGGCGTCACCAACGAGGGCGCGCTCAAGATCTTCTTCCGCAATTCGCGTTTCCCCGAACAGAACAAGGGCGACATGCGGGCGCTGATGGCGGCGACGGCCCTGGGGGTGAAGCGCATCGAGGAGATCGTGGCGCGCTTCGGCCACGACGTGGTGGCCGATGCCCTGCGCCAGCTGCTTGCCCGCACGCGCAATCTGGTGCGCGCCAAGCTTGCCGAGACGTTCGACTACGGTACGCACCGCTTCACTGACGCAATCGACTCGGATGGACATGGCAACGGACCCTTCCACCTCCGGCTGGCCCTGACCCGCGAGAAGGGTCCCGACGGGCAGGATCGCTTCATCTTCGACGCCACCGCGACCGATGACCAGTCGCCCGGGCCGGTGAACCTGCTTTTGAACCCGGACGTGCCCGGCACGGCGCTGTCGATGTTCTATCTCGGCGGCGATCCTGCGCAGGTCTGCAACGCAGGCGGCCCGCAGGCGCTCGACGAGGTGCGCTTGCGCGAAGGCTCGCTGCTGTGGCCCAAATTCCCCGCGCCGCTTGGCATGCGCGGCCTCACCCTGATGCGCTTCCTCGCCGCCGTGAACGGGCTTATCAACGTCGCGGGCGGCAAGGCGCCGGCGGCGCACTCGGCCTATGTCATCACCTTCCTGCGTGGGACCTACCGCACGGACGAAGGCGCGCTCGAGCGCTTTTTGATGTCGGACGGCATCGGCGTCGGCTGGGGCGCGCGCGCTACAGCCGACGGCACCGATGCGGTCTATTTCGTGGCGCAGGAGAACTACCCCGTCGAATTCCTCGAAAACGGCTATCCGGTGCGGCTGCGCACCTACGGCATCCTGACCGACTCCTGCGGTGCGGGCCGCTGGCGCGGCGGCTGCGGCATCGTGCGCGAGTACGACGTGCTGGCCGAGGAGGCCGTATTGGCCATCCGCATCGACAGCGTGAAGAATCCGCCATGGGGCATCGCCGGCGGCATGGCCGGCGGCACGGGCCGCATCGTCGTCAATCCCGGCACCAACCATGAGCGCCAGCTTCCGCCGCTGTCCGACGGCAATATCGTGAAGCGCGGCGACGTGCTGCGCATCGAGACCGGCGGCGGCGGCGGTTACGGCCATCCGTTCGACCGCCCGCCGGAAAGAGTGCTGGAAGACGTGGCCGGCGGCTTCGTCAGCGTCGACAGTGCCAAGCGCCTATATGGCGTCGCGATCGCCGACGGCGCGATCGACCGGTCGGCCACGACCAAGCTCCGCGCCAGGCGTCCCGAGACAAAAGCGTTCCATCGTCATAGTTATGTCGACAGCCTCGCCTGACACGTCGCTCGCCATCGCCATCGACATCGGCGGCACCTTCACCGACATCGCCCTGCACGACGCCAAGAGCGGCAGGATCTGGCGCGCCAAGACGCCGTCGGTGCCGGCCGACCCCAGCCAGGCGTTCCTGACCGGCGTGCAGATGGCGCTCGCCGACGCGGGCCACGGCGCGGCGGCGCTCGAGCGCGTGCTGCACGGCACGACCGTCGCCACCAACATGATCCTGGAGGGCAAGGGGGCGCGCACGGCTCTGGTGACCACGGCGGGCTTTCGCCACGTGCTCACCATCGGCCGGCAGGACATTCCCCGCCGCGCCAACTATCTCGCCTGGGTGAAGCCCGCCCGGCCGGTGCCGGCGTCGCGCGTGCTGGAAGTGAAGGAGCGGATCGGCTCGGGCGGCGTCGTGATCGAGCCGCTCGACGAAGCAAGCGTGCTCGCGGCCGCAGACGCCTGCCGCGCCCTCAAGGTCGAGGCGATCGCTGTCTGCCTGCTGCATTCGTTCGCCAACCCGGCGCACGAACGCCGCGTCGCCGAGATCCTGCGCCAGAATTTGCCGGGCGTCGCCGTGACGGCGTCGTCGGACGTGCTGCCGGTGGTGCGCGAGTATGAGCGCTCGCTCGCCACCGTGTTGAACGCCATCGTCATGCCCGGCGTGTCAACCTACGTCTCGCGCCTCGAAGACCGGCTCGCCGGCGAAAAGGTCGCGGCGCCGCTCCTGCTGATGCAGTCCAATGGCGGCGTGGCGGGCGGCAGCGCCATTCGCCGCGCGCCTGCCCTCACCGCCCTCTCGGGTCCGGCTGCCGGCGTCGTCGGCGCGCGCGATGTCGCGGCAGCCTGCGGGATCAAGGACATCATCACCGTCGATATCGGCGGCACCAGCGCCGACATCTGCCTGCTGAAGAACGGCCGCATCGAGCTCACCCAGAGCGGCCATGTCGGCGAATGGCCGCTGCCCTTGCCGATGGTCGACATGGTGACGATCGGCGCGGGCGGCGGCTCGATCGCCAAGGTCGAGGACGGCACGCTCACGGTCGGCCCGCAAAGTGCCGGCGCCGATCCGGGGCCGGCCGCGTACGGCAAGGGCAGCCCCTGCGCCACGGTGACCGACGCCCATGTCGTGCTTGGCCACTTGCCGGCCAAGCTGCTGGGCGGACGCATGGAACTCGACTCGGCCGCGGCGCGGGCGGCGATCGAGCAGTCGGTCGCCAGGCCGCTCGGTCTTTCGGTGGAGGCCGCCGCGCGCGGCGTGCTCGCCATCATCGACAACAACATGGTGGGGGCGCTGCGCATCGTTTCGGTCGAGCGCGGCCACGACCCGCGCGACTTCACTTTGGTGCCGTTCGGCGGCGCGGGGCCGTTGCACGGCTGCGCCCTGGCCGACCTTCTCGGCATCCGGCGCGTGCTGATTCCGCCCGCGCCGGGCGTCCTTTGCGCCGACGGGCTGCTGGCGGCCGATCTCAAATCCGACTTCAGCCGAACCTTGCCCAAGGCAGGCGCAGTCGAGCTCGACGTGGCGCGGGCCATCTATGCCGAGCTCGAGAAGCAGGCGGAGGAATGGCTTGCCAGCGAGAAAGTGGCGCGCGCTGACCGGCAGTTTCGCCGCGCGGCGCTGATGCGCTATCACGGCCAGGGCGGCGAAGTGAGTGTGCCTTGGGTCGACGACGCGCGAGGCGTCGAGCAGGCCTTCGCCGACGCGCACCAGGCGCTCTATGGCTTCACGCTCGATGCCGCCATCGAGCTCGTCACCCTGCGGGTCGAGGCGACGGGCCGCATGCCGCCGCCACCCAGACCGCAACTGCCGGCTGGCAAAGGCGCCGCGCCGCAGCGGCACGTGCCGGTGCATCTCGCGTCGGGCAACGTGGAGGTCCCTCTCTATGAGCGAGCGGCCTTGGGTGCCGGCGATCGAATCCTGGGTCCAGCAATCGTCTCCCAACTCGATGCAACAACCCTGCTCGCGCCGAACTGGGCCGGCGAGGTGCATGCCTCCGGTGCGATCCTGCTCGTTTCCGGTAAAGAGGCTGGCGCCGATTGACGGCGGTCAATGCGGCCTCATTCGACCGAGGCTATTGGCAATTTGCGGCGGAAGCAGGTCTGCCGAAGGCACAGTGGGGAGATGCCGCTTCGGTGGGGCCGAAGCGGCATTTTCTTTGCTCAATAGCCCGTCGGCAAGCCGACGCCGGCGTCGCGTAGCCGCCGTTCGAGCACGGGAATGGCGGCAGCGGCCTGGCCCTGATGGCATTGCGACATGGCCAATCGGGCCTCCGGATCGCTGCGGCGGTCCGCCTGGTTTCGCGGCGAAAATTCCGAGGTTCCGACGTATCGGGCATATCGGTCGGCGAGCGCCGCGCAGTAGGCGACGGAGCCGCCCTGCGCAAGCGCCGAACCGGCTGCGACCACGCCGCCTGCGAGCAATACAGATAGAGTAAATAGGCGCTTTGCCATCCCAACCTCCGAAGTGGTCAGGAGCAACGCAACGGCATCCGCGCAGGATGCAGGCCTTGTCGTCTTAGGCGGGTACCGCGTCGGGGACGGCCAGTGTGGGGCTTTGCCTGACTGATGCAGCCCGCTGTGGCCGCCCCGCCGGGTCGATCGTGTGGCGCCGCTATGCCGGAGCCCGAAGGCATGCGCCGGCAATTATCGCGGCACTCTGGTCCGGTGGAACCATCTAAACCTCCGCGCTCGATTTAGATGAGCGAATTGAGGCACTCGTCCCCGCGGCTGTCAACGGCGCGATAGGTCAGCCTCCCGAACCTTGGCCTCGCCGCTTTATCGCGCTCTCAGTCAGTGGCATCGTCGGACCTGCCAGCGGTTGATGACGCTGCCGGCCAAGCCAGACACGAGGGAAGGACGCTCATGACCACAAAGGCGATTAGCCGGCGCACGACCCTGGCCGGCATACTGGGCGGCCTCGCCGCCCAGGCACCGGCCGCGCAGGCTGCAACTCCGGTGAAAATCGGCTTTTCGATGCCCCAGACAGGCGGACTGGCGGCGATCGGCAAACAGGCTCTGCTGACGATGGAAATCTGGGCAGCGGACGTCAACGCAAAGGGCGGCATCCTCGGCCGGCCGGTGCAGCTCATCACCTACGACGACCAGTCCAATCCCGCCAACGTCCCGCAGATCTACACAAAGCTGCTCGACGTCGACAACGTCGACCTTCTCGTCACCAACGGCACCAACCTCACCGTGCCGGCGATGCCGGTTGCCATGCAGCACGGCAAGGTCGTGCTCACCATGCTGGCGCTCGCCATCAATGACGAGTTCAAGTACCCGAGATATTTCCAGACCATGCCATACGGGCCGCACGGCAAGCAGTCGATCAGCGAGGGCTTCTTCGAGGTGGCAATGGGAATGAAGCCCAAGCCGACGACCGTGGCGCTGATCGGCGCGGACGCCGAATTCGCGAAGAAGCGCTCGATGGCGCCCGCCAGGAGGCGAAGAAGCACGGATTGAAGATCGTCTATGACCGCACCTATCCGCCGACCACCGTGGACTTCTCCGCCGTGGTTCGCGGCCTCGCCGCCAGCACCCCGGAAATCGTCTATGTCGGCAGTTATCCGGTCGATACCTCGGGCGTGATCCGCGCCGCCCGCGAGCAGAACTTCCGCCCCAGGTTGTTTGGGGGAGGCATGGTCGGCACGCAAGCCGCGACCCTGAAGGGCGACCTCGGCGAGATGCTGAACGATGTTGTGAGCTACGAGCTTTATTGTCCGGCGGTGGCCAGCAAGTTTCCCGGCGTCGAACCGCTGCTGAAGAAATACCAGCCGCTCGCCAAGCAGAAGGGCATCGATCCGCAAGGCTACTACGTGCCGCCCTTCACCTATGCGACCATGCAGATCCTCGAGCAGGCGGTAACCGGCTCGGGCGGGCTCGACCAGGACAAGCTTGCCGCCTACATGCACGCCACCACGTTCAAGACGATCGTCGGCGACGTGAAGTTCGGCCCCGACGGCGAGTGGGATCATTCGCGCATGTTGTGGGTGCAGTTCCGTGGCCTGAAGGGCCAGGGCATGGATCAATTCGCGAATCCGGCGGCGGAAGTGGTTCTGCACCCTGCCGAATACCGCACCGGCGAGCTGCGCTATCCCATGGGGCCGGCCAAGCAATGAACGACGTCGCACACAGGTCCTGGACTCCCCAGCCCCTCGACCCGGCCGACGTCACGGTCCATCGCCGCGGCAAAGGCCAGCCGCTGATCCTGCTGCATTGCCTCGGCATGGACTGGCACTTCTGGGACGCGCTCGATCCGCTGACCGACGAATTCGAGTTGATCGCCTACAGCCTGCCCGGCCACCACGACACGCCGCTGCCGAAGGGGCAGTACGGCGAGGCCGAATTGAGCGAGCAGTTGCTTGCCCTGATGAAGCGCGAAGGCATCGACCGTGCCCATATCGCCGGCATCTCGATGGGCGGCTCGATGGCCCAGCATTTCGCCGGCACCTATCCCGAGATGGTGGGCCGCGTGATCCTTTGCGATTGCACGCCGCGCTACAACGACGAGATGCGCGCCAACTGGCCGGTGCGGGCCGAGGCGGCGCGCACCAAGGGTGTGGCAAGCCTCATCCCTGCGCTGGAGAAGGTGTTCTTCACCCAGGCCTCGCTCGACGAGAACGGGCCCAACGTTCGCCACGTGAAGGAGAAGTGGGCGTCCTGCTCGGGCGAAGGCTACGCCCTGGGCTGCGAATGGCTGGCCCATGTCGATGCGCGCGAGCAGGCCAAGCGCATGAAGATGCCGACGATGATCCTGCTCGGCTCCAACGAGGGGGCGGCCTTCAAGGAAGCCGCACGCTGGATGGCCGAGAACATTCCGGGCAGTCACGGCATCGTCGAGGTGCCCAACGCGGGCCATGCCTCGGTGCGCGAACGGCCCGACTTCGTCATCGGCGAATTTCGCCGCTTCTTCGGCTGACCGTTTTTCAGGAGCAGGTACATGGATTTCAGCGGCAAGGTCGCACTCGTCACCGGTGGCGGCAACGGAATCGGACGCGCAGCATGCATCGCCTTCGCCAAGCACGGTGCCAAGGTCGTGGTGGTCGACAAGGATACCGCCGCGGCGGAAGCGACGGCCGGCATCATCCGGCAGGCCGGCGGCAAGGCGACCTCCCTCACCGCAGACGTCACCAAATCGGCCGACGTGCAGGCCTACGTCAAGGCGACGCTCGACAAGCATGGCCGCATCGACTGCTTCTTCAACAATGCTGGCATCGAGGGCAAGCTCGCCAACACCGCCGACTACGACGAAGCGATGTTCGATGCCGTGATCGGCGTCAATGTGAAGGGCGTGTTTCTCGGCCTGCGGCACGTGCTGCCGCAGATGCTGAAGCAGAAGAGCGGCGCCGTGGTGAACACCGCCTCCGTCGCTGGTCTCGTCGCCTCGCCCGGCATGCCGGCCTATGTCGCCTCCAAGCACGCCGTGATCGGCCTCACCAAAACCGCCGCCGGCGAGGTTGCGCGCCAGGGCGTACGCGTGAACGCCGTCTGCCCCGGGCCGGTCGACACGCGCATGATCCATTCGCTGGAGCAGCAGATCATGCCGTCCGATCCGAGGGCCATCTCGGAGCGCTATCAGGCGGCGCAGCCGACCGGCCGCTACACCACGCCCGAAGAAATCGCCAACATGGTGCTCTTCCTGTGCTCCGACCTCGCCTCCAATACGACCGGCGGCCAGTTCGTGGTCGACGGCGGGCGGACGGCGACCGGCGGCGCGGCCACCAATCTCGTGGCTCGCTGAAGGATCGCCATGGCACGCCTGCAGGACAAGGTCGCAGCGATCACCGGCGCCGCGCACGGCATCGGCGCGGCGATCGCCCAGCGTTTCGCCGAGGAAGGCGCCCGGCTGGTGCTGCTCGACACGGATGGCGCGCAACTCGAGAAGACCGCCGCCGACATCAGGCGCAACAGTGCCTCGGTGATCACGATCGTGGCCGACGTCACCGAAGAGAAGCCGGTCGACGAGGCGTTCGCGCGCATTGCCGCCGAACACGGCCGGCTCGACGTGCTGGTCAATGATGTGGGCGGCGCCCGCAACGCCCGGCTCTGGCAGATGTCGGCGGCGGACTGGGATCACACGATCAAGCTCAATCTGCGCTCGGCCTTCCTGTGCACGCGGGCCGCCTGCAAGCCGATGATGAAGCAGCGCTCGGGCGCGATCGTCTGCCTGTCGTCGGGGTCGCGCGAGGGCACGCCGTGGACCGCCGCACACAGCGGCGGCGCCGCTTATTCCGCCGCCAAGGCCGGCATCCACGGCTTCATTCGCGACGCGGCCTACGAGCTCTGCGGCCATGGCATCCGCATCAATGCCGTCGCACCCGGCCCGATCGACACCGAGCGCACCGCCGGCGTCTTCGAGGAGATGCGCGACAAGGACTACAGTCCGTGGAAACTGGTGCCGATGGGCCGCATCGGCAAGCCGCGCGAGATAGCCGATGCCGTGCTCTACCTCGCTTCCGACGAGGCGAGCTACATCACCGGCACGACGCTCAACGTGGCGGGCGGGCGCTAGCTTCACCGCTTACTTGAAGGTCCAGCGCTCGCCTTGCGCCGGAAGGATGAACCTGACGCCGAGATCGTTGCCCGCCTCGAGCTCCTGCTGGATCTTCTTCTGCGGCTGCTCCTCGGTGAGCGAATATTTGATGTGGCTGACGACGATCGGCAGGCCCCTGAGGGCGTTTCCGCCGGCCGCCCGATCGAGCTCGTGCAGGCTCGCCAGCAGCCATTTCGGCGTCAGATGGCCGAACAGCAGATTGTCCGGCCGGTCGCTGGTGTAGGACGTCTCGATGATGATCGCCTTCAACCGGTGCTGCTTCACGCGCTGGGCGACGGCGGTCCATACGTCGTGCATCCTGGTCGACTTCTCGACCGAATCGGGCCCGGTGTCGCCGAAGCAGAGCATCGACTCCTGCCCGCTTTCGAGCAGGAAGGCCGTCGACTCCACGCCGCCATGGCTGAGCGGAAAGGCGGTGACGCTCATGTTGGTCTCCTTGAGCGGCGTTGCCGTCGCCGGCGCGAGATCCTCGTAGGTGTATTTCTTGAGCTGGGGCGCCTTGCCGCGATCGGCGAGATTGGGCCAGGCCTGCCAGTTGAAGTAGCTGGCGGCGAGCGCGGCATTGACCGAAGCCAGCGCATAGATCGGCTTCTTGCTGTCGTCCGGCGAGGCGATCACAAGCCCGCCGACATGATCGAGATGGGCGTGGCTCACGAGATAGCCCTTGATGCGATCGGTGAGCACGTAGCCGACACGGCTGAGACCGCTGCCCGCCGGCACCGTGAGCTCCTTGAAGGCGCCCTTCTCGTCGGCAACGCGCAGGCCGTTCACCAGCGTGCCGGCATCGCAGGTGACCGCGCGCATATCGTCGTGCGGGTGAATGAGCCAGGCGCTGAGGTTGCCGTCCTCGATGCCGCCCAGCGCGCCCAGCGCCACGACGTCGAAGCCGTCGGCCGCAGCGGCACGTTCGACCGCGAAGAGCGAAAGCCCGACGATCGCGGCGAGCAGCGCCGGCCGTTTGGTCTGCATCATTCATTCCCCCCAATCATCCGCAGGCCTGTCTTACCGCAACCGGCCAAGGAACTCGACAAGCCCCCGGCGCATTGACTGTGGGACGGGCGAGAAAGGCATCCATGCAGGCGGGCGGACGGCGCAGCGTGCCGATCAAGGTTGTGGTGGCGGCCGTCGCCGGCAACGCGCTCGAATTCTTCGACTTCGTGACCTACGCCTTCTTCGCGGTCTACATCGCCCAGGCGTTCTTCCCGGCGAAGACCGCGTTCGTCAGCCTGCTGGTGACGGTCGGGGTCTTCGGCGTCGGCTTCGTGTTCCGGCCGCTGGGCGGCGTGATCATCAGCGCCTATGCCGATCGGGCCGGCCGCAAGCCCGCCCTGCTCCTGACGATCGCCATGATCACGGTCGGCACGGCAGGCCTCGCGCTCACGCCGTCCTATGCCTCGATCGGGGTCGCGGCTCCGGTGATCGTGATCGTCTGCCGGATGATCCAGGGCCTGGCGCTGGGCGGCGATGTCGGGCCGGCCAGCGTGTTCCTGATCGAGATCGCTCCGCCCGGCCGGCGCGGCTTCTATTCGAGCTGGCAGCTCGCGAGCCAAGGCATCTCGGGCATCCTGGCCGGCGGGATCGGCACGCTGCTGTCGCTGCTGCTCGACAAGGAGGCGATGGCGGCATGGGGCTGGCGCGTGCCGTTCGTGCTCTGCCTCGCGCTGATTCCGATGGCGCTGTACCTGCGCCGCGCCATGCCCGAGACATTGGTCGAGCGCGCCGAGCCCGCGTCGCAGGGCACGGGCAAGATGGCCTCGCGCCTGCTCGGCCACGGCCGGCTGTTGGTGCTGGGCGTGCTCCTGATCGTGGGCGGCACCGTCGCGACCTACGTCGCCAACTACCTCACCACCTACGCCATCACGACCCTGCATTTCTCGGCCAGCATCTCCTTGTCGGCGACCTTGGTGGCGGGCTGCTCGACTTTTCTCGCCTCGCTGCTCGGCGGCTGGCTGGCCGACCGATATGGCCGGCGCATGGTGATGATCGTGCCGCGCCTGTTGCTGACCTTGCTGGTATGGCCGGCTTTCCTGCTGCTCGCCGCCCATCCCGACGCGGCGACGCTTTACGTCACGGCGATCGTGCTCACCGCGCTGACGGCGATCAGCAGCACGGCCTCGCTGGTCGCCATTCCCGAGCTGCTGCCCGGCTCGATCCGCGCCACCGGGCTCGGCGTCACCTACGCGGTCGGTGTCTCGCTATTCGGCGGCACGACTCAATTCGTCATCACCTGGCTGCTGGGCGTGACGCAAAATCCCGTATCGCCCGCCTGGTACGTCGTGCTGACCAGCCTGGTGACGCTGGCCGCCATGCTGGCGATGCCGGAGAGCCGCCATCGCGAGCTGTAAGGTCATGTTCTGACCTACTATCAAACCCCGCCAAACGAACTGCTGATATAGCCAAGCCCTTGGAACAACAGCGCTTTTGACGATTCTTGCATTGCTGCCATCGTGAGCGAGCGGAGCGCGAAGGACCCGGCGTCGCAACAGCGCGTTATTGCACCCGTTGGTCCTTCGCTGCGCCAGGACGACGGGACGTGTGGTGGCGATCATGGCGTCGCCACCACAACCCCGGTGCCAGAAGGAAGCCGATTCCGTCGTATAGAACGTCCGCCAGGCATGCGTTCCTGAACGATCGCCCAGCTTGGAGCGGCCTCCCGGGTCACCTACGATTGCGAGCTCGGCACGGGGAGAAGCGCTCAGTGGCCTACACGCTGCATTTCGACGAGATGCACAAGGTGCTGCTGGTCCGCTTCTCGGGCGTGCTGACACCGAAGGATTTCGAGACGCTCCGGGAGGACACGCGCAAATTCGCCGCCCGCCATGGCAACTGCGACGGCATCATCGATTTCACCGGCCTGACGCGCTCGGACGTCGACGTTCCCTACATTCGGTCGCTTGGCCGCCGGCCGCGAATCATGGGCGGCGCCCGCCGCATCCTCGTCGCGCCTCAGGCGGAGATGTTCGGGCTGTCGCGCGTCTACGGCCTCCATCAGGACAGCGTGAAGAGCGACGAACCGATGGTCGTGCGCACGCTGGAGGAGGCCCTGGCGTTGCTCGAGCTCGCGGCGCCGCATTTCGTCCCGCTCGAGGTGTGAGGGCGCGCTAAAGCATGATGGTTCGGCTGGAATCAGCCGAACCATCATGCCTTGTGGGAATAGCGGGCCCAAATCGGTGATTTCTCGCATTATAGTCTGACTGGAGAGCGCCAATTTCCAAGACAACAACGCGCGACAGTTAAAATCTGGACGGCGATGGAGAAGCCATTGGACTGGTATATGCAGTGGTGGATATGAGGGTTCAGTTTCGCAATTGTGGCGCCGATTTAGGCGTCCTCTATCTTTTTCACTTGTCCGGAGACCGCCCATGAATGCGACACAGCCCGGCGATCGGCCAAGCCGATGAATCCGCCGATGCGTACCCTGAATGGCGGTGTTCCTCGCGTGGGGTTGGTCCGCCTGTCGTTGCTCGCGCTGATCGTGGGCCTGGTAACCGGCTTCGGCGCCGTGCTGTTCAGGGATTTGATCGGGCTCATCCATAACGCCCTCTTCCTGGGTCGATTCTCCGTCCACTACGACGCCAATCTGTTCACCCACCCCAGTCCGTGGGGGCCGTTCGTGATCCTCGTGCCCGTGGTGGGTGCGATCATCGTGACGTTCCTGGTCACGAACTTCGCGCCCGAGGCGCGCGGCCACGGCGTGCCGGAAGTCATGGACGCCATCTACTACGGGGGCGGGATCATTCGGCCGGTCGTGGCCGTGGTGAAGTCGCTCGCGTCCGCCTTCGCCATCGGCAGCGGCGCCGCCGTCGGCCGGGAAGGCCCGATCATCCAGATCGGTTCCGCCCTTGGCTCGACCCTGGGGCAGATCATCCGCATGCCGGCCGGGCAGCGCATCATCCTGGTCGCGGCGGGCGCGGGGGCCGGCATCGCCGCTACCTTCAACACTCCCATTGGCGGCGTCATGTTCACGATCGAGCTCATGATGCCGGAAGTGAGCGTATCGAGTTTCCTGCCCGTGGCGATTTCGACCTCGGTCGCGACGTTCGTCGGCCGCTATTACTTCGGCTTGCAGTCGGCGTTCGACGTGCCGCATCTCGCGCCGCTGGCAGTCGATCTCGAATCGGCCTTGACCCTCGGGCTATACGGGGTCCTGGGGGCGATCGTCGGCGTCGCCGCCACCGCCTTCGTGCGCGGCCTGCACCTGGCGGAGGACCTCTTCGACAAGATCGGGTCGCGCTACCTCCGCCATATCTTCGGCATGCTGCTGGTCGGCGTGCTGATCTACGTGCTCTTTCTCCAATTCGACCACTACTACGTCGAAGGCGTGGGCTATGCGACGATCCAGGCGATCCTACTGGGCAACCTCGCCGCGCCCGGCCTCCTCCTGCTCCTGTTCGCCTGCAAGCTGTTCGCCACCTCAGTGAGCCTGGGATCGGGTTCGTCGGGCGGCGTGTTTTCGCCGTCGCTGTTTCTCGGCGCCACCATCGGCGGCGCGTTCGCCTCGCTCCTGAAGGCCGCGCATTTGGGCCTCTCGCTCGATGTCGCATCGTTTGCCATCGTCGGCATGGGCGCCATGGTGGGCGGCGGCACCGGCGCGGTCATGACGGCGGTCACCATGATCTTCGAGATGACGCGCAACTACGACATCATCCTGCCGATGATTCTCGCCGTCGCCATGAGCGTGGGCGTGCGCCGCCTGCTGTCGCGGGAGAACATCTATACGATGAAGCTGTTCCGCCGCGGCCATGCCATACCGAAGGCCCTACATGCCAACATGTTCCTGGTCCGCCGCGCCGTGGACGTCATGGATAAGGACGTCGTCGTGATGCCGGCCGACGCCAGTTTCGAGGATCTGTTGGCGCGGCCCGACAACAACGGCCGCCTGCGCCATGTCGTCGTCGAGGACAACGGCCGGATCGTGGGTGTCATGCGGGTCAACACGTCGCTCAGGACGCCCGCGCCCGGGACGTCGTCCGCCGTAAAGCTGCGTGATCTCGCGAGCCGGCAATTCACCTTGGTGCGCGAGAACGACGTGGCGTTCGACGTCATCCGGCGGCTGTGGCGTCGTGGCGCGACGATGGCGCTCGTCGTGCCCGACTCCCGGGCCGTCCCCCGCGCGGCCGACGTTCGAGGCGTGATCAGCAAGGAGCACGTCGCCGATTCGGTGGCCAACAGCATCAACGTCTATCCCGCCGCCGGTTGATCCGACGGCGGCGGCGTCAGGCTGGGCGTCTTCGCGACAAGCTGACGCGGCAGCGGCCGATCATGGATGCGCCTATCCTGCGCAGCGATGCGCGACTCGACAGGCTCGGTCTGGCGGCACCCGGCTCTCGCCGTGGCGCTGTTCGCCATTACGCTCAATTTTCTGCAGCCGCTGGCGCACGCCGCCCTGATGAAGGGCGGTGCGCCAGGCGAGTTCCGAAGCGCCCTCTGCAACTCGTCGCGGGCCAACACGGACGAGAGCTCCACGCCGGCGCCGGCGGTGGCCGAGCACGATTGCTGCCTCGGACCCGTCAACGCGGCTCCCTTCATCACGCCGTCGTCGGAGTTCGTCACCGTTGCGCCGCTGGCGCTGCCCGCGACGGGCTTTGCCTCGAATTCGCAAGCCCCGCCGATCTCAATCGGCGACGGCCCCGGCCAGCCGCGCGATCCTCCGGTCCGCGCCTGATCATCGCCTCCTCCTGAGGCGACAATTCCTGTTTGCTTCAGGATGGACGCCGTCGCGTGCCGCCATCCCGTCGCGAGCGCCAGTCTCGATTTTCAAGCGATTTGCGGAGGCACCCATGCTCCATCGACGTTCACTGCTCGTGATTGCAGCGTCTCTTGTCTCGTCATCGGCCGCGCTTGCACAAAGTTACAAGGTTGGCGGCCTGGTCATTGACCAACCGTGGGCGCGGGCCACCGCGCCCGGCGCTTCGTCCGGCGGCGCCTTCCTGAAGATCTCCAACACCGGCATGGCCGCCGATCGCCTGGTATCCGTCAGCACCCCGGCGGCGGACAAAGCTCAAGTCCACCAGACCAGGATGGAGGGCAACGTGATGCGCATGCGCGAGCTCGACCACGGGCTGGAAATTGCGCCAGGTGCCACGGTTTCCCTCGAACCCGGCCACTTCCACATCATGCTGATGGGGCTGAAAGCTCCCCTCATCAAGGGCGCGAAGGTGCCGCTGACGCTCGTCTTCGAGAAGGCGGGCAAGGTCGACATCAAGCTCGATGTGGTCGCCATGGGCGCCATGCCTTCCATGCCCGGAATGAAGGGCAACTGAGGAAGCCATGGCCCGACAATAGTGGCCGCGCGCAAACGACGCCGAAACAAAAAAGCCGCCCTCGCAAGAGGACGGCTTTTTGATTGGTTGCGGGGGCAGGATTTGAACCTACGACCTTCAGGTTATGAGCCTGACGAGCTACCGGGCTGCTCCACCCCGCGGTAATCCTGCGCGCTGATTCTTGAAGTCGTTCTCGGAAGAGGATCTTCGCGCTTGGAAGACCTGGCAGCGACCTACTCTCCCGTGTCTTGAGACACAGTACCATCGGCGCTGAAAGTTTTCACGGCCGAGTTCGGAATGGGATCGGGTGTTCACCCTTCGCTACTGCCACCAGGTCGTCGAAGCGCAAAGATCGAAGTCTGAAAGTCCGGGCACCGGATCAAGACCGATGCAGCGGATGTCCTCCACTGCACGGAACGAAGAAATCAAGCCGATCGAGCTATTAGTACCGCTAAGCTGAACGCCTCACAGCGCTTGCACATGCGGCCTATCAACGTGGTGGTCTACCACGACTCTCAGCGAGACCTAGTTTCGAGGCGGGTTTCACGCTTAGATGCTTTCAGCGTTTATCCCTTCAGTACATAGCTACCCGGCGCTGCGACTGGCGTCACAACCGGTACACCAGAGGTACGTCCATCCCGGTCCTCTCGTACTAAGGACGGCTCCTCTCAAGTCTCGAACACCCACAGCAGATAGGGACCAAACTGTCTCACGACGTTTTGAACCCAACTCACGTACCACTTTAATCGGCGAACAGCCGAACCCTTGGGACCTGCTCCAGCCCCAGGATGTGATGAGTCGACATCGAGGTGCCAAACACCACCGTCGCTGTGGACGCTTGGGTGGTATCAGCCTGTTATCCCCGGCGTACCTTTTATCCGTTGAGCGATGGCCCACTCACGCGGAACCACCGGATCACTATGGCCGACTTTCGTCCCTGCTCGACTTGTCAGTCTCGCAGTCAGGCGGGCTTGTGCCATTGCACTCAGCGGCTGATTTCCGACCAGCCTGAGCCCACCATCGCGCGCCTCCGTTACTCTTTGGGAGGCGACCGCCCCAGTCAAACTACCCACCATGCAGGGTCCCGGGTCGGGATGACCGACCGCGGTTAGACATCAAAGATCAAAAGGGCGGTATTTCAAGGTTGCCTCCACCATGGCTAGCGCCACGGCTTCAAAGGCTCCCGCCTATCCTACACATCCAATCTCTAATGCCACTGCAAAGTTGTAGTAAAGGTGCACGGGGTCTTTCCGTCTAACTGCGGGTACCCCGCATCTTCACGGGGAATTCAATTTCGCCGAGCCTGTGTTGGAGACAGCGGGGAAGTCGTTACGCCATTCGTGCAGGTCGGAACTTACCCGACAAGGAATTTCGCTACCTTAGGACCGTTATAGTTACGGCCGCCGTTTACCGGGGCTTCGATTCAAGGCTTGCACCTCTCCTCTT
>DASRFX010000011.1:0-2982 GCA_035651335.1 Reyranella sp. | reverse complement strand
GATGTCGCCGACGCCCGTCGGCGGCCAGGCATAGATGCCGCTCGGAAGGCACAGGAGCGAGCCGCGATGGCTCATGGCGGCGAAACGGAAGCCGCCGTTGCCGTAGGCGTCGATCGGCGCCCGCCCCGGATAGCGGGCCGTTGGGGCGCTCATTTTGTGGTCGCGTTCCTGCGTTGGGTGCTGCCGGTGCCGCCGGCCGCCGGCAATTTCGCGGCGGCCGGACCCCACTCACGCTTTACCCCGAACAACAGCAGGAATGGCGCGGCGACGAAAATCGACGAGTAGGTGCCGATCACGATCCCGAACAGCATGGCGAAAGAGAAGCCGTGGATCACCTGCGTGCCGAAGATGTAGAGCGCCAGCACGGCAAGCGCGGTGGTGACGGAGGTCAGCACGGTGCGCGACAGCGTCTCGTTGATCGAAAGGTTTAGCAGGTCGATGAGCGGCATGCGCTTGTAGCGGCGCAGGTTCTCGCGGATGCGGTCGAATACCACGACCGTGTCGTTTACGGAGTAGCCGGCGAGGGTAAGGATCGCCGCCACGACCGACAGGTCGAATTCGTACCACAGCAGCGAGAACATGCCGATGGTGATGAACACGTCGTGCGACAAGGCGAGGATGGCAGCCACGCCGAACTGCCATTCGAACCGGAACCAGACGTAGAGCAGAATGCCGGCCATGGCGGCGACGACGGCCTTCACGCCGGTCCATTTGAGCTCGTCAGAGACGGTGGGACCCACCACCTCGACACGGCGCACCTCGATGTTTTCGCCCAGCGCAGCTCGCACCTTGTCGTTGGCGGCGGCCTGCGCCTTTTCCTCGTTGAGCTCCTTCGTCTGCTCCTGCTGAGCAACGCGAATCAGCGCCTCATTGCCGGCCCCGACACCCTGCACCTGCACCTCGCCTATGCCGAGCTTGTCGAGCCTGGCGCGCAGCTCGCCGACGTTGAGCGGGCCGCCCTTCGACTGGACCTCGATGAGCGAGCCGCCCTTGAAATCGACGCCGTAGTTCAGTCCGCGCGTCATCAGAAGCACAGCCGAGAAGACGGCCAGCGCCCAGGACAGGCCGATGAAGATGTAACGGCGTTCGATGATCTTCCAGCGCGTGTCGTGCGGGAAGAAGTCAACGCCTTTGAAGAGGAACTTCATGGGCGCGCGGCTTCCGTCTTCAGAGTTGGCGCCTTGTAGGCAAGCGGCGCATCGATCTTGCGTGATCTCTGGGCACTGAGCCACCATACGACCAGCAGGCGGGCGATGGTGAAGGCAGTATAGACCGTGGTCATAATGCCGAGCGTGAGCGTGACGGCAAAACCGCGGATGGGTCCCGACCCGAGAAGAAACATCACCACGCCGGCAATGAAGGTGGTCAGCTGGCTGTCGACGATGGTGGCGTAGGCGCGTGTGAAGCCGGCCTCGATCGCCGAGATTGGCGAGCGTCCGCTGCGCAGCTCCTCACGGATGCGTTCGTTGATGAGCACGTTGGCATCGACAGCCATGCCGATCGTGAGCACGATGCCGGCGATGCCCGGCAGCGTCATGGTAGAGCCCATTACGGCCATGATCGCCAGCACGAAGACGACGTGAATGGCAGCGCCGATGACGGCGAACACTCCGAGCAGGCCATAGGCAAAAATCATGAAGGCCGCCACTGCGAGGCCACCGACGACCGCCGCAAGCTTGCCTGCTTCGATGGAGTCCTGACCAAGGCTGGCACCCACCACTCGCTCCTCGATCACGGTGAGCTTCGCCGGCAGTGCGCCGGAACGCAACTGGATGGCGAGCTGGTTGGCGCCCTCCACCGTGAAACTGCCGCTGATCTGGCCCGAGCCGCCGAGGATCGGCTCACGGATCACGGGTGCCGAGATGACCTTGTCATCCAGTACGATGGCGAACGGACGGCCGACGTGGGTGCGCGTGAACTCGCCAAATTTGCGCGCGCCGGAGTTGTTGAAGGTGAAGGAGATGATCGGCTCGTTGGTGCGCTGGTCGAAGGCGGGCTGGGCGGTCTTCAGCTCGTCGCCGCGCACGACCGGGGTCTCGCGCAGGAGCTGGTCGCCCTCCTCCTTCTCCTCGCCGGGGTAGACCCTGTAGCCCGCCGGGGCCCGCGTGCGGCGCGCCTCGTCGGCAGACATGGTGGGATGCACCTCGTGGAAGCTCAGGCGCGCCGTCTTGCCGATCAGCTCCTTGAGCTGGGCGGTATCCTGCAGGCCGGGCACCTGCACCAGGATGCGCGAGGAGCCCTGCCGGACGATGGTGGGCTCGGTCGTGCCCATGGCATCGACGCGCCGCCGCACTGTCTCGATGGCGGCGCCGACCGCGTCGCTGATGCGCTGCTGCAGCCCGGCGTCGGTGGGGGTGATGACGACGATGCCGCCCTCCGCCTTGCGCAGATCGAGATCGCTGCCCGCGAAGCCGCGAATCAGGTTGCCGGTCTGCTGCGCGAGACCTTTGAGCTCCTTCAGGGCCGCGTCGGCGTCCTCCGGCTTGGCCAGGCGCACCTGCACCACGTTGTTGGTGATGCCGACGGCGGCAACGGGGATCTTGGCGTCGCGCAGCCGCTTGCGGGCGTCGTCACGCAGCGTGTCCAGCCAGTCCTTGCGCACCTCGGACGTTTCCATGGCGAGCAGCAGGTGAGCGCCGCCCCTGAGATCGAGGCCCAGGTTTATCTGCACCTTCGGCACGAACCGAGGCCAATTCGCCACCGTCTCCTTGGAGAAGAAGCTCGGGATGGTCAGGGCGACGCCGACGACGACGCTCAGGACGATGGCGATCTGTTTCCAGCGTGCGAAATGCAGCATCGAAGCCTTTCCATCCGATCGGAAGTCGACGTCGGCGCACCAAGTCGTCCGACCGCGTCATGCGCTCTCTTTGACCGGCTCGCCCTTGGCGCGTACTTCGGCGACCGTACCCCTGATCACGCGCACGCGCGTGTTGTCGGCGATCTCGACCTCGATCTCGTTCTCGTCCTTCACCTTCGTCACCT
>DASRFX010000010.1:0-74529 GCA_035651335.1 Reyranella sp. | reverse complement strand
CACGGCGAGAAACGAACCGACCGAATCCAGCGCGGACGCCCGTGTCCACGCTACGAACTTGCCCACCTTTTCCGACTGATCGGGATCTTCGCGCTTGCCGACCAAGGCGTCCCACAGAAGGACGGTTTCACGCTGTTGTTGCTTGGCCACCACGAAAAATGCAGCTACCCAAGCTACGGGAGCCGCTCGGGCGCCCGCCGCAAAGACCGATGGTTCGGTCACGATCGCCGTCCAAATCTGATCCAAGAACCCGGTTTGGCCAGCGGCGGCTGCTCCACGCATTAGACTATCTAGGTAGGAAACGGGAAAGCCGTGCATTTGCTCAATGACGTCATTCGCTTTGGAGCCTACGTATTCCCACAGTCGCCTTTGCCGGTCCTCGTCTCCGTCATGGAAAAAGTGGAGGCTGAGCATGCAAGCCGTCATCAAGTGTCGTGTGGCGGCGTCAAATAAAATTCGATCTTCATCACAAATGGACATCTGGGCCGCCAGGATGAGCCGTCCCCATCCAGGTTCCCGCAATTCGAAGCTTTTATACTGCTTGAACTGGCCACGGTGAGTTTGGCTGACGAGGCCTAGTTCAAACAACTTATGAAGCTTGCCCGGATGAGGCAGGGCCTCGTTTGGAACCTGCATCTCCAACTCTTGTGCGCCGAATGTCGCCAGGCAAAGAGTGTTGGCAAGTTCGTATGCATCGAGGCGCTCCAGCCACTGCTTGCGCACCCACGCCGATGCTCGAGATGGAGGAAGGGACCACTTGCCGTTTTGGAAATCCGAGAGGCTATCCAAGACGGCAAACGTAAAGGCATTCAACGCAGCTCGATAATTCGAGTGCCATTCCTGCAAAACAGCTGGTGGCGGCTTGGGCATTTTCAAACGAGTCGTTCCCGCAACTCGAGAATGAAGATGCTCCGCGAGCTCTCCTAAGGTCTCAGGAGTGATGAGAAGGCGAACTGGTGGATTCGTAGGATGGTTTTCAAAGAATGCCAGATCGTCGTCGGGCTTTACGACAATGGGTTGATGGATCTGAGTTCCAAGCAACAGAAGATGGCCACGACTATCGGAAGGCGTGGATCTCCATTGCTGCCATAGCCGACGAGCCAATTCTGGCTTGTGGTGAATATTGTCCAGAATAAGAAGTGTTTCTGGGCGTGTTAGCCGATGCGCCGCGGCTAGACAGTCTGCCCCGGTATCGTCCAACGACAGATTTTTGAGATCAAGATAGTATGCCGGGTGCTTTCGATGTTCGGGCTTTGACGCGACCCTCAATGCGAGAGTGGTCTTGCCAACCGAAGCGACATCAATGCAGGACGCCCAGCTATGAAGCTTAAGTCGTCTCTGTAGCTCTTCGTCGGCGCTTAAACCTGGAACCGCGCAATCGAGATATTCCTGTCGCGTTGGAAACGGATCGCTCGCTCCTGGAATGTGGAACAAAGGGAAGTCATCATCGATCGCGATGAACGGCCACGAGCGGGGTGCAGGACATACTGATCGGAGTGCTGGAGCTAACTGGTCGTGGGACGAATAGCCGACTGCCACAAGGTTTGACGGCTTCGATGCGCGATTGTTGATCTCCTTCGCCTTGTCTTCTCGAGCAAAGAAAAAATGGGGAAAGGCGCTCTTATCCCACGCTTTGCTCCATCGAAGGAGGCGTCCGAGGTTCGGATCGTCAAGTCCATCGCCGCATCCAACATAAACCCACGAGTTCTCGAGCCAAAGCGTCTGCAACAGTTGCTGAAAGTCTGTGTCTGCAACAACGCGACCATATGACGAACGTCCGAGTACCACCGACGATGGCCGCAGCCAGTGGCCGTGAATATGAAGAATTCCAGGTTTCTGGCGAGTCATAACTCGATGAAAGTCGGCATGTTCCTCCCAGGTGACGACGGGGGCGCCAGTGGCATTGTGAAGGAGACCGTCGTAGTTCGTGGTGAGTAAGAGAGCCCCCGCTTCGTGTAGATCTCGAAGCGCGTCGAGTTGTGCTGTTGAGGCGTCGTCGGGGCGGCACTTGAAGTCCGCGAAGGCCGTTTCTAGCCAATCGGCAAATGCTCCGTCATTTGGCGTCCGCAGAACTCGTTCGACCGTGTCGGCGTGATTGAGAGCAGATCCCAATTGAAAGGGACTAAAGGCGGCGTTGAGAGACGTTTCGAGTTCACTGGCATACGTGGCAGTGAAGCGATTGGTTGCCACCAGATGCTGAACCCCATGCTTAAGGAGGCCAAGCCATGAAGCATGACGCTTTCCAGTGGCATTGACGGCAACGCCAGCGCCAACCACCACGACGACGGGTGGGTGGGCCCTGTCGAGCAACTTGGCTATTTGGTCCAGTTCGGCAGTCTTTGACGACATCGGCACATTCGAACGCTAGCGGCAACGATCTCGTTCGCACGTCCGCCGCCTTGAAGCGCCGATTCCGCAAGAGATCGAACAACAACTGCGCCCCTCACAGGGCTTCTTGTACAGTAGAAAACCCTGCGCGAAATGCCACCATCTCGCAAGGGGCATTCGTCAGAAGCCGAAGGCGCGCCGCACGTTGCCGCCCAGCAGGCCGGCGCGCGCCGGCGCCGGCACTTCCTCGACCATGTCCTCCAGCGCCTGCAGGTAGTCGCCGGTGTGGTCGGGATGCGGATAGTCCGACGCCCAGAAGAAGCGATCGGCGCCGTAATTCTTCATCATGGCGGGGAGCGTGCGCTCGTCGGGGTCGCCCGACACCCAGACCTGGCGGCGGAAATAGTCGCTGGGCCTGAGCTTGAGCGGCGCGCGGCCGCCGAGATAGGTCGCGGTGGCGACGCCGTCGAGCCGGTCGAGCCAGTAGCCGATCCAGCCCGCGCCGCATTCCAGCAGCACGAGCTTCAGTTTGGGGAAGCGGTCGAAGGTGGCGAAGTCGAAGAAGGTCGTGAAGGCCTGCCGCACGCCTTCGCCTGCCGTCACCGAGGCGAGCAGGGAAAGGCGATGGCCGTTCTCGAAGCGCGGCGAGCGCAGCTCGAACGGCTCGAAGGCGGGATGGATGGCGATCGGCACGTCGAGCTCGCAGGCCTTGGCATAGACCGGGTCGTGCACCGGATCGCCATGCGCCTTGTGCGTCCAGGTGAAGGGCACGACGAAGGCGCCGCGGCAGCCGTCCTTCACGGCGCGCTCGAGTTCCTTTGCCGCCGCCTCGGGATCGCCGAGCGAGAGGTGCGCGATCGGGATCAGCCGGCCCTTGCTGTCGCGGCAGAACTCGGCGACCCAGCGATTGTAGGCGCGGCAATAGGCCTGGCTCAGCTCTACGTCGCTGAGCTCGGATTCCCACAGGATGCCGAGCGTCGGATAGAGCACGGCCGCGTCCAACCCTTCAGCGTCGAGCAGCTTCAGCCGCTCGCCGGCATCGCAGGCGCCGTACGGCATGTTGGCGGCATAGGTCTTGTCGGGATGCGGCCGGAAGGCCTCGAGGTCCTTCTGGCCCATGCGGCCCAGGGTGGCGGGATAGCCGCGCCGCGTGCGCTTGCTCGGGATGCCGCCGATCTCGAGATACTCGAGCCCGTTCTCGTCGCGCTTCATGCGCAGCGCGCGGTCCTTGTATTTCGCTTCGATGTAATGGTCCCACAGGCCGGCATCTTCCAGCAGATGGCCGTCGGCATCGACGGCGCCCGTGAATTTGAGGCGGTGAACCGCGCTGGGATCGAAGACCGGCCGCATCGGCGTTTCTCCCGTTCGCCTGAGAGTACCGGGCGCCGACCCGGTTCGCTACCGCCGACAAACCCTCCGCTCATGCGCGCCGGAAGAGGAGGACCAGCAGGATGATGAGCAAGAGCAGGCCGCCTCCGCTCGGGTAGTAACCCCAACCGGTGCTGTACGGCCATGTCGGCAGCGCGCCGATGATGAGAATCAGCAGGATGATGAGGAGGACGGTGCGCAAGAGGGGCTCCTATCGAGGGACATCCCTAAACGTTTCGATCAGCCATCGGTTGCATTGGGTGACCACCCTGAAAACCGCCGAGCGAGCGCCTGGCTCGGCATGCGTTGATCATGGCCCGGTCGCTCCCGTATGACGTGGGGCGGGAAGCCATCAGCAGGAGGCAGTCGATGACCAAGCGAATCGGCATCCTGACCAGCGGCGGCGATTGCGCGGGCCTCAACGCGGTGATCCGAGCCGTGACGCTGCGCGCCCACCACGGCTATCGCTGGACGGTGGTCGGCATCCGCTACGGCACCCTGGGCTTGCTGGAGCGGCCGGTGGCGGCGCTGGAGCTCGACCCGGCGCGGCTCGATCCGACCCTGATGCGCGAGGGCGGCACTTTCCTCGGCACCACCAACAAGGGCAACCCTTTCGCCTTCCCGATGGAGGACGGCACGGTCAAGAACCGCTCGGCCGAGATGATCGACGGGCTGAAGCAGCTTCGGCTCGACGGGCTGATCGGCGTGGGCGGCGACGGCAGCCTGCACATCCTGCGCCGCCTGTTCGGCTCGTGCGGCGTGCCGCTGGTCGGCATTCCCAAGACCATCGACAACGACGTGACGCGCACCGAGCGCGCCATCGGCTACGGCACAGCGGTGGCGGTGGCGACCGAAGCGCTCGACCGGCTGCAATCGACCGGCGCTAGCCACGACCGCATCATGGTGCTCGAGGTGATGGGCCGCGACGCCGGCCACATCGCCATCGCCGCCGGCATCGCGGGTGGCGCCGACGTGGTCCTGATCCCGGAGATCCAGTGGACGGTGGAGCGGGTGGCGAGGCACATCGAGGCGATACGCGCCGGCGGCCGGCCGACGGCTTTGGTCGTGGTCGCCGAAGCCGCGGCGCGCGGCGAGGAGCTGGCGCGCCAGCTTGCCAAGCGAACCGGCGCGGAGGCGCGTGCCACCGTGCTCGGCCATGTCCAGCGCGGCGCCGAACCGACGGTCGAGGATCGCCTGCTCGCCTGTGCGCTCGGCGTGCGAGCGGTCGACATCCTGGCCGAAGGCGGCGGCGATCGCATGGTGGCGTGGTGGAACCGGCGCGTGATCGACGTGCCGCTCGCCGAAGTGGCCGGCCGCTCGCGCACCGTCGATCAGGACGGATCGCTGGTCCGCACCGCGCGCGCGCTCGGGATTTGCCTGGGGGACGGGGTGTAGGTCTCGCGAGCTTCGCTCGCGAGACGTTCTATACGACAGAATCGGGTTCCTTCTAACACCCGGGGTATGGTGGCGACGCCATGATCGCCATTACCTACAGCCAGCTCCGTCGTCCTGAGGCCCTTCGGGCGGCGCAGGCCGCCCTCAGGATAAACTCCGCCGAAGGACATCGTGCTGTCACGATGCCAGGTCCTTCGCTGCGCTACGCGGGCTCAGGACGACAGGAGCGGCCGGTTGGCGCAGTTAGCGCTAGTGCGCTAGTGATTCGCAGTGGTCGGTCTGACCTCGGCGCAAGATTCGGTCGCGTGTCGCGATTGGTAAACAAACGCGCCACAAGAGGGTCCGTTATCTTTCCGTTTAATAAGCGTTACCGTCCGGTAACCAGCACCATGGATTGTGGTTCAGAAAATTGCTCAACTATCGCGCAAGATTCGTTCGCACGAATCGGCGCGAGCGCGCGTGGACCACAAGAGTCCATATTTTTCCGTATTACTTAAATATGAGCTCTTCAACTAATAGTGGCTCAGGAAATTACCGGAAATCCCGCGCGGTCGAGCCAGAACACTTCGCCCTGGCTCTGCTCGGTATCGAGCCAGACGAAGGGCGTGTCCGGATAGGCCTTCTCCAGCGGCGCGCGGCCGCGCCCGAGCTCGCACAGCAAACCGCCGGTCCTGGTCAAATGCCGGGGCGCATCGGCCAGGATGCGGTGCACCAGATCGAGCCCGTCCATGCCGGCGGCCAGCGCCAGGCGCGGCTCGTGCCGGTATTCCGGCGGCAGCTTCGCCATGCCGCCTTCATCGACATAGGGCGGGTTGCTGACGATCAGGTCGTAGCGCCGGCCCTTGAGCGCCGAGAACAAGTCGCCGCGATGCAGCGCGATGCGATCGCCGAGACGATGGGCGGCGACGTTGCGGCGCGCGAGCGCCAGTGCGCCTTTGGAAAGGTCGGTGGCGTCGATTTGCGCCTGCGGGAAGGTGAGCGCCGCCAGGATTGCCAGGCATCCCGAACCGGTGCAGAGATCGAGCACGCGCCGGACCTTGCCGACCGGCAATGCGCCCGCCATCAGCAGTTCGCCGATGAACGAGCGCGGAATGAGCGCCCGCCGATCGACATGGAAGCGCACGCCATGCATGTAGGCCGCGCCGACGAGATACGGCGCCGGCATGCGCAAGGAGACGCGCGCCTCGATCAGGGTCAGCAGCCGCGCGCGCTCAGGCAGCGTCGGCCGCAATGCCAGCCAGGGATTGATGTCGTGGATCGGCAGCTTCAGCGCCTCCAGCAGGAGGAAGGCCGCCTCGTCGATCGCGTTGGTCGTGCCATGGCCGTAGGCGAGGCGCGCCGCCGTGAAGCGGCGGACCGCGAACCGGAAGATGTCGCCCAGCGTGTCGAGAGAGGGTTTGGCGGGCTTGCGCATAGGCGCCTAGAGTATGGCACATGAAAGGTGCACTCGACGGCCTGGTCGTTCTCGACCTCACGACTCATCTCTCCGGCCCGTTTTGCGGCATGCAGCTCGCCGACATGGGCGCCGACGTGATCAAGATCGAAAGCCCACAGGGCGATTCGATGCGCGGCGCGCCGCCCTTCGTCGAGGGTGAGGGCGCGCCCTTCATGCTGTGGAATCGCAACAAGCGCGGCATCACGCTCGATCTCAAGAAGGCGGCCGACCTCGAGACCTTCTGGGAGCTGGTCGACGACGCCGACGTGATGCTGGAGAATTTCCGGCCCGGCGTGATCGACAAGCTCGGCATCGGCTGGCAGGCGCTGCATGCGCGCAACAAGCGGCTGATCCTGGGCTCGATCTCGGGCTTCGGCCAGACCGGTCCCTACGCCAAGCGCGGCGGCTTCGACCTGGTGATCCAGGCCATGTCGGGCCTGATGTCGGTGACCGGGCCGAAGGACGGGCCGCCCTATCGCATTCCGCTTGCCATCTCCGATGTCGGCGCCGGGCTCTATCTCACGATCGGCGTGTTGTCGGCGCTGCAGGCACGCAACAAGACGGGCGAGGGCCAGTGGGTCGAGACGTCACTGCTCGAAGCCACCGTCTCGCTCGGCGTCTACGAGGCGGCCAACTTCTTCGCCAACGGCAAACGGCCCGAGAAGCTGGGCCAGGGCCATCGCGGCTCCTCGCCCTATCAGGTATTCCAGACCAGGGATGGCTGGATCACGATCGGCGCGGCGCAGCAGAATTTCTTCAAGAAGGTGTGCGAGCTGATCGGCAAGCCCGAGCTGGTCGACGATCCGCGCTTCAAGACCAATGCGGTTCGGGTGCAGAACAACGATGCCATCGTCGGCCTGCTGCAGGCGGAGCTGGCCAAGCGCACTAATGAGGAGTGGTTGAAGGCGTTCGAGGCCGAGGGGATTCCCGCCGGCCCGGTGATGCATCACGACGAGGTGTTCGCCGATCCGCAGATCCTGGCGCGTGGCATGGTGGCCGAGATCGAGCACGCCAGGGCGGGCCGGCAGAAGACGCTCGGCGTGCCGATCAAGATGTCGGCGACGCCTGGCGGCATAAGGCGGCCCGCGCCGACGCTCGGCCAGCACAACGAGGAGGTGCGGCGCCGCAGGAGCAAGCCGCGCGCGGCCGAATGACTCTAGCCGCGATGGTCGCGGTCGTGATCGCGATCGTCGTGGTGGTCGGAGTGGCGGTCGGAATGCTGCGGTTCGACGTGGCGGACCTCGACGCGGCGCGGCGCTTCGCGCACGACTGTCCGCTCCACCACGACCGGCCGCTCGTAGGCCGGCCGGACGTAGTAGCCCGGCGAATAGTAGGCCGGCGCGTAGGCCACGCCGGGGTAGCCGGTGTCCATGGTTTCGACGCAGGCGGCGGCCGGCAGGACCAGCGCGGCGACCAGCAGAGCCTTGAAAACACGCATTTTTCGTCTCCCTCGGTATCCCGATGTGCGGGAATACGAGGGGATCGGTGTCGCCGCCGCGTCGGCTTTGTAAAGTTACGTAAAGTTCAGAGCGCGCTCGGCGCGGGCCCGCGCGAGACCTTGGCGTCGAGCTTGGGCGGATGAGTGACGATCGATTTCAGCGCCGGCACGGGCTTGCGCAGCCTGTCGAGATTGGGCCGCGGCCGGCTGAGCTCGGGAATGGCGGCGAACGCCTGCTCCATGGCGTGCGCGGCGCCCAGCACCTCGCCGTCGCCACGGAAGCGGCCGATCACCTGCAGGCCGAACGGCATCTTCTTGTGATCGAGGCCGCAGGGCAGCGACACCGCCGGGTTGGAGGTCAGCGTCACGAAATATTTGGTCGCCATCCAGTGGTAGTAGTTGCGCAGCTTCCTGCCGTCCATTTCCTCGATGTAGAGCTGCTTCCAGGGAAACGGCGTGAAGCCCACGGTCGGGCCGATCACCAGATCGTAGTCGCGATAGAGCTGCTGGAAGGCGCGGAAGATGCGCGTCTGCTCGCCGTGTGCCCAGGCGAAGTCAGCGAGCGAGAACTTGGCGCCGATCTCGTAGTTGGCGACGATGTTGGGACCGAGCGCCTTGCGGTTGTTGGTGTAGGCGTCGTGGTACTTCGACAGGAAGCCGACGGCGCGGATGACGTCGAAGCAGCGGTCGGCGCCGCCGTAGTCGATCTCGACTTCGTCGAGGCTGCGGAACAGGTGCTTCATCGCCTTGATCTTGGCGCGGAAGGTCTGGCGGATGGCCTTCTCGACCGGCGCGCCGCCGAAATCCTCGGTGTAGGCCACCCGCAGGCTGCCGAGATCGACCGGCCAGGGCTCGGCATAGGCGTCGGGCTCAAGCGGAAAGGACAGCGGATCGGAATCGTGCTGGCCGATCTGCGCGGCGTAGAGAAGGCAGACGTCGGCGACCGAGCGGCCCATCGGCCCCAGCACGGAGATCGGCGTCCAGCCCATGGCGCGGCGCTCGACCGCGACCATGCCGGGCGACGGCCGGAAGCCCACGACGCCGCAGAACGCCGCCGGATTGCGCAGCGAGCCGCCGGTGTCGGAACCGGTGCAGACCGGGAGCATGTCGGTGGCGAGCGCCGCTGCCGAGCCGCCCGACGAGCCGCCGGCGTTGAGCATCGGGTTGAACGGATTGCCGGTGGCGCCCCATACCGGGTTGCGGCTGTTCGAGCCGGCGCCGAATTCGGGCACGTTGGTCTTACCGACCACGACGGCGCCCGCCGCGCGCACGCGGCCCACCATGACGTTGTCGTAGTTGGGGACGTAATCGCGATAGAGCGGCGAGCCGTAGGTGGTGAGCAGCTCCTTGGTCTCCTCGAGATCCTTGATGCCGGTCGGCAGGCCGTGCAGCAGCGGCAGCGCCTCGCCGCGGCGCACGGCGGCTTCGGCCGCCTTGGCTTCCTTGCGCGCCCGCGCCACGCACATCGCCGTGACGGCGTTGACGGCCGGATTGATCTCCTCGATCCGGCTGAGGCAGGCTTCGAGCAGCTCGACCGGCGACAGCTCCTTGGTGCCGATGCGGCGGCGCAGCTCTACGGACGACAGCGACACCAGTTCTCGATTGGACATCTGTTCCTCGTTTTCTCAGGGCTTGTGCAGCTTGACCGGCTCGCGCGTCACCGTGCGCCGGCCGCGTTTGTAGGCGGCCAGAACGGGGGCGGTAGTGCGGAGCGCCATGATCGAGTCAGGCGCATCCAGCACGACCAAGTCGGCGGGATTGCCGACCTTGATGCCGTAATCGTCCTTCCGCATCAGCTTGGCGGCGGACGACGTTCCCATCTCCCAGAGCGCCTTCACCTCGTCGTCGTTGGCGCGCTGGGTGACGATGGCGTGCATGTTGATCTGGCGCAGCAGCTGGCCGTCGCCGAACGGCGTGAAGGGGTTGAGGATGTTGTTCGAGCCGATCGAACAGGTGACGCCGCGCTCGGTCAGGAAGTTCAGGTCGAGCACGTTGCGCGGTACGTTGTGGTCGGTGTGGCGGCCGCCGAGATAGAGGTCGGTCGCGGTCAGCACGGTGGCGGCGACGCCGGTATCGGCCATGCGCCTGGCGACCTTGTCGAGGTCCTTGAACGGCATCGTCGCGAGCTTGCCGACATGGCCGACCGCGACCCGGCCGCCCCATTTGTATTTCTCGGCCAGATCGCACACCAGCAAAGTGTCGAGCTCCTCGGCCGAAGCGCCCGAATCGAGATGCATGTCGATGTCGATGTCGAATTCGCGCGCCATCTCGAAGATACGGCGGATCTGCGCCGACCGGTCGGTGTCGTAGTTGGGCGCCGCGCCGACAACCTTGGCGCCACTGTTGAGGGCAGCGACCATCAGCTCGTCGGTGCCGGGATTGTTGGTCAGGCCTTCCTGCGGCATGACGCAGATCTCGAGGTCGATCGCCCATTTGTACTTGTCGATCAGCGCCTTCACGCCCTCGAAGCCGCGCAGGCCGACCTTGGGATCGACCTCGGCGTGCGTGCGCATGCGCGTGGCGCCGTGGCTGATGCATTTCTCGATCGTGGCCGACGCGCGCTCGATCACGTCCTCGACGGTGAAAGTGTGCTTGACTGCAGATACGCGCTCCATCGCGAGGTGCGGATTGCGCTTGGTGGTGTGCTCGCAGCGGCCGAGGATGCAGGCCTTGTCGAGATGGATGTGCGTGTCGACAAAGCCCGAGCAGACCAGGCGATTGCCGGCCTTGTATTCCGACTTGGCATTGCCGCCGAGCCTTGGCGCGATGGCGGCGATGCGGCCGTCCTTCACGCCTATGTCGGTTGCCGGCTGATCGGGCTTGTGATCGGGCAGCCGCACGTCTCGCACAACGAGATCGAAATCCATCGCAGATCCTCGGTGGTCGGCGCGCATGTTGCACCACGGCGCTCGACATTTATAGTCCGCGGGCACGGGAGGAAGCGATCATGGCGCATGCGCTTCGCGAAAAGGCGGCGATCAGCGGCGTCGGCGAGACCGCCTATACGCGCGGCACCGCCAAGTCGGGCCTGGCGCTGCAGCTCGAGGCGAGCCTCAGGGCGATCGACGACGCCGGCCTCTCGCCACGCGACATCGATGGCATCATTCCGTACTTCCCGGGCGGCGGCATCGCCGAGGACTTCGTCGCCAATCTCGGCCTGCCCGATCTCACGCTGTCGGCCTTCATTCCGATGGGCGGCGCCACCTGCGTGGCCGCGCTGCAGACGGCGGCGATGGCCGTGGCGACGGGCGTCTGCAAGAACGTGCTGATCTCGGTCGGCCGCACAGGCTACTCGGGCGCCAGGGTCAGCACGCGACTGCAGCAGTTCCCGCAATTCGCGCTGGCCGCCGAATTCGAGGCGCCCATCGGCATGTTCGCGCCGGCACAACTCTATGCCCAAGGCGCGCGGCGCCATATGGAGCTCTACGGCACGACTGCACGGCATTTCGCCGAGGTCGCCGTCGTGACCCGCCAGCACGCGATCCTGAACGGCAACGTGGTCATGAACAAGCCGCTCACCGTCGAGGAGCATCACGCCTCGCGCATGATCGCCGATCCGTTTCGGCTGTTCGACTGCAGCCTGGAAAGCGACGGCGGTGCGGCGGTGATCGTGAGCGCGACCGATCGTGCGAGGTCGCTCAAGAAGCCGCTGGTCACCATCATGGGCGTGGCCGAGGGGCATCCCGAATCGCCGGCTTCGATCGCACAGCGGCCGGACCTGCTCGAGTTCGGCCTGGTGAAGGCGGCCCGGCGCGGCTTCGAGATGGCGGGCGTGGGCGCCAAGGACATGGACGTGGCCGAGATCTACGACTGCTTCACCTTCACGGTGATCCGGCAGCTCGAGATCCTGGGCTTCTGCAAGACGGGCGAAGGCGGGCCGTTCGTGATGGATGGCTGCATTGCTCTCGGCGGCGAGCTGCCGGTCAACACCCATGGCGGGCTGCTGAGCCAGGGCCATGTCGTGGGACTCAATCACGTGATCGAGCTGACGCGCCAGCTGCGTCGCGAGGCCGGCAAGGCGCAGGTCAAGGACGCCGAATTGGGCCTCGTCACCGGCTATGGCGACATGGGCGATGGCTCGCTCGCCATCCTGCGGAGGGCTGCATGAGCACGACGGCTGTTCCTGCAGCACCCGCTCCCGAGCGGCCGATGCCCGCGATCACGCGCGAAAGCCAGCCTTATTGGGACGGCCTGCGCGAGCACAAGCTGATGCTCCAGCACTGCGCGTCGTGCGGCAAGGTCCGGCACTATCCGCGGCCGGTATGTCCGCATTGCTTCTCGATGGAGAGCCAATGGCAGGAGGCGCCGCTCACCGGCAGGATCCATACCTGGACGGTGTGCCATCATCCCTTCAACTTCTTCTTCAAGCCGCAAGCGCCCTACATCGTGGCGCTGATCGACATGGACGCGGGCGTGCGCATCAACGCGCCGCTGCGCGGCACACCGGAGGGAAATCTCAGGATCGGTCAGAAAGTGCGGCTGCAGTTCGAGCCGGTCAGCAATGAGGTGACCCTGCCTTACTTCGCGGTCTGCTGACTGCGCGTCAGGAATTTGGCGATGATGTCGGCCGCATCCTCGCCGTAGAGATCGGGGAAGAAGTGGCTCGAACCCTCGATCACGTCCTTCTGGACGTCCGACGGCAGCTTGGACTGCAGGTCGGGCACGACCTCGTCCTTGCCGGCGACGATTACCAGCGTCGGGTGGCCGGTCTTGGCGGCAAGCTTGGGCGGCAGTTCTGAATAAGCATCGAGCAAGGTAGCGCCCAGCACCGGCGCGTCCTTGCAGGTCAGGAAATCGACTGTGTACTTCTGCAAGGGATGGGCGCGCGCCTTGGCAAGCTCCGGCGCCAGCGGATGGCCGAACGCCTTCTGGTAATTCTCGGCCTGCTCGCTCGACGTCGCGAAGGCGGGCGCCAGCAGCACCATGCGGCGCACCTTGGGCAGCTCGGGACCAAGCGCTGCCACTTGTGCGCCCCCGCGCGAGAAGCCCGCCAGATCGACGCCCTTGGCATGCTGGGCATAGAGCCATTCGATCCAGAGCGACAACTCGCGCTGCGCACCGGCCAGGGCATAGTCGTGCACGACATCGCACGCGCGCGGCCGCTGGCGATCGTCGATGCCGAGCGAGAGGTTGATCGCCAGCGTGGCGCGACCGTGCTTCTTCAGGTTCTTCTGCAGCGCCGCGATCGTCTCCTGGCCGTACCAGGACAGCGTGCCGTGCACGATGATCAGGACTTCGCCGTCCTGCACCTTCTTGCCGTCGGGCACCTCGAGATTGCCGTTCAATCTCAGCAGGCTGGGCTTGATCTGCACCTGCTCGGCGCGCGCGGCGGTTGCCGCCACGATCATGGCGAGGCAGGCGAGGGCGACCATTGCGCGTTTCCAGCCGCTTGCCGTCGTCATGACTCCCTCTTACGAACCCGCCGCACTCTAACACATCAATCCCTGCGAAGATGGCAAAGCCTTGGCGAACTTCCAGAGCGGAGAGCAGGAAAATTCCGTGAACGTGATCGATGCGGCAGGATTTTCGATTGCCCGCAGAGCAACTGCGAGTAGGGTGGCGGCCCAATGAACCGAGCTATTCCGGTTGCGCTTCTGGCGCTTGGTCTCGTTCCCGCGATGTCGTACGCGCAAACCGTGCCGTTGCAGCTCGAAGGCTCCGCCGCGCCTGCGCCGTGGCACCGGTATGCCGGCTGGAACCCGCCGCACTGGGACACCTACAACACGCTTGCCGCGCCCGATGTCACGCCGCCGCGGGGCAAGGAAATCGCCACGAGCTCGATCACAGGCGATCCCGCCAAAGGCCAGAAGCTCGCCTTCGACCGGAGTCGCGGCGGCGGCTGCCTTGCCTGTCACGTGATGGGATCCGGTACACAGGAAGTACCGGGCAATGTCGGGCCCGACCTGTCGCTGATCGGCGGCGCCGGCCGCAGCGACCAGTACCTCTTCAACTACGTCTTCGATGCCCGCGTCTACAATCCGCAGACCGTGATGCCGCCATGGGGCAAGCACGGCTTCTACAGCGAGGACGAGATCAAGGACATCGTGGCGTTCCTGAAGACGCTGAAGAAGCCGGCGACCTTCAAGGATCCGCTCGACGATCCCGCGAAGCGGCCGCGGCCGGTCGAGGATCGCGATGCGCTCGATCCCTTCGTCAATCCCGCTGTCGACCACATCGACACCGGCGCGGCGCTGTTCAAGAAGCCCGGCCCCAACGGCAAGGCATGCATTGCCTGCCATGCCGATCCCAAGACCGCGTTCAAGCGCTGGGCGGTGGAGATGCCGAAGTGGGAGCCGCGGCTCAAGAAGGTGCTCGGCGCTGAGGAATTCATCGCCCGCCATGCCAAGGCCACGACCGGCGCCGGCCTTCTGATGGAGAGTCAGGCCAATATCGACCTGTCGATCTACCTGCACAGTCTCGCCAACGGCGAACCGATCAAGGTCGATCTCTCGAGCTCGGACGCCAAGGCGGCCTACGAACGCGGCGTCAAGCTCGCCGACCTCAAGGTCGGTCAGTTCAATTTCTCGTGCAACGACTGCCATCAGAAGTCGGCCAATCACTGGGCGCGCGGCCAGTGGCTCGGCGAGGCGCGCGGCCAATACGACCATTTCCCGCTGTGGCGCACCAGCCGCAACGAGACCTGGGACATCCGCCGCCGCTTCCAGTGGTGCAACGTGCAGGTGCGGGCCAATGAATTGCCGCCCGATTCGGTTGAATATGGCGAGCTTGAGCTTTATCTGCGCAAGGCGAACGAGGGGCTGAAGCTCACGGCCCCCAACATCCGGCATTGAGGCGCTAGACGATGACCACTGCACCGAGACTGACTCGACGGAGAGCTCTGAGCGGCGCCTTGGGCGCCATTGCCTCGGTTTTGGCGGCGCGCCAGGCGCTGGCGACGCCGGACAGCGCCCGCGAGTGGCTGGCCAGCCTCGCCAAGGGAACGCCGCAGGCCGGCAAGGTCACGCTCAAGGCGCCGGAGATCGCCGAGAACGGCATGGCGGTGCCGCTCACCGTCTCGGTCGACAGCGAGATGAGCGAAAAGTCCTACGTCAAGGCGCTCTACATCGCCGCCGACGGCAATCCCAATCCGCCGGTGGCGATCTATGAATTCACGCCGCTCGCCGGCAAGGCCGAGGTGTCGCTGCGCGTGAAGCTGTCGCAGACCCAGAACTTCGTCGCCGTGGCAGAGATGAATGACGGCACGCTCTACAAAGCGAGCCGCGAGGTCAAGGTCACCATCGGCGGCTGCGGCGGCTGAAGGAGCATCTCATGGCAGACGACATCAAGCCGCGGCTGCGCGTTCCCTCCACTGCCAAGAAGGGCGAGGTGGTGGAGATCAAGACGCTGATCACGCATCCGATGGAATCCGGCCAGCGCAAGGGCGCCGACGGCAAGCTGGTCCCGCGCCTGATCGTGAATTCGCTCGCCGTCACCTACAACGACAAGCCGGTCGTCAACGTCACCATGGAGCCTGCGGTCGCGGCCAATCCCTACATGGCGTTCTTCATGCGGGTCGAGGAGAGCGGCACGCTCAAATTCGTGTGGACCGACGACCTCAAGAACAGCTGGACGGCCGAGAGCAAAATAGAAGTGTCATGAGCCTGGGCCGCCGCGAGCTGCTCCAGGTCGCCACGGCTACCGCGGCGCTGGCGGCGGCGGGACGGGGACTGGCGCAGGTCCGCACGCCGACGCAGGACGATCTGCTGAGATTCAACGCGGTCGGCCAGCTCACCATCCTCAATTTCACCGATCTGCACGCCCAGCTCGTGCCGCTCTATTTCCGCGAGCCGTCGGCCAATATCGGCGTCGGCACCGCGCGCGGGCTGCCGCCGCATCTCGTGGGCGAGCGGTTGCTCGCCAACTACAATATCGGCCGCGGCAGCTTCGATGCCTATGCGCTCGCCTGCACGGATTTCGAATCGCTCGCCCGCACCTACGGCAGGATCGGCGGTCTTGACCGCATGGTGACGCTGATCAAGGCGATCCGCGCCGAGCGGCCGGGCAAGGTTCTGCTGCTCGACGGCGGCGACACCTGGCAAGGCAGCTACACGTCGCTCCAGACCCGCGGCGCCGACATGGTCCGCGTCATGAACACGCTCGACATCGACGCCATGACCGCGCACTGGGAATTCACCTACGGCGCGGCGCGGGTGCAGGAGCTGGTCAAGCAGCTCAAATTCCCGTTCCTGGCCGGCAACGTGAAGGACTCGACCTGGGGCGACCCGGTGTTCAAGCCGTCGATCGTCGTCGAACGCGGTGGCCTGAGGATCGGCGTGATCGGGCAGGCCTTTCCGTACACGCCGATCGCCAATCCCAAATACCTGATTCCCGACTGGTCGTTCGGCATCGAGGAGGATCGGCTGGCCAAGAATGTCGCGGATCTCAGGGCCGATGGCGTCGACCTGGTGGTGCTGCTCTCGCACAACGGCTTCGATGTCGACCGCAAGCTCGCCGGCCGCGTGAAGGGCATCGACGTCATCCTGACAGGCCATACGCACGACGCGCTGCCCGACGTGGTCAAGGTCGGCCCCACCTTGCTGGTCGCCGCCGGCAGCCACGGCAAATTCCTGGCGAGGCTCGATCTCGACGTCGCCGACAAGCGGATCGTGAACTATTCGTTCCGCCTGATCCCGGTGCTGGCCGACGTGATTGCGCCCGATCCCGACATGGGGGCGCTGATCGGCGAGATCCGCGTCCCGCACGACGACGTGCTGGGCAAGGTGCTGGGCCACACCGAGTCGGTGCTGTACCGGCGTGGCAATTTCAACGGCACGTTCGACGATCTCATCTGCCAGGCCTTGATGGCCGAACGCGACGTCGAGATCGCCCTGTCGCCGGGTTTCCGCTGGGGCTCGAGTCTGCTGCCCGGCCAGGACATCATGGGCGACGATCTCTTCAACCAGACCGCCATCACCTATCCCGCGGCCTATCGTACCGAGATGAAGGGCGCCTACCTGAAGCAGGTGCTCGAGGATGTGGCCGACAATCTCTTCAACCCCGATCCCTACTACCAGCAGGGCGGCGACATGGTACGCGCCGGCGGGCTTGCCTACACGATCGATATCGACAAGCCGGCGGGCCAGCGCATCTCCGACATGGTGCTGGTGCGCAATGGCGAAAAGATCGAGTCCGCCAAGAAATACACGGTGAGCGGTTGGGCCTCGGTGAACGAGGGCACCGAAGGCCCGCCGGTCTACGACGTGGTGGCGCGCTACGTGACGCAACGGAAATCCATCCGCCTGGAGCCCAACCGCCATGTCAAGGTGCTGGGGGCCGACCAGGCAGGCTATGCTCCGAGCTGAAGGGGAAACACCATGACCATCCGACATGTCTTTCTGACGGGCCTGCTGCTGTTTGCGTCGTTTCCGGTTTTTGCGGGCGACAAGGTCCATCACCTGGTGCTGCAGATCAGCGACAATTCGCCGGAGAAGATGAACACCGTGCTCGGCAACGCCAGCAACGCCGCGCGCTACTACGCCGACAAGGGCGAGAAGGTCGAGATCAAGGTCGTGGCCTATAGTGGCGGCCTCAACATGCTGCGCACCGACAAGTCGCCGGTGCTGGAGCGTCTGATGGAGACGGCCAAGAAGATCCCGACGCTGCAGTTCGAGGCCTGCCACAACACGATCGAGAACATGGCCAAGAACGAAGGCAAGAATCCGTCGGACATCCCGCTCGTCGAAGGCGCCAAGATCGTGCCGGCGGGCGTTGTCGAGTTGATGGAGCTCAACGAGCAGGGCTGGACGATTGTAAGACCCTAGAGCGGAATGGGATGAGATGGGTCCGTGTCCGGTTCCATCTCATCCCATTCGCGCGCACTGATGATCGCGGTTCCACAGGGCATGATGGGTTCGGCCAGTTCCTTCCAGCCGATTCCAGCCGAACCCATCATGCTCTAGGCATCCGGCCCTAGATGCCCGAGGCGTTGTCGCGCGAGTGACGGTAGGCGATCGCGCCCAGAACCAGGCCGGCCGCGAGCACGCCGAACACGGTGCGGTAAGCGGCGTCCGTAGCGCCCATGCCCTGCACGATATAGCCGGTCAGCGCGGGCAGCACGGTGAGGCCCAGGCACTGCGCCATGTTCACGGTCGTGACCGCGCGTCCGCCCAGCCGATCGGGGAACAGCGTCCGGCCTTGCGCCACGATCACCGTGCCGAAGGCGCAGAAGAAGCAAATGGCGATGAGCAGCGTGACGGCGAGCCAGAGTGGCGGCCGGGCGACCAGCGCCATGACGAGCAGGATCGCGACTGAGCAGCCGGCGCCGGCCAGTACGACCTTCTTGCGCGAACGCAGCACGCGATCCATCGGTCCATAACAGAGGATGCCGAGCGTCTGCGCGATGCCCATGGCGAGCAGCACGTTGCCGCGGGCCACGCTGTCGAGCTTGTGCACGTCGAAGAGATAGGGTCCGGCCCAGACGCCGAGGATGGTCATCATCGCGGCATAGGCGAAGAAGTGCATGGAAAGCAGCGGCAGCAGGCCCGGCGTGCGCCAGACCTCCCAAAGTCCGCGGAACACGTCGATCAGCGCTTCCTGGTGAGTGGCCGGCAGCTTGTCGCCGGGCGGTCGGTCGCGCACCAGAGCATAGAACAGCACCGCGACGATCAGGGTGAGGACGGCGAGGCCGAGGAAACCGTTGCGCCAGCCGACCGCGCCCGCGACCCAGGCAAGCGGCGTGGCGCCGGCCAGGGTGCCGATGTTGGAGGCTGCGAATACCCAGGACAGCGCCGAGGCGAGCCGCGCCGGTGCAAACCAGCGCGCGCACAGGAACACGACCGACATGAACGAGGCAGCGCACCCGATGCCGACCACGACGCGACCGGCGATCAGGCCGGCGGCATCCGTGGCATGGGCGATCCAGATCGAACCGGCGACGGCCAACAGCGAGACGCCTGAGACCGTGCGGCGCGCCCCGTAGCGGTCGAACCACAGCCCGACCGGGAGCTGCACCGCGAAAAGGGCGAAGAAGAACGCGCTGCCGGCCAGTCCGAGCTCGGCCGCCGACAGATGCAGGTCGCGCGTCAGCTCGGGCGCAATCACGCTGTTGGAGACGCGATAGAACTGGCTGAGGCAGGTCACCGCGATCAGCAGCGCAAGCAGCGGCAACTTCGATGCCATGGCGGCTTGCTGCTAGCACGGCCTATAGGTCGCTGTCCTTCGGCGTGGACCGTATCATTGGCTTGGGCCACGATGGCGGCGCGCATGAGTCCCACCATCTCCCGTCCATCTCCCATCGCCTGGCTGGTGGCGCCCGCCGTGCTGTTGTTCGTGCTGTTCTTCGTGCTGCCGTTCGGCGTCATGGTGGTGATGTCGGCCTATTCCGGCAATCCGGTGACCAATTCGCACGCCTACCTGACGGTGCGCCACTACGAGCGTTTCATCCTCGACGACGCCGGCATCTACCACGATGCGCTGTGGGAGACGCTGCGCATCGGGCTCGTGACGACCATCATCTCCCTGCTGATCGGCTATCCGCTGGCGCACTGGATGGCGCGCATGCACTCGCGGCTCGGACATTCGCTGGTCCTGATGGCGGTGATCGCGCCGCTGCTCACCGGCATCGTCGTGCGCACCTTCGCCTGGATGACGATCCTCGAGGACAAGGGTGTCATCAACACGCTGCTGATCCAGTGGGGCGCGATCCACAAGCCGCTGCCGCTGATGTACAACGAATTCGGCACCGTGGTGGCGCTGGTCCATATCTACGTGCCGTTCATGGTCCTGACCCTGATCGGCGTGATCGGCCGTATCGACGAGCGGCTCGAGCAGGCAGCCCGCAGCCTGGGGGCGGGCCGCCTGCGCGCCTTCATGGAGGTCACGTTGCCGCTCAGCCTGCCCGGCATCCTGGCCGGCTCGCTGCTAGTGTTCGCCCTGTCGATCAGCGCCTACGTGACGCCCTCGCTGATGGGCGGCACGAACGTGCTGACGCTTCCCATGCTGATCGGCCAGCAGATCGGCACCAACTTCAATCCCAATTTCGCCGGCGCGCTGGGCGTCGTCCTGCTGATCGTCACGCTGCTGATCGTGATCGCCTACAACAAGATCCTGAGCCGGCTCGCCGGCGAGCCCGGCATGGCATGAGCGCGTCCGGCGTTCCCCTGGCGAACAAGCGGCCGTTCGATCTCGGCGGCGCGGCCTATGTCGCGCTGAATGTCGTACTGCTCGCCTTCCTGCTGCTGCCGATCCTGATCGTGCTGATCTTCGCCTTCAACCCGACGCCTTACATCTCGTTCCCGCCGGTCGGCGTCAGCCTGCGCTGGTTCGAGAAGTTCTTCTCCGGCAGCGACTTCATGAACGCGCTCGGCCTGTCGCTTTTCGTCGCCGCCTGCGTGCTGGTGCTGTCGATCCTGATCGGCGGCGCCTGCTCGCTGGCGCTGGCGCGCGGCAATCTGCCCGGCCGGGCCTTCCTGACGGCCTTCTTCATGTCGCCGCTGATGCTGCCCGCGATCCTGACCGGCCTGGCGCTCTTCCAGTCCTACCTGATGGTCGGCATCGGCCGGCCGGTGTGGGGCCTGATCATGGCCCATACGCTGGTCGCCGTGCCCTATGTCCTGCGCACGACGCTCGCGGTGCTGCACAATTTCGACCGCCGCATCGAGGAGGCCGCGGCCGTGCTGGGAGCAAGCCCGGCGCGTGTGTTCTTCGAGGTGACCCTGCCGCTCATTCGGCCGGGAGTGTTCGCGGGCGGGGTATTCGCCTTCATAGTCTCGTTCGACCAGTTTCCGGTGTCGCTGTTTCTGGTCGTGCCCAAGGGCGAAACCCTGCCGGTCGTGCTGTTCAACTACATGAAATTCGATCTCGACGGTGCCATTGCGGCGGCCTCGATGGTCTCGATCCTGCTGGCCCTGGGCGTCGTGCTGGCGCTGGAATGGCTGATCGGATTGAAAGCCTACGTTAAGCTCTGATGGGGAACACAGGAGGGGTTGATCATGATCTCACGTCGTAATGCACTACGGGCCGGCGCCGGCATCGCCGCCGCCGCCACGCTCGGCGCGCCCGCCATCCTTCATGCGCAGACCAAGACGCTCAAGATAACGACCTGGGGCGGCAAGTGGGGCGACATGATGAAGGCCACCGTGCTGCCGGCCTTCGAGAAGGAATTCAAGTGCATGGTGCAGGCTGATTCGGCCTTCCCATACATCCCAAAACTGCAGGCCAGCTCGAAGACCGATCCGCTGTACGACGTGCTGCACACCAACTCGAACGAACAGTGGAACTGCGTCGTCGAGGGCCTGGTGATGGACAAGATCACCGCCAAGGAAGTGCCCAACGTCGCCGACGTCTATCCCTACGCCGTGAGCGACAAGATCGTCGGCGTCTCGATCTTCACCAGCGCGATCGGGCTCGGCTATCGCACCGACAAGGGCCTGAAGAAGCCGACTTCGTGGAAGGATCTCGCCGATCCCAAGCTGGCTGGCGCGCGCGGCAGCTACATCATTCCGGTGAACAGCCTAGGCCAGTGCCACCTGATGATGCTGGGCAAGATCTACGGCAAGGGCCTGCAGGATTTGCCGGCCGCCTACAAGGCGCTGGAGCAGCTGAAGCCGATCAAGCTGGTCGATTTCACGGGCCAGATGGAGAAGCTCCTGCTGTCGGGCGAGGTGTCGGAAGCCGTGATCCACGATTCCGGCGTCTATCGCTACGACGGGCAGAATCAGCCGGTCGATTTCGCCAGCCCGAGCGAGGGCGTGATGGCGCTCGAGCAGGTGCTGAACGTGACGCCGGGCTCCAAGGTCAAGGAGCTCGCCTTCGCCTACATCGACTACATGCTGCGGCCCGACGTGCAGAAGCTCCTGGCCGAGGGCGTGTGGTACTCGCCGGCCAACAAGAAGGTGAAGCTCAGCGCCAAGTACGACGCCAAGCTGCTGACCACGCCGGAGAAGGTGGCGACGCTGATCCAGCCCGACTTGAAATGGTACAACGAGCACAAGGAAGACATCGACGCGCGCGTCACCAAGATCCTGAAGGGGTGACGCCTGTCGTCCGCTGACATCCGGCTCGAGCATGTGACGAAAATCTTCGACGGCAAGGTCGTTGCCGTCGACGATGTCACGCTGGAAATTGCCGCTGGCGAGTTCTTCTCGCTGCTCGGCCCGTCGGGCTGCGGCAAGACCACGTCGCTGCGCATGATCGCGGGCTTCGAGCTGCCCGACTCGGGCCGCGTGCATGTCGCGGGCAAGGACATCACCGACCTGCCGGTGCACAGGCGCGACATGGGCATGGTGTTCCAGTCCTATGCGCTGTTCCCGCATCGCACCGTGGCGCAGAACGTCGCCTTCGGCCTGCGCATGCGCGACGTGCCCAAGCCGGACATCGAGCGGCGGGTCAAGGCTGCGCTGGCACAAGTCGCGCTGACCGGTCTCGAGGATCGCCGGCCCGGACAGCTTTCCGGCGGCCAGCAACAACGTGTGGCGCTTGCCCGCGCGCTGGTGGTCGAGCCGCGGGTGCTGCTGTGCGACGAACCGCTGGGTGCGCTCGACCGCAAGCTGCGCCAGCAGATGCAGTTCGAGCTTAAGGAGTTGCAACGGCGGCTCGGCGTCACCCTGGTGTTCGTGACGCACGACCAGGAAGAGGCGCTGGCGATGAGCGATCGCATCGCCGTCATGAACAAGGGCAAAGTGGAGCAGGTGGGCGCTCCGACCGAGATCTACGAGCGGCCGCGGACGCGCTTCGTCGCCGATTTCATCGGCGAGATCAATTTGCTGGACGATGGCGGCAAGCCGCGCGCCCTGCGGCCGGAGAAGATCCGGCTGGTGCCGCCCGCGGGCGCGCGCCTTGCCGGCACGATCGAAACCGCGAATTTCCTGGGCGGCGCCACGCTTTACCGGGTGCGCGGCGCCGATGGCCGCACCGTGCTGGCGCGTGAGGCGCATGCCGGCGAGCGCAGCCCACGCAAGCCGGGCGATGCCGTTGGCCTCGCCTGGAACGACTCGGATACCGTGACGTTGGAGGGGTGATGGCCCGAGCTTCCACCCGAACCCTGGGCGTGATCACGATCGGCCAGGCCCCGCGCGACGATATCGCGACGCTGTTCGCCCAGCATGCGCCCGCAGGCACCAAGGTGATCTTGCGCGGCGCGCTCGACGGGCTGAGCGATGCCGAAGTCGACCGGCTGAAGCCGCAAGATGGCGCCGATACGCTGTACACGCGGTTGCGCGGTGGCCGCGACGTCAAGATTTCCAAGAAGGCCGTGATTTCGCGCTCGCCCGATACGTTCCGCAAGCTGCGTGACGATGGCTGCGACGTGCTGGTCTATGCCTGCACCGGCGAATTTCCGGCGATGGAGGGTGATGAGAACGTGCTCTTTCCCTCGCGGGTACTGAACGGATTGGCGACAGGGCTGCTGCCGCGCGGCCGGCTGGGATTACTGATCCCGCTTGCCGAGCAGGCCGGAAAGCTCAGCTCCAAATGGGCGCGGCCCGGGCTGGAGATCGTGGCCGAGGCGCTGGCGCCGAGCGCGAGCCAGGCGCAAGCGGGCGAGGCGGCCGAGCGGCTTGCCGCCAGGAGGCCCGATCTCGTCGCCATGGATTGCATGAGCTACACGCCTACGACCAAGGAATGGGTGAAACCGGCGCTCGGCGTGCCGGCGCTGTTGGCGATAACGGCGACCGGCCGCGTGCTGCGCGAAATGCTGGAGTGAATGATGCAAACCCAGTGCTGCATCGTCGGCGGCGGTCCTGCGGGCATGATGTTGGGCTTCCTGCTGGCCCGCGCCGGCGTCGAGGTCGTGGTGCTGGAGAAGCATGGCGATTTCCTGCGCGACTTCCGCGGCGACACGGTCCATCCCTCGACGCTGAACGTGATGGACGAGCTCGGCCTGCTCGATGAGTTCCTCAAGCTGCCGCATCAGCCGGTATCGCGGTTCACCGGGCAGTTCGGCGAGACGCCGGTTCCGATCGCCGACATGACGCACCTGCCGGTGCGCGCCAAGTTCATCGCCATGATGCCGCAGTGGGATTTCCTCGATTTCCTGGCGGCGCATGGCAAGCGCTATCGCACCTTTACCCTGCTGATGCATGCCGAGGCGCAGGCCTTGATCGAAGAAAATGGCCGTGTCACGGGTGTACATGCCACTGTCGACGGCGCATCGCGGGACATCCGTGCCGATCTCGTCGTCGGCGCCGACGGCCGGCATTCGATCGTGCGCGACAAGGCCGGCTTCAAGGTCGACGACATCGGCGCGCCGATGGACGTTTTCTGGTTCCGTATCACGCATCGGCCGAGCGATCCTGAGCAGATGTTCGGCCGCTTCGATGCCGGCAGCATCCTGGTGATGCTCGATCGCGGCGACTATTGGCAGTGCGCCTATGTCATTCCCAAGGGCACGGCCGAGAAGGTGCGCGCCGAGGGCATCGAGCGCGTGCGCGCGACGGTCGCGCGCCTCATGCCCTTCCTCGCCGACCGGGTGAACGAGCTCGCCAGCATGGACGACCTCAAGCTGCTCACGGTCGGCGTCGATCGCCTGCGCACCTGGTGGAAGCCCGGCCTGCTCTGCATCGGCGACGCTGCCCACACCATGTCGCCGATCGGCGGCGTCGGCATCAACATCGCCATCCAGGACGCCGTCGCGGCGTCGAACATCCTGGCGGCGCCGTTGCGCGAGAAGCGGCTGCGGGATTCCGATCTCGCCGCCGTGCAGGAGCGCCGGCTGTTCCCGGCGCGTGCCACGCAGACCATGCAGATCTACCTGCAGAACCGGATCATCGCGCCGTCGCTCGCTGCACAAACCGGTGGCGCCCTTTCGATGCCGCTTTTCTTGCGCTTGCTGCGCTGGTTTCCGATCCTGCGCCGCTTGCCCGCCCGCTTGATGGGATTGGGGGTGCGGCCCGAGCACGTCCGGACGCGGCCGGCCTAGCGGTCGGCCGACACCAGCAGGAAATACGGTCGCCGATTGTCGACCTTCCATTCGGGATGGGCCGCAATCTGCTCGCGCGCCGGACCCCATTCCTCGACCCGGCGCAGGACGAAGCCCGCTTCGATCAGCCGGTTGAGGTAGGTCGCGAGCGTGCGATGTTGCTTCACCACGCCCTTGGTCAGCCAGTCGGTGGTCCGTGGTCCTTCGTCGAGATAGTCGGGCCCGGGCTCGGTATAGAGCGGGTGCTCGGCCGAGAACATCAGCCGGCCACCCGCGGCGAGACCGGCATGGACGCGCTCGACCAGTCCGCGCAGGTCCCGGAGATAGTGGAAGGTGAGGGAGCTGTAGATCAGGTCGAAGGCGCGGGGCGCGATCGCGAATGTCTCGAGATCGCCCTGTTCATACGTGATCGCCTTGTCGTGCGTCTCGGCGCGCGCCCGCTCGAGCATGTTCGCTGAGACGTCGACGCCTGTCACCGAAGCCGCACCGGCCTCGCGTGCCCAGCGGCAGAACCAGCCGAAGCCGCAGGTCGAGCACGCGCCGCCCGTTGAGGTCGGGCAGCATCCCGCGCAGGGTCGGCCATTCGGGCGCGCCGTCGAGACCCTGACGCGAGCGGGCGAGATTGCTGTAGCCGGCGAAGAACTCCGGGTTGTCGTAGATGTTCTGCGTCATGCCCTCAGGTGACGTTGGCCGATGCGCGCGCCTTGCGGCAGGCAAGCACCAGCGCCGCGCCGAGATCGGCCAGCAGCTTGGCGCCGGCCTCGTCGCTGAAGTTGCCGTTGGCGTCGAACTTGGTGTGCGCGGCTCCGATCATGACCTCGGGCTTGTTCACGACGCGGCCGTCGAGGAAGATCATCATCTGGCGCAGGTGATATTGCGCGCGGGCCGTGCCCAGCGGGCCGCCCGAAGCGCCGAACACCGCGACCTGCTTGCCGGCGAAGGGCTGCGGCGTCATGCGCGACAGCCAGTCGATGGCGTTCTTCAGCACGCCCGAGACCGAGTAGTTGTATTCCGGACTCGCGAACACGACGCCGTCGGCCGCGAGCATCGCCTGCTGGGCGGCCTGGACCTTGTCGGGAAAGCCTTTGGCCTGGACATCGGCGTTGTAGAGCGGCCAGTCGCCGATTTCGATCGTCGAAAGCGATACGCCTGCCGGCAGGCGCTTGATGAAGAGGTTCAGCGCCATGCGGTTGTACGAACCTGCACGCAGGCTGCCACAGAAGGCGACTAACTTGATCGGGTCGGACATTGTCTTTGACTCCCCTCAGGAACGACCGGCTACATAGCAAACCATGGCTCTGCGCGACATAACGCTTGAAGACATCGAATCGTTGGCCGTCGGGGCCTGGGTGCTTGGCACGGGTGGCGGCGGCAGCCCGTATCTCGGGCTTCTGAACATGCGAGCCCTCTACAAGCAGGGCCATCGCGTGCAGTTGATGCCGGCGTCGGAGCTGGCCGACGACGATTGGGTGGGGGCGGTATCCAACATGGGCGCGCCGCTCGTCGGCCAGGAGCGGCTGACAGATAGTCGCACCATAGCCCGCGCCGTCGCCCTGATGGAGGAGCATATCGGCGCCAGGTTCCGCGGGATCATGTCGCTCGAGATCGGCGGCGGGAATTCGATCCAGCCGTTGATGGCGGCCGCCCATCTCAAGCGTCCGGTGATCGACAGCGACATGATGGGCCGCGCCTATCCCGAAGCGCAGATGACCTCGGTCGCGGTGGGCGACCTCAAGCCCTGTCCTCTCACCACGGTCGACGTGCGTGGCATGGAATCGGTGGTCGACAAGGTGCCGACCTGGAAGTGGATGGAGCGGGTGAGCCGCAAGATCTGTGTCGAGTACGGCTCGATCGCCTCGACCTGCAAGGCGCCGCGCACCGGCGCCGAAGTGAAGAAGTGGGGCATCCACGGCACCACGACCAAGGCGATCGCGATCGGCACCGCAGTGCGCGAGGCCCAGCGCAAGCACGAGGACCCTGTGGCGGCGATCCTCGCGGTCGAACCGGGCAAGGTGCTGTTCCGGGGCAAGGTGCAGGACGTCGAGCGCCGCGCCACCGAGGGTTTCCTGCGCGGCAGGACGCGCTTCGACGGCATGGACGACTGGAAGGGCAGCCGCCTCGAGATAGCCTTCCAGAACGAATGGATCGTGGCGTGGCTCGACGGCAAGCCAATCGCGATGTCGCCCGACCTGATCTGCGTGCTCGATTCTGTGGCCGGCGAGGCGGTCGGCACCGAGACCATCCGCTACGGCCAGAGGGTCACCGTGATCGCGCTGCCGCCGCCGCCGGTCTTCCTGACGCCCAAGGGCATCCAGCATGTCGGCCCGCGCGCCTTCGGCTACGACATCGAGTTCGAGAGCGTGTTTGCGTGAATCGTCGCGAGCTTAGCATCGACGACATCGAATCGCTCGCCGTCGGCGCCTGGGTGCTGGGCACCGGCGGCGGCGGCAATCCTTACCTGCCGCTCCTGAACATGCGGGCGCTCTACAAGGACGGCCATAAGGTCGAGCTGATGGATGCAGCCGACTTGGCCGACGACGATTGGGTTGGCATGGCAGGTGGCATGGGCGCGCCGCTGGTCGGCCAGGAGAGGCTGACCGACAGCCACGGTCTTTCGCGCGCCGTCGCCCTGATGGAGCGGCATATCGGTCGGCCGTTTGCGGCGCTGATGAGCGTCGAGATCGGCGGTGGCAACGGCGTGCGACCGCTGATGGCGGCGGCCGTGCTCAAGCGGCCCGTCGTCGATTCCGATCCGATGGGTCGTGCCTACCCCGAGGCGCAGATGAGCTCGATGGCGATCGGCGGCGTCGAGCCCGGTGCTCTCGCGGCGGTCGATGTGCGTGGCCTCGAATCGATCGTCCACAAGGTGCCGGACTTCAGGTGGTCCGAGCGCATCGCCCGCAAGATCTGCATCGAATACGGCTCGACCGCGACGATCTGCAAACCGCGCACCGGCGCCCAAGTGAAGAAGCACGGCATCCACGGCACGACGACCAAGGCGATCGCGATCGGCCGGGCGGTGCGCGAGGCGCAGCGCAAGCACGAGGACCCGGTGGCCGCCATCCTTGCCGCCGAGCCGGGCAAGCTCCTCTACAAGGGCAAGGTGGTCGACGTCGCGCGACGCACGACCGACGGCTATCTGCGCGGTGTCGTCCGCTTCGAGGGCATGGACGATTTTCGCGGCTCGTCGCTCACCATCAACTTCCAGAATGAATGGATCGTGGCGCTGCGCGATGGCGAGCCGATCGCGATGTCGCCCGATCTGATCTGCGTGCTCGATTCGGTATCGGGCGAGGCGATCGGCAGCGAGACCATCCGCTATGGCCAACGGGTGACGGTGATCGCCTTGCCGGCGCCGGAGATCTATCTCAGCCCGAAAGGCCTTGAGCATGTCGGCCCAAGGGCCTTCGGTTACGAATTCGACTTCAAGAGCGTGTTCGCATGAGGCTGCGCGAGCTGTCGCTGGACGACATCGAGTCGCTGGCCGTCGGCGCCTGGGTGCTGGGCACGGGCGGCGGCGGCAATCCCTATCTGCCGCTCTTGAACATGCGGGCGCTCTACAGAGACGGCCATCGCGTGCAGCTGATGGACTCAGGCGACCTCGCCGACGATGACTGCGTCGGCACGGTCGCCAATATGGGAGCGCCGCTGGTCGGCCAGGAACGGCTGACCGACAGCCTGACGCTGGCCCGTGCCGTGACGCGCATGGAGGAACATCTCGGCAGGAAGTTCCGCGCCCTGATGAGCATGGAGATCGGCGGCGCCAACGGCGTGCGGCCCTTCATGGCGGCGGCGCATTTGAACCGTCCGGTCGTCGACAGCGATACGATGGGCCGCGCCTATCCCGAGGCCCAAATGACCTCAGTCGCGGTGGGTGGGCTCACGCCCTATCCGCTGACGGCCGTCGACGTGCGCGGCTTCGAGAGCATCGTGCACAAGGTGCCGACCTGGAAATGGACCGAACGGGTGGCGCGCAAAATTTGCGTCGAGTACGGCTCGGTGGCCGCGACCTGCCAGCCGCCGCGCACCGGTGCCGAAGTGAAGAAGTGGGGGATCCACGGCACCACGACGAAGGCGATCAACATCGGTGCCGCCGTGCGCGCCGCGCAGCGCAAGCACGAGGATCCGGTGGCCGCGATCCTGTCGGTCGAGTCCGGCAAGCTGCTCTACCGGGGCAAGGTGATCGACGTGGCGCGCCGCGTCACCGAAGGCTATCTGCGCGGCGTCGTCCGCTTCGACGGCATCGACGAGTTCCGTGGCGTCGGCGCGCACATAAACTTCCAGAACGAGTGGATCGTGGCCTATCGCGACGGCCAGCCGCTCGCCATGACGCCCGACCTGATCTGCGTGCTCGACACGGTGTCGGGCGAGGCGGTCGGCAGCGAGACCGTGCGGTATGGCCAGCGAGTCACCATCATCGCGCTGCCGCCGCCCGCCGTCTTCCTCACCCCCAAGGGCCTCGAGCATGTCGGCCCACGGGCCTTTGGCTATGACTTGGAATTCAGGAGCGTGTTTTCCCAATGAGACGCATCGGCATCGACGTCGGCGGCACCAACACGGATGCCGTCCTGATCGAAGAGGGCAAGGTCGCAGGCGCGGTGAAGGCGCCGACCAGCGAGGACGTCACCGCCGGCATCCTCGATTCGCTGAAGACGCTCGCCGCCACCGGCGTGCTCAAGGGCAAGAAGATCGATGGCGTGATGATCGGTACTACCCATTTCATCAATGCCGTGGTGCAGCGTCGGCATCTCACCAAGGTCGCGGCGCTGCGCCTTGGCATGCCGGCGTCGGCCTCGTTGCCGCCATTTTGCGACTGGCCGGAGGATCTCGCCAACCTGGTGCGGGGCGGCGTGTGGATGGTGGAAGGCGGCCACGAATATGACGGCCGTCCCTTCATGCCGCTCGACGAGGCGGCGGTCAGCCGGGCGGCGCAGGAGATGAAGGCGCAGGGCCTGAAGTCGGTCGGCATCTCCTCGATCTTCTCGCCGCTCGACCCCAGCCATGAGAAGCGGGCCGCGGAGCTCGTGAGCGCGGTCATTCCGGATGCCGTGATCACCTGCTCGTCCGATCTCGGCCGCATCGGCCTGCTCGAGCGCGAGAATGCGGGCCTGCTCAATGCCGCGCTCGCCGATCTGTCGCGCGACACGATCGCGGCCTTCGAGAAGGCGATCCGCGATTCCGGTATCGCCGCACCCCTGTTCATTACCCAGAACGACGGCACGGTGGCCGAGGCGAGCCAGGCACGGCGCCTGCCCGTCTATTCCTTCGCTTCGGGCGCCACCAATTCGATGCGCGGTGCTGCGTATCTGTCGGGCCTGAGCGACGCCATGGTGATCGATGTCGGCGGCACCACGACCGACGTCGGCCAGCTCAAGCACGGCTTTCCGCGAGAGGCCAATTCCGTGGTCAAGGTAGGCGGCGTGCGCACGCTCTTTCGCATGCCCGACCTGCTGTCGATCGGCCTGGGCGGCGGCAGCCATGTCGAGCTCGAGCCGCTGAAGGTCGGCCCGGTGTCGGTCGGCTACCGCCTGCTGCGCGACGGTATCGCCTTCGGCGGCAAGCAGCTCACCACCACCGACATCGCCATCGCATCGGACGTGCTGAAGCTCGGCGACAAGAAGAAGGTGGCGCACCTCGGCACGGCCGTTTGCAAGAAGGTGTTCGACGAGGCCGCGCGCATGGCCGAAGAGGCGATCGACCGCATGAAGACCGAGGCAGGCGACGTGCCGCTGATCGCTGTCGGCGGCGGCGCCTTCCTGATCCCGGAGAAGCTGCCCGGCGTGTCCAAGGTGATCCATGTCCGGCACGGCGATTGCGCCAACGCCGTGGGAGCCGCGATCGCCCAGGTGTCGGGCGAATGCGACCAGATCTTCAAGGATCTCAGCCGCACTGAGGCGCTGTCGGCCGCGCAAGGCATCGCCAACGACCGCGCCGTCGCGGCCGGCGCCGAACGCAAGAGCTTGCAGACCATCGAGAGCGAGGACATGCCGCTGGCCTATCTTCCGGGCAACTCGGTGCGCGTGCGGGTGCGGGTTGTCGGCGATGTGGCCGGCGCCTAAAGTCGGGCCATGTTCGCGGCGACCAGCGTCCAGGAGTTCTTTCCCACGCCGATCTGGATCGTCGATCTGGATCCCGCCTTCGCTGGGCAATTGAACGGCAGGCTGCTGGCCGACATCGAGCGCATGACGTCGCCTCGGCCGCCGCTGCCACCCGGCGGCACCTGGCAGACCGAGACCGACATGCACAAGCGGCCGCAGTTCAAGGAGCTGACCGAGGTGCTGCGCAAGGCGATCGCGGGCGCGCTCAAGTTCCTCGACATCGACTACCGGGATTTCGAGCTGACCGCCTGCTGGGCGAACTTCAACCCGACCGGCGGCCAGAACAGCGCCCACACGCATCCCAACAACTACCTGAGCGGCGTATACTACGTCAGCACGCCGACCGGCGCGGATGCGATCGAATTCACCGATCCTCGGCCGGCCGCGGTGGCCGGTCTGGCGCGCGCCAAGAAGCTCAACCGCTTCAACGGCAACCGCATGACGGTGCAGACCAAGGCCGGCCGCATCGTGCTGTTTCCGGCCTGGCTGTCGCACAGCGTGCCGGTCAACCGCACCAACCAGGAGCGGGTCAGCATCGCCTTCAACGCGATGTTCACGGACTTCACCGAGACCATGAGCCCGGTGCTCTGGCAGGGGACACTGCCCTTCAAGTCCGCGTGAGTTGCTGTTTTGGACGCTGTTAGCCCGCCTGCGGGCCGCTACACTCCGGCCGTACCGTCGCGGTCGCCGGCATGCGCGACGGTAAGCCTGCCGAAGCCGGCCTCAAGCAGGAGGAGACACGAATGAAGACAGCTATTCGCGCCGCCATCGTCGCGGCGCTCATTGCCTTCGCACCGGCCGCGTTCGCCGCCACGATGAGCTTCAAGGCCGACCTCAAGGGGTCGAACGAAGTTCCGGCAACGACCAGCACGGGCACGGGCACGTTGATGGCGACCTACGATCCCGCCACCAAGAAGCTCAGCTACACCGTCACCTATTCCGGCCTGACCGGCCCGGCCGTGGCGGCGCATTTCCACGGCCCTGCGGACGCCAAGAGCAATGCCGGCGTGGTCGTGCCGGTGAAGGAGATCGCGCCCAACACGCTGCATGGCGAGGCGACGCTCACGGACGCGCAGGCCGCCGATCTGATGGCCGGCAAGTGGTACTTCAACATCCACACCGCCGCGAACAAGGGCGGCGAAATTCGCGGCCAGGTGATGAAGAGCATGTAGGCTCTTCGAGAATTTTTCGGAGCGGCCGCCTGCGAGGGCGGCCGTTTCTATTTCTGCCGGCGGTAGAGGAAGCAATTGTCGGCGTGGGGCATCTTGATGCCCTGATAGAACGTCATCGCCGTCGGCGCCGAGAGCAGCAGGGTCGTGGTCGTCTTCCCGCCCGCCGCCTTGCGCGTCTCCTCGATCAGGCGGCGGCCGATGCCCTGGCCCTGGCATTCCTTGTCGACGGCGAGGTCGGAGAGGTAGCAGCAGAAGCAGAAGTCGGTGAGCGAGCGGGCGAACCCCACCAGCCGGCCGTCCTGGCGCGCCGTCACATGCAGGTTGCTGTGCTTCAGCATGCGCTCGATGCGGGCGCGATCCTCGATCGGCCGGTTGAGGCCCGATTTGCGCACGACGTCGATGTACTCGTCGGCGCGCATGAAATCCTCGATGGCGTAGATCGTGTTCATTGCGTCAACCATCTCCTCAGCGCCGCCGAGACTTCGGCGGGTTTCTCCAGCGGCGACATGTGCCCGCATTCCTCGATCACGACCAGGCGGGCATTGGCGATGTCGGCCGCCATCTCCTGCGCCCGCGGCAATGGCGTCGTCTGGTCCTGGCGGCCGACGATCACCACTGTCGGCACGTCGATGTCGGCCAGCATGTGCCGGCTGTCGGGCCGCGCCATGATCGCGGTTTGCTCGCGCACGAAGCCTTCGGCGCCCACTTCCTTCGCCATGTCGAGGATGGGCTGCACGACCTCGGGATCGTCGAGGCGCTTGCGATGGACGATCAGCGGCAGCAGCGAAGGTTGCACGCCGTGGAACTTGCCGATCTTGGTCTGCTCGAGAAAGCCGCGACGGCGTGCCGTGGCCTCGGGCGTGTCCGGTGTCGCCTGGGTGTCGATCAGGGCGAGCCGCTCGACCCGCTCGGGCGCGCGCCGCATGATTTCGAAGGCGACATAGCCGCCCATCGAGAAGCCGCCGAGGCTGAAGCGTTCTGGCGCCGCCGCCAGCGCGGCGTCGGCCATGGCGCCCAGCGAATCGTAGGCATGGAGATCCGGGACGACGATGTCGGCAATGTCGCCGAGATCGGCGACCTGGTGGTCGTACAGGCGCTTGGTGTTGAGCAGGCCGGGCAGCAGGACGAGGGTCGGGCGCGCCATGGCATGGCCTTGCCACAAAAGCCTTTGACTTGAAAGCAGGGCCGGCGCGCGAATATCTAATGCCCGACTCGATCGAACCGGCGGACATCGACATCGCCTGAGACTGGAGCGGACCGCATGGCTGCGGTCCGGTCATGCGCTATCGCCAGGCCGCTTCGTTCTTCTTTTCGTAGTCGCTGAACGCCTTGACCAGGCCGCCCAGCACCTCGGCCGAGGTCTCGAACATCGCCTTGAGCCTGGGCTCGTCGACCTTCTCGACGTCGGCACGCAGATGCTCGACGGTCTCCTGCAGACGTTGCTTCATCTGCCGGGTGTGGTGACGCGGATCGTTGCTGCCGGCCATTCGGTAACCTCCGGGAAACCATTTGCCCCAAATGGAGAACGAAAACTTGTGATCGCGGTTTCGCGTCCGGCGCTTGATGGCGTCGGAAGCAGCCTCTAGCGTTGGCCGTCCTGAACCGCAATTCTCGAGGGAGAAGGTGATGAAGCTCTATTACATGCCCGGCGCGTGCTCGATCGGCATCCATGTGCTGCTGGAAGAGATCGGCAAGCCGTACGACCTGCACAAGATCGACGGGGCCAACCGCGAGCAGTACGGGCCGGAATTCGTGAAGATCAATCCCAAGTCGAAGGTGCCGACCCTGGTGAAGGACGACGGCTCGGTGATCACCGAGTTTCCGGCGATCGCCACTTGGCTCGCGCGCAAGAATCCTGACAAGGGCCTGCTGCCATCCGACGCCGACACCGAGGCGCGCGTCTTCGAAGCGATGGACTACGTCGTGTCGACCATGCACATGCAGGGCTTCAGCCGCATGTTCCGGCCGGCCAACTACGCGCCGACCGAGGCCGACCACGACAAGGTCAAGGCGCGCGGCAAGGAGATCATGGAGAACGGCCTCAAGCTTCTCGACAAGGCGCTCGAAGGCAAGGAGTACATCGCCGGCAAGTTCTCGATCGCCGACGCCGCGGTGTTCTACATCACGTTCTGGGCGGGCGCGCGCATGAAGATGCCGCTGCCCAAGAACGTCGCCGCTCACTACGAGCGCATGAAGAACCGCCCGGCGGTGAAGCGCACGCTCGAGCAGGAAGGATTGGCGGCCGCGGCCTGACCGCATTTCGCAAACGGGGCCCCGGCGACGGGGCGTCGTTTGCATCGTTTCTCCCAGCGGCTTGCCTCGCCGGCCATGTTTGCGGCGCGGCACGCGAGGGTTGAACGGCTTTGACCGCCGCGGATATGGGCTCGCAAAACGGGCTCATGTCCGCGGCGTCTCTCTATGGGCTGGTGCTGTTCTCGGCGATCGCGCATGCCGCCTGGAATGCGCTGATGAAGTCGGCCGACGACCGCATGCTGACCATGGCGACCTTGCGCTTCGCCGGACTGGTGCTGGGGCTCTCGGTCCTGCCATTCGTCGATTGGCCCGCCCGCCAAAGCCTGGTTTGGCTCGCCCTGACCGCGGCGGCGCAGTTCGTCTACTACGTGCTGCTGGTCCGCGCCTATGGCGTGGGCGACATGAGCGTCGTCTATCCGCTGGCGCGCGGGCTGGCGCCGATGCTGACGACACTCGTCGCCGCTTTCGCCATCGGCGAGACGTTGACGGCAAGCCAGGTGGTCGCGGTCGGCCTGATCTCGCTCGGCATCATGGTCCTGTCGCTCGGTGCGGGCGCGCGTTGGCAGGCGGTGCGGCTCGCCATTGCCACCGGCGCAGTCGTCGCGACCTACAGCTTCTTCGCCGGCCTCGGCGTGCGCCAAGCGGGTGCGGTGCTGAGCTTCCAGGCCTGCCTGGAGATCGTCACCGGACTCGGCACCGTGGGCTACGTCGCCGCCGTCCGCTTTGCCGATCTGGCGACATTCGCGCGCAAGCATGCCGCCGCCGGCCTGCTGGCCGGCGCGCTGTCAGTCGCGGGCTTCCTCGCCTATCTCATCGCCGCGCGCAGCCTGCCGCTCGGGCCGGTGGTGGCGCTGCGCGAGACCAGCGTGATCTTCGGCGCCATGCTCGGCTCCCTGGTGCTGAAGGAGGGCTTCGGTTTGCGCCGGTTGGCGGCGGCGTGTCTGGTCGCCGCCGGCATCGGACTCGTGGCCATGCCGCGCTGAACCGAGCTCAATGCAACTGATAGAGCCCGTTAGCGAAACCGAACTCGGCGGGCTTGATCAGCTGAGCACTGGCCACGGTCACTTTATGCAACTTGCCGTCCAGATGACGTTCCCAGAAATCGAGAAACTTGGTCAGGTTGGGAAAGCGCGGCGCCAAATCGAGGTTCTGCCAGACGTAGCTTTGCAGCAGGTGTTTGTGATCTGGCATCCAGTAGAGGATTTCGGCGGTGGTGATGCGGTAATCGTTAAGCTGAGCAACGAAACAGCGGTCCATTGTCACTCCTTGACACGACGCACGTGGAATAATAGTCACGCGGCCTTAACGGAAAATCATCAAAATTCGTTCCACATCAAGGGCTTAGCAGCAGGACTGTATGATTGCTGCTGAACCGGCGCGAACCCGTCTGCGCCTTTCGCGGATGCGAGATAAGTTGTTGGAACCTTTTGACCGTCGCCTTGACTCCAACAATCCACAACCCTAAATGCGGTGCGCCTTTGGCACTCACGAAGCGCGAGTGCTGATAGGTCCTGTTTCACGACGGCCGTCCGGCCGTCTGGTCATAACCTGGGGATATGGAGGCAAGAGCATGGCGATGAAGTTCCGTCCACTTCACGACCGCGTCGTGGTGAAGCGCGTCGCGGAGGAGGAAAAGACCAAGGGCGGCATCATCATTCCGGACACGGCCAAGGAAAAGCCGATGGAAGGCGAGATCATCGCTGTCGGGCCGGGCGGCCGGGATGAGAACGGCAAGCTCGTTCCGCTCGATGTCAAGGCCGGCGACCGCATCCTGTTCGGCAAGTGGTCCGGCACCGAGGTCAAGCTCGACGGCGTCGAGTATCTGATCATGAAGGAGAGCGACATCATGGGAATCCTCGAGGGTTCCGGCGCTCTCAGGAAGGCAGCCTGAGGCTCCTTCACCATCCATCATCAACAACAGACATCCACGAGGGATTGAACAATGGCAGCCAAGGAAGTCCGCTTTAGCGGCGATGCCCGCCAGCGCATGCTGCGCGGCGTCGACATTCTCGCCGACGCGGTGAAGGTCACGCTCGGTCCGAAGGGCCGCAACGTCGTGCTCGACAAGAGCTTCGGCGCGCCGCGCATCACCAAGGACGGCGTCACCGTCGCCAAGGAGATCGAGCTCGGCGACAAGTTCGAGAACATGGGCGCCCAGATGGTGCGCGAGGTCGCCAGCAAGACGAACGACGTCGCCGGCGACGGCACCACAACGGCCACCGTGCTCGCCCAGGCGATCGTCCGCGAGGGCGTGAAGTCGGTGGCGGCCGGCATGAACCCGATGGATCTCAAGCGCGGCATCGATCTCGCTGTCGAGGCGGCGGTCGAGGACATCAAGAACCGCGCCAAGAAGATCAGCAACTCCGACGAAGTCGCGCAGGTCGGCACCATCTCGGCCAACGGCGACAAGTCGATCGGCAAGATGATCGCCGAGGCGATGAAGAAGGTCGGCAACGAGGGCGTGATCACGGTCGAGGAGGCCAAGAGCCTCGAGACCGAGCTGGATGTCGTGGAAGGCATGCAGTTCGATCGCGGCTATCTCTCGCCGTACTTCATCACCAACGCCGACAAGATGATCGCCGAGCTGGAGAACCCGTACATCCTGCTGTTCGAGAAGAAGCTCTCGGGTCTGCAGGCCATGCTGCCGGTGCTCGAGGCGGTCGTGCAGTCGGGCAAGCCGCTGCTGATCGTGGCCGAGGACGTCGAGGGCGAGGCGCTCGCCACCCTGGTCGTCAACAAGCTGCGCGGCGGCCTCAAGATCGCGGCCGTCAAGGCGCCGGGCTTCGGCGATCGCCGCAAGGCGATGCTCGAGGACATGGCGATCCTGACCGGCGGTCAGCTGATCTCCGAGGATCTCGGCATCAAGCTCGAGAACGTCACGCTCGACATGCTCGGCAAGGCCAAGAAGGTCATCGTCGAGAAGGAGAACACCACGATCGTCGACGGTGCGGGCAAGAAGGCCGACCTCGAGGGCCGCATCACCCAGATCCGCGCCCAGATCGAGGAGACCACCTCGGACTACGACCGTGAGAAGCTCCAGGAGCGCCTGGCCAAGCTCGCGGGCGGTGTCGCTATCATCAAGGTGGGCGGCGCGACCGAGGTCGAGGTCAAGGAGAAGAAGGATCGCGTTGATGACGCCATGCACGCCACCAAGGCGGCGGTCGAAGAGGGTGTCGTCGCCGGCGGCGGCGCAGCGCTCCTCTACGCCCTGAAGGCGCTCGACAAGATCCGTGCGGCCAACGACGACCAGAAGGTCGGCATCGAGATCGTGCGCCGCGCGCTGCAGTCGCCGGTCCGCCAGATCGCCGAGAACGCCGGCTTCGACGGCGCGGTGGTCGCGGGCAAGATGCTCGACCAGAAGGACACCAACTTCGGCTTCGACGCCCAGAAGGGCGACTATGTCGACATGGTGAAGGCGGGCATCATCGACCCGGTCAAGGTCGTGCGCACCGCGCTGCAGGACGCCGCTTCGGTGGCCGGTCTGCTGGTGACGACCGAAGCCATGGTCGCCGAGAAGCCGGAGAAGAAGGCGCCGATGGGCATGCCCCCGGGTGCCGACGGCGGCATGGGCGGCATGGACTTCTAAGGTCCAGGTCTCTTGCGAATACGGAAAGGCCGGGAGCGATCCCGGCCTTTTCTTTCGGCAAAGTTCTATAGGACAGAATCGGCGCCGCTTAACGGTCGGGCCTATAGTGCCGCCATGGGCGCGGAGAAGTCGGAGGCTGGTGCGGCGGGGGTGGTATGGTCGACCACCCCGTTAGATTCCCGTTATTTTAACCAGAAGATCCGCTAAGCGATGGCAGCGCCGCCCCCGGTGTCGGTCAAAGGTGTCGTGCTGCATGAGGGGCGAGTCCTGCTGCTCCTGAACGCGCGCGACGAGTGGGACCTGCCCGGCGGCCGGCCCGATCCGGGCGAGGATTTTCTGGCGGCGCTGCGGCGCGAGGTGCGAGAGGAGGCCGGCCTCGAGGTCGAGGTCGGCGCGGCGCTCGACGAGCACGTGTTCGAGGTGCTGCCGGCCCGCTTCGTGCGCATCGTGCCGTTCGCCTGCCGCCTGATCGGCGCGCGCGAAGTGACGCTGAGCCACGAGCATCTGGAAACGCGTTGGGTGCCGCTCAGCGAGCTCGGCGAGACGATCTCCGGCCATCGACTGCCGAAAGGCTATCTCGGCGCCATCCGCCAGGCCGCCGACCAGCCTCGCTGGCCGTAGCTCCGCGTCGTCTCCACCCTGAGGAACCGATCATGTGCGGCCGCGGCGCCGAGCCACAGTTCGTTCCAGGCGTCGAACGCCGCCAGCGGGTCGGCCAGCTTCAACTCGCGCACCGCACGCCAGCCGCTCATGACCACGGTGTCGCCGCGCACCTCGATGTCTTCGCCTTGCGCCGTGAGGATCGCGCCGAGCCAGCGCGCGAAGTCTGCCGCACTTTGCGCATCGCCGCGCTCGACGTCGGTCGGCAGGTCCATGTCGCGCGCCGTCTCTTCGTGGAACTGCAGTCCAACCAGGCGCGCGACCCTGCCCAGCTCCTTCTGCGAGTCGGTGGGACCCAGCAGCTCCTGCAAGGTCGGCAGCAGGGTGCGCAGATACTCGACGGCGTAGGCGCGCAAGGTTTTGAGGCGCCGCTCGTCTGGCCAGTCTTCGGTCGCCAGCCTGGGCTGGGTCTTCCAGTCGATGCGCGGCATCACTTCTTCGCCATAGGCGAATCGCACACGCTCAGCTTCCTTGAGCGGCCTGTCGTGCTCGATGTAATAGCCCTCGAGACCGGGCAGGCCGTCGACCGTCATGCCGGTGCAGACGAAGCCCAGGCCCGGCTTGTTGAGGGAAACGCCGTTATGGCCGTGCCAGCCATGCAGCATGGCGGCCGACACGCTATGCGGGATGCCGGCGATCGCCGTGCCCTTCCAGATCCAGCGCGGCGGCGGATAGCGCACCCATGCCTTGCGGTCGCTCTCCTTCAGATAGCCCGTCTTCACGCCACCCAAAGCGTTGGAGTGATAGTGGTAGAGCGCGCAGGTCGGCGCCGCCGGCAGGCCGGCGAGGCCGAGCTTTTCGATGCCGGGCAGGAATTTCTCGAGATGCTGGCGGCGGAAATGGCGGAAGACGTAGTCGCGCGCCGTGTCCTCGCCGCGCCGGCTGACGAGGCTCAGCACCAGCGCCGTCATCAGTGCATTGTAGATCGTGCCGACCGCGCGGCAGGCGGCCGCCTCGTTCCCGCCCATCCGACCCGCTCGTCAGCCGGAATGGCCGTCGACGATGATGGCCTTCGATTTGCCGGCCTTGAGCCGCATCTCAAGCAGCGGCTTGTAGTGCGCCGAATCGTAGAATTCCTCGGCCTTGGCGTAGCTCGGGAACTCGATCACGACGATACGCGACGGCGTCCAGCCGCCTTCCAGGGTGCGGGTCTTGCCGCCGCGCACGATGAACTTGCCGCCGAACTTGGCGACCGCGCCCGGCGTGTGCTTGCGGTATTCGGTCATCAGCGCTTCGTCGGTCGTCTCGACCTCGACGATCATGTAGGCAGCCACGTCGGTCCTCCTTCTCTGTCAGCCCGTTTCCATCGGCAGCGACGGGTCATTCGACCATTCCTGCATCGAATTGTCGTAGACCGACACGTTCTTGTGGCCGAGAAGCGCGGTCAGCACGAACGCATCGAGTGTGGCGGCGATGCCGCCGCCGCAATAGACCAGCACGCGCTTGTCGGGCGCAACCCCCACACCCTCGAAGGCGGACCGCAGCTCGGCGATCGGCTTCAGCGTCTTGTCGGGGCCGAACAGGCTTGCCGCCGGCACGCACGAAGAGCCCGCGACGCGGCCCGGCCGGCCATAGACCACGCCGCCCGTCCCCTTGTGCTGGTCGAGGCTGAGCGCATTGAGCGTGAGCGTGTCCGGCTTGCCGATCGCCGCCTTGACCTCGTTCTTGCCGACGAAGATCTCTGGCCGGCCGCGCAGGGTGAGCGTGGCGGGCGGATAGTTGCTGGCCTTGGTCTCGAGCGGCCGGTTCTCGGCCTTCCACTTGTCGAGGCCGCCATCGAGGATTGCCGCATCGTCGAAGCCCACGGCGCGCAGCATCCACCAGATGCGCGTCGCCCACACCGGCGAGGCGTGGCTGTAGAGCACCACGAACGTGCCGTGCCCTATGCCTTTGGCCGCGAACGCCTTGGTCAGCTCGTCCAGCGACGGCAGGGTGTAGCGGAGCTTGGAATGGGGGTTGGAGAGCTCGCCCGCGAGATCGAGGTAGGCGGCGCCCGGGATATGGCCCTTGTCGTAGTTGGCGCGGCCGCTTTCGGAGATATAGCCCGGCTGCCCGTCGGTGCGCGGGCGCAGGTAGGTCGTGCAGTCGAAGACGCGAATGCCCGGGGCGCCGAGACGGCGCGCGAGGTCCTCGGTCGAGATCAGTGTAGCGGCGTGAGCCATGTCGCCCTCCCGTTGGCTGGGAGGGTGCAGACTAGCGCAGAATCAAATGGTCTTCTGCGGCAGCGGCGGGACCTGGATGGTCTGCGGCGGCGTGGGCTGGGCGGGCGCCGCGGCGGTCTGGCGCGGGGCCGGGGTGGCCGGCGCAAGCTGGGCGGCGGCCGGCGTCTTCTTGATGGTTGTCTTGGCGGGCGCCTTCTTGTGGCTGGCGGCCTGCGCGTGCACGCGCTTGAGGCACGCGGTCTTGGATGCCGTGCTCTTCAGCGTGTTGCAGTAGGCCGTGGTGCCGGGCTTGGGCTTGGCGATCGGGGTCGGCGTGGCGGGCGCTTCGCTCTGGGCGACGGCGGGAGCGGCGATGGCGAGGACGGCCAGCGCCGCCAGGCTGGCAAACGAGATACGCATGAGGGCTTCTCCTGGGCCGCTTGCGGGGAGGCTCGGTACGGCCTTTATTCGATGCAAAAATATTATTGTATTTACTGTATTTGTGTCAATTTCTTAATGTTTTACTGGAAATCAGGCCGAAAGCGCGCGGTGGGAGATGCCGGTGGGCGGCGGATTTGCTTTGCTGGTGGCGCTGTCCGTCACCTGACGAACCTGAGGGAGGCTCCCGATGCTGCAGGAATTCAAGAAGTTCGCGATGCGCGGCAACGTCGTCGATCTCGCCATCGGCGTGATCATCGGCGCCGCCTTCGGCAAGATCGTCGAGTCGCTGGTCAACGACATCATCATGCCGGTGATCGGCCGCGTTTTCGGCGGTCTCGACTTCACCAACTACTTCATCGGCCTCACCGACGCCTCGCGCCATGCGCCGACCTACGATGCCGCCAAGAAGGCGGGCGCCACGCTGGGCTACGGCAGCTTCATCACGGTGAGCGTCAACTTCCTGATCATCGCCTGGGTGCTGTTCATGGTGGTGCGCGGCATCAACCGCATGGTCAGGCGGGAAGAGGCCGCACCTGCGGCACCGCCGCCGCCGTCGCCGGAAGTCACGCTGCTGACCGAGATCCGCGATCTGTTGAAGGCGCGATAGTCGCATCCAGTCGCCGCGCCAGCGAGTCGGAGATACGGGTCAGCGGCAGGCGGCATTCGGGCGAGGCGATCAGGCCCTGCCGCCACAGGCAGTATTTGATCGGCATCGGATTGGCCTCGGCGAACAAGAGCGGCACCAGCGAGGCGAGCGGCGCCCAAGCCTGGCGCGCGCCGGCGAGATCGTCGCGGTTGAAGCCGTCGCGGACCGCGAGAAAGCGCTCGGTTATGATGTGGCTGGCGGCGAGGATGCCGCCGTGAGCGCCGTTGGCCATCATGGTGAAGTAGAGGGCGTCCTCGCCGGTGAGCACGGCGAAATTGGCGGAGCTGCGCTGAAGCAGGTCGAGCGATTGTGCGATCGAGCCGGAGCTGTCCTTGCAGCCGACGATGTTGGGCACCTGGGCGAGCTCGAGCATCGAGTCGTTCGAGAGGTTCACCGCCGTGCGATAGGGGATGTTGTAGATCAGCACCTGCCGGTCGGTCGCCGCGGCGATCGCCTTGAAGTGCGCGATCAGCCCGTCCTGGCTCGGCCGATTGTAATAGGGGCAGACCGAGACGATGCCGGCGAACGGCAGGCGCTCGAGCCGGCGCAGCGTCCTGACGACCTTGTGCGTGGCGTTGCCGCCGACGCCCACGAACACCGGCAGCGGACCGGCCCGCTCGAGCGTCACGTCGATCACGCGCTCGACCTCCGCGTCGTCCAGTGCCGGCGCTTCACCGGTCGTGCCGAGCGGGAACAGGGCATCGACGCCCAGGGCCAGATAATGGTCGATCAGCCGGCGGTAGCTTTCGTAGTCGACGGCGTTGTCCTTGAACGGCGTGATCAGCGGCAGCCATAGGCCGGCGGGAATGCTCTTCATGCTGGCAGCATGCGCTTCCGCAAGATATAAGAATATCGAATGTTTTTGATCAGTTCGTTCGGAAAACATTATGATTGATCTGTTGCGCACGTTCCTGTCGGTGGTCGATCGCGGCGGCGTCACGCAGGCGGCGTCGGCGCTGCACATGAGCCAAGCGGCGGCCAGCCAGCAGATCAAGCGGCTGGAGGAGATGCTCGAGTGCCGGCTGTTCGAGCGCCAGGGCCGGGGGCTCGCGCTGGCGCCGGCGGGCGAGCGGCTGGAGGCACAGGCGCGCCGGCTGGTGGCCGCAAGCGAAGAACTGCTGGCGTCGATGCGCACCGCCCAGTTCGAGGGCGAAGTGCGGTTCGGCGTGCCCTACGACATCATCGCGAGTTTCGTGCCGTCGATCCTGCGCCGCTTCGCGCGGGCGCAGCCCCGGGTGCGCGTCAGCCTGGTGTGCGAGGATTCGAAGATCGTGCGCCGGCATCTGGCCTCCGGCGAGGTTGATCTGGCGCTCACTACAGAGACCGAGTGCGGCCGCCACGGCGAGACGCTGCGCACCGACCGGCTGGTGTGGGTCGGCGTGCCCGGCGGCGACGCCCATCTCAAGGATCCGCTGCCGGTGTCGCTCGGCGCGGCGACTTGCGTCTTCCGGCCGGTCGCCATCGAGGCGCTGGGCAAGGCGCGGCGCGACTGGCGCGCGGTCTGCGAGGTGAGCCGCATGGAGCCGGTCTATGCCGCGATCGAGGCCGGCCTCGCCGTGGCGCCGCTGCTGCGCTCGTCGGTGCCCGAGCGCTTCGAGATCCTGGGGCGGCACGCGCGGCTGCCGGCGCTGCCTGAGTTCCGCATCAATCTCTACGCGCCGCCCGGGCTGGGTCCCGCCGCGCGTGATCTCGCCGACCACGTGCGCGCCCACTTCTCGGGAAAATTGCAGAACAATTGATACCATTGCCGCCTGTATTCGCGGAGGTCACGCAACTATCCTCGCGGCCATATTTCAAAGGACTTTTCGATGCGCTCGCTGCTTGGCTGGATGTTCAAGGCCGCTTTTGTCGGTGTCCTCTATCTCGGCATAACCTCCGGCGTGCACGTCAAGCTTCCCGAGACTGTTTTGGGCTTCAAGGTGCCCGAACAGGCCCAGCAGTGGGTCGACCGCACCGCCCAGATCACCGAATACGGCCAGCAGACCCAGAGCGGCTTCAAGGGCATCGCCGACGCCTTCAAGTAACGCCATCCCCACTGGCGTGACATCCCTGTCGTAACAGGGGGCGGGCCCGGTGCCTGCGGCCTTCCGACCGTAGGTTGCCGGGCCCGCTTTTTTGCTATGGTGGCCCGGCAGGGAAGCCGGGGTCAGCGAATTGAAGGCATCTTACTTCGTGGCGGCGGCGGCGCTTTGTCTGGGCGCCTGTACGTTGCCGACCAATGTGAAGCTCAAGAAGATCGACGAGTTGCGCGCCGCCCAGACGGCCTGTCTGGTCGACAACGTCTCGCAGTTCGACGACCACGTTTCCGAGCCGTCCAAGATCGGCCGCTACGTCGCCATGTCGTGCAACGTCCAGACCGAGAAGCTGGTCTATTACGCCGTGCCCAATCCGACCGCGAAGGAACGGCAGGCCTTTGACGAGGACGCCGCCATGCGCGCGACGGGCTACGTGATTCGCGCGCGGTCCGGCGCTTCCGGCTAGCTTGCCTCAGCCTGTTCCAGCTCCGGGCGGGCTCGCATATTGGTCGTCTTCCTGCCCCAGCAATGCCATGAAGGAAATCGCCGCCGCGTGTCCGGCCTTCGCGCACGCCCGGCCATTCCCGAATTGAAACCGGCGACGCCGCCCGCACGTTTACTAGGACGCGAGTGAGTACCGTCGCTTCCTTTGACGAGCGAGCGACGGAGGTCGGCGGCAGACGGCGCTTCTCTCCCCGGTGTCCGCGCCGCCGACCAGCTCGCCGCCTCGGGGAAATCGCTCACAATGGCGCGAGCGGCGCCGTCCAGGCGTTGTAGCCGTACACCCAGTCGGTGTCGGTCACGCCTTTGCCCCAGGCATTCTGCCGGGACGTCAGCTGCATTTTCGCCGTGCGCTCCCGGCGCGTCGCCTCATAGCGCCTGAGCGCGTGCGGCACGGCCTCGCGCTCCATCCCCTCGAGACAGCGCGACAGGATCGCCGCGTCCTCGATCGCCATGGCCGCACCCTGCGCCATATACGGTGTCATCGGATGGCAGGCGTCGCCCAGCAGGGCCACGTTGCCGTCGACCCAGCGCTCGAGCGGCTCGCGGTCGACCAGCGGCCGCTTGTGCACCGAGGGGCAGGCCGCGAGCATGCGCTGCACCGTCTCGTGAAAGCCCACGAAGGCCTCGCGCAGCACCTTGACGTCGCCTTCGGCCGACCACGATTCGATCTTGAAGCCCGGCTCGGGCTGGCTGGTCACAAAATAGACCTCCGAACGGTCGGCCTTCACCGGATACATCACGATGTGACGGTCCTTGCCCCACCATTTGGTGCAGTCGCCGATGTCGTAGCCGCCCAGCAGGCGCGCCGGGAACACTGTGCGATAGGCGATGCGGCCGGTGAAATTCGGCTCGTCTGTGCCGAACAGCGCGTCCTTGACCACCGAATTCACTCCGTCGGCGGCGATCGCCGCATCCGCCTCGACGACGGCGCCGTTGTCGAAGCCGAGCTTCACCGTGCCGTCGGCCGCCTGCTCGATGCCGCACAGCCGATGATCGAGAATGATGATCTCCTCCGGCACCGCGCTCGCCAGGGCGGCGTGCAGGTCGCCGCGATGGGCCAAAAGATACGGCGCGCCATATTTCTCCTCGGCCGGTTGGCCGAACAGCATGTCGAACAGTACCTCGCCGGTCTGCCAGTCGCGGTTGTTCCACGAGCGCGGATAGAAGGTCTCGGCGCGGAGCTTGTTCTCCAGACCCAGTCCGCGCAGCACGTGCATGGCATTGCAGCCGATCTGGATGCCCGCGCCCAGGCGGGCGAACTGCCGCGCCTGCTCGTAGATCGTGACCTCGATCCCGACCTTGCGCAGCGCCGCGGCTGCGGCCAGGCCGCCCATGCCGGCACCGATGATGGCGACGTTCAGCGTCTTCATGCAGGCGGCATGATAGCCGCCTCAGGCGCCGGAATCATACTCCTGCGAAATGTCCTTGCCGGTGTAGTCCGGCATGAAAGCCGCCGATACCAGGCTGATGACGGCGCAGAGCGCGACATAGATCGCGATGGCGTAGCCCGTGTGGTAGGCGGCGAACAGCCAGGTCGCGATCAGCGGCGCGGGCCCGCCGGCGATGACCGAGGCGAGCTGGTAGCCCAGCGAGCTGCCGGAATAGCGCAGGCGCGGGGTGAACGATTCGGCGATCAGCGCCGCCTGCGGGCCGTACATCATGTCGTGCGGGATGAGCGACAGCACGATGGCGATGAACACGGCCGAGGGCAGGGCGGTGTCGAGCATGCCGAAATAGAGGAAGCCGAACAGGCCGGTCACCGCGGCGCCGATCAGGTACATGCGCCGCCGGCCGATGCGGTCGGAGATGTGGCCAGACAGCGGGATGGTGATGAAGGACACGAGCGAAGCCACCAAGACCGCGATCAGCACGAAGTCACGGCTCATCTTCAGAGTGCCGGTCGCATAGGCGAAGACGAAGGCGGTGAAGATGTAGAACGGCGCCTGCTCGGCCATGCGCAGCAGCGCCGACAGGATGATCTCGCGCGGCTGCCGGCGGATCACCTCGCTGATCGGCGCCTTCTCGATCTTCCGCTCGTCGACCAGGCGCTGAAACACCGGTGTCTCGAGGATGCCGAGCCGCACCCAGAGGCCGATGCCGACCAGGATGATCGACAGCAGGAAGGGGATGCGCCAGCCCCAGGTCGCGAAGTCGGGCCCGGCCCAGGCGCTGAACACCAGGATGACGAGGTTGGAGAGGAAGAGCCCGGCCGGCACGCCGAATTGGGGCCATGACGCCACCAGCCCGCGGCTGCCATGGTTTCTCGCCCACTCCATCGAAATCAGCACCGAGCCGCCCCATTCGCCGCCCACGCCGATGCCCTGGATGACGCGCAGGATGGTGAGCAGCACGGCGCCCCAGACGCCGATCGAGGCATAGGTCGGCACCAGCGCGATCAGGAAGGTCGCGATACCCATCAACATCAGGGTGGCGATCAGGGTCGCCTTGCGGCCGATGCGGTCGCCGTAGTGGCCGAAAATCGCCGCCCCGATGGGCCGGCCGATGAAGCCCACGAAATAGGTGGCGAACGCCGCCAACGTCGCGGTCAGGGGATCTTCATGCGGAAAGTAGAGCTTGCCAAAGACCAGCCCTGCCGCCGTGCCGTAGATGAAGAAATCGTACCACTCGATGGTCGTGCCGATGGTGGCGGCGATCACCGCCTTGCGCAGTTGTGCGCCGTGCTCGCTGTCGCTGAGGTGACCGAATGATTCCGCCGTCGCCATCGCGTGTGCCTCCCGGTCGGGACGCCCCCGCAAGGTGAAACGTCGACAGGGATGCGTGGTTCCCCCGCGGTGAAAGGTTTGGGCCGACAATCGAGCAGGTCATCGCGGCGGCAATAGGCGCTCCTCCTGCATCTTGGCGAAGGCCTTGCGAAACATCGCCTCGGTGTCCATCACCTCGGTGAAGCCCGCCTGCATCAGCTTGATGGTCGACACGATTGCGGGCGGTCCCGGCTGGGTGCGGCCGTAACCCATCGTGTAGTCGGCATACTCGAACGACAAGCCGACGAAATCCTTCAGCGTCCCCGAGCGCAGCCCGTGCTCGGCGCGGATCGCGGCCCAGTCGTTCTCGCGCGGCCGGATCTCGCGATTTAGCTGATGCGGCACGTGTTCGCCGGCCTTGAAGCCCAGCGCGTCGGCGATGGCCGGCCACACGTTGGGCCAGACGAAGACGTCGCCGTTGGTGATGTTGAAGATCTCGTTCTGGGCCGTCTTCGCCTCGCCGGCCCAGGCAATGCAGCGCGCCAGCAGGTCGGCATCGATCGCCTGCGCGACGCGGCCCACACCGCCCGGATAGTCGAGGCGCGTCAGCCCGCGCTTGCGCTCGAAGGCGGCGTAGACGCCAAGCGCCGGGATGACGTTCATCGCACTGCCTTGCGAGCTGCCGACGATCAGCACCGGCCGCAGGATGGTCCAGTGCCAGGCCGCCTTGCTGCTTTGGGCCTTCTGCGCGGCGCGCAGGTAACTCTCCTGGTTCCAGTAGAAGTTCTTCTGCTCGTGCATCTCCGAGCGGTTCTCACGGGCCGGCACCTGCAGCGGCCGGACGTGGACGCCATACGCCTTTGTGCCCTGTAGCAACGTGACGTGGCGCAGGCCTGGCGCCGCCCGCTGCAGCGGCTCGAAGAAGTTGCGCAGCATCAGATCGTTGAGCCGGATCTGCTCGTCCTCTTGCCAGCCTGCCACCAATCCGGGCCGTTCGTGGAGCGCGGCATAGACGACATGCGTGACGCCCGCGAAACCGGCAGCGGCCGCCTCGCAGGCGGCCTTGTCGGCAAGATCGAGGGCCTGCCAGCGTGCGCCGAAAGTGTCGTCGGGCCGGCGCCGGGAGACCGCCAGCACCTCGCAGTCGGGCTGCGATGCGAAATGCTTCATCGCAGCGCGGCCCACCAGCCCGGTGGCGCCGGCAATCAGGACCCTTTTGGAAGCCATGGTTCAGTCATACCATGCGGCAACCACGGAGGAAGCCGATGGAATTCGGCATGTTCCACGAGTTTCAGCGCTTGCCCGGCGCGAGCGATGCGGCGGCCTTCGCCGATTCCTTCGCGCAGGTCGACGCGGCCGAGCGGCTCGGTCTCGACGCGATGTGGCTTGCCGAGTTGCACTTCAATCCCGAGCGTTCGGTGCTCGCCTCGCCGCTCATCCTCGCCGCCGCCATCGCCGCGCGCACTAGGAACATGAAGATCGGCACGGCGGTGCAGGTGCTGCCGCTCTGCCATCCACTGCGCCTTGCCGAGGAGGTGGCGACCATCGACCATCTCGCCAACGGGCGGCTGATCTTCGGCGTGGGCCGTTCCGGTTTCGCCCACACCTACAAGACCTACGGCGTCGACTACGGCGAGAGCCGCGAGCGCTTCACCGAGACGCTGGCGATCGTCAAGCGCGCCTTCAGCGAGGAGCGCTTCAGCCACAAGGGCAAATACTTCGCCTACGACAACGTTCGCCTGTCGCCGCGTCCCGTGCAGCAGCCATGGCCTGAGATCCGCGTCGCTGCCGCGAGCCCCGACACCTACGAGGAAATGGGCACGATGGGCCATGCGATCTTCGTCGCCGCGCGCACCGGCAATCTCTCCGAGCTGGCGCCGCTGGTGAAGACCTACCACGCGGCGTGGCGAGCGGCCGGCCATGCCGGCAAGGGCGGTGTCTTCCTGCGCGTGCCGGTCTATGTCGCGGAGACCGAGGAGGCGGCGCGCGAGGAGCCGCGCGAGAGCATCCTCCATCTGCTGCGCACCATCGGCAACCGGCTGGCCGAATCGGCCAAGCTCGACTCAGCGCGCGCGATCGAGAAGCGCGCCGAGCGCGGCGCCAAGATGCAGAACATCGAATACGACGAAGTTCTGCGCGAGCGCATGATCGTCGGCACGCCCCCGCGGGTGATCGATCGCCTGCGCGAAGTGAAGGAGCAACTCGGCCTCGACGGCATCCTGGCCGAGCTCAATCCCGGCAGCCTGATCCCCCATCAGCGCGTGATGACGGCGCTGCGGCTGCTCTGCGAGCAGGTGATACCGGCCTTCAAGTAACCGCCGGCAGCAGGATCTCGAAGCGCGCCCCGCCGCCGGGGCCGTTGGAGGCGGCGATGGTGCCGCCCATCTCCTCGACGATGCGCCGGCAGATGCGCAGGCCGAGTCCGGTTCCCTTGCCCTTGGGCTTGGTGCTGACGAACGACATGAACAGTCGCGGCAGGACCTCGGGCGCGATGCCGGGGCCGTTGTCGTCGACGACGATGCGTGCGAACCGCTTTCCGTCACCTTCGGTCAGGGTGTCGGTCGCGATCTTCACGTTCTTGCCGCCCGCGTCGCGCGCGTTGTTGATCAAATTCACCAGCACCTGCTCGAGCCGGCCGCCGTCGCCCAGCACCTTGGGCAGGTTCGCATCGAGCTCCTGGTCGAGCGTCATGCCGGCTTCGCTCAACCCGTGGTCGGTGAGGTCGACGGCGCTGCGTACGGAGTCGTTGATGTCGAACGGCTCGGGGGCGCCCGACAAGGTGCCGCGCACATAGGCGCGCAGGTCGCCGATGATGCGGCTCGCCGCGTCGACCTGCTGGGAAATGCGTTCCAGCTTGCCCTGCACGAATTCCACCGTGGAGGCGTCGGCGGTGGGCGAGCCGAGCCGCCGATTGGCCTCGCTCAGCTCCTCGAGCGCCGTGATGCAGGCGATGTTGATGACCTGCAGCGGCTGGCTGATCTCATGCGCCATCGTGCCCGCCATCTCGCCCACCGTGGCGAAGCGCTCGGCGGCGAACAGCGCCTGCTCGGCCTCGCGCCGCTCGGTGTCGTCGACGCCCAGCAGCACGATGCTCGCCACTGCGCCGGCCGAATCGAGCGCCGGCGTGGCGGTGATGGCGACCAGCCGCTCGCGGCCATCCTTGCCGGTGAGCTTGAGGGCAAAGCGCGATCGTTTGGTGCGCACCGGGTTCAGCGGGCAGGGCATGATGTCCTGCAGGTGCCGGCCGACGGCGTCGGCCGCGGAGGTTCCCGTGAGCTGGGTGAACCCGGTGTTCACCATGACGATGTTCATGGCGGCGTCGACTAGCACGATCAGCGCGCCGCCCGATTCGACGATCGAGCGCAGGCGGCTCACTTCCTGGTCGAGCCGCGCCTCGAGCTGCATGCGGTCCTCGATGTCGCGAATGACGCCGACGGAGATGACGCGGCCCTGCGCATCGATACGCCGGCGCGCCCGGACTTCGACGTGATGATGGGCGCCGCCGGCGCCGATCATCGTGAAGCGGGCGAAGGTACCCGGGTCATCGGGGTTGTATTCGCGCGTGGTGGTGCGCTGCACGCGCTCGTAGGAATCGGGCGCGATGAACTTCAGGAAGTGCTGGCCGACCATCTGCTCGGGCGCCACGCCGAACACTTCCTTGGCGGCGGCGCTCATGAAGGTGAACTTGCCGGTGGCGATGTCGAGCCTGTAGGCGACGTCGGCCAGCGAATCGACCAGCGTCTGGTACTCGGTGCGCGCCTGCTCGAGTTCGATCTCGTGCTTCTTGATGTCGGTGACGTCGAGGCGCAGGCCGACCGTGTAGCCGGACGGCGTGCCGATCTCGAACCAGTTGAACCAGCGGCCGTCTTCCGACTGGCGCATGCGCTCGACGCTGCGCGTGCGGAAGCGCTCGAGCCACTTGTCGACCGGCTGCGGGCCGCGGCCCTGCGCCTCGAGCCGGCGCGCCGACTCGCGCGCCAGCGCCTCGTAGGTCTTGCCGATGACGTCGGGGTCGCCCAGCGCCGGCGTGATCGACTTGGCGACGCCGTTGAACATCAGCAGACGTTCGTCGCGGTCGTACACCACCACGCCCGCCGGCAGCGTGTCGATGATCTCGCGCAGCATGTCGCGGGTGGCTTCGGCGTCGCGCACGCTGTCGGCGGCACGACGCCACTGCAGGTGGAAGTCCATAGACGCGCGACCGACCAGCAGGATCAGCACCAGCCCCGACGCCGCGAAGGCCGTGGTGCAGATCGTCAGCACCAGCAGGGCGATGGCATAGTCGTCGACCAGACGGCCGATCATCGAATCGGCACTGCGCGTGGTGACTTGGCTGAGGTCGCTGATGTCGTCGCGCAGTGCCAGCAGCTCGCGCACCAGGGCCGGGGGGATCGGCTGATGGTCGTCGTCGAATTTCACGATGGCCGGTCCGATGCGGGCGATGAACTCGGGCTGGGCGCGGCAGGTCTGCGCGAGCTTTGATTGGGGCGGCGGCGCGAACTCGCGGCACAGGATGGCGAGCGACGTCGTGAACTCCAGCCACGGCCGGTCGCTCACGCGCTCGCGCGCCGGTCCCGGATTGGCCGCCTGGTTGGCCAGGATGTTGCGCATGAGGTTGCGGCTGGCATTGTCGAGCTCGAGCACCTCGCGCGCCTTGCGTCGCTCCGGGTTGACGTCGGAGCGATGCAGGGAGAGCGCGATGTCGCCGAAGGCGATCACGCAGGCGACCAAGCCGATCAGGCCGGCCAGGGTGGCGAGCAGCACGCCGCGCCGGCCGAGCGCCAATCTCGCCTGGCCGGGAAAGGACTTCAGCAGTTCGAAGAAGGTAGGCCCATCCGGCTCGGCATCACGTCGCGGCGATGCCGCAAGCCCGCTCGTTGTCATCCCCACCCCATCACCGTCTGCATGCCGTACGCGCAATCTCCCTCTTGGCGCGGGCGGCTCCGCCGGCCTAGCGGCGCGTTCCGCCGAGTCCCGCGTTGAGCCACCCGGGCTGCGACGGCGCCGAAGTCCGGCCCTCGCGGCTGGCCTGGACCAGCCTGACCACTGCCTGGCGCAGCGGACCGAGCGGCACCGGCTTGTTGACGAAGGTGGTGATGCCGAGGTCCGCCAGGGTCTTTTCCGACAACCCGTCGATACGCCCCGACATCATCAGGATGGCGGAGTTCGGCAGCGCCGCGCGCATCTGTTCGGCGAGCTGCACGCCGTTCATGTCCGGCAGATTGTAGTCGAGCAGCAGTACACGCGGGCGCACGAAGCGCGCCCGGGCGAGTCCGCTTGCGGCATCGCGCGCAGTCTCGACGTTGAGCCCGGCTCGGCTCAGAAAGCCCTGCATCTCGATGCACTGCATCGCGTCGTCCTCGACGATGAGCACGTCGCACTGCGCGTCGCTCTTCATGGATCTCCTCCGCGGGAAGGGAATCAGCATCGCCGGCAGTATACGCTACAATTCCACCGATTTCCGATTTGTCGGCCAGATATGCGCCGTCGTGCAGTGGGAATTGTCGTTGGAAATCAAAGCCGATGCCAACAAATTGCAGTGCGCGCAGGGGCGGGACTGCAACTAGTAATGCAGCCGACGAAACTCTGGGTTGCCCGACTTGTGCACTCATTACACGTGACGTTGCATAGCCGATGAGGTAGAGGCGAACCCGGTGTGGGGTTGGACGTCGACCAGGGGACGTCGCTTGAGTTTGGGTGCGTGGCGCCGTGATTGGTTTCTTCGGTCTGTCTCCCTCGCAGTCCCGGTCCCAGCGATTGCTGATCTTGGCGACCATTCCACGTTCGGGTACGTGGTTCCTGCGCTATTCGATCTCCTTTCTGTGCCACCTTGCGGGCGGCGGTCGGATCGACGACCGGCTGACGGGCGAGATTGTCGGCGCGGCGAGCGGCGCGCCGTTCGACTTCGAGCGCTTCGCCGGAGGCCCGCTGTTTCGGGTGCGGCCGGCGCTGCCGTCGGATCACCTGTTCATCGGCCATACGGTCTGCCCGGGCTTTGCTCGTGTGGCCGCCGAAGTGCCGTGGTGGCGGACGACGGCCTTTCATGTGCCGGGATATGACTACTTGCATGACGGCTTCGACTACGACTGGACGCCGATCGACCTCACGGGCGCGCCCGAGCCGTACACGAAGATCTCGCCGCAGGCGCTCGATCGTGCGCCTTGGGACGACGAGGATCAGCGCATCGTGCTGGTTTATCGCGATCCGTTGAACCAGCTCGATTCTTTCTACCATTACAGCCGCACCCACGCGCACGGCGCCTACCGCATCTTCGGCGAGCGCAATCTGGGCGACGTGCCGTTCCGCGAATTCGCCTTCGGCGGGGCAATCGCCTCGTACGCCAAGCAATTCATGTCGTACCAGGTGATGGCCAGGCACCTGCCGCGGCAGGTCAAGCTCGTCTCCTACGAGAGCATGATGGCGCGGCCGCTCGACGTGCTGCGCGATCTTCTCGGCTTCCTCGGCAATGGCGCCCGGGTCGACGAGGACCTGCTGGGTTCGGCGATCGCACTCGCCCGGCCGGAGCATCTCAGGGCGATCGAGCGCGAACTCGGTCGTTCGCTCGACGGCACGCATTCGGCGCGACATGGCCACATGCGGCCTCCTTCGGCGCACACGGCCGCCGCCGATATCGACGACACGGCGCATCGCTTGGCCGTCGAATGGTTGTTGGCGCGTGGCCTCGATCCGAAATATTTCTCGTGGCCGGCGGAGGTCGCCGCGCCGTTGGCAGAGGCGCGTCGGGCGTCCTAGTCCCAGGGCAACGCGCTCGCAGACGCGGGCGTTAACAGGGCGACCCTCTTCGTCAGGAGCCGCCCATGTCCTTACAGATATTGAAGGCCTCGATCGCCACCGTGCTCGTCCTTGGACTATCCGCTGCGCTCGCCGCCTGCGGCGACCAGGGCTACGGCCCGACCCATTCCTATAGCGCCCGCTATGACAGCAGCGGCACGGCAGCCGACGCGGCGTCGAACAATGGCAGCGTGTCGTCCAGCGTCGTCACCCAGCAGCGCAAGGAGATGGGCGGCTATTAGCGCGACCGACCTAATTTGGGCGCTTGCTGGGTGGCATGGTGGGAAAGTGGGAAGAATCGCCTAAAAGGCTTATGCCATCAATATCCGAGGCTTCCCACGCAGGTGGGAAAGTGTCACGAAGCGAGGAAACCGCGAACGGCCTCGATCGCCTCGGCAAGCCCGACACGGTCGATTTGCACGCCGGGCGGAAAAGCGCCAAGCAGGCGGCTGGGTAGGCGCGAATCCAGCATGACGAACACGCCGCGATCGTCAGCGCGGCGGATCAGCCGGCCGTAGGCCTGCTTCAGCCGCAGGCGCGCCAGCATGTCGTCGTAGGCGTTGGCGCCGCCGCCGAGTTGGCTCTTCCACGCCGCCTTGCGCGCGCGATGCAGGATGTCGGGCCGCGGCCAGGGTACGCGATCGAACACGATGAGCCGCAAGCTGCGGCCCGGCACGTCGACACCGTCGCGCACGGCATCGGTGCCGAGCAGGCAGGAATGCTCCTCGGCACGGAAGATATCGACCAGGGTGGCGGCATCCATGCCGCCGACATGCTGGGCGTAGAGCGGCAATCCGGCGTCTTCGAGCGCCGGCGCAATGCGCTGGTGCACGGCCCGCAGCCGCCCGATCGCAGTGAACAGGCCGAGCGCGCCGCCGCCCGCGGCGAGGAACAGCTCGCGATAGGCAGCCGCCACCTGGTCGGCATCGTCGCGTTTCACGTCGCGCACAATCAGCACGCGGGTCGCGCCCGGATAGTCGAAGGGCGACGCCATGGCGGCGCGCAACGCCGGTGCCAGCAGATGGCGCATGCCGGTGCGCGCCTCGGCCGAGGTCCAGTCGGCGAGCGCATTCTGGTCCTCGTCGTTGGCAGGCTGGGTGAGGCCGAGCGAATCGCGCAACGTCGCCGAGGTGACGACCGCGCCGTGTGCTGGCTTGATCACCGAGTTCACGAACGGCTCGGTCGGGTCGAGATAGTGCCGGTACATGCCGACATCGGCTTCGCGCATCTGCACGCGCTCGATGGCGAACCAGTCGACGAAGGCGGGGTCGGGCTCGTTGTGCAGGCCGCGCAGCATGGCGCGCCAGGCCTCGAGCGTGAACTCGCAGCGGTTGGTGAGCGAGCGCGCCACGCCCTCGATGCGGCCGCGTTGGCCCGAATCGAGCTTGTCGGCCTCGCTCTCGAGCTTCGCCTTCAATGCGCCGCGCAGCTTGCGCACTGGCTTTAGCATCTCCTCGAACGTGTCGGCGAGCTTGTCGGCGGCTTCGAGGATGCCGGGGTTGAGCGGGCGCACGTCGCATTCGATGCCGAAACCTTGGTCCTCGCCGGCAGCGCGGGCGCGCACCTGCTGGCGCACCAGCGCCAGGAACTCCTCGGCCGGCCCTAGCACGTTGCCGTCGGCGAGCCGGGTCTGCCAATTGGTCGACGGCAGGCGCTGCGCCAGGTCGAGCAGGCGGCGCAGCGCGGCCTGCGCCTCCTGGTCTTCGCCCAGCAGATCGTTGATCCTGCGTTCGAGGCCGCGGGCGCGCGAGCCGCGGCGGCCTTCGGCGCCCAGCAGCCAGCGGCGCAAGTCCGAGGCCTCGACGCCCGAAAGATGCGCGCCGAACGCGCCGTCGGCGGCATCGAACAGGTGATGGCCCTCGTCGAACACGTAGCGCAGCGGCCGCGTGGCGTCGTCGAGGCCACCCATCGCCGCCTGCACCATGACCAGCGCGTGGTTGGCGATGACGATGTCGGCGGTGCGGGCGCGCCGGATGGTGCGCTCGACGAAGCACTTCTTGTAGTGCTCGCAGGCGGAGTAGATGCATTCGCCGCGCCGGTCGGCCAGCCGCTGCAGCCGGTAGCGGCCGATCAGGTCGAGCAACCAGGCAGGAAGGTCGCCGCCGATCATGTCGCCGTCGCGACTGGCCAGCGCCCAACGCGCCAGCAGGCCGAGGCCGACGGCGTTCTCCGGCATCAGGCCGGTGCGCTGCACCGCTTCCTGGAAGTTCAGCAGGCAAAGGTAGTTCTCGCGGCCCTTGCGAATCACGACACGCCGGCGCTTCTCGGCCGAATCGCGGTGCAGGCGGTCGAGCTCGTTGTCGATCTGGCGCTGCAGGTTGCGGGTGTAGGTCGCGATCCACACCGGCGCGCCGTTCTTCTCCGCCCACAGGCTGGCCGGCGCCACGTAACCCAGGGTCTTGCCGACGCCGGTGCCGGCTTCAACCAGCACGACCTTGGGCTTGTCCTCTTCCTCGCGCGGCGCAAAGGCCTGGCTCGCGGCCGACGCGTAGTCGCTCTGCGTCGGCCGCGCTTCGGCGAGGTTCCGGCCGTGCGCGACCATCTCCGCGAGCCGCAGGCGCGCCTCGCGCGGCTCGACCGGCTCGCTCGACGGCGGCGGCGCCGGCGGCGGCTCCTCCCATGCGGCGAGGGCCTTCCAGATGTCGAGGCCGGCAGCGGGGCGCGGCTTGCGCGGCGGATTGGGGTCGATATCGAGCGCGCGCAGCACGGCGTCGCCCCACGCCCAGTTGCCGCGCGCCATGGTGAGCGCCAGGTCCTTGAGGTCGGGCGAGGTGAGCGGCGCCATGTCCTCGAGCTCGTCGATCAACCGACGAGCGATTTCGGGCAGTGCGGCAAGCTCGTCCGTGCAGTCGATGCCGAGCGCCTCGCTCAGGCCGCGCACGGTGGGCAGGCAGAAGCTCGCCGGCCGGACGAAGGCGAAGAGTTCGAGCAGGTCGCGTGCGGCAAGCTGCTCGAGGCCAAGCCGCGCCGCCGTCGCCGGCGCATGGACCACCAGCGGCAGGGAGCCCGCGGCCCGCGCCGCCGCATCGGCCGCGCTCAGGCGCTCGACTTCGCCCTCGGCCGAGAGCCAGAGGGCGCCGCGGGAGGTCGCGAGCAAGGCGGCAAACATGCAGCGCTCCGAATAGCATACAATGGCGCGGTAATGAGGCGTCGTCGCTTCCTCGCGTCCGTGGGCGCCGTCGGCATCGCCGTTCCCGCTTGGGCGGCCGAAACGGACGTCGCAGTGATCGGCGCCGGCGTCGCGGGCATGGCCGCAGCGGGCGCCGTGCTGAAGGCCGGTCGGAGCGTCGTCGTCCTCGAAGCGCGCGATCGGGTGGGCGGGCGGGTCTTCGCCGACAAGTCCCTGGGCTTCGTGTTCGACCATGGCGCACCGATCGACGCGTCCGCCGGACGGGCCGCCGCGATCATCGTGAACGGCAAGGAGCTGACGCGCGAGGGCTACGCCCAATTCGACAAGCTGCAGGCCGAGTACGAAACCAAGATCGAGCTGGTGCGCAAGCTCAGGCCCGGCATCGATCCGGGCAAGATCCTGGTGCCGTCGGAACCGCTCGACAAGCTGGCGCTGGGCGAGCTGCTGCGCCGCAAGCCGGCCTGGCCGCCGATCACGGTGAGCGTCGATGCCAAGCCCGGCCCGCATGTCAAACTGAATAGCCGCGTGGTGCGGCTCGACACGACGGAAGAGCTGATCCGCATCGTCTCGCCGGCCGGCGAATACGCCGCGCGCTCGGCGATCGTCACCGTGCCGGTGAGCGTGCTCGGCGATCTCTCATTTGCGCCGCCGCTGTCGGCGAAGAAGAAAGCGGCGATCGGCGCGGTGTCGATGGCGCCGTTCGACAAGGTCGCCATTGCCTTCTCGCGCAAGGTGTTCGACGCACCAGCCGACGCGCGCATCCTGGCGCTGGCCGGAAAAGATCAGGTTGTCGAGGCGCTGCTGCGGCCGCACGGGCACGAGGCGGCGATCGTATTCTTTTCGCGCGACGACGCGACGGCGCTGGAGGCCGCCGGTCCGTCGGCGGCGGACGCGACGGCGCTCAGCCTGCTGGCCGACATCTTCGGCAAGGAGCTCCGCAGTGCGTTCGCCGGTGGCCGCTCGACGCGCTGGAGCCGGGACCGGTTCGCGAAAGGCGCCTGGCCGATGGCGTCGTCGGAGCAATGCGCGGTATTCGCCGCGCCGCATCAGCAGCGCGTGTTCTTCGCAGGCGATGCGACGGTGGCCAACGGCGGCGTGATGGGGGCTCACGAGTCGGGGCTGCGCGCGGCGCGGGAAGCGCTAGCCGTTCTTGGGCACAAATAGCGCCAGCATGGCCGCCACGATCAGCGCCGCCGCCGCGCCGAGGAGCGGCAGGCTGAGGCTGCCGGTGGCATCGAACACGTAGCCCGCGAAGAGCGGTCCCAGGATCTGGCCGAGGCCGAACGATGCCGTCATCAGCGCGATGCGGCCGGCGGCGGCGATCAGGCCGAGCGCCGTCAGTCCCATGAAGGTGCCGCCGACCAACAGCGCCGCGCCAATGATCGTGGCTTCGCTGGTCCATATCGCCGAGCCCGCGACGCCGATCGCCTCGATCACGGCCGCTGCCGCGTAGGCGTTGAGGATGTTCCAGCGCCGCGCAAGCGCCGTCCACAACGCCACCGAGGGTGCGGCACTCAGGCCGAACAGGATCCAGACATAAGGCTCAAGCGGGGCGATGGCCGGCGCGCTGCGCACCTGCGCCACGATGAAGGTCGCGGTGATGACATAGCCGAAGCCGAACAGGCCGTAAGCCGCCACCAACGCGATCGGCGCATTGCCGTGCGCGGCAGGGCGATTCGACGGGTGATCATCCTCCGGCACCAGGAGCGCGACCGCAAAGGCGGCGATGACCGCGAGCGCGGCACTGGCGAACCACATCGCGCGCCAGTCGCCGAGCGTCGCGACCACGGCGGCGGAAGCGGCGATACCGGTACCGACGCCGGCGAAGTGCACCGCCGAAAGCTGCGGCCGGCCGGCCTCGTTGAGCCGATGGATCACCAGCGCCGAGGCGAAGACCAGCGAGAAGGCGCTGAAGATGCCGGCCAGCAGCCGCAGGACCAGGAACAGCACAAGGCTGGCAGTGAGGCCCATGGCGGCGAGGCCGATCGCATTGGCTGCCAGCGCCGCCAGCAGCCAGCTGCGGCGCGAGCCGGGCAGCTTCAGGGTCGCCAGCAGGGCGCCGGCCAGATAGCCAACGAAGTTGGCCGAGGCGATCAGGCCCGCCTGGCTCTTGCTGAGGTGAAGCGCCTCGATCATGGGCGGCAGGATCGCGGTATAGACGAAGCGGCCGATGCCGATGCCCGCCGCCATCGCAAGCAGGCCACCGATGCTGAGGGAAAGCGCAGTTTTCTTCATGTCTGACGCGCACTCTGGTCGGGTGGCAATGGCGGCGCAAATGACTTAGTTTCGGGCATCCATGTCTCAGATCGATCGTTCCCTGGCCGGGGCCGCGCGCGCATGGCCGTTTGAAGAAGCCCGCAAGCTGGTCGCCCGCGTGGCCGGCAAAGCGCCGGCGAAGGGCTATGTGCTGTTCGAGACCGGGTATGGGCCTTCCGGATTGCCGCATATCGGCACGTTCGGCGAGGTCGTGCGCACGACCATGGTACGCCAGGCCTTCCAGCGCCTGTCGGACGTTCCGACGCGCCTGTTCTGCTTCTCCGACGACATGGACGGTCTGCGCAAGGTGCCGGACAACGTGCCCAACAAGGAGATGCTGGCGCAGCATCTCGGCAAGCCGCTGACCGCCGTGCCCGATCCATTCGGCAGCGAGCACGGCAGCTTCGGCGCCGCCAACAATGCGCGCTTGCGCGCCTTCCTCGATTCGTTCGGCTTCGAGTACGAGTTCCAGTCGGCGAGCGACTGGTACAAGTCCGGCCGCTTCGACGAGATGCTGCTCGCCATGCTGCGGCACTACGACGAGGTACAGGCGGTCATGCTGCCGACGCTCGGTGCCGAGCGCCAGGCGACCTACTCGATCTTCCTGCCGATCTCGCCCAAGACTGGCCGCGTGCTGCAGGTGCCGGTGATCCAGACCAACGTCGATGCCGGCACCATCGTCTATCGCGACGAGGATGGCACGCTGACCGAGACGCCGGTGACCGGCGGCAGCGTCAAGCTGCAATGGAAGGCGGATTGGGCAGGCCGCTGGTTCGCGCTCGGCGTCGACTACGAGATGTACGGCAAGGACCTCATCCAGTCGGCCGAGCTCAGCGCCCGGATCGTCGGCATTCTGGGAGGCATGCCACCGGAAGGCTTCAACTACGAACTCTTCCTCGACGAGCAGGGCAGGAAGATCTCCAAGTCCAAGGGCAACGGCCTGTCGGTCGAGGAGTGGCTGCGCTATGCGCCGCCGGAATCGCTCGCGCTCTACATGCAGCAACAGCCGCGGCGCGCCAAGCGGCTCTATTTCGACGTCATCCCGCGCGCCATCGACGACTATCTCGCGGCAGTCGAGAAGCTGCCGAAGGAGGAGCCGGCGAAGGCGCTCGAGAATCCGGCGTGGCACATCCACAACGGCAAGGCGGTCGACCATCACGCGAGCGGCGTGAGCTTCGGCATGCTGCTCAATCTTGCAAGCGTCGCGCATACCGAAGACAAGGCGGTGCTGTGGCAGTACCTGCGCCGCTACGTGCCGGGCGCCACGCCTGAGAACGCGCCTTATCTCGACAAGCTGCTGTCGGGGGCGGTGGCCTACTACCAGGACTTCGTGAAGAGCACGAAGAAGTTCCGGCTGCCGACCGACAAGGAGCGGGCGGCGCTGCAGGACCTCGCCGAGACGCTGCGCAAGATTCCCGACAGCGAGAGCGCGGAGTTCATCCAGAACGAGGTCTACGAGGCGGGTAAGCGGCATTTCGCCAAGGAAGAGCTGCGCCAGTGGTTCCAGACGCTCTACGAGGTGCTGCTGGGCAGCTCGCAGGGGCCGCGCATGGGCGCCTTCATCAAGCTCTATGGCCGCGACAACGTCGTGCGCCTGATCGAGCGCGCGCTCGCCGGCGAAGACCTCAGCAAGGCCGCGTGACTTCCGGCAACGGCGGCATCGGCGCGTCGCTGCGGCGTCTGGAAGACGTCCGCCTGCTGACCGGCAAGGGCCGCTACAGCGACGATTTCGTTCTGCCGAACCAGGCCCGTGCCTTCGTGTTGCGCTCGCCGCATTCCCACGCGCGCATCAAGTCAATCGATATCGAGGCGGCGCGCACGCTGCCCGGCGTGCTGCTGGTCCTGACCGGCGCCGACGTCAAGGCGGAAGGGCTGAAGCCCATTCCACACATCCCACAGGCGATGAGTCCGCCCGACATCCGGCTCGACAATCTCGACGGCACCGACCACCTGGTCGAACAGCCGCCGATCCTCGCGATCGAGACCGTGCGCTTCGTGGGCGAGGCCGTTGCCTTCGTCGCGGCCGAGACGGTCGCCCAGGCGAAGGACGCCGCCGAGGCGATCGTCGTCGACTACGAGCCTTTGCCGCCGATCGGCGACATCGCGGTCGACGCGCGGGTCGGCAATCCGCGCGCGACGCGGGCGGGCTTCGCCGAGGCGCCGCACGTCGTGCGACTGGAGACCGTGATCCAGCGGGTCACCGGCGTGCCGATGGAGCCGCGTGCCGCGCTGGGGCACTACGATCCCGCGACCGATCGCTACACCGTGTGGGCCGGCGGCGGTGCGATCGTGCGGCCCAAGAAGGAGATCGCGATCGTGCTGGGGCTCGAGCCCGATCAGGTACGGGTGATCGCGCACGAGGTCGGCGGCAATTTCGGCACCCGCAATTCCTTTTATCCCGAATTCGCGCTGGTCGCTTGGGCGTCGAAGAAGACCGGCCGGCCGGTCAAATGGACCTGCGAGCGGCAGGAAGCCTTCGCAAGTGACTATGCCGGCCGCGATCTCACGGTCGAGGCGGAGCTTGCTTTGTCGGAGGACGGCAGGTTCCTCGGCCTGCACGCCTCCAGCACCAGCAATGTCGGCGCCTATACCGCCTCGTTCGTGCCGCTCACCAAGGGCACGCAGCTGATGACCAGCCTCTACGACATGCCGGCGGCGGTGCGGGCGCGTGCCGTGCTCAGCAACAGCGCCAGCACCGCGCCCTATCGCAGCGCCGGCCGGCCCGAGACGATGTTCGTGGTCGAGCGCCTGATCGATCTTGCCGCGCGCGAATGCGGCTTCGACCGGGTCGAGCTGCGCCGCCGCAACCTCGTGAAGTCGCTGCCCTACCGCAATGCGTTCGGCATCACTTACGACAGCGGCGACTATGCCGGCACGCTCGACGAGGTGTTGAGGCTTGCCGACTGGGCGGGCTACGAGCGGCGGCGCGGCGAGAGCCGGGCGCGCGGACTGCATCGCGGCCTCGGCCTCGGCGGCTATGTCGAATCGCAAAGCGGCGCGGCATACGAACGGGCCGAGCTGACGGTACGCGGCGACGGCACGGCCGAACTCGTGATCGGCACCTTGTCGTCGGGCCAAGGGCACGAAACGAGCTTCGCCCAGCTCATCACCGAATGGCTGGGCATCCCGGCCGACAAGGTGGCATTCCATTCCAGCGATACCGACCGCGTGTCGATGGGCGGCGGCTCGCATTCGGGCCGTTCGATGCGCCAGGGCGGCACCGCGATTCACAAGGCCGCGCAAGGCATCATCGCCCAGGGGCTGCAACTTGCCGCGCAGCATCTCGAGGCGAGCGAGCCCGACCTGGTCTTTGCCGACGGCCGCTTCAGGGTGAAGGGCACCGACCGTTCCGTGGGGCTGGTCGAACTGGCGACAAGGCATGGGCCGATCGCCGATGCGGGCGACGTCAACAGCCGCGTCGGCTCATATCCCTATGGCTGGCATGTCTGCGAGGTCGAGGTCGACGCCGAGACCGGCATCGTGAAGATCGCGCGCTACACGACGATCGACGATGTCGGCCGGGCGGTGAACCCGATGATCCTGCACGGTCAGACCCACGGCGGCATCGCGCAGGGCGCGGGCCAGGCCCTGATGGAGCGCTGCGTCTATGACGATCGCGGCCAGCTGCTCTCGGGCTCATTCATGGACTACGCCATGCCGCATGCCGAGGACTTTCCGATGTTCACGACGGCGCTATCCGAGGTTCCGGCGAGCAACCATCCCCTCGGCTTCCGCGGCGGCGGGGAGGGCGGCATCACGCCGGCGCTCGGCGTGATCGTCAACGCCGTGGTCGATGCGTTGGCCGAATTCGGCGTCACGCATATCGACATGCCGGCGAGCCCCGAGCGCGTGTGGCAGGCGATCCGGCGAGCTAGCTCGGCGAAGAGTGCGTGACCGAGTTGATGCTGCCCAGGTAGGCGAGCACCAGCCGCACCAGCTCGTCCTCGAAGCTGCGGCTTTTCAGGAACCGCTGCTCTTCCAACACCGCCGAGCGGATGGCGCCCAGCAACCCCCGCGACAGCACGAAGGTCTGCTCCTCGCTCAGCCTGCCGATCGCGTTGGCTGATATGAAGGCCGCGACCGGCTGCTGGAACGCCGAGCCGCCAGTCTGGCTGAACAGCGCTTGCACGATCGCCTTGCGGGCGCGCTGGCGCCCGCGGAAGGCGTTGACGATGGCGCGCACGACGGCCCGCGCGCGTTCGTCCTCCGGCGCATCCTCGCCGGCGGTCATGGCACGCGCGACATTGGCGAGAGTGGCCGCAAGTTCGTGCTCGGCGATCGAACGCAGGATCGCGTCCTTGTCGGCAAAGTACTGGTAGAGCGTGCCGATCGACACGCCGGCGCGTTCCGCCACGGCGTTGGTGGTGAACGCCGCCAGGCCGCCCGCCTCCAGAACCTGAGCCGCCGCCTCGCGGATCGCCGCAACGGTTTCGGCCGCGCGCGCCTGACGCGGAATTCGCCGTTTGATTACAGGAGCTTGCCGGGGTTTCGCCATAACCACCCACGAGGTGTGAATGCGAGTAAAAGAATATGAGCTTTGCTCATATATCTTGATGACGCAAGCATCGGAGAGGCAACACCGTGGACGACCTCAAGGGCATCTATCTCTACCTCCTGCCCGTCGTGATCGTGGCGGCGATCGCCGAGGGCGTCGCGCTCAGCGCCAAGGGGCGCGGTTTCGATTGGAAATCATGGGCGTGCTCGCTGGCCGACCTAGCCGTTCGCCAGGTCCTGTCGCGCTTTCACTTCATGCTGGCGGCGCCGGTTTTCGTGCTCGCCTACCAGCACCGCCTGTTCACCCTGCATCTCGACAGCGTGACGAACGTCGCTTTGCTCTTCGTCGGTCTCGAGTTCTTCTATTACTGGTTCCATCGCAGCAGCCACACTGTGCGCTACTTCTGGAACAGTCATTCGGTGCATCACTCGCCCAACCAGCTCAATCTGGCCGCCGCCTATCGGCTGGGCTGGATGGGCCGGGCGACCGGCGCCACCGTCTTCTTCACGCCGCTTGCCTTCCTCGGCTTCGAGCCCGGGAGCGTGCTGGCGGCGCTGACGCTGAACCTGACGTACCAGTTCTGGATTCATGCCGAGTGGATTCCCAAGCTCGGCTGGCTCGAATACGTGCTCAATACGCCGTCCGCACATCGTGTGCACCACGCGCGTAACGTCGAATATCTCGACGCCAATTACGGCGGCGTGCTGATCGTCTTCGACCGCCTGTTCGGCACGTATGTGGAGGAGCGTGCGGATGTGCCGTGCGACTTCGGCCTGATCTCGACGCCCAGATCGTCCTACAATCCGTTCGCCAACAATTTCAAACCCTGGATCGGGCTGGTGAAGGACCTCGTCTCGGCGCGTTCCTTGCACGAGGTCTGGATGTACCTGTTTGCGCCGCCGGGCTGGCGCCCCGATGGCCACGGCCTCACGACCGCGGAACTGCGGCGCGCTCACGCCGCCATGACGTAATCTCCCTTGAGCGCTCTCCGGGCCGCCGACACAGTCGGCGGACGAGGAGAGTGTCATGGCTAAGGACAAGGTCTGCGTCGTGATTGGCGCGGGCGATGCGACGGGCGGCGCGATTGCCCGTCGGTTCGCACGCGAAGGCTACACTGCCGTGGTCATCCGCCGCAGCGTCGAGCGGCTGCACAAGCTCACCGAGCAGATCAAGGCCGAGGGCGGCAAGGTCCATCCCTTCGGCTCCGACGCGCGGGACGAGGAGCAGGTCGTCGAGCTGTTCCGAAAAATCGAAGGCGAGATCGGTGAGATCGAGGTGTTCGTCTTCAATATCGGCGGCAACGTGCGCTTCGACATCCGCGACACCACGAGCCGCGTCTATCGCAAGGTGTGGGAGATGACGGCCTTCGCAGGCTTCCTGACGGCGCGCGAGGCGGCCAAGGCGATGGTACCGCGCGGCCGCGGTACCATGCTGTTCACCGGAGCGACGGCGAGCCTGCGCGGCGGGCGCGGCTTCGCGGCTTTCGCCGGCGGCAAGCATGCGGTGCGGGCACTGGCGCAGTCGATGGCGCGCGAGCTCGGGCCGCAGAACATCCATGTCGCCCATGTCGTGATCGACGGCGCGATCGACACAGAGTGGATCAAGAGCAATTTCCCGGAACGCTACAATTCGGGACCGGACGGTATCCTCGATCCCGACCACATCGCCGAGGCCTATTGGCAGCTCCATCGCCAGCAGCGCAGCGCCTGGACGTTCGAGATGGATCTCCGGCCGTGGAAGGAAAGCTGGTGAAAAAAGCGCGCGGGGGTGACCCGCGCGCTCTTTGTCTGGCTTGAGAGCGACCGAGACTAGTAGCGCGGTGGCGCCGTCGCCGCGCCGACGCCAGCGCCGACCGCGCCGCCGATCAGAGCGCCCGGCAACACGCCAAGCGGCGTCACGGCGCCGAGCAATGCGCCCGAACCCGCGCCGATGCCGCCGCCGGTCACGGCGCGCTGGCCCCACGTGTCGCCACAAGCAGTGACGCTCACCAGGATCGCGGCAAGGACGAGGAACGTACGCATGGTTGCTCTCCGTTGGTTAATAGCGACGCGGCGTCGTCGCCGCACCGACACCGGCGCCAACCGCACCGCCGACCACGGCGCCCGTCAGCGGACCCATGCCGGTCGCGGCGCCAAGCACTGCGCCCGAGCCCGCGCCGATCGCGCCGCCGGTGACCGCACGCTGGCCCCATGTGTCGCCGCAGGCCGTGGCGCTGAGAAGAATGGCTGCCAGGACGAGATATGTGCGCATGATCTACTCCCCTTGGTTAGAGGATCTGAAGGTGGGCGGCCTCTATGGCCTGTTTACGGTTCCGAATAAGGCGAAAACTGGACAATCCCCATACGCCATGATTTTGGCGGGCATGTAACGCGCGAAATATTGGGGGGTTGCCCTCACCGGATCCGGTTGAGCCGGCCGCGGACCTTCTCCAGGAAGTCGGCCCTGGTCTGTTCCGTCGAATGATCCATGTCGTAGTGGGCCAGATAGAAGGAGTCGGCGTCCTTGGCGCACATTGGCCGCAGACCCTTCATCACCGCATGGCGCCCGGCATCGCGCGCGAACAGCCGCACGATCCACCATGGCGAGCCGTAGCTCGTCACCACGCCGAACAGCCGGATGTTGCCGAGGTTGGGCTTGAGATGGTGATCGATGGAATCGTAAACGAATGCCGTGCCCGGCGCCCACACGCGGTCGACGTAGCCCTTCAGCATCGCCGGCATCGAGAACCACCAGTGCGGATAACAGAGGACGAAACCGTCGACCTTCTTCAGGAGGTCGATGTAGGCTTGCACCGCGCCGCCCTGATAGTCGTTGCTCATGTAGCTTGCGCGCTCGGCCTCGGTCATCACCGGATCGAAGGCCTGGGCATAGAGATCGGTGGCTATGACATCGTGGCCGTTGCGCTCGAGCGTCTTCACCACGGTGTCGAACAGCGCATGGCTGAAGCTGTCGGCGAGCGGATGGCAGTGGACGACCTGGATCAGCATCGCCCGGAGAACGAACTGGCGTGCGCGCCAGTTCCGCGGCTCGAAGCTCAGATGACGCGCTGCGTGCGGGCGTAGGCCATGTAGAGCTCGTGCGCGCGGGCGGCGATCGGGCCCGGCTGCAAATCGCGGCTTTCGTAGCGGCTGACCGGCTGCACCTTGCCGGCATTGCCGGTGGTGAAAAGCTCGTCGGCGTCCTCCAGTTCGGCGGTCTTCACCGTCCGCTCCTCGACCTTGACGCCAGTGTTGCGCAGCAGCTGGATCGTGCGGTAGCGCGTGATACCCGCGAGGAACGTGCCGTTGGGTACCGGCGTCGCCACCACGCCATCCTTGGCGAGGAAGATGTTGGAGCTGCAGGTCTCGGCAACGTTGCCCATGGCGTCGAGCACGATGCCGTTGTTGAAGCCGCGCTTCAGCATCTCGGCGACACCGCGCGAGGAGTTGGGATAGTGGCACGACGCCTTGGCGTCGGTCGGCGCGCTTTCCGGCGTGGTGCGGCGGATGGTGCGGCAGAGACCCAGCGTCAGCGGCGTGCCGGCCCGCATCGGCGAGATGTAGGTGCACAGCAGGAACTGCGTGGACTCCGGATCGACCGAGATCGGCCCCGCGCCGCCCTTGGTCGCCCAGAACATCGGCCGCACGTAGAGTTCGGCCTTGGGGCCAAAGCGGCGCACGCTCTCGTGCATCAGTTCGAGGATTTCGGGGGCGGTCTTGGTCGCCTTCAGCCCCAACGCCTTGGCCGAACGAACCACGCGCTCGGCGTGGAGGTCGAGGTCCGGGCCGCAGCCGTCGAAGGCGCGGCCGCCGTCGAACACGATCGAGCCCAGCCAGAACGCGTGATCGCGCGGCCCCAGGATCGGCGGGTTGCCCTCGTGCCACGCGCCATTGCAGTAAGTGAGCGTATCCATCCTGCCCCCAGTCCCTCGAAGCCGGCGGAAATAGCAGATTCGCCACGAACGAACAGCCCCGTCTCGTTTGAGGACCGCCCTTACTTTTTTTGCTGGGATGGCGGATCGGGGCGGAATTGCGGCGGCAAGCCGGCCCGAATTCCAATATCGGCGAGGCACGGCCCTTCGGATGAAGCCGTATCTCCATCGCACGCGGCTTCGTGCCGCCATGAATGGAGGCAAACCATGATGAAGCGCACCCTGTTCACGGTCCTTGCCGCCGCAGCGATTTCGGCGCCGGCCATCGTCGCTCCGGCGATCGTGTCGCCGGCGGCCGCGCAAGCCAGCTTGAACATCAGCATCGGCACGCCGCCGCCGGCCCCGATCTACGAAGTCGTGCCGGCGCCGCGCGCCGGTTATGTGTGGGCGCCGGGTTATTGGCGCTGGGAGCACGAGCGCCATGTCTGGACGCCTGGCCGCTGGATGGCGGAGCGCCGCGGCTATCACTGGGTCCCCGATCGCTGGGACCACGGCTACGACGGTTGGCACCACGTCCATGGCCATTGGGATCGCGGCTGATCCCCATCGAGGCTCTGTGGCGTAGCACGAGTGAAGAGCGGGGCGCTTCGGCGCCCCGTTTCTTTTTGGTGCTAGTATCCGGCAAATCGCGCGCCGCCCAGGAGAAGCACATGCCCGCACCGATCGCCATTCGCCTGCATCCCAACGACAACGTCGTCGTGGCGCGCATGGATATCCTGCCGAACACCAAGGTCGAGGGCGATGTCTCGGCGGCGACGCGCATTCCGCCAGGCCACAAGATCCTGACGCGCCCCGTCAGGAAGGGCGAGCCGCTGCGCAAGTACAATCAGATCATCGGCTTTGCCACCGACGACCTGGCGCCGGGCACGCACATCCACACGCACAACTGCGTCATGGGCGATTTCGAGCGCGACTACGCCTTCTGCGCCGACGCACATCCGACCGATTACATCACGCCGCCGGCGAGCTTCATGGGATATCGCCGGCCCGACGGGCGCGCCGCCACACGCAATTATATCGGCATCGTGACGACGGTGAACTGCTCGGCGGCGACCAGCCGCATGATCGCCGCCAAGCTCCAGCCGCTGCTTGCGCAATATCCCAACATCGACGGCGTGGTGCCGCTGACGCATGGCGGCGGCTGCGGCATGGCTGCGGCCGGCCTGGAGATGGACGTGCTGCGCCGCACGCTCGCGGGCTACGCGCGTCATGCCAACATGTCCGCCGTCGTCATCCTCGGGCTGGGCTGCGAAGCCAACCAGATCTCCGGCTTGATGAATGCTGAGGGGCTGAAGGAGGGACCCAAGCTGATCCCGATGACGATCCAGGACGAAGGCGGCGTGTCGAAGACCGTGATGCGCGCCGTCGGGTTCTTGAACGAGCTGTTGCCCGAAGCGAACGACGTGAAGCGTGAGCCGATCCCGGTGAGCGACCTGATCCTGGCGCTGCAATGCGGCGGCTCCGACGGCTACTCCGGCATCTCGGCCAATCCGGCGCTCGGAGCGGCGGTCGATCTGCTGGTGCGTCACGGCGGCACCGCAGTGCTGTCGGAGACACCGGAGATCTATGGTGCCGAGCATCTGCTGACGCGCCGCGCCGTGAGCCGCGAGGTCGGCGAGAAGATCGTCAAGCGCATCAAATGGTGGGAAGACCACTGCGCGCGCACCGGCGGCGAAATGAACAACAATCCTTCGCCGGGCAACAAGGCGGGCGGGCTGACGACGATCCTCGAGAAGTCGTTGGGGGCGGTGGCGAAGGGCGGCACGACCAACCTGGTCGACGTCTACGAATATGCCCAGCCGATCACCGCCCGGGGCTTCGTCTATATGGATTCGCCCGGCTACGATCCGGTGTCCGCCACCGGGCAGGTGGCCGGCGGGGCCAATATCTTGTGCTTCACCACCGGTCGCGGTTCGGTGTTCGGATGCAAACCGGCGCCGTCGCTCAAGCTGGCAACGAATAGCTCGCTCTATCGGCGCATGACGGACGACATGGATATCAACTGCGGCACCATCATCGACGGTGAGGAAACCATTCAGGACAATGGCAAACGGATATTTGAACTGATCGTGAAGACAGCTTCCGGACAGAAGACGAAATCTGAAGCCTTGGGCATCGGCGACGATGAATTCGAGCCATGGAAGATCGGCGCAACCATGTAGCGAACTGCAACTTTCTTGACTTCGGAGCGTTACGTCCGCATATGCGGCCGTACGACTTACGACTTTGGCCTTGCCTTGGCGGCCGAGCCCTTGACGGGCTCGACACTTACCACGAGCTACCCACCAAATTCTTCGAGTTGTCGCGGGCCGCAGCAGCGAGCGCACGGTCCACGCCTTTGATAGCTCGATAACGCCAAGGAGACGAGTGATGGCTACAGGTACGGTCAAGTGGTTCAACGCCACCAAGGGTTTCGGCTTCATCCAGCCCAGCGAAGGCGGCAAGGACGTGTTCGTGCACATCAGTGCAGTCGAGCGCGCCGGTCTCAACGGTCTGAATGAGGGCCAGAAGGTCAGCTACGAGATCGCCACCGAGCGCGGCCGCTCGGCGGCCGTCAATCTCAAGGCCGAGGGCTGATCCTTTTTCGTTCGTGCATGGTAGCCTCCTGCCAGGGAGGCTGCCGTGCCGGACGATTTTCACTATCTGTCACTTGCTGAGGTGGCGCGCCGTCTGAAGGCGCGCCAGCTGTCGTCGGTCGAGGCGGCGCAAGCGATGCTCGATCGCATCGCCAGGCACAATCCCAAGCTCAAGGCCTACGCCACGGTGACGCCCGAGCGCGCGCTGAAGGACGCCGCGCGGCTCGATGCGGAGACGGCGGCCGGCAGGTCGCGCGGCCCGCTGCATGGTGTGCCGATCGCGATCAAGGACCTTTGCAACACCGAAGGCGTGCCGACAGCCGCCGGCATGGCGATCCATCGCGCCAACGTGCCGGCCCGGGACGCGACCGTCGTCGCGCGGCTGAAGGCAGCGGGCGCCGTCATCGTCGGCAAGCTGCAGATGACCGAAGGTGCGTTCGGCGCACACCATCCCGACATCGCGGCGCCGCTCAATCCCTGGAATGCCACCTACTGGCCGGGCACCTCGTCGTCGGGTTCGGGCTCGGCAACGGCCGCCGGCCTCTGCTTCGCCTCGCTCGGTTCGGACACCGGCGGCTCGATCCGCTTTCCGTCGACCATGAACGGTTTGTCGGGATTGAAGCCCAGTTGGGGCAGGGTGAGCCGCGCCGGCGTCTTTCCGCTCGCCGAATCGCTCGACCATGTCGGACCGATGACGCGCAGCGCGCTCGACAGCGCCATCATGCTGGGCGTGATCGCGGGCGCCGATCCTGACGATCCCACGGCGGTGCCGCTCGAGGTGCCCGACTATGCCGCGACGATCGGCGAGGGCGTGAAGGGCAAGACGATCGGCATGCCGAAAAGCCTTGCCGATCTGGACGACAATTCGCGGTCAGCCTTGGAGGGTGCGCGCGAGGTGTTCGCTAAACTGGGCGCCAGGATCGTCGATGTCGCCTTGCCGCCGATTTTCGAGAATGCCGCGCACGACTGGGTGCCGCTATGCGCCGTCGAATGCGCGGTGGCGCATGAAGCGACCTACCCGGCGCGCGCCAAGGAATACGGGCCGGTGCTCGCGAGCCTCATCGACCACGGCCGCCGGCTGACCGCGACCGACCTTGCGACCCTGCAGTTGCGTCGCGCCGCGCTTACCGGCGAGCTCAACAAGCTCTTCGACGGCGTGCCGCTGATGCTGATGCCGGTCATGGCGCGAGCCGTGTGGACGATCGACGGGCTCGCCAATGCCGGCCGCGATCCCGCCACGGTGGCGGCGCGCCTGCGCTACACCGCGCCGTTCGACATGAGCGGCCATCCGACTCTCACCCTGCCCGGCGGCATGACGGACGACGGCGTGCCCGTCGGGTTCCAGATCTGCGGCCGCGCCTTCTCCGAAGGCGCCATCCTTGCCGCCGGCCATGCCTATCAGCAGGCGACCGACTGGCACCTCAAGCGCCCACCGCTCGATTGACCGCGCCGGCGCGGCAGCCTGTTGCATGGACGCTGAATCCCCTTTCGGCTAGCATCGGCCTTTCCGCAGCGCCGGGGGGCAAGCTGGGTTTTCTGTCCATAAAACCGCGTCTTCGGCCCAGCATCCTGACCGCTTTCGTCGTCCTCACGGTGCCGGTCTTTGCCGCCATCATCACGGTCAACTACGTCTCGAACGACCACATCGCCCGCCAGAGCGCCAACCAGCTGATCGAGCGCTTCCGGATCGGCGCGATCGAGAACATCCAGGACGACATCAATCCCATTCGCTCGCTGGTGCGATCGGCGGCGGCGCTCGGCGAGCAGATGCCGGATTTCTACGACGGAGATCGCTCGATCCCGTACTTCCACAGCATGGTGCTGCACAGCGACAAGATCGTCAGCGCCTATGTCGGCCTGGCTGACGGGTCGTTCCGGCAGGCCCGCCGCATCGATCCCAACGTGCGCGTGTTCAACGAATTTCCGCCGAAAGGCACCGTCTATGCCTCGCGCTGGGTCGAGCCAGGAAAAGGTGCGACCATCGACCGGTACGTCTTCCTGGACAGTGCCGGCAAGCAGCTGGGCGAGCAGTCGGCGCCCACGGCCTACGATCCGCGCACGCGCGGCTGGTACCGCAATACCGCCAAGGCGGGTGAACTGCGCATCACCGAGCCCGACATCTTCGCAGCCCTCGGCCTGATCGGCTTCACCGTCGCGGCGCCCTATTCGAGCGGCGGCGCGCTGCGCGGCGTGGTCGCGATCGACATCACGCTCGACAGCTTCTCGCAATATCTCGCCGAGCGCAAAGTGAGCGCGGGCTCGCTGAGCTACATCCTCGACCGCGAAGGCCGGGTGATCGCCGCCTCCGACCATTCGCGGACCTACGCCAACGACGAGGGCCTGCTGGTGCTGCGCCACATCTCCTCGCTCGACAACGAACTGCCGTCGGCCGCCTTCAGCGCGCGGCCGCGCGAGGCCGACAGCACCAACCTGCTCTATCCGTTCCAACGCGACGGCCGCGAGTATGTCGTCAGCCTGTCGAGCCTGGCGGAGGATCTGGGCAAGCGCTGGCAGCTCTTCATCGTCACGCCGGTCGACGACTTCACCGGCGTGCTCAATCGCAACAACCAGCGCCTGCTGATCTTTGGCCTCGTCGCCGTCGTGCTGCAGATCGTCATCATCTACTTCCTGTCGAGCGTGATCTCGCGGCCGCTCGAGCGGCTGGCCGTGAACGTCGACCAGATCCGCCGGCTCGACACCCGCCCGCATCCCGGCATCGTCTCGCCGATCCGCGAGATCTCGACCCTGTCGCGCGCCGTCGACACGCTCGACCACGCGATCCAGTCCTTCTCGTCGTTCGTGCCGGTCAGCCTGGTGCGTCAGCTGCTGGAGAGCGAGCAGAAGCTGCAGCTGGGCGGCCGCAGCCGCTTCCTGACGATCTTCTTCTGCGACCTCGAGGCGTTCTCGACGCTTTCCGAGCAGGTGCCCTCGCAGGACCTGCTGATGCGCGTGTCGGCCTATCTCGGCCTGGTGACCAAGGTCATCGAGGCCGAGCAGGGCACCATCGACAAGTTCATGGGCGACGGCGTGATGGCCTTCTGGGGCGCGCCGGCGCTGCTGGAGGACCATGCCTGGCGGGCCTGCGTGGCGGCGCTCAGCATCCAGCGCGGCATGGAAGAGATGAACGCGCGCTGGGTCGCCGAGGGCCACAAGCCGATGCGCGTGCGGGTCGGCATCCATTCCGACGCCGTCCTGGTCGGCAATATCGGCTCCAAGGAGCGCATGAGCTACACCGTGATGGGTGACGGCGTGAACGTCGCCGCGCGCCTCGAAGGCGTGAACAAGGAATATCGCACCAGCATCTGCGTCAGCCACAGCGTCTACAAGGAGGTGGGCGAGCGGCTCTGCGTGCGGCCGATCGAGGAGGTGACGGTGAAGGGTCGGCGCTCGACCGTCCCGATCTACGAGCTGCTCGGCATCCACGGAAGCGATCCGGCCTTCGAGCCGGATGCCGACACGGTCGAGCTCTGCCGGATGACGCGCCTGGCCCATGAGGCGGCCATCGCTGGCGACAAGGCGGCGGCGCTGCAGCGCTATCGCGAGATCGTGGCTCGGTTCCCCGGCGATCCTGTGGCGACGGCGCTCCTCAAGCGGCACGGCGCGGCATGAAGCTCGAGCACGCCCCGGTGCCGGCGCTGCGGCCGAGCGAATACACCGCCCATCTGATCCAGGTGCTGCAGGCCAACGCGCATCGCGTGCGCGGCGCCGACGTGCTGGAGATCGGCTCGGGCAGCGGCGTGGTGATGGCGGCCCTTGGAGCCCTGGCGGCGAAGTCGCTGTGCGGCGTCGACATCGAGGAGGCGGCCATCGTCGTCGGCCGCCGGCTGATGGACGAGCTGGGCTACAACGGCCGGGCCGAGCTGCGCTGCGGCGACCTCTGGCAGCCGGTGGGCGAGCGGCGATTCGGCGTGATCGCCGCCAACCTGCCGCACTTTCCCATGCAGCCGGTCGAGGTCGGCGGCCGCCTGCCGACCTGGAGCTCCGGCGGGCCCGACGGCCGGCAGCTGCTCGACCGCTTCCTCGAGGGCCTGCCGCGGCATCTGACGCCGGACGGCATCGCCGTGCTCACGCACAATGCCTTCGTCGGCCTCGAGCGTTCGCGCGACATCGTCCGCCGCCTGGGCCTCGCGCTGCGTGTGGCGACGACAACCCTGGTCTACATCGAGGATGCCAAGATCGACCGCATGACCGACAGCGTCCTGCTGGCCGAAGAGGGCAGGTCGATCCACCGCTACGGGCCCTATACCTTCGCCGAGATGCACATCGTCGAGATCGGCACGCCCGATGTGCTGGCCTGACATGCGATTGTTGTGGCGCGCGGTCGTGGGTCTCT
>DASRFX010000009.1:0-24310 GCA_035651335.1 Reyranella sp. | reverse complement strand
GTTACTCACCCGTGCGCCACTCGTGTATTGCTACACGCGTTCGACTTGCATGTGTTAAGCCTGCCGCCAGCGTTCGTTCTGAGCCAGGATCAAACTCTCAAGTTTAACGTGCTCTTCCGAAGAAGAGCTTTGAGATCCCGTCACTAGATTACTTGCCCGACCCGAAGGTCAGGCCTCGAACTAGCGACGACGAAAACGCCTCTGCCGAAGCAAAGACATTCGCCGCCGCCGGCGTATCCCTTTCCAATTCAACGATGCATAGAGCGCACGACCCGGAGGTCGAGACCCGCGACTGGCTGGGAACCGCTTGGGCCGAAAAGGCCTCTCGCCGCAAATACGCGCGACGTTTTCGGTACGCCCCGTTCGCCGTGGGAGCCGCGCTTATATGGGCGTGATTTCTAGGTGTCAAACCTAAAATTGCGGATGTTTGACAAGGGTCTAAAGCGCTCAAACGCCGCGTCAAACCTATTGTATTCTTGTGTCGGATCACGCTTTCCGGCATCAATATATAGCGATCGGCCGTTGGGGACGAAATGTGCACAACGGCCCCCTCTCCAACTGAGGTCCGAGCTTAACGGACCCTCGATAGGTCAATGGTCATGACGGATTTCCCCTCTCCGTCGGACCGGTCGAAAGTCGCCGCAATCGCCCCCGCCGGGGCGATGTTGGCGCTGTTCCGGCCGTTCCTGTTCGCCACTGGTGCCATCGCAGCCGCGCTCGGCACACTGATGGTCCTCCACAAATCAGGCCCGCCCGAGATCGCGACAATCGCTTCGCCTCCTGCCGCGTCAGCTCCGCAGATCGTGCTGAACGACCCGCCGGCTGCGCCGGCCGTCACCTCGGCGGACTTCCAGGGCTTCCAGTTGAAGCCCGAAGGCGCGCAGAGGGAGCAAGCGAGCGGTCAGGAGGCGCCGGCCGCCGATCGCTATGAGCTGACGCTGCGGCTCGAGAAGGGCGACACGGTCGAGAAGATGCTGGCCGACATCGACGTCGCCGAAGCCGACCGCAAGCAGATCGATGAGAAGCTTCAGGCGCTGCTGAAGAAGCGCCACATCGCGCCCGGCGAAGAGATCGTGCTCGACATGCAGACGGTGCCGGGCCAGCCCGACGCGCCGCGCGTCCTCTCGCTCTCGGTGCGGCCGCAGCCCGAGCACGAATACATCGTGCGGCGCCAGGACGACGGCTCCTATGCCGGCGAATTGAAGACCTACAAGGTGAGCCCGCGCATCGTGCGGGTCGAAACCGAGCGGCACGGCTCGCTGCAGGGCAGCGGCGTCGCCGCCGGTGCACCCTCGCAGGCGATGATCGAGTTCATTCGCGCGCTCGCCTACGACGTCGACTTCCAGCGCGAGCTGAAGCAGGGACAGAAATTCACTGTGCTGCTCGAGCAGTTCGTCACCAGCGACGGCAAGGTCACGCATCCCGGCCGTCTGCTCGCGGGCGAGCTCAATCTCGGCAAGCGTACCGTGACCGTCATCCGCTTCCGTCCGCAGGGCGGGGCCGAGGGCTTCTACAATGCCAAGGGCGAAAGCGTCGTGCGCTCGTTCCTGCGCACGCCGATGGACGTCTCGAAAGTGACGTCGGGCTTCGGCATGCGCGAGCATCCGATCCTGGGCTACAGCGCCATGCATACCGGCGTCGATTTCGGCGCGCCGATGGGCACGCCGATCCTGGCCGCCGGCGCGGGCAAGGTCGTGATGGCGGGCTACAACGGCGGCTACGGCCTGTTCGTGAAGCTCGAGCACACCAAGGACATCGGCACGGGCTATGGCCACATGTCCCGGCTCGGTCCCGGCATCAAGCCCGGCGTCAGCGTGCGCCAGGGTCAGGTGATCGGCTTCGTCGGCTCGACCGGCATGTCGACCGGCCCGCACCTGCACTACGAATTCTATCGCGGCGGCCATCCGGTCAATCCGCTCGCCCAGAAATTCGCCATGCAGGCCTCGCTCGGCGGCAAGGACCTGCAGCGCTTCCGCGCCGTGGCGTCGCAATACTTGGCCCAGATGAAGAACGCGCCGCGGGCCGAGGAAGCGGCGGCAACGGCGCTGCCCAGGCCGACGCCAAAGGAAGCGGTGCCGCAACTCGCCAAGGGCGACGAGTAGGCGAACGTAGGCAAACGGAAAAGGGCCGCTCCACCGAGCGGCCCTTCGCTTTGAAAGATATGTGCGAAGCCTTTTAGTCGTCAGCGGCTTCGCTCAACACACGTTCGCCGCCCACCGTCAGCTCGCCGTTCTCGACGCCGACATCGACGGTCTCGCCGTCCTTGATGCGGCCCTCGAGGATCTGCGTCGCCAGCGGATTCTGCAGGCTGCGCTGGATCACGCGCTTCAGCGGCCGGGCGCCGTAGACCGGGTCGTAGCCACGGTTGGCGAGCCACTGCAGGGCCTTGCTGTCGAGCTTCAGCTCGACCTTGCGGTCGGCCAGCAGCTTGCTGAGGCGCTTGAGCTGGATCTCGACGATGTCCGTCATGTTGGCGCGGCTGAGCCGGCTGAACAGCAGGATCTCGTCGAGGCGGTTGAGGAACTCCGGTCGGAAGGCGCGGCGCACCTCCTCCATCACCTGCTCGCGCACGGTGTCCGCCGGCTCGCCGTCCTTGAGCGCGGCAAGATGCGAGCTGCCGAGGTTCGAGGTCAGCACGATCAGCGTGTTCTTGAAATCGACCGTGCGGCCCTGGCCGTCGGTCAGACGACCGTCGTCCAGCACCTGCAGGAGCACGTTGAACACGTCCGGATGGGCCTTCTCGATCTCGTCGAACAGGATCACCTGGTAGGGCCGCCGGCGCACCGCCTCGGTGAGCACGCCGCCCTCGTCATAGCCGACATAGCCCGGCGGCGCGCCAATCAGGCGGCTGACGGCATGCTTCTCCATGAACTCGCTCATGTCGATGCGCACCATCGCCTGGTCGTCGTTGAACAGGAACTCGGCGATCGCCTTGGTGAGCTCGGTCTTGCCGACGCCGGTCGGGCCCAGGAACAGGAACGATCCGATCGGACGGTTCGGATCCTGCAGGCCCGCACGCGCGCGCCGCACCGCGTTGGCGACCGCACGCACGGCCTCGTCCTGGCCGATGACGCGCTTGCCGATCTGCTGCTCCATGCGCAGCAGCTTGGCGCGTTCGCCCTCCAGCATCTTGTCGACCGGCACGCCGGTCCAGCGCGACACCACGGCCGCGATGTCCTCGGGCGAGACCTCTTCCTTCACGCCCTTGCCGGCGCCGGCGACGTCGTGCTGCTCGGCCGCCTTGAGTTTCTTCTCGAGGTCGGGAATGACGCCGTAGGCGAGCTCGCCCGCACGCGCCAATTCGCCCTTGCGTTGGGCGATTTCGAGCTCGGAGCGCGCCTTGTCGAGCTGCTCCTTGAGCTTCTGCGAATCGGCGAGCTTGTCCTTGGCTGACTTCCACTGCGCCGTCAGCGCCGCCGACTTCTGCTCGAGCTCGCTGAGCTCCTTCTCCAGGCGCTGCAGGCGGTCCTTCGAGGCTGTGTCGGTCTCCTTCTTCAGCGCCTCGCGTTCGATCTTGAGCATGATGACGCGGCGGTCGAGCTCGTCGAGATCCTCGGGCTTGCTGTCGACCTGCATGCGGATGCGGCTGGCCGCCTCATCCATCAAGTCGATCGCCTTGTCCGGCAGGAAGCGGTCGGTGATGTAGCGATTGGACAGGGTCGCCGCGGCAACGATCGCGGCATCGGCGATGCGCACGCCGTGATGCAGCTCGTACTTCTCCTTCAAGCCGCGCAGGATCGAGATCGTATCCTCGACCGTCGGCTCGGCGACGAACACCGGCTGGAAGCGCCGGGCGAGAGCGGCGTCCTTCTCGATGTGCTTGCGATACTCGTCGAGCGTCGTGGCGCCCACGCAATGCAGCTCGCCGCGCGCCAGCGCGGGCTTCAGCATGTTGGAGGCGTCCATCGCGCCGTCGGCCTTGCCGGCGCCGATCAGCGTGTGCAGCTCGTCGATGAAGACGATGATGTCGCCTTCGGCCGCGGCAATCTCGGACAGGACGGCCTTGAGCCGCTCCTCGAACTCGCCGCGATACTTTGCGCCGGCGACCATGGCGCCGAGGTCGAGCGCCATCAGCTTCTTGCCCTTCAGGGACTCCGGCACGTCGTCGTTGACGATGCGCAGCGCCAGACCCTCCGCGATCGCGGTCTTGCCCACGCCGGGCTCGCCGATCAGCACGGGATTGTTCTTGGTGCGGCGCGACAGCACCTGGATGGTGCGGCGGATCTCATCATCGCGGCCGATCACCGGATCGAGCTTGCCGTCGCGCGCCGACTGGGTGAGGTCGCGGGCATATTTCTTCAGCGCGTCGTAGGTGCTCTCGGCCGACGCCGTGTCGGCCTTCCGGCCCTTGCGCAGTTCCTGGATCGCCTTCTCGAGCGCCTGCGGCTTCACGTTGCCCTTGGCCAGCGCGTCGGCCGCCTCGGTGCCCTTGGCGAGCGCCAGCGCCATCAACATGCGCTCGACGGTGACGAACGAATCGCCTGCCTTCTCTGCGATCGCCTCGGCCTGGTCGAAGACGCGCGCGGTTTCCGGCGCCATGTAGATTTGCCCCGCGCCCTGGCCTTCGACCTTGGGCTGCTTGGCGAGATTGGCCTCGACGGCGCGATGCACGGCACGCGAATCGCCGCCGGCGGAGGCGATCAGGTTGGCCGCGAGCCCCTCCGGATCGTCGAGCAGGACTTTCAGAATGTGGTCAGGGACGAGTCTCTGATGGCCCTCGCGCAGCGCCATCATCTGAGCGCTCTGCAGGAAGCCCCGCATGCGCTCGGTATATTTGTCTTGATTCATTTACAGCACCCTTTCCTATCGCGCCCCCGTCGGACGGCGGGCGAAAGAGCGGACCTCTATCCGAGCATCCGGACTTCGATATGGGGAGAGAACGGCTCCTTGCAAGACCGGACGAGGGGTGCGGATTTGAAATAGCGATGGTGGAATACGAACTTGGCCCGATACCATCCGGCCGCAAATCGGGGAGAAATTTCATGTCTAGTGGCCACGACCACGGTCACATCGAGGGCTCCAACAAGAAAATCGCCATCCTGATCGCGTTCCTGGCGGCGCTGCTGGCCATCTGCGAAATGGGGGCGAAGAGCTCGCAGACCGCCGTCCTTACCGAACACGTCGAAGCCTCGAACCAGTGGGGCTTCTTCCAGGCCAAGACGATCCGCCAGACCGTTCTCCGTACCGCCGCGGAGGAGCTCGAGGCGCAATACAAGGGCCAGGACATGCCGGCCGGCGTGCAGGAACAGGTCGCCAAATGGAAGGCGACGGTCGCGCGCTATGAAAGCGAACCGGAAACCAGCGAGGGCCGCAAGGAGCTGAGCGCCAGCGCCATCGAGCACGGCAGGCAACGCGAGAATGCGCGCGCGGCCTATCACATGTTCGAATACGGCTCGGCGGCCTTCCAGCTCGCCATTGTCCTCGCTTCGGCAGCGGCCGTGACGTCGGCCATATGGCTGGCCTTCGTCGGTGCCGCCCTTGGCGTCGCCGGAGCAGCGCTCACCGCGCTCGGCTTCCTGGCGCCATCACTCTTGCATCTTTGAGAAGCAGCGCCCGCCAAATCGGCGGCTCAGCCGCGCCTGCCGGGTGAGTATTCGGGGATTTCGGGCTGATCGTCCGCGGCCGGATCCTGATTCGGCGCCGGCCCACTGCGGCCGCTTTGCAGGAACGCCACGCCACCCAAGCCCGGCTCGGCATCGCTACCTTCCTCGCTGCGTCCATTGGGGCGGTCGCCGGAATTGTAGCTGCCGTTGCCGTTCGCTTGCGGCTGATTGGGCTGGCCACCCTGGCCCTGGCCCTGGCCCTGACCCTGCTGTTGCTGCTGCTGGCCCTCGGCGCCCTCGCCGTCGCCCCAACCTTGGTTGTTGCGATGCGTGAAGCCGCCCATCTGCTGGATCAGGCGGTAATAGTGGTCGGCGTATTGCCAATAGGCCTCAGCCTGGATGCGATCGCCGGAAGCAGCGGCCTCGCGTGCCAGCGCCTGATACTTGTCGAAGACTTGGTGAGCGTTGCCGCGCACCCGCACGTCCGGCCCGCTACTGTCGAAAATCTGGTTCCGATTGGGCGGGCGATTGGGATTGTGAGGATGATGCTGCTTATGATGCTGGTGGCCACCGCCACCGCCGCCACCACCGCGGCCGCCGCGCGACCGCTGCCGATTGTTTGGTCTCATTAACCTAAGGCCGTTTACCTGCCGGACGGGTTTTGTTTTCTGGGTAACCCTCTGCCCTTCGTGGGCTCCGTCGCGGCTCAATTTCAGAGGGATATCGCCCGGTCCCAAATACCAGGCCAAGCCCCCGAAGGGGCTGAAAGGAAAGTAGTCATAAACTCATGGGATTGCCAACCAATTAATGTTTCCCCGGTACCACCCGGTCGACGCCGGCGAGGTCCTTCCACGGCGCTTGAGGGGCGAGTCCAGCTGAGACAAAAATCCTTGCTATTTCAGTGGCTTGCCCGTCTCCCGCCTCGACCAGCAACCATCCCCCCTTTGTGATCAATTTGCGCCCGGCTGCGGCGATCCGACGATAGGCGTCGTAGCCATCCCATCCGCCATCCAGCGCCACGCGCGGCTCATGGCGAGCGACTTCGGGCATCAGGCCGTCGATCGCTGCGGTTTCGATATAGGGCGGGTTCGACACGACGAGATCGAACGGCTCGCCGAGGCTCGCCTCCCATTCCGACTGGCGCCAATCGCCCGCGCGAAGGCTGGCGCGGCCCGCAAGGTCAAGGGTCGCAGCATTGGTCCGGGCGACCTCGAGCGCCGCTGGCGAGACGTCGATACCGATGCCCCGAGCGTTCGGAAATTCCTTGAGCAGGGTGAGCAACAGGCAGCCGGAACCGGCACCAAGATCAAGGATCCGCCATGGCCGCGTCCGGTCCGGCAGCAACGCCAAGGCCGCTTCGATCACGGTCTCGCTCTCGGGCCGCGGCACCAGGACATCCGGCGTGACCTTGAAGGGGATGCCCCAGAATTCTCGTTCGCCAAGGATGTACGCCATCGGTTCGCGCCGCACGCGGCGCGCCGTGAATTTCCGCAGGGCATCGACGACCGTGGCCGGCGCTTCGTCACGGCCATGACTGATCAGCGCCTCGACCGATCGCCCCGAGGACTTCGAAAGCAAAAGTCGCGCTTCGAAGCGCGCATTGTCGATGCCGGCCGCGGTCAGCGCCACGGCAGTGTCGTGCAACAGCGCGTCGTAGGTGCTCAGGCGGCGAGCTCCGCCAACCGCGACGCCTCATCGTCGGCGATCAGGGCATCGACGATCTGGTCGAGGCCGCGGCCTTCCATCACTTCGGCGAGATTGTAGAGGGTCAGGTTGATGCGATGATCGGTGACGCGGCTCTGCGGGAAATTGTACGTCCGAATGCGTTCGCTGCGGTCGCCGCTGCCAACCTGGCCTTTGCGGGTGGCAGCGCGTTCGGCGTCGAGGCGCTGGCGCTCTGCATCGTAGAGGCGCGCGCGCAGGATCTTCATCGCCTTGGCGCGGTTCTTGTGCTGGCTCTTTTCGTCCTGCTGGCTGACCACGACACCGGTCGGGATGTGCGTGATGCGCACGGCCGAGTCCGTCGTGTTGACCGACTGACCGCCCGGACCTGAAGCGCGGAACACGTCGATGCGCAGATCCTTCTCGTCGATCTTGATGTCGACATCCTCCGCTTCCGGCAGGACCGCCACGGTCGCCGCCGACGTATGGATGCGGCCCGACGCCTCGGTCGCCGGCACCCGCTGCACGCGATGCACGCCCGATTCGAACTTCATGCGTGCGAACACGCCGCGGCCGCTGATCGTCGCGATCGCCTCCTTGTAGCCGCCGATGCCGGTGTCGGAGAGCTCCATGATCTCGAACTTCCAGCGATGCTCGGCGGCATAGCGCTGGTACATGCGGAAGAGATCGGCCGCGAACAGTGCAGCCTCATCGCCGCCCGTGCCGGCGCGGATTTCGAGGATGGCGTTCTTCTCGTCGGCCGCATCCCTGGGCAACAACATCTTCTTCACGGTCTGCTCGAGCGCGGGCAGGCGCTTCTTGAGCTCGGCCGCCTCTTCCTCAGCCATCGCCTTCATGTCGGGATCGGCGGCCAGTGCCTCGGTATCCTTGAGGTCCTGCTCCGCCTTGCGCCAGGCATTGACCGCCTCCACGAGCGGGCCCAACTCGGCGTATTCCTTCGACGCCGCGACGAATTTTTGCGAATCGAGGGAACCGCCCGAGAGAGCCGCCTGCAGTTCAGCATGGCGGGCCACCACCTGGTCCAGCTTCTGCAACAGCGACACAGGATCAGCCCTTCAGCGCGTCGGCGAGCTTGTCGAGCGGCACTTCGCGCTGCTCTTGCGAATCCAGATCCTTCACCTGCGCCACACCCTTGGCGAGCTCGTCGTCGCCGATGATGACGGCAGCACGCGCATTGAGCTTATTGGCGCGCTGCATGCGGCGCTTCATGTTGCCGCGATAATCCTGCTCCACCGCGATACCGGCACGGCGCAGCGCGCGCGCGACACCCAACGCCTTGGCCTCGGCGACGGCCCCCAACGGCGCAATCACCACCGGCCGCGGCAATGGCTTGGGCTCATTCGCGAGCATCATCAGCCGCTCGATGCCGCCGGCCCAGCCGATGCCGGCGGTCGGCGGCCCGCCCAGCTCGGCGATCAGCCCGTCATAGCGGCCGCCACCGAGAACGGTGCCCTGAGCGCCGATGTGCGTGGTCACGAACTCGAAAGCCGTGTGCGTGTAATAGTCGAGGCCGCGCACCAGAGCCGGATCGATCTCGAACGGCACGCCCGCCGCCGTCAGGCCGTCCTGCACCGACTTGAAGAAATCCTTGCTGGCCTGGTTCAGGTGATCGGCGAAGCTCGGCGCATTGGCGTTGATGGCCTTGTCATCCTCGTCCTTGCTGTCGAGGATACGCAGCGGATTGCGTTGCAGCCGGTCTCGCGAATCAGACGAGAGCTTCGCGCTGTGCCCGGAATAATAGTCAACCAGCACCTTGCGATAGGCGGAGCGGCTTTCCGGATCGCCGAGCGAATTGACTTTCAGCACACAGCGCTCGAGGAGACCCAGTCGATCGAGGATGTCGGCCGCCACCGAGATCACTTCGATGTCGGCGGCCGGCTCGGGCGCGCCCAGCACCTCGAGGTCGATCTGGTGGAACTGGCGCTGGCGACCCTTCTGCGGCCGCTCGTAACGGAACATCGGCCCGGCAGCGAAAATCTTGAGCGGTAGCTGCTGCGCCAGCTCGCCGTTGGAAATGAAGGCGCGGCAGATGCCGGCGGTGTATTCCGGCCGCAAGGTCAACGATTCACCGCCGCGATCGGAGAAGGTGTACATCTCCTTGGAAACGACGTCGGTCGTTTCGCCGATGCCGCGCGCGAAGAGCTCGGTAAACTCGAAGATGGGCGTCGCCATCTCGCGGTAGCCGTAGAGCCGAGCAACCTCGCGCGCGGTATCGATGACATGCGCGAAGCGACGGTACTCATCGGGTAACAGGTCGTGCGTGCCCCGCACGGGTTGCATCTTGCTCACGGAATCCGCCTTCGAACGCCGCTATTCGGCGGCTGCTTTGATCTTGCTGGCCTCGATTTCGGCGGCCTTCTTCTCGATCAATTCGGCAAGATGGTCAACGATCCCGGCGTCCTTCAGCCGATGGTGCGGCACGCCCGCGACATAAACCTGATGCGTGCCATTGCCGCCGCCCGTGAATCCGATATCGGTCTCGCGGGCCTCACCCGGGCCGTTCACGACGCAGCCGATCACCGATACCGTCATCGGGGTGGTGATATGGGCCACGCGCTTTTCCAGCGCCTCGACGGTCTTGATCACGTCATATTGCTGGCGTGCGCAGGACGGGCAGGAAATGATGTTTACCCCGCGGTGGCGCAGGTTAAGTGCCTTCAGCATCTCGAAGCCGACGCGGACCTCTTCCTCGGGCTCGGCCGAGAGCGAGACGCGGATCGTATCGCCGATGCCGGCCCACAACAGCGAGCCCATGCCGATCGAGGACTTGACCGTGCCGGTGCGCGTACCGCCCGCCTCGGTAATGCCGATGTGCAGCGGGTAGTCGCAGGCGTCGGCAAGCTGCTGGTAGGCGGCCACCGCAAGGAAGATGTCGGACGCCTTCACGCTGATCTTGAAATTGTGGAAGTCGTGGTCCTGCAGGATACGCGCATGATCGAGCGCGCTCGACCATCGCCTCCGGACAGGGCTCGCCGTATTTCTCCAACAGATCCTTCTCGAGCGAGCCGGCATTCACGCCGATGCGCATGGAGACGCCGTGGTCGACGGCCGCCTTCACGACCTCGCGCACCCGCTCGGCGCTGCCGATATTGCCCGGGTTGATGCGGAGGCAGGCAGCACCTGCGTCAGCCGCCTCGATTGCACGCCTGTAGTGAAAGTGGATGTCGGCCACGATCGGCACTTTCACTGCCTTCACGATCTTATGCAGCGCCTTGGTCGACTCTTCGTCCGGGCAGGACACGCGGATGATGTCGACACCTGCCTCTTCGCAGCGCTTGATCTGGGCGATCGTGGCGTCGGCGTCGGCGGTCAGCGTGTTGGTCATGGTCTGCACGGTGATCGGCGCCCCGCCGCCCACCGGAACGGACCCGACCATGACCTGCCGCGATTTGCGGCGCACGATGTCGCGATAGGGCCTGATGCTCATGGCCCCAATCTACGCCCGTTTGATGACAGGGACTAGCGCGCGTCGATGATGCGATAGGCGATGCCTGCGGGGACCGTGTAGGTCTCGCCGGCGCGGACGTAGGTCATCGCCAAAATGTCGCCATTGGGCGCCCGCAATTCGACCCAGCTGTTGGAGCTGAGCGTGAGCGGCGTGTCGATCTTCGTCGGCAAGCTGGGCGCCGGTGTCAGCACCGCAGGCGGATTGGCCGGCGTCGTCGCCGGCGCAGCCTCCGGTTGAGCGGTGCGCGCTTCCTGGACGTCGGTAGCCGGCTGCGCTGCCTGGGCCTGGCCGATGCTGGGCGCCGACATCACCACGGGCGGCGGCGGTGCCGGCACGGTGACGACGATCGGCGGCGCCGGTTGCTGCGTGGATTGCGCGACGGCAGGCGTCGTCGTCGGAGCTTCACGGTTAGCCGCCGGCGCGGCGACCGGCGGCACGCTGCTCGCCGTCGACGTCGGTGCCGGAGTAACCGGCACGCTCGTCGGCGCTGGCGCCGCATTCGTCGTCACTGCCGGAGCAGTCGTCGCGGTCGTCGTCTTTTCCGGTTCGTTCGTCGGCGCCGCCGCCAACAGACGATCGGGAACCGGTGGAACTTTTTCGGCGACGACGGATTGAGGATGCGGCAGGTAATGCCACACCGCATAGCCAGCACCGACAACGAGCATCACGGTGAGTACCGCGAGACCGATCGGCGCGCGCTTCTCGACGATCGGGAAGTCGGCCGGCAACGCGATCGGACGCTTGATCGGCACCGGACCGGACAGATGGTAGGCAGTCAGTACCTTCTCTGGATCGAGACCGACGTAGGATGCATAGGCACGCAGGAAAGCCGGGATATAGGCCGCGCCAGGCAGCAGGTCGAAGCGGCCATCTTCGATCGCCTCAACGTAATTCTTGCGAAGACGCAGGCGCTTTTCGATGTCGACGATGCTCAGTCCGCGGGCTTCGCGCTGGTCGCGCAACAAGCGACCGACCGCTCGCCCCGGTGAGGCCTCGCGCTCCATCGCTCGCCAATCGACCTGATCTGGCATCCGTATCCCCCTCGCAAAACCCTTGTACCAGAGGCCTATTGGCAGGGCAAAAGCGATTCGGCTTTTGGCGCTAAATTTCGATCGCGTGGTCGGCCGCAAACAGTCGCAGCGTCTCCCGCAGCGGCCGGTCGGGTTGGGTGAGCGTCGCCTTCACGAAGCTCGTCGCTTCCGCGAGATCGAGAGAACGGATCATGGCCTTTACCGGACCAATCGAGCCGGGCGACATCGACAGCGTGCGCACGCCGCAGGCGAGCAGGGCCAGCGCCTCGACCGGCCGACCCGCCATCTCGCCGCATACCGCGAGATCAACTCCGGCGGGACGCGCCTTCTCGACCACAAAATGTAGAAGCCTGAGGAGCGCCGGAGACAAGCTATCGTAGCGCCCCCCCAGCCGGCTATTGCCCCGATCAGCGGCGAAAAGAAACTGCAATAAATCGTTCGTGCCGACCGAAATGAAATCGACGTGGGGGAGCAGGCTGTCGAGCTGCCATGCCAACGCCGGCACCTCGAACATAACGCCAACGCGCAGCCGTTCCGGCACAGCCTGCCCTCGCCGTCCGGCCCGTTCGAGCTCGAGGTCGAGCAGGCGACGGGCGCTCAGCAGCTCGGCCACCTCGGCGATCATCGGGAACATGACCGACAGCGGCCGGCCGTTCGCCGCCTGGATCAGGGCGCGCAACTGCCGACGCAGCATGGCCGGGCGGTCGAGGCCGATGCGGATCGCCCGCCAGCCCATCGCCGGATTGTCGTCGCCGAACGCGCCGACATAGGGCAGCACCTTGTCGCCGCCAACGTCGAGCGTCCGGAACGTCACCGGCCTGCCGTCGGCAATGTCGAGCACCCGGCCGTACAGCCATGCCTGGGAATCGACGTCCGGAAACTCCGACCGCACCATGAAGGGGATCTCGGTCCGGTAAAGGCCGATGCCGTCAGCGCCGGTGTCGTCGAGGTGCTGGACGTCGATCAGCAGGCCCGCATTGAGATGAAGACCAATGCGCGCCTGATCGCGGGTTGCCGGCTGCAGTTCGCGAAGGGCAGCGTACTTGCGCCGCCTCTCCGCGCGCGCATCGATCGCAGCATAGATCGACTGCAGAATATCGTCGGCTGGCCGCACGAGAACCTGCGCGCTGTCGCCGTCGACGACAATGGGATCGCCAGCCTCCACCCGCGACAGCAGGTCGGTGGCGCGGCCGACCACCGGTATTTCGAGCGCGCGCGCCACGATGGCGACATGGCTCATCGCCGATCCTTCCTCGAGCACCAGACCGCGCAAGCGCGCGCGGTCGTAGTCGAGCAGTTCGGCCGGCCCCATGTCGCGCGCGATCACGATCATGTCTTCGGGCAAGTTGCTCTGATCGGCCGTCGCCCGGCCGGTGAGGCGCAGCAGGAGACGATTGGTGAGGTCCTGGAGATCGGACAGGCGTTCGCGAATGTAAGGATCGGTTGACTGGCCGAGCCGCGTGCGCACGTCGTCGAAGGCGCGCTGCACGCCGGCCTCGGCTGTCAGGCCCGTGTCGATGGCTTCGCGGACGCGCTCGCGCCAGCCGCGATCGTCGACGAACATGCGGAAGGTCTCGAGGATCTCGCGATGTTCCCCCGACTGCAGGTCTTCGGCCTCGAGCAGCTTGTCGACGTCGTCGCGCACGCCGCCGAGCGCTTCCTGGAAGCGCTTCAGCTCCTGCGCGATATCCTCGGCCACGACCTTCTGGATCATGATGCGCGGTTCGTGCAGTACGGCACGGCCGATGGCGACGCCAGGCGTGAGCTGCACCCCGTCGATTCGCAGCGGCAGCAGACCCAGCCCGTCGACCTGCTGGACCTCGTTGGGGCTGACGAAGTGCCCGGCCGCGACCATCTCCGCCAGCAGCATGGCGATCGTCTGCAGCGTCTCGATCTCTTCCTCGTCGTATTGCCGGCGTGTGCGGTTCTGCACCACCAGCACGCCGAGCACTCTGCTCGACCGCACGATCGGCACGCCGGCCAGCGAGTGATAGATCTCCTCGCCCGTTTCCGGACGGTAGGCGAATTGCGGATGAGCCTGTGCGTCGTCGAGGGCGAGCGGCCGCGCGTGGGCGGCGATGTCGCCGACAAGACCTTCGCCGACCCGCAGGCGCGTGCGATGCACCGCCGACGGATTGAGGCCCTGGGTGGCGAACAGCTCGAGCACTTCACCGGCGCGCAGCAGGTAAATCGAGCACACTTCGGCCACCATCTCGTTGGCCACCATGCGCACGACCTCGCCCAGCGTTTCCTCGGCGGAAACGCCACGCGCCATCGTGTCCCGGAGCCGCTTTAGGAGCATTCGCGGTCCGGCCAAGGGAGCTGATCTCTCCATAGGTCAGACCGCTAGATGCTTGAGTCGGATGACAACAAAGTGGCGGTCGATTGCGCAGGCGCAGGCTCGCCACGCCGTCATCGGACGGGCGTTCCGGCAGCTTTTGAGGGTGAGCCCCGCGCGCATGGCCTGCTTATAGCAAGATGCGCGCCGAACTGCCTACCCGCTTGTTGCCGCCGGATTATTTTTCCGAGGCCAAGGGAACCTTATGCGGACCCTTCAAGCGGCGTCGAGTTCGTAGGCGGTATGCAGGGCGCGAACCGCGAGCTCGGTGTACTCGGCCGCCACCAGCACCGAGACCTTGATCTCCGAGGTCGAGATGACCTGGATGTTTATGCCCTTGCCCGCCAGCGTCTCGAACATCTTCAGCGCGACGCCCGCGTGGCTGCGCATGCCGACGCCGATCACCGAGATCTTCGACACGTTGGTGTCGGATTTCACCTCGGCGAACTTGAGGTCCGCCTTGGCCTGCTCCAGCCGCTGTACCGCGCGGACCAGGTCGGCGCGCGGCACGGTGAAGGTAATGTCGGTCGAGCTGCCGTCGAGCGAGACGTTCTGCACGATCATGTCGACGTTGATGTTGGCCGCAGCCAGCGGCCCGAAGATCGCCGCCGCCACACCTGGCCGGTCGGCCACCCGGGTCACCGTGATCTTGGCCTCGTCCTTGGAGAAGGCGATGCCGCTCACCACGGACTTTTCGATGCCCTGTGCCATGATCTCTTCCTCGTCCACGACCATCGTGCCCGGCAGGTCGCTGCCCAACGCTTCGTCGAACGACGACAGCACCTGCACGCGCACATGGTGGTTCATTGCCAGCTCGACCGAACGCGTCTGCAGGACCTTGGAGCCCTGCGACGCCATCTCGAGCATCTCCTCGTAGGTGACCTGGTCGATCTTGCGCGCCCTCTCGACGATCCGGGGATCGGTCGTGTAGACGCCGTCGACATCGGTATAGATGTCGCAACGGTCGGCCTTGAGCGCCGCCGCCAGCGCCACCGCCGAAGTGTCCGAGCCGCCGCGTCCGAGCGTGGTGATGCGGCCGTCCGGCGCCACGCCCTGGAAGCCCGGCACGATCGGCACCTCGCCCTGCGCCATCGTGAGCGCCATGGCCGACGTATCGATGTCCTGGATGCGCGCCTTTTCATGCGCCGAATCCGTCTTGATCGGGATCTGCCACGACATCCAGGAGCGCGACTTCACACCGACCCGCTGCAGTGCCAACGCCAGCAGGCCGATCGTCACCTGCTCGCCCGTCGCCACGACGACGTCGTATTCGCGCGGATCGTAGAGCGGCGCGATCTCGTTGACCCACTTCACGAGCTGATTGGTGGCGCCCGACATGGCCGAGACCACGACCGCAACCTGGTTGCCGCGATCGACCTCGGCCTTCACCTTGCGGGCGACATTCTTGATGCGGTCGGTATCGCCGACCGATGTCCCGCCGAACTTTAGAACGATGCGCGCCATGGACCTGCTCGAAAGCGGGGTATAGACACCGGGGGCAGTATTGGGGTCAAGGGCAGCCATGGCCGAAACAGCGCATACCGACCGTAGCTCGACCGTCGATCCGGCCGAGATCGAGCGCTTTTCGCGCATTGCCGAAGAATGGTGGGATCCGACCGGCAAGTTCGCGCCGCTGCACCGGCTCAACCCGGTGCGCATCGGCTACATCCGCGACCGCGCGGCCGACCATTGGCAGCGCGACGCGCTTTGCGGCAACCCGCTCGAGGGCCTGTCGCTGCTCGACATCGGGTGCGGCGGCGGCCTGCTCTGCGAGCCGATGGCGCGGCTGGGCGCCCAAGTGACCGGCATCGACGCCGCCCAACGCAACGTCGCCACCGCCAAGTTGCACGCCGAAGGCCAGGGTCTGGCAATCGATTATCGTCAGCACACCGCCGAAGCCCTCGTAAGCGAAGGCAGGCAGTACGATATCGTGCTGGCGCTCGAGATCGTCGAGCACGTTGCCGATGTCGAGCTGTTCCTGCGATCCTGCGGCCAGCTCGTGAAGCCCGGCGGACTGCTCTTCCTCTCGACCTTGAATCGCACCGCCAAGGCTTGGGCCTTCGCCGTCGCCGGCGCCGAATACGTGTTGCGCTGGCTGCCGCGCGGCACCCACGACTGGAAGAAGTTCCTGAAGCCCTCCGAGGTGGTAAAGGGCCTGGCCACGGGCGGCATCGCCGCACAGGAGATCGTGGGCGTGGTGTTCAATCCGCTTCGCCGGGAGTGGTCGCTCAGCAAGAGCGACCTCGACGTCAACTACATGCTCTGCGGCACCAAGACCGCCTGAGCCACGCGTGACGTCGACCTTCAAAGCCGCGGTCTGGATGGCGGGCTGGCTTGCCTGCATGGTGATCATGGCGGTCGCCGGCCGCGAAACCACGCGCGAGCTGCACGTCTTCCAGGTGATGGAACTGCGTTCGCTGATCGGCTTGCTGATGCTCGTGCCGGTGATCGTCGCCAACGGCGGCTTGAATGCGGTGCGCACCAAGCATCCATGGCGGCATATCGGCCGCAACGTCGCCCACTACGGCGCGCAATTCAGCTGGCTGATGGCCTTGACGCTCATCCCGCTGGCGCAAGTGATCTCCATCGAGTTCACCATGCCGATCTGGACGGCGATGCTGGCCGTCATCGTGCTCGCCGAGCGCATGGGGCTCTGGAAGAACCTGGCCGTCGTACTGGGCCTGGTGGGCGTCGCCATCATCGTGCGGCCGTTCGGCGGGCCGATCAACGTCGGGCAGCTCATCGCGTTGGCTGCCGCTCTGGGCTTTGCGATCTCGGTGATCATGGTCAAGGCGCTCACGCGCACCGACAAGGTGGTCGCCATCCTGTTCTGGATGATGGTCATCCAATCGGTGATGGGGTTCGTCCCGGCGCTCTACGAGTGGCGCACTCCCTCGCTCTATGTCGGCGCCTGGCTGCTGGTCATCGCCTTCTGCGGCACCTACTCGCACTTCTGCATGACGCACGCGCTCACCTACGCCGATGCCACGGTGGTGGTGCCGATGGACTTCCTGCGCGTGCCTCTCGCCGCGCTGACCGGCTGGCTGGTCTACGCAGAGCGCGTCGACATGCTCACCGTCGCGGGTGCGGCATTGATCCTGACCGGCAATCTCCTCAATCTGAAGGGCGCTACGCCCGCGAAGCGCTAGTTCCCGCGCGGGATCCAGGGCAGGCGACCGAATTCGATGCCCTCCTCGGCGAGCGCCCGAGCTTCGTCGTCGGTGGTCTCACCATAGATGCCGCGCTTGTCGCTCTCGCCATAGTGGATCTTGCGCGCTTCCTCGGCGAACTTGTCGCCGACGTGCTCGCAGCTCTTCTCGACCTCGGCACGCACCTTGAGCAGCGCCTCGCGCAATTCCTTCGGCATGTGCCTGGCGAGCGCCGCCATCCTCTGTTCCGCCTGGTTCTGAACCGGGGTAGGCGCCGGCACCGCAGGCATATCTGTCCTCTTCTTGTTCCCCTTGGTGCCCAATCCCGGCGTCATCAGCGCACGCGACACCCTGGCGTCCCCGCAGATGGCGCAACCGATCAGGGACTTCTTTTCCTGGCGGTCGTAGGTCTTGCTGTCCTTGAACCAGCTATCGAACTCGTGGCCTTTGGAGCAGCGCAGTCGGTATAGGATCATGAAATGACGAACAATTCAGGCTGTTGGCACTCCCGGCGGGAGAGTGCCAAGAGAATGGGGTGTGATCGTGCCTGACGCAAGGGGGCAACCGGCGCCGCCGCTGCCCTGGATCGTACAATGGGCCGGCCTCGTTCCGGCTGCCGGGACGGTGCTCGACGTGGCGGCCGGCCGTGGCCGGCATACCCGGCTTTTCGCCGAGCGCGGACACAAGGTGACGGCGATCGACCGGGATGTCAGCGCGCTCCAGCCCGGGACGAATGTCGAAGTGGTCTGCGCGGATATGGAGGATGCCCGGCCTTGGCCTTTGACGGGACGGAAGTTCGGCGCGGTTGTCGTCACAAATTACCTCCACCGGCCGCGCCTGCCCGACATGCTGGCTTCGGTCGAACCGGGGGGCGTGCTGCTCTATCAGACCTTCATGGTCGGCAACGAGCGCTTCGGTCGGCCCAGCAACCCCGACTACCTGTTGAAAGACGGCGAGCTGCTCGATCTGGTGCGCGGCAAGTTCTCGGTGATCGCTTATGAAGCGCGCTTGATCAGCGAACCGTCGATGGCGATGGTGCAGAGGATCGCAGCGCGGCGGTTCTAGCTACTCGGCGGCCTTCGCGACGTTCGCCTTGTGCAAGTCCGGGGGCGAATACTTCCGGTCATGCTGCAGGGAAGGCACCATCTTGCGCGCTTCCTCGACCTTGGCGAGATCGATGTCGGCCAGCACGAAGCCCGCTTTCTCGCCGCCGGCATCGACCAGCACTTCGCCCCAGGGCGCCACGGCGATCGAGTGGCCATAGGTCTTGCGGCCGGAGCCCTTGTGCGTGCCGACCTGGGCCGGCGCGAAGACGAAGCACCCGGTCTCGATGGCACGGCTGCGCAAGATGGCGTGCCAGTGCGCCTGTCCGGTGGGCACCGTGAAGGAGGACGGAATCGACAGCATCACAGCGCCGGCGTGCGCCAGATCACGATAGAGATAGGGAAAGCGCAAGTCGTAGCAGATCGTCATGCCGAGCACGCCCCACGGCGTCTCGGCCAGCACCGAACGTTCGCCCGGCTTGAAGGTCGACGATTCGCGGTAGCTCTGGCCGCCCACCGCGGCGAGCTCGACGTCGAACATGTGGATCTTGTCGTAACTCGCAACGATTCCGCCCGCGGAGTCGATGAGGTACGAGCGGTTGCGGATCTGCTCTTCGCCCGGCATGCGCACATGGATCGAGCCGAGCAGGAACCACGCGCCCGTCTCGCGCGCCGAGGCGCGCGCGGCAGCGAGCATGCCGTGCGTCTCCTCGGTCTGGGCCTTGGCGAGCGTATCGGCGCGATTGGCGCCGATCAGGCCGGTATTTTCCGGCGTCATGATGAAGTCGGCGCCGGCGTCACGGGCGAGCCGCGCCTGCTCGCGCACGAAGGCTACGTTCTCGGCCATCTCGTTGCTGACGTTGGTCTGGATCAAGCCGGCCTTGAACGCGGTCATGGAGTGCCCCTCAGCCCGGCTGCGCCAGGAGCGGATCGAGCTTGCCGTCACGGTCGAGCGCATGGAGCTCGTCGGAGCCACCGATATGCTGGCCGTTGATGAAAATCTGCGGGACCGTCGTGCGATTGGAGCGCGAACGCATCTCGGCGCGCTTCTTCTCGTCGTCCATGACGTCCATTTCCTCGTATGCTGCGCCCTTTTTCTCGAGCAGCGCCTTGGCGCGGGCGCAGTAGCCGCACCACGGAGAAGTGTAGATTTCGATCCGGGCCATGGAAACTCCTTACTCGAACTATAGCGCCGTGCGCACGACCCGCGCCAGAGTGAGAACATCGACATGCCTTGCTCCGCCCCTCTGCAAAGCGCTCACGCAAGCATCGACCGTGGCCCCCGTGGTCAGAACGTCGTCGACCAGCAGGATGTTTCGGCCGCGATCTCGGCTGACCAACGCGGATGGACGTCGAATGCCAGGCGGACGTTACGGCGCCGTTCCTTTGCCTTCAGTCCTGCTTGCGAGCCCGTCCAGCGCTTTCGCCGCAGCAGATCCGGGGCGAAGCGAACGGCGCTGTTTTTCGCCAGCCGCGCCGCCAGCAGCGCCGCCTGGTTGTAGCGCCGCATGAACAGCCGTCGCCAGTGAAGCGGCACGGGCGCGACGAGATCGGCCTCCGGCAGCAACTCGGCCCCCGCTCGCGCCATCCAAGCTCCGCAGGCGCGCGCCAGATCCGTACGGTCGCCGTGCTTAAACGGCAACACCAACCGGCGAGTCTTCTCGTCATATACGAGAGCGGAGCGCGCGCGGCGAAAGCGTGGCGGACGAACGAGGCATTCGGCGCACTCCGTCTGCGGCCCAAGGTCCTCGGCAAAGGGAACGCCACAGCGCACACATTGCGGAGGCGCGATGAAAGAGAAGCCCTGCCAGCAGGCGGCGCATAGCGAGCCGGCGACCGCGACGATTTCTCCACAGCCCAGGCACAGCGGCGGCAGGATGGCATCGAGCACGGTCCCACCAGCCTGTCTCAGCATGCGCGTCACGAACATGCCGCAATCAGGCCCGGCAATTGCGCCAGCAGCGGGGCGGCCGCCTCTACCCCTCGCCTTGCTTTCGCCCTACATAGCCCTCGTGAGCGCACCCGATCCCCTGCTGGTGTTCGACCGGCGCATGCTGCGCCAGAGGCGTCGGCGAGCAGCATGGGCCTGGCAGGACCACGATTTCCTCAAGCGCGAGATCGCGAGTCGGCTCGTTGAGCGCCTGGATGACGTGCGCCGCACCTTCTCCCTCGCGCTCGATCTCGGCTGCCACGGCGACGAGCTCGCCGAGGCGCTCGCCAGCCGCGCTTCGGTCGAGCGGCTCGTGCGCACCGATCTCGGTTTCGACTTCGCCCGCCGCGCGCGCGGTTCCGCGGTAGTCGCCGACGAGGAGGCCCTGCCCTTCGCTGCCGGCCACTTCGATCTGGTGCTGAGTGCCATGAGCCTGCATTGGGTGAACGATCTGCCGGGTGCGCTGATCCAGATCGCTCGCCTGCTGCGGCCCGATGGCCTGTTTCTCGGTGCCATGATGGGCGGCGAAACGCTTTGGCAGCTGCGCCAGGCGTTGTCAGCCGCCGAGAGCGAGATCGAAGGCGGCCTCAGCCCTCGCGTGTCTCCCTTTGCCGAGTTGCGCGACGCCGCAGGGCTCCTGCAGCGCGCCGGCTTCGCCTTGCCGGTCGCCGACAGTGAGACCATCGAGGTCGAATACGACAATGCACTCGCGCTGATGAAGGAGTTGGGCGCGATGGGCGAGAGCAATCTCGTCGTCGAGCGCCGCCGGGCATTTGCGCGCCGCGCCACCTTGCTGCGCGCAGCTGAACTCTATGCCGAGCGCTTCACTCAGCCTTCAGGGCGCGTCGCGGCCACGTTTGAAGTCCTGTTCCTGCACGGCTGGGCGCCGCATGCCTCGCAGCCCAAGCCGCTGAAGCCCGGCTCGGCTGCACGCCGGCTGGCCGACGCGCTCGGGGTGCCCGAGCACAAGACCGGCGTCAAAGTCGACCGGAGCTGACGCGTGCCGCCCAGATTGCCATTCGGCGAGGTCCTGTCGGAGAGCTTCTCCTTCTTCTTCGGCAACCTCCGGTTCTTCTTCCATCTGGTGACCATTCCCTGGATCCTGTCACTCCTGTTGCGTGTGCTGGACGCCACAGCGGGCCAGGATGCGCCCATGGGCGCGCTGTTCGAGAAGGTACTCGATGCGGTGCCCACCACGATGTTCATGGTCGGATGGATGCGCTTCGTGCTGCTGGGACCACGGGGTGTGCAGCGCCTGCCCGGCATCGGCTGGACACGGCGAGAGACCAATTTCCTTATCCACCTGATCCAGGTCGCCGGCATCACTTTCGTCCTGCTTGCCGCGTTCCTGCTCACCGTCGGCTCGATCGATCCCGCCGCCTTAAATTCGGGACAGATCGATCCGCAACTGGTTCGCCGCGAGGCGATGGCGGCACCGCTCGGCCTGGGCTTCATCGTTTCGTCGTTGCTGGCGCTGCGCGTGAGCTTCGGCCTCGCCGCAACAGCCGTCGACGTCCCGTTCTCGCCGCGCCATTCCTGGGCCTATAGCCGCGGCAACGGCCGGGGCGTGATCGCCGTCCTGTTCGTAATCTACCTGGCGGGCGCCCTCGCCATCATGATGGCCGCGCTGGTGCCCTATGCCGTCGTCAATGGAATTTTTGGCGCCGACTTGGGCGCGGCGGTCGTCGCCTGGGCAAGCGGCATCCTGGTGTCGTACGCAAGCGTCGGCGTTGCCGCGACCGCGCAGGCGGTCGTCTTCCGTCGACTCACCAAGTGGCGACCGGGCACTGCCCTTGAGCCGCCGTCAGCCTGAGCGCGCTCAGATCAGATCGCGCAGCAAGCCGACCAGCGGCAGGTCGGCAGGCGGCATCGGAAAGCGTGAGAGCTCGCCCGGCCGCACCCATTTGAGAGCCTGGCCCTCGCGTGGCTGCGGCGTGCCGGCCCATTTGCGGCAGGCAAAAAGCGGCATCAGGAGATGGAATTTCTCGTAGCCGTGGCTGGCGAACGCAATCGGCGCCAGGCAGCTCGTTGCGGTCTCGATCCCGAGCTCTTCGTGCAGTTCGCGCACCAGCGCCTCTTCCGGCGTTTCCCCTTGGTCGACCTTGCCGCCGGGAAACTCCCACAATCCGGCCATCGACTTGCCTTCGGGACGCTGGGCGATCAGCACGCGGCCATCGACATCGACCAGCGCAACGGCCGCGACCAGAATCATCGGCCGGTCACCGAGCGGCGGCGGCCCGGCCGGACAATCGTCATCGAACCGGCCGCTAGTCATGGCGGCCGCCCGGCAAGATGCCGTCGGTCCGGCCTAGCGCCGCTTCGATGACGACGTTGTGCCGTTGCCGTACGGGCTGCTGTCGGAGCTGTTGTTGAAGTTGCGCACGCCGCGAGGCAGCACGGATTGATCCTGCGTCGACGCTCCTTGCTGGATGGTGCCGCCAGGGGTGTCGGGCATTTGCTGCGCGCCCGGCGTGCCGAAGGTCGTGCCCGTGGTGCCCGGCGTCACCCCGGGCGTCGAGGCCTGCGGTGCCTGCTGCGCCGCCGCCATCCCGGCCGCCAACATGAAGCCGAGCGCTACTCCAAAAGACGTTCGCAGTATTCTGGTCACGCGTGCCACCTAGTGCGTCGTTGTTCACTGACAGCATGAACGAACCGGGCGGCACGAGGCTGCGATATTTCTGCGATCAGGAGCGGTAGCTGCCGTTGATGTCGATGTAGCCGTGCGTGAGATCGCAGGTCCAGACGGTGGAGCGGCCGCGGCCGATGCCGAGATCGATGTCGATCACGATGTCGGCCCCCTTGATGTGCTTGGCGACCGGGGTCTCGTCGTAGTTGGGCACCACTTGCCCGCCATCGGTGATCTTCACGCCGCCGATCGAGATCTTGAGCTTGTCGCGATCGGCGCGTTCGCCCGACTTGCCGATGGCCATCACGATCCTGCCCCAGTTGGCGTCCTCGCCGGCGATCGCCGTCTTGACCAGCGGAGAATTGGCGACGGCGAGCCCGATCTTGCGTGCCGCCCCGTTCGACGATGCGCCGCCGACGTTGATGGTGACGAACTTGGTGGCGCCCTCGCCGTCGCGCGCCAGCAATTGCGCCAGCTCGATCAGCAGCTCGTCGAGCGCCCGCTTGAAGTCGACCAGCACCGGATCGTCGGCCTCCTCGATCGGGGCGTGGCGGGCCGCGCCGGTCGCCGTCAGCAAAAGCGTGTCGCTGGTCGAGGTGTCGCCGTCGACGGTGACGCAGTTCAACGATTTGTCGGCGGCGTCGGTCAGCAGCTTCTGCAGCACCGCGCCCGGAATCTTGGCGTCGGTGAAGACGAACGAAAGCATCGTCGCCATGTCCGGAGCGATCATCCCCGAGCCCTTGAGGAAGCCGTTCAAGGTCACCGTCTTCTCGCCGATCTTGGCATGGCGGGTCGCGAGCTTGGGAAAGGTATCCGTGGTCATGATCGCGGCGGCAGCCGACGCCCAATTGTCCTCCCGCGCCGCCTTGATCATGGCCGGCACGACGGCGGCGATCTTCTCCCATTCCAGCGGTTGGCCGATCACTCCGGTCGAGGCCATGAACACCTCATTGCGCGGACAGCCCAGCGCCTGGGCCACGGCGCGAGTGCTCTCTTCGACCGCCTTGTCGCCAGCCTTGCCGGTGAAGGCGTTGGCGTTGCCGGCATTGACCAGGATGGCACGAATCTTCCCGCGCGGAAGGTTCTTGCGACACCAGTCCACCGGTGCCGAGCATGTCTTGGACTTGGTCAGCACGCCCGCGACCGTCGCTCCGGCCGGCAATACGGCCAGCATCACGTCGTCACGACCGGTATAGCGCACGCCCGACGCGGCCGATCCGAGCTTGACGCCCGCAACGCGCGGCAGCGTCGGCGTCGTTTTGGGCGCGAGCGGCGAAATGGCGTGCTTTCCGGCCATGGAACTCCCTCTCCGCGGCCGGGCCCCCTCGCCGAACGGCCGAAGAGCGGAGCCTACACCAGAAAAGCCGAAAAACGTGAACCTTACTTGGCCGGCGTCTCGGGCTTGGTGGCTGGCGCTGCCGGCGCCGCGGGCGCAGGCACGCTACCGTCGATGTTGAATTTCTCGATCTTGGCCGAGGCCCGCAGCGTATCGAGCAGGGCGGTCACGGTCTCGCGCGCC
>DASRFX010000008.1:0-3544 GCA_035651335.1 Reyranella sp. | reverse complement strand
GCGACCACGATGCCGACATCGCGCGCCTCGCTGCCGCCACGCTCGCGAAGACCCAGCGCTACCAGCCGGCGATGGTGGCGTACGACGATAGCCGCGCGATCGCGGCGCGCATCGAGCTGCTGCCGCCCGGCACGGCGCTCGATCCGCGCTTCGTCGGCTATCTGCAGGGCGCGCTCAAAGTCCGGCCGTACGACCACCCGATGTGCCTGCGCCTCATGAACGGCAAGCCCTGCGTGCTGCTCGCGGTGGACCTCGACGGCGACGGCGAGGCCGAGCTCGTCACTGTCGCCGGCAGCTATCCGCTGACCGTCTACGGGCGCCCGGGCGGCGAGTGGCAGCGCATCGGCGTGCTGAACGGCACGCCGGACGAGCGGCTCGTGCGCCTGGGCGAAGTGCGCACTGCGGCGCCGGCCTGGCGCGACGTCATCATCGGCGAGCAGCGCTTCGGCGTGCAGCCGGCGAACAGCTATCATGGGCGATGAAAAACTCGGAAGTCCCGATGATGGCGCTGCGCCGCGCGGTGCAGATCTGCGGCGGCTTGGACGCCCTGGGCGACAAGCTCAACACCTCGACCGATGCGCTCGAGCGCATGCTGAGCGGGGAGGAAGCCATCCCGCAGGCGCTCTTCACCCAGACGGTCGGGCTGCTGCTCGAGGCGACCGCGACGCGCGCGCCCAAGCGCACGCCTGACTCCCACGAGGGCGGCCGCAAGGGTCCGCGGCAATAAGGCCTGCGCGCGCCGATTGCGACTGTGCTAGAGTTCGCGGCGCAGGAGACAAGCAGTGAACGCCGACCCTTACCGCCAACCGCGGTTCCAGTGCCAGTCGATTCCCTCCCTTGATCATCGTGCCCGCAGCGAAGCTCGGACAGCCTCGCGCAACACAGGAATGCAATGACATGGCAACAGGTACCGTAAAGTGGTTCAACGACTCGAAGGGTTTCGGCTTCATCACGCCCGATGACGGCGGCAAGGATCTCTTCGCCCATCACACCTCGATCCAGGGCTCGGGCTACAAGTCGCTCAAGGAAGGCCAGAAGGTCTCCTTCGACGTGACGCAAGGCCAGAAGGGCCCGGCGGCGGCGAACGTCAAGCCGCTGTAGGCTTACCCCGGAGAAATCCGGGACGAAAAAGCCGGCCGCTGGCCGGCTTTTTTATTTGCAGCACGCGCTACGCCCGCCGCCCCTTGCGGAGCGCTCTCCTTGGTGGGAGCATCGGCGCGCTTGCTTTGGTCCGCCCGCTGAACGCGCTCCCGCGCGTACTCGGCCGCGGCGGAGAGGGGAGGAAAGCACCATGAACGTACCGTTCGCTGCGCGCAGGCTCGTGCGCGCATCCGCGCCGACACAGTCCCTCAGCCACAGCGCGTGAATTTGCCGCCGGTCGGCGGCAGACCCTTGCAGCACTCTTCGACATGATCTGGGAGGCACCCATGTTCAGGCACGGCTTCGCCATGCTGCTCTTGGCTATGCAGGTTCCGGCGTTCGCCGATGGAGTCGATTTCAATACGCGCAGTTTCCAGGGCGGACCGATCAACGAAGCGACCGTCGGCCAGCTCACCGTCAAGTGGGTCTACCAGACAGCGCCCGACACCGGCACGGCGAGCAGTGCGCAGGGCAGCATCTCGACCACGCCGGCGGTCGATGGTCGCTATCTCTACTTCAACGACATGTCCGGCTTTCTCACCAAACTGGACCGGTTCACCGGCAAGGCGGTCTGGAAAAAGAACTATGTGAACGATCTGTCGGCGCCGGGTTTCGTGGTCAAGGCCTCGCGCAACACGCCGTACATCAAAGGCGACCTGCTGATCGTCGGCAGCAACATGGGGCTGACCGACCGCCTCTGCCGCATGACGGGCGGCACGCCGAGCGCGCTCGGTTGCGCTTCGGGAGATGGCGCCATCGTGCTCGCCATCAACAAGGAGAGCGGCAAGGTCGTCTGGCGCGCGAAGGCCGAGACGCATCCGTCGTCGAAGGTGACGGGCTCAATCAGCGGGCACGGCGACAAGATCTTCGTGCCGGTCGGCAACTGGGAGGAAGACTGGGCGCGCGCCTACCCGAACATCTTCGTCGAGCCGATCGACCCGGCCTCGCACTATCCGTGCTGCTCGGCGCGCGGCAGCCTGGTGGCGATGGATGTGAATACCGGCAAGATTCTCTGGAAGCGGCACACCAACATCGGCAATGACCCCGATCACGAGCTCGCGCCGGAGCTGCGAGCGCTCCTCGGCTCGAAGGGCTCCTTCGGCACCTCGACCTACGGCCACAACCCGACGGTCGATGTCGAGCGGCGCCAGGTTTACATCGCCATGGCGCAGACCACCACCGCGCCGCAGGTGGCGCAGGATTGCGAGCAGGCGAGGCGCAGAAGCGGCGATCCCAACGCCAACATTCCCGGCTTGCCCGCGGGCGTCACCTGCAACAACCTGAACGAGAAGCTGCATATTTACGCCAACGCGATGATCGCGGTCGACATGGATAGCGGCCGCGTCAACTGGGCTTACTGGGCGCACAAGTACGATGCCTGGAACCACGCCTGCGGCGCGCCCGATCTGTACGGCTGGTCGACCGTGGTGCCTGCGCTCTTTCCCGTGCCGCTCGCGAATGGCATCGCGAACTGCACGCAGACGCCGATCGGCCCGGACATGGGATTCGGCCAGCAGCCGAAGCTCGTGCGCAACGTCAGGCTGCCGAACGGCAAACGCGGCGACGTCGTCGTCGGTGGCAACAAGGACGGCCGGCTGTTCGGTCTCGATCCCGCCAGCGGACAAAAAATCTGGGAGACCAACGTCGATCCCGGCGGCGTCTACGGCGGACTGCAGTTCGGGCTGGCGACCGACGACGGCAAGGTGTTCTTCGGCACGACCAACTCGCGCAACAACGGCAGGGACATCAGGACGCCTTATGTGCCGGTCACGCGCTTTCTCGATATCAACGGGTTCACCGCGCTCGGATTGAAGACCGGTCCGTTCGTGAAGCGCGATGCGGCGATGCCGTCCGACTACCCGTCGCCGGCGAATCAGGATCTGCCGTTCCCGGGCCCGAACATCATCTACGGCATCACCGACTATCCGAATGTCTATCCGGACCCGGATGGCATCGGCGGCCCGCCGCCCTTCCTGAAAGGTCCGGCGAGCGGCCCGGTCGAGCTGTGGACGCTGGTGCATCCGCCCGCCGATGTGAGTGCGGACGGTGTCACCGTGTTCAACAATCATGGCAGCCTGCAGACCATCGACGGCATGGTGCACGCCGTGGATGCCGGCACGGGAGAGATCCTGTGGCAGCGGCCGGCGTACGACGGCATCAAAGGCACTGTCGGCACGGGCCAGGCGTTCGGCATGCTCACCGTCGGCAACGGCGTCGTGTTCATCGGCTACCAGGACGGCAAGGGAACCATGGTCGCGCTGGATGCCGACTCCGGGCGCAAGCTCTTCCAGTTCAATAACCAGATCAAGCTCGCGAGCGGTGCGCTGTTGCAGTCGGGCGGCGTCGAAGCCGGACCGCAGGTCGTCGGCAACATGGTCTATTGGGGGGTCGGCGCGGAGAGCGG
>DASRFX010000007.1:0-19289 GCA_035651335.1 Reyranella sp. | reverse complement strand
TATCACCGTGCGGGGCGAGGTCGCCTTCCGGGTCGCCAAGGTCGACAAGGGCAACACCTGCAAGGTCGCGGGCAGCCTGCATTTCAGGCGCTCAGGCAAGTCGCACGTCTGGCGCCTGGTCGAGGGCGACAATCCATGCGACGGCACCCAGGAGTTCTTCGATCTGGTCTACGACAAGCCCGCGCCCGAGAAGAAGGCGGCGCCGGTGACGCCTACACCGAAGCGGACCTGATCTTGTCGATCTCGCCCCGCGCCAGCTCGTCGGCGCGGTCGTTCTCGGGATGGCCGCTGTGGCCTTTCACCCACGCCCAGTGGACGCGGTGCGGCTTGGCCGCTTCGTCGAGGCGCTGCCACAGCTCGACGTTCTTGACCGGCTTCTTGTCGGCGGTCTTCCAGCCATTCTTCTTCCAGCCGTGGATCCACTTGGTGGCGCCCTCTAGCACGTACCTGCTGTCGGTATAGAGCCGCACCACGCAAGGCCGCTTCAGCGCCTCGAGCCCCGAGATCGCGCCCATCAGCTCCATCTTGTTGTTGGTCGTCGTGGGATCGCCACCCGACAGCTCGCGTTCCTTGTCGCCCATGCGCAGGATGGCGCCCCAGCCGCCAGGACCTGGATTGCCGCTGCACGCGCCATCGGTGAACAGCTCGACTTCCGGTCGGTCGCTCACGAGGCCCACATCAAAGCCCATAGTCAGCCAGTGACGTCACGGCACGATGGAAGCGCATCTTGGCGAGATATTCCTTGGGGTCCTTGCGCTTCACCAGCGCGTCCTTGGGCGTGTTCACCCAGTCGTAGAGACGGGTCAACAGAAAGCGCAGCGCAGCACCCCGCGCGAGCAGCGGCAGGAAGCGGCGCTCCTGGTCGTCGAGCCGGCGCACTTTGTCGTAGGCCTGCAGCAGCGCCCGCGCCTTGGTGGTGTTGAAGGAATTGTCCGGTTCGAAGCACCAGGCGTTCAGGCAGACGGCGATGTCGTAGGCGAGGAAATCGTTGCAGGCGAAATAGAAGTCGATCAGCCCCGACAGTCTGTCATGCAGGAAGAAGACGTTGTCGTTGAACAGGTCGCCATGGATGACGCCCGACGGCAGGTCCTTCGGCCAGTTTGTCTCGAAGAACGCAATCTCGTTGCCGAGTTCGGTGTCCATCGCCTTGTCGATGTGGCCGCGGCAACCTTCATAGAGCGGCCGCCAGCCGGCGACCGAGAGTGCGTTGGGCCGTCTTATCTTGAAATCCCGGCCGGCGAGATGCAGCCCTGCCAGCGCCTCGCCGACCGGCCCGCAATGCTGCACCGTCATGCGGCGTGGCCACATGCCCTGCAGGAAGCTGGTGATGGCGGCGGGCTTGCCGGCGAGCGTCCGCAACGCGCTACCGTCGCGGCCATGGATCGGCCGCGGGCAGTTGATCCCGCGCGCGGCGAGATGGTCCATGAGGCCGAGGAAGAATGGCAGGTCCTTCGGGTCGACGCGCTTCTCGTAGAGCGTCACCATGAACTGGCCCTTGCTCGTGGTCAGCACGTAGTTGGTGTTCTCGACACCCTCGGCGATGCCCTTGAAGGACTCCGCCTCGCCGATGTCGTAGTCGCGCAGGAAGGCTTCCAGCTCGGCGTCGCTCACTTCCGTGTAAACGGCCATCAAGCCACCAGCTGGCGCGGCAGCTTGAAGACCACGCTTTCCTCGGTCGTGCGCACTTCCTCGACCGTGACCTTGTAGCGTTCGCGGCAGGCGGCGATCAGCTCGTCGACCAGCAGCTCGGGCGCCGAGGCGCCAGCCGTGATGCCGAGGCGTTTTGAGTTGCCCAACCAACTCCAATCCATGTCGGCGGCGCGTTGCACCAGTCGCGACTTCGAGCAGCCGTAATTGCCCGCGACCTCGACCAGCCGCATGGAATTCGACGAATTGGGCGCACCGATCACCACCAGCGCGTCGCACCGTTCGGCGATCGCCTTGACGGCCGCCTGCCGGTTGGTGGTGGCGTAGCAGATGTCCTCCATCTTCGGGCCCTGGATCGCGGGGAAGCGACGCCGCAGGGCGGCAACAATGTCGGTCGTGTCGTCGACCGAAAGCGTCGTCTGCGTGGCGTAGGCGAGGTTCGCCGGATCGGCCACCTCGAGCTTCTCCGCCTGCGCCACGTCCTCGACCAGCAGCACCGCGCCTTCAGGCAGCTGACCCATCGTGCCGATCACCTCGGGATGGCCGGCATGGCCGATCAGGACCACGGTGCGCCCGGCGCCGTGGTGGCGCTCGGCTTCGCGATGGACCTTGGAGACCAGAGGGCAGGTGGCGTCGACATAGAGCAGGCGGCGCCGACCGGCCTCGGCCGGCACCGCCTTCGGCACACCGTGTGCAGAGAACACCACGGGCCGGTCGTCGGGCACCTCGTCGAGCTCGTCGACGAAGATCGCGCCCTTGGCCTCGAGGTTCTCGACGACGTAGCGGTTGTGCACGATCTCGTGGCGCACATAGACCGGCCGGCCGTAGCGCTCGATGGCACGCTCGACGATCTGGATGGCGCGATCCACGCCGGCGCAGAAACCGCGTGGGCTGGCGAGCAGGATGGTGAGCGGCTTCCTGGAATCAGTCATGGGAAAACGTCGATACGGCCGGCGGTCCCGCTTGCTTGCGGGCCCGCGGACCATTGCCTAGACTCCCAAATCAACGCAACGAGGAAAGCAATATGACGGAGCCTGTTGTCGCGGCCAAGGCGCCCATAAAGGTGGTGCTGGAAGCGGGCAAGGACTATTGGTGGTGCGCCTGCGGGCAGAGCAAGAACCAGCCTTTCTGCGACGGCAGCCACAAGGGCTCCGGTTTCGTTCCGGTCAAGTATTCGGCCGACGAGGCGGGCGATCACTGGCTGTGCCAGTGCAAGCGCACGTCGAAAAAGCCGCTTTGCGACGGCACCCACAAGACGCTGGCATGATCCTCATGCGATTTACTCCGCTCGCGCCGCTGATGCTGGCGCTGATGCTTGGCGGCTGCGGCAGCTCGGTGAAGGAGCAGGCGGCCGGCGCCTATTGTCCGTCGCCGCTCACCGTGCAGGACGCCGACCATCTGACGCGCTTCAAGCCCGGCCCCGGCCGCGATCCGCGCGACGTGATGTTCGAGGCCCAGCTCACCGGCGTGGCGACCGCCTGCTCGATCAACCGTGACCGGCTCGAGGTCGATCTCAAGATGCGAATCGCGGTGAACGCCGGCCCCTCGGTGGCGTCGAACGCGCCGACCCAGGTGCCGTACTTCGTGCGCGTGCTCGATTCGAACAACACGGTCGCCCAGGGCCAGGATTTCACCGCCGACTTCAAGCTCTCGACCGCCAACCCACGCGGTCAGTCGATCGAGGAGCTGACGCTCACCCTGCCGTTCGCCAAGGCCTCCGACCTCGCGGGCTATCGCGTCGCCATCGGGCTGAAGCCGACGATGGAGGAGCTGCAGTACAACCGCCACGCCGCCGCGCGCTGATCGGGGTCGAGCCATGAGCAGCTATGCCGAACGACTCGAGGAACTGGTCGCCCAAGCCGCCGACCGGTGCACCTCGTGCGGCAAGTGCTTCGAGGTCTGTCCGACGGCGCGCGAAATCGGCCTCGACGCCGGCGAGGCGAAGGCGCGGGTGGGCGAGCTGCTGTCGCTCACGCGCGACGGCGGACCGGCCGCCGACGGTCTTTCCCAATGGCTCAACGCCTGCGACGGCAGCGCGCGCTGCAGCGACGCCTGCCCGGAAGGCATCAACGTCCGCCAATGGGTGACGATCGCCAAGCTGAGGGCGCTGCAGGCGGCGCGTCCAGTCGAAATCGGCGCGACCAATGCCGCCAACCGCTTCCGTCACATGGCGCAGGCGGTGCGGCTCCTGGCCAGCATGCAGCTTCCGTCCGAGACGCTGAAGCGCATCCTGGCGCCGGCCGAGAAGCGCACTGCCGAGGTGCTGTTCTACACGGGCTGCAACGTACTGCGCACGCCGCACATCGTGCTGAACGTCATGGACATCCTCGACGGGCTCGGCATCGATTTCGACGTGGTCGGCGGCACCGCCCATTGCTGCGGCGTCTACCAGTTTCAGGAGGCCGACCTGCCGACCTATGAGCGGATCGGTCATCGCACATTCCAGCGCTTCGGCCAGTCGGGAGCCGGCAAGGTGCTGACCTGGTGTCCGACCTGCACCAAGAATTTCGGCGAACTGGAGGAGGATGCCGAGCCGCCGTCGTTCGATCTCGGCCACGTGAGCGAATTCCTTGCCGCCAATCTCGACGAGCTGAAGAAGCGCTTCGTGCCCGGCCTGCCCGAGCGCCGTGTCGTGATCCACGAGCACCAGGGCATCGGCGCCACGCTCCAGAGCATGCGCAAGCTTCTATCCGCGGTACCCAATGTCGAGCTGCTGGAGATCGCGCAGGATTCCGGCTTCTCCTATGCCTGCGGCGGCGTCGCCGCCAAGTACAAGAACCGCGAGCAGGAGATCCATCGCCGTCTGGCCGAGGGCGCGGTCGCGGTCGGCGCCGACACCATCGTCACCATGTACCATTCCTGCCACCGCGCACTGGCCGGCGCCGAGGCGGTCTATCCGTCGCTCAGGGTGGTGAATTTCACCGACGTGATCGCCGAGGCCATGGGCCGCGGCGGCCACCCGGATTACTACCGGCTGTACAAGGCGGGCGGCGCCATGGACGAGGCCCTCGCCGCGGCGCGCAAATTCCTCGCCAACAACGGCGTTGCCGTCGACAAGGCGTCGATCGACTCGCTGACCGCCGACATCTTCAACGAGACCGGCTTGGACGGCGGCCGCGCGGCGTTCGCCAAGGCATTCACGGAACTAGCGCGCGCGTCCTAACGGCGCTACAGTCTGTCACCCAGACGATTCCTGTGGGAGAGACCATCCGAAAGGGTGGCGCCGAAGGAGCAACCGGCCCCGGAAACTCTCAGGCACATTGGACCGCAGGAGGATGGGTCTCTGGAAAGTGGCGGATGCTCATCGTCCGCCCACCGACGAAGTAAGGCCGGACCGTACGGCCGAATCTTTCAGGTCTCCGGACAGAGGGGGTCGCGTGCGGCGCAATCCTTGCGCCGTGCAACGCGACCTTGGAGACCTGTTTGTCGGAACCCCTCAAACGCACGCCGCTTTACGACCTCCATCGGGAGCTCGGCGCGCGCCTCGTTCCGTTCGCGGGCTACGAAATGCCCGTGCAGTATCCGACCGGCATCCTGGCCGAGCACGCGCAGACGCGGAACGCGGCAGGGCTGTTCGATGTCTCCCACATGGGCCAGGTGCGGCTGACAGCGAAGGCCGGCCACAACGCGGCCAAGGCGCTGGAGACGCTGGTGCCGGGCGACATTGCGGGCCTGCAGGCCGGCCAGCAGCGCTACACGCAGTTCACCAACGAACGGGGCGGCATGCTCGACGACCTGATGGTGACGTCGACCGGCGATCACCTGCTGCTGGTGCTGAACGCCGCATGTAAGGATTCCGACCTTGCGCACATCCGGAAGCATCTCGCGGCATCGTGCGAGATCGAGCCGATGTTTTCGCGCGGGCTTCTCGCTCTTCAGGGTCCGCAAGCTACACGCGTGCTGGCGCGGCTCGCGCCCAACGTGGCGACCATGAAGTTCATGACCGGCGCGTTCTTCCGCATCGAGGGAGCGGATTGCTATGTGACGCGCTCGGGCTACACCGGCGGCGACGGCTACGAGATCTCGACTCCGTCCAATGCCGCCGAGCCGATCGCGCGCAGGCTGCTGGCCGAGCCGGAGGTCAAGCCGATCGGTTTGGGCGCGCGCGATTCGCTGCGGCTCGAGGCGGGCCTGTGCCTTTACGGCCACGATATCGACACCACGACCACGCCGGTCGAGGCCGGCCTGTTGTGGAGCATCGGCAAGGAGCGGCGCCTGGAGGGAGGCTTTGCCGGCGCCGACGTGATCCAGCAGCAGATCAAGGACGGGGCGCCACGCAAGCGCGTCGGCCTGCTGCCCGAGGGCAAGGCGATCGCGCGCGAAGGTGCGGAGATCGTCGTTGCCGGGAAGCAAGTCGGCAAGGTGACGTCCGGCGGCTTCGCGCCGACGCTCAACCGCGCCATCGCCATGGGTTACGTCGATAGAGCGCACTCGGCCAACGGCACCAAAGTCGAGCTCATGGTCCGCGGCAAGCCCGTGCCGGGCGAGATCGTGCCGATGCCTTTCGTCAAACACGCCTACTACCGGGGATAGGAGCTTCCGATGGCCGATGTGAAGTACAGTAACGAGCACGAATGGATCCGCGTCGAGGGCGACGTCGGCACGGTCGGCATCACCAACTATGCGCAGGAGCAGCTGGGCGACGTGGTGTTCGTCGACGTGCCGCAGAAGGGCCGCAAGATCGCCAAGGGCGAGTCGGTGGCCGTGGTCGAATCGGTCAAGGCCGCGTCCGACATCTATTCGCCGGTCTCGGGCGAGGTGACCGAGGCCAATGGCGAGCTCGCCAACGCGCCGGGCGACGTCAATTCGGAGCCGATGGGCAAGGGCTGGTTCTTCAAGGTCAGGCTGGCGAACAAGGCCGAGCTCGACGGGCTGATGGACGAGAAGGCCTATGATGCCTTCGTCAAGAGCCTTTCATGAGAGGAACGCGCTGATGCGGTATCTTCCCCTCACCGACGCCGACCGCCCCGAGATGTTGGCGAAGATCGGCGTCAAATCCATCGACGAATTGTTCAGGGACGTGCCGCCGGCGGCGCGGCTGCCGGCCAAGATCGCCGGCTTGCCCGATCACCAGGGCGAGCTCGAGATCGAGCGCGCGTTCCAGGCGCTGGCGGCGAGGAACGTCTCGCCGAGTGTGGCACCGTTCTTCATCGGCGCCGGCGCCTATCGCCATCACGTGCCGGCGACTGTCGACTACATGATCCAGCGCGGCGAGTTCCTGACCTCCTACACGCCATACCAGCCCGAGATCACGCAAGGCACCTTGCAGTATCTCTTCGAGTTCCAGACGCAGGTGACGCTGCTCACCGGCATGGAGGTGGCCAACGCCTCGATGTACGACGGCTCGACCGGGACGGCCGAGGCCGTGCTGATGGCCAACCGGGTGACGAGGCGCGAGAGGGCGCTCATCTCCGGCGGCCTGCATCCGCAATACCGCTCGATTATCGAGACCACCGCCAAGTGGGAAGGCTTCCACGCAGTCGTCGCTCAGCCCGACACGCACGGGCTCGAGGATTTGATCGGCTCGATCGACAAGGAGACGTCGTGCGTGGTGGTGCAGAACCCGAGCTTCTTCGGGCACGTGCGTGACTTCAGCAAGCTCGCCGAGGCCTGCCATGCCGCCGGCGCGCTGCTGATCGTGGTGGTGACCGAGGTCGTGTCGCTCGGCCTGATCAGGCCGCCGGGCGAGATGGGCGCCGATATCGTGGTCTGCGAGGGCCAGTCGCTGGGCAACGGGCTGGGCTTCGGCGGGCCCTATGTCGGCCTGTTCGCCACGCGCGAGAAGTACATGCGGCAGATGCCGGGCCGGCTGTGCGGCGAGACCGTCGATGCCGACGGCAAGCGCGGCTTCGTGCTGACGCTCAGCACGCGCGAGCAGCACATCCGCCGCGAGAAGGCGACCTCCAACATCTGCACCAATGCCGGCCTCTGCGCTTTGGCCTTCACCGTCCACCTGACCTTGCTGGGCGAGGCGGGCTTCCGGCGGCTGGCCGAGCTCAATCACGCCAAGGCGTTGGAGTTGGCCGATCGCGTGGCGGCGCTCCCCGGCGTGAAGCTTCTGAACGACAGCTTCTTCAACGAATTCACCGTGGCGCTGCCCAGGCCCGCGGCGCCCGTTGTCGAGGCGTTGGCGCAGAAGCACATCCTGGGCGGCCTGCCGGTGTCGCGGCTGATTCCGGGCGACAAGTCGGTCGAGAACCTGCTGCTGCTCGCCGCCACCGAGACCGCAACGGAGGCAGGCATGGCCCCGCTGGTCGCGGCCCTCAAGGAGGCGCTGCAATGAGCACGTTCACCGGCAACCGTGCGCTCCAGATCGAAGAGAAGCTGATCTTCGAGATGGGCCAGCCTGGCCGCACCGGCGTCGACTTGCCGGAACCGCCGAAGGTCAAGGATCGTCTCAACGGCCTGCGCCGCACCGGCGAGATCGGCCTGCCGGGCCTCAGCGAGCCGCAGGTCGTGCAGCATTACACACGGCTCAGCCAGAAGAACTACGCCATCGACATGGGCGTCTATCCGCTGGGCTCGTGCACGATGAAGCACAATCCGCGGCTCAACGAGAAGGTGGCGCGGCTGCCCGGCATCGGCGATCTACATCCGCTGCAGCCGCAATCGACGGTGCAGGGGGCGCTCGAGCTGATCGATCGGCTGGCGCATTGGCTGAAGACGCTGACCGGCATGCCGGCCGTGGCGATGTCGCCCGCCGCCGGCGCGCACGGCGAGATGTGCGGCATGATGACGATTGCGGCCGCGATCGACGCCAAGGGCGAACGTACCCAACGCAAGGTCGTGCTGGCGCCGGAAAGTGCGCACGGCACCAATCCGGCGACGGCGGCGGCGCTCGGTTTCACCGTCAAGCCGATCCCGGCCAACCACAAGGGCCGGGTCGACCTCACAGCGCTCAAGGCTGCGCTCGGCCCCGACGTGGCCGCGATCATGCTGACCAACCCCAACACCTGCGGCCTGTTCGAGAGCGAGATCGTCGAGATCGCCAAGGCCGTGCATGAAGCGGGTGCGTACTTCTATTGCGACGGGGCCAACTTCAACGCCATCGTCGGCCGGGTGCGGCCGGGCGACCTCGGCGTCGATTGCATGCACATCAACCTGCACAAGACCTTCTCGACGCCGCATGGCGGCGGCGGGCCGGGCGCGGGCCCGGTCGTGCTGTCGGCCGCACTGGCGCCCTATGCGCCCTATCCCTGGATCGTGAAAGACGGCCAGGGATGGCGCGCCGCCGAGGAGGGCTCAGCCGTCGACGGCAAGCCGATCGGCCGGCTGAAGGCCTTTCACGGCCAGATGGGGATGTTCACGCGCGCCCTCTCCTACATCATGAGCCACGGCGCGGACGGCCTGCGCCAGGTGGCCGAGGACGCGGTGCTGAACGCCAACTACGTGATGACCTCGCTCAAGGACATCATGACGCCGGCCTTCGAGGGCCCGTGCATGCACGAAGCGCTGTTCGACGATTCGTTCCTCAAGGACACCGGCATCAGCACGCTCGATTTCGCCAAGGCGATGATCGACGAGGGCTACCATCCGATGACCATGTACTTCCCGCTGGTGGTGCATGGTGCGCTGCTGATCGAGCCGACCGAGAGCCAGGCCAAGGAGGATCTCGACCAGTTCATCGCGGCGTTGCGGGCGCTCGCCGAGCGGGCGAAGTCGGGGACGGCGGCCGAGGAATTCAAGGCGGCGCCGCGCTGCTCGCCGCGCCGGCGCCTCGACGAAACGTTGGCCGCGCGCAAGCCGGTGCTGCGCTGGCGGCCGTCGAACAACTTCAAGCAAGCCGCGGAATAGAGAAAGGGGCCCGAGCGGGCCCCCTTCCTTACGCGGTACGCAGGTACGCTACTTACGACTGGGCGCAGGCCCGCGCCGACAGGCCCTGCCGGACCGCGGCCTTCACGCAATCCTCGTGCGTGGCATAGGCGTTGGCCTGGAAGTTCTGGCTCTGCACCTGCGCGGTGCGATCGTGCTGACGCATGTCGCTGGTCACGTCGACGGTGGTCGCACCCACCGTGAAAGCGCCCGCGCCAATCGCGATGATGAAGAACAGCGGCATCTCGACCTCCTTGGTTGTTCACCTAGGGGTTTTGCCTAGGGCGACCGAAAGAACGCGGGCTGCTCGCCGGCGGTGGCGCCCGCGCGGCGTGGCAAAACGTGCAGTGTCACAGCAATGCCACCGCAACCTGGACGGCATGCTAGGCTCGCCGAATGCGCGTATTCACCAGCCTTCCCCAAAGCGACCTGCGCAAGGTGCCGGCCGCCGCCCAGAAGATCGAGGCCGACGGCTACACTGGCGTAGCCACCCAGGAGAACAAGCACGATCCCTTCCTGGCGCTCGCCGTGGCCGGTGTGGCGACCAGCAAGATCGAGCTGCACACGTCGGTCGCAATCGCCTTTCCGCGCTCGCCGATGATCGCGGCCAACATCGGCTGGGACCTCGCCGCCAGCACCGGCGGGCGGTTTACCCTGGGGCTGGGCTCGCAGATCCGCCCGCACAATGAGAAGCGCTTCTCGGTGCCATGGACGCCGCCCGCGCCGCGCTTGCGCGAATACATCCAGGCGCTGCGCGCCATCTGGAAGGCATGGAAGGAGGGCAGCAAGCTCGCCTACGAGGGCAAGCACTACAAATTCACCCTGATGACGCCGCACTTCGTGCCCGAAGCGTACGACGCGCCGATGCCGCGGATCGGCCTCGCCGCCGTGGGACCCGCGACGCTCAAGGTGGCGGCCGAGGAGGCGGACGGCGCCAAGCTCCACGCCTTCTGCACCCGCAAGTATCTCGAGAACAGGATCATGCCGATCCTGTCGGAAGGCCTCGCCAAATCGGGCCGCAGCCGCGAGCAGTACGAGATCTCGGGCGGCGGTTTCATCGTCACCGGCAAGGATGACGAGGCGGTGCAGAAACTCTTCGACTACGTGCGCTACCGCGTGGCCTTCTACGGCTCGACGCCGGCCTACTGGCCGGTGTTCGAGGAGCACGGGCTGGGCGATCTCGGCCGCAAGCTGAACGAGATGACCAAGCAGGGCCAGTGGGACAAGATCGCCGCCGAGGTGCCGGACGACGTCGTGCATCTTTTTGCCGCTGTCGGCCGCTACGACCAGATCGCCAAGGCGATCGAGACGCGCTTCGGCGGGCTGGTCGATTCGATCGGTTCGAGCGCCAATGCAGCCAAACCGACCGAGCTGCCGCCCGGCCTCATCCAGGACATCACGCGCATTCCGACGAAGTACCGCGCTTAAGAAAAAGCCCTCGCTTTGCAGCGAGGGCCCGAGGTAGCCCGCGATTGTTGTGTGCGGGCAATACCGGTCGGAATGAGCTAATGCTGCAGGCGGCGCGGCAGCTCCGCAATCGACTCTTCGACGCCGGCGCCGTCGCTGCCGACCTTCTCGCGCAGCAGGCTGCGCGTGGCGGTGAGCGCGATGTCGACGGCGGCGTCGCGCACCTGCTTGGCGGCGGCGGCCTCGGACTGCGCGATGCGGTCGAGCGCCTGCTGCTCGCGCAGCGCAATGGCGTTCTCCAGGCTCTGCGCGGCGCGGGCCTGCATGCGGCGGACTTCCTCGCGCGCCTGGGACAGGATCGCTTCGGCCTCGGCGGTCGCCTGGGCCAGCGTCTTCTCGGCGTCGGCCTTGGCGTTCAGCGCCTCGGCGCGCAGTTTCTCGGCGTCGGCCAGGGACTTGGCGATGCCGGCCGAGCGCTTGTCGAGCATCTCGGTGATCTTGGCGTAGAGGATGCGGCCGATCAGGACGATGAACAGCAGGAAGGCGACGGCGACCCAGGTCTCCGGGCTCGACAGGACGCCGCCCTCGTGCTGGGCGCCGCCGTCGGCGGCCCAGGCGGAGCCGATGAACAGGTTCGCCAGCATCAATGCGCTCCCTTTACCGCCGCGACCTTGGCGCCGAGAGCTCCGCGGTCGGCCGGCTGGCCGGCAAGCTTGGCATAGACGTCGGCGGCGATGTCGGTCGCCATCTGCTCGATGCCTTGCATGACCTGCGTGCGCTGGCCGGCGATGCGCTTCTCGGCCTCGTCGATGCGCGCGCCGAGCTTCTGGCCGAGCTCGGCCAGGCGTTGGCTGGCGGCAGTGCTGTCGGCCTCGGCCCGCTCGCGCTGCAGGCGACGGGCGTCCTCACGCGCGTCGGCCAGCCGCTTCTCGTAGGCCGCGACCAGCGCCCGCGTCTCCTCGCTCGCCTTCTCGGCCGCGTCCAGGTCGCCCTGGATCTTGGCCTGCCGCTTCTCCAGCGTGTCGCCGATCGCGGGAATCGCGAGCTTGGACATCACGAAGTAGAGCATCACGAAGCTGATCACCAACCAGACGACCTGGGGGGCGAAGTCGTGGAAGTTGAGCTGCGGCATGCCTCCGCTCTCGGCGTGAGCCGCCGCGGCCGAGGTCACCGACAGGAAGAGGCCGAGGGCCGCCTTGCGCATGAGAGCCGGGCTTCGCGCTTAGAACACGAACAGGATCATGAAGGCGATGACCAGCGCGAACAGCGCCACGGCCTCGGTGAGCGCGAAGCCCAGGAGCACGTTGCCGAACACGCGGGGAGCGGCTTCCGGATTGCGCAGCGCGCCCTGCACGAAGCTGCCGAAGATGTTGCCGATGCCGACGCCGACGCCCGCGAGGGCGATCGTGGCGAGGCCTGCGCCGATGAGCTTGGCGGCTGAAGCGTCCATAGTACTTGGTCCTTTCGTTAGTGCAGATGGATGGCGTCGTTGAGATAGAGGCAGGTCAGGATCGTGAAGACGTAGGCCTGCAGGAAAGCGATCAGCAACTCGAGGCCGGTCAGGGCGACGATGAAAGCGAGCGGCGCCCAGCCGGCCAGGATGCCCAGCATGACGACGAAGCCGCCGAACACCTTCAGCATGGTGTGGCCCGCCAGCATGTTGGCGAACAGCCGGATCGACAGGCTGAAGGGGCGCACGAAATAGGAGATGACCTCGATCGGCACCAGGATGACGAGCAGCCAGAGCGGCACGCCCTTGGGCACGAAGAACGAGAGGAAGTGCGCGCCGTGCTTGATGAAGCCGATGATGGTGACGCCGGTGAACACCACGAGCGCCATCGCGAAGGTGACGATGATGTGGCTGGTCGGCGTGAACGAGTAGGGCACCAGGCCGAGCAGGTTGCACAGCAGGATGAAGACGAACAGCGTCAGGATGAAGGGAAAGTACTTCTTGCCCTGGTCGCCGACATTGTCGCGCACCATGCCGGCCACGAACTCGTAGCCCATCTCGGCGACCGACTGCAGGCGGCCCGGCACCAGCGCCTTCCTCTGCATGCCCAGCACGAACACGAAGAAGGCGATGAGGACCGCGACGGTCATCCAGAGGGCGGAATTGGTGTACGACGCGTCGAGCGAGCCGATATGGAAAGCGAGCAGCCGCTTGATCTCGAACTGCTCCATCGGGCTTTGCATCTGATCCCCACTCCATCACGCCAGACACCCGCCCCGGTCAGGGCAGGCGATTGGTGTCCTTGCCTCCGGCTTCCGCCGTGTACGCCTTGATCGCGCGCCAGGCGTTGTTCACTCCGGCGCCAAACCCCACGATCAAGCCGACAATCAGGGAGTACGGCGCGGAACCCAACCAACGGTCGAGCCAATAGCCGATGAACCCCCCGACGAAAAGGCCCGCGATCATATCCACCAAGACGCGATAGGCAACGCCCGTCTGGCGGTGCGACATTCCGCTTCCGCCGCCATTTCCGGCACTCGGTTTAGGCGAATTCGCGCGCGCCGCGCGCAGACGTGCGTCGAGATCGTCGACCCGGCGCATGTCGCTCTCCGGGTCGCGGGCCGGCTCGCGATTTTCGTTGTCCGCCAAGGAGTTAACGCTTCAAGACGCTGAACCTGGCATCGCCGTCGCGCTTCACTTGCGGCACCAGGTCGACTTCCCACTCGAGATACTGGCGCATGGCGGCCTCGATATTCTCTTTGAAGTCATAAGGCCGGTACCACACATCGGTCGGCGGATCGGCCATCCGTGTGTGGCCATTCTCCACAGCGAGACCCGTATCGCGCCACGCCTTCATGCCGCCCTTCAGGATGACGACCGGCACGCCGTTCGATGCCTCGCCCGCTTCGGCGGCGGCGAGCGCTGCAATCTCGCCGTCGGGCGACACCAGAACGATGCGTTTGGCGCCGGCCTGCTTCTGCAGCATCTCCGGGACGGTCTTGCCGAGATTGGCGCGCACGGCGAACCAGGCGCCCGGCACGTGGCCGTCGCGATAGCGGAGGCTGGTGTCGAGGTCGATCACCAGGCAGCTCGCGTCGACCTCGCTCGGCGACACGGCGGCCGGCGCCGGCATCTTGAAGCCCTTGGGAAAGCGCGGCTCCGCCTCGGTGGTGAGTTCGGCCGCCGACGGCGTGTGGTCGAGAACGTAGGTCTCCTGCCAGTTCATCTGCAGGAGCCAGTGCGCGGTCATGGTGGCGCGCACGCCGTCATTGTCGTGCAGCACGATGGTGGCGTTGCGGGCGCCGACATATTGATCGGTCGCCTGCACGAGCTGGCCGCCTGCGGCGTGGCGGAAGCCCTTGATGTGGCCCTGCGCGTACTCCGAGGGATCGCGGACATCGAGCTTGTAGAGCGGGCCGCCGCCATTGCTCAGTCGCGCTTCGAGGGCCTTCAGCCCGGCCATGTCGATCTTCCTGATATTCATACGCTTGGCGATGTCGGCCGCCGCCGCCCGGGCGAACTTCGCCGCCTGCGGACCTTGCGGACCGAACGATCTGGTCTCGCCGCGCGCCACCTTGAGCCCCGCGAGATGCCAGCCCATCGTGCCGTTCTTCAGCGCCATCACCTTGTTGGGCAGGCCGGCATTGATCAGCGACTGCGCGCCGATGATCGAGCGCGTGCGGCCAGCGCAGTTGACCACCACCAGCGTGTTCGGGTTGGGCGCGAAGTCCTTGACGCGATAGACCAGCTCGGCGCCGGGGCAGTCGATGCCGCCCGGGATCGACATGTTGTTGAACTCCGGCATCGGCCGGCTGTCGAGGATCACCATGTCGGTCTTGGCGTCGATCAGCTTCTTCAGGTCGGCCGCATCGATGCGCGGCGTGTCGTTGTCGTGCTCGACCACCTCGCCGAACGCTTTGCTCGGCACGTTGACGCCGGTGAAGACCTCGTAGCCGGCATCGGCCCACGCCTTCAGCCCGCCCTTCATCACCGCGAGATCGCTGTAACCCATCTGCGACAGCCGCGCGGCGGCACGGTTGGCGCGGCCCGCCCACTGCGGATCGACGCTTTCGTCACCCGAATCCATCAATACGATGCGCGTGTTCGGATCGGGCAGCAGGGCAAACGCCCGCGGCTCGAGGCGCGAGAGCGGAAGCGGCGTGGCGAAGAGCGGATGGCCCTTGATCGAAAACTCGCCCTCCTCGCGCACGTCGAAGAAGGCGAAGATCTCGCCGGACGCCAGCATCTGCTTGACCTGCTGCACCGAGAGCAGCGGCGTCAGGATACGCGCCCGCGCCATGAAGCGCTTGGCGGCATTGGTCTTCATGTCGACCGAGACGCGGTTCGGCAGGTGCTCGAGGCTCAGCCCATAGAAATGCAGATGCAGCGCGTCGCCCGAGCCGGCCGGCGTCTCGATGTGATGGAAGTCGCCCGGCAGGTAGGAGATGAAGTCGCCGGTGCGCAGGGTCTTTTCCCTGGCTGGGTTCTCGCGTAGCTGGACGACGGCCGGGTCGGCGCCGTTGTCGAGCCGGTCATAGACGACGTTTCGTTCGGCGCCGTGAACGCCGGCGATGATCGCCCAGGTCGTGTGATTGTGCGGCGGCACTTTCTTGCCGGCGCCGCCCGCCGACGCATAGAGCGTGAAGCGATGGTCCGGGTCCTCGCTCAGGCGGTAGATGCCGCCGTCGGCGCCCAGTGGAAATTCGTCCTGCGGGAAGAGCTCGGTCCGGCGCGCGAGGCTGGCCAGCAAACCGCCGATCTTGTCGAGCGTGGCATAGGTTATGCCGCCTTTTTCGATCTCGCGGGCCTCGGCAACCAGGTGCCGCACGGCCTCGGCGCGCTCCCGATGCAGGGTGGATTTCGCAGCCATGGGGTCCCTCCGTTTGCCGCAGTATACCCAGCGGGCGCTTGTCGCCGTAGGCCAAGTCAAACTACGGTGCGGTCATGAAACCAATCCTTAATGTGGTCCGCCTGGCTATTGTCGGGGGAGCGGCAACCACATTGCTGGCGACGATGGTAGCGCACGGGCTGGCGCAGACCACGCGCCCGCCGGCCAAGCCCGCGCCATCGCCGCTCAAGCCGGTTTCCGCCTCGCCGGAGGCGAGGCCCGCATCCGGCTTCAGCCCGTATGCCGGCTTCAAGCCGCAGCCGCATCATGTCGCGACGGCGCCGGCCGTGCGGCACCCGGTGTTCGTGCCGCCGCCCGCGGTCATCGAAATCGACGAGATCGCCCCGCCAGCTGGCCTGCCGCAGGTCCTGAACGACTCCGATCGCGAACTTTATCATCGCATCTTCCAGGCGCAGGAACGGGGGCACTGGGCGGAGGCCGACGCCGAGATCGCGAAGCTCGGCGACAAGACCCTGATGGGCTATGTCGGCGCGCAGCGGCTTCTCGCGCGCACCTACACGGCCAAGTACGAGCAGCTCGCCGCCTGGCTGCAGGATTACAATGACCATCCGGATGCGCCGGCGATCTACCGGCTGGCCCTGGCGCGCCGGCCGAAAGGCGCGGGCGAACTCACGCCGTCGAGCTTCGTCAGCCAGCAGCCGGTCTCGCCCGCCTTCGCCGCGGCCCGCACCGTCACGGGCGCCGATGCCGCCGCCGCCCAGGCGCTGCGCGCGCGCCTGCAGCAGATGACGGACGATGGCGGCTTCAACGCCGCCTTCGCGCTGCTCGACCGCAAATCGACCGCCGATCTCCTCGGCCCACAGGAAGTGGAATTGTGGCGCGGCCGCGTGCGCACCCATGCGCTGGAGGCCGATTCGCAACGCGGCCTGCAGGTGCCGGTCGAGGTCAGCCTGCCGCCCGACGCCAACTGGAATGCCGGCCTCACGGCTTTCACGCGAGGCGACATGGCAGAGGCGGCGCGCCGCTTCGAGCTCGTTGCCGACGCACCGCCCGATCAGGCCTCGTCGTGGCAGCTCGCCGCCGGCGCCTTCTGGGCGGCGCGCGCCAACCTGCTGGCCGGCAATCCGCAGAAATTCGCGCCCTATCTCAAGCGCGCGGCGCTTCACAACCGCACCTTCCACGGCCTGATCGCGCAGAAGGCGCTCGGCATGAAGATCGTGGCCGACTGGGCGCCGCCGTCGCTCGACAAGAAGCGTGCCGACCTGCTGGTCAACGATCGAGCGGGACGTCGCGCCGTGGCGCTACTGCAGTTGGGGGCGGCGACCGCGGCCGAGCGCGAGCTGTTCGCCGCCTCGCTCGATGCCGACCCGCAATATGTCGAGGCCACGCTGGCATTGGCCAACAAGGCGGTCCTGCCGAGCCTTTCGGTGCGCATCGGCAATGCCGCCTGGGATCAGCGCCACAAGATCGCAGGCTACGACGGCGCGATGTACCCCGTCCCGCCGTGGCAGCCGATCAACGGCTTCTATCTCGACCGGGCGCTTCTCTACGGCTTCATGCGCCAGGAATCGGCGTTCAATCCCAAGGCGCGCTCCTATGTCGGCGCCATGGGGCTGATGCAGCTGATGCCGGTCACCGCCCGCATCGTCGCCAACAAATTCGCGCCCGAGGCGCAGGGCGGCAATCCGTGGGATCCGCAGATCAACATGGCGCTGGGCCAAGGCTACATCAATTCGCTGCTGGGCGACGTCGACAACAACCTGGTGCGCACCGTGGCGGCCTATAACGGCGGGCCGGGCAACGTCATCCGCTGGGACAATACGCTGAACGCCTCGGCCGATCCGCTCCTCTACGTCGCCTCGATCCCGCTCAACGAGACGCGCGACTTCGTGCAGAGGGTGCTGGCCAATTACTGGCTCTACCAGATCCGGCTCGGCCAGCCGACCCCGTCGCTCGACCAGATCGCGGCGCATGAATGGCCGCGCTACACGCCGCAGGACGGCAAGCTCGCCAACCGATGACCGCCGGCCGATGAGCATCGCTCGCCTGCGTCGCTTCATCGCCGACATGACGTCGCTGACCGGCGGCGCCTGGCAGGACAAGGATGAGGCGGCGACCGTCGAGGTCGGCGCCAAGCTGCTGGGCGAGCTCGTGAGTCACGACGACTGGCTGCCCGACGAAATGGCGGTATGCCCGCCGCACGGCTACGCGCAGAATCTTCTGTGGTGCGATCCGTTCGAGCGCTTCTCGGTGGTGAGCTTCGTGTGGGCGCCAAACGCCCGAACGCCGGTGCACGATCACCAGGTGTGGGGCCTCGTCGGCATGCTGCGCGGCTCGGAGACGAGCCAGGCCTTCGTCCGCGATGCCGAGAAGGGCACATTGTGCAAGGGCGCGCTGAGCGTGCTGAAGCCGGGCGACGTCGAGATCCTGCGGCCGTCGCTGGGCGACATCCATCAGGTGAGCAATGCGCTGCCCGACCTCGGCTCGATCAGCATCCACGTCTATGGCGGCAATATCGGCGCCGTGCGCCGCTATACGTTCGATCCGGAGACCGGCAAGCCCAGCCTGTTCGTGTCGGGCTACACCAATCAGGCGGTGCCCAATTTTTGGGACCGCTCCGCCGAGGTCCGGCGCCAGCCTTAGTGCTTGTGCGGGTGAGGGTGCGTGGGGTCGACCCAATACACCGTCTCCGGCTTCTCGGCCGGTTCGATGTCGATGTTGATCGCGACCGCTTCGTTGTCGGAGCGCACCAGTACGCATTCCAGCGGCTCGGTGTCCGAGGCGTTGATCTCCTGATGCGGCACGTAGGGCGGCACATAGATGAAGTCGCCGGGCCCGGCCTCGGCAGTGAATTGAAGCTTGTCGCCCCAGCGCATGCGCGCGCGGCCCTTCACGACATAGATCACGCTCTCGAGGTGGCCGTGATGGTGGGCGCCGGTCTTGGCGTGAGCGTGGATCGTGACGGTGCCAGCCCACAATTTCTGCGCGCCGACGCGGGCGAAGTTGATCGCGGCGGCGCGGTTCATGCCCGGAGTCTGGGCGGTGTTGCTGTCGAGGGAGCCCGCGGGAATGACCCGCACGCCGTCATGCTTCCAGTCGGTCATGACGGTGATTTAGGCCCGGCGCCTCGCGTCTACAAGCGAGGATCGCTACAATGATCGCATGAACAAAATTGATGAAACCAGGCCGTTCAAGCCGGTGAACATCGCCGTGCTGACGGTTTCGGACACCCGCACGCTCGAGACCGACAAGTCGGGCGACACCCTGGCCGAGCGCATCAAGCGCGACGGCCACAATCTCGTCGATCGCGCCATCGTCACCGACGATGTCGACAAGATCCGTGCCCAGGTGAGGAAGTGGATCGACGATCCGCGGGTCGAGGCGGTGATCAGCACCGGCGGCACCGGCGTCACCGGCCGCGACGTCACGCCCGAGGCGATGGAGGGTCTGTTCGAGAAGAAGATCGAGGGCTTCGGCGAGACCTTCCGCTGGATCTCGTTCCAGAAGATCGGCACCTCGACCATGCAGAGCAGGGCGACGGCGGGCGTCGCCAACGGGACCTACATCTTCGCGCTGCCCGGCTCGACCGGCGCCTGCAAGGACGGCTGGGACGACATCCTGCGC
>DASRFX010000006.1:0-2089 GCA_035651335.1 Reyranella sp. | reverse complement strand
CGCTGAAGCACGATGTCGTGCTGCTTGGCCATCTCGACAACGGCCTCGGCTTCTATCGCTTCAGCTATCTCGGCCATCACAAGGCGTTCGTCGGTGTCATCGCCCAGGAAGTGCAGGCCGTGAGACCAGAGGCCGTGACGCGAGGTCGCGACGGCTACCTGCGGGTCTATTACGACAAGCTCGGCGTGACATTCCAGACTTACAGGGACTGGCTCGCCGGCGGCGCGCGAATTCCCTCGGGATCGAGGATATGACCATGACGCGATCTCTTCAGACTCGATCCGCTCACATCCGGCACGCTGGCTTCGCCGCGCTCGCCAGCCTCTGCCTTGCGACGTCGCCGGCCATGGCGCAGCAACCCTTCAACACTCCGGACGAGGCCGCTGCCGCGCTTGCGGCCGCGGTGAAGTCCGGCGCCAAGCCTGACATCCTGAAAGTGCTCGGCGCCGACGGCGAAGACATCGTCTCCTCCGGCGACGACGTCGCCGACACCGAGGCACGCAGCAAGTTCACGTCAGCCTATGACGCCAGGCATTCGGTGAAGGTTGACGGCAAGAAGGCCTCGCTGATCGTCGGCCCCGATGATTTCCCGTTCCCGATTCCACTGGTCCGCAGCAAGGCCGGATGGGAATTCGACACCGACGAGGGCCGGAAGGAAATCCTGTTCCGCCGCATCGGACGCAACGAGCTCGACACCATCCAGACCTGTCTCGCCTTTGTCGATGCCGAGAATGAATATGCCGACAAGGATCACGGCGACGGCGTGGGCGCCTATGCGCAGAGGATCGTCTCCACGCCCGGCAAGCAGGACGGCCTCTACTGGAAGTCGGACAACAATGACAGCCCGCTCGGCGCGCTCGCGGCCGAAGCCGCGGCGGAAGGTTACAAGGCCGGCGGCGAGCCGCAGCCCTATCACGGCTACTATTATCGCATTCTCGTTGGACAGGGGCAGAGCGCGCCGGGTGGTTCGCTCAGCTACGTCATCAAGGGCAAGATGATCGGCGGCTTTGCGCTGGTGGCGTGGCCGGCCGACTACGGCAATTCGGGCGTGATGACGTTCATCGTCAATCATGCCGGCGTGGTCTACCAGAAGGATCTCGGCAAGGAGACGGAAGCTGCCGCCAAGCGCATGATGTGGTTCGATCCTGACCGGAGCTGGACGAAGGTCGAGGCGTCAAAACCGTAGCCGAAGGCTCGCGCCACCCCAATCTGTCCGTCAGGGGCGAACCTTGAGGTCGGATCTTCCGCCATCGCCCTCAGCACGGAGCCGGCGCCATGCAACCTCTGCTGAAGGAAATCCGGCACAATCCGTTGCTCTGGATGCTGGTCTTCGTGCCCGCCGTGCTGGTTATCGAGACGGCGGCGCCGCATTCCCATACCCTGTTGTTCGTGCTGGCCGTGCTCGCCATTGTGCCGCTCGCCGCTCTATTAAGCCACGCCACTGAAGCGGTCGCCGCCAGAACCGGGGATGCCGTCGGCGGACTGCTCAATGCGACGCTGGGCAACCTTACCGAGCTGATCATCGCCATCACGGCGGTGCGCGCCGGCCAGTACACGCTGGTTAAGGCGTCGATCGCGGGCGCGATCGTCACCAACGCACTGTTCATGCTCGGCGCCAGCCTGCTGCTCGGCGGGCTGCGGTACCACGTACAGGAGTACAACCGGGCCGGTGCGCGACTCTATTCCGGCCTGTTACTGATGGCGACCGTCGCGCTGCTCGCCCCATCGGCGGTCGCCGACCTCGACCTCGCGCAGGGCGAGGCGATCTTGCAGAAGCTCAGCGTCGGTCTCGCCATCCTGCTCATCGTCGCCTATGGCCTTGGCCTGTTGTTTTCGCTGAAGACCCACAAGGAGCTGTTCGCAAGCGCGGAGCATAGCGAGGGTGAGGCGCACTGGCCGATCGGCCTCGCGGTCGGGACGCTGCTCGTCGTCACCGTGCTGGTCGCGCTGGTGAGCGAGATATTTGTCGAGTCCGTGCAGAAGGCGGCGGAAACGTTCGGGATGAGTCCGGCCTTTGTCGGATTCATCATCGTCTCCCTGGTCGGCGCCGCCGCCGAGTTTGCCGTGGCTTTTTCCGCGGCGCGCAAGG
>DASRFX010000005.1:0-9234 GCA_035651335.1 Reyranella sp. | reverse complement strand
GATGCGGCCCAACATCGCCGTCATCGGCCAGCAGGCTTGGACGAAGCTGCGCCGGCACCCGAAGATCGTGCAGGCGGTCAAGGGCACCGCCCAGGGCGCAGGTATCGTCTCGCGCCAGGAGTTCGCAGATCTCTTCGAGCTGCAGGGTCTCCTGGTCGGCGCAGGCTTCGTCAACACCGCGAAGAAGGGGCAGACGGCCAGCCTGTCTCGCGTGTGGGGCAAGCACATGTCGCTGATCTACCGCGATCGAGCGGCGGGCCCGCAGGCCGGCGTCACGTTCGGCTTCACGGCGCAGTTCGGCGACAAGATCGCCGGCGATCTGCCCGACGAGCGCGTCGGCCTCACCGGCTCGACGCTCGTGCGCTCCGGTGAGCGCGTGAAGGAGTGCATCTCCGCCTCCGACGTCGGCTACTTCTTCCAGAACTGCGTGGCCTAAGGAGGGCTCATGGCAAAGAAGAACTACACGGTCGAGCGCTCCGCGGTGCATCACGACGGCAAGGCGTACCCGCCTGGCGCGACACTCGCGCTCGAGGACGACCAGGCCGAGCCGCTGCTCGCCGTCAACGCCATCAAGGCGCCGCCCGCCGACAAGAAGTCCGAAGCTGCCAAGCAGTAAAGGACCCAGGCGACGGCCGCCCAGCCTCACGAGCTGGGCGGCCGATCGCCGACGATCTGATCCATGACCGCCTATACCGATCAGAGCGAGCTCACGACACGCTTCGGTGCGGAGGAGCTGCTCGGCATCGCCGATCGCGATGGCGACGGCACGATCGACGCGGACGTGGTCACGCAGGCGATCGCCGCCGCGCAGGCGACCATCGACAGCTACATCGGCACGCGCTACGCGCTGCCGCTCGTCACCGTGCCCGCGACGGTCAAGAAGGTTTGCCAGGACCTGGCGCGCTACGAGCTTTACACGATCGAGGCGCCGAAGGCGGTGTCCGACAAGTACGACCAGGCGATCGCCTGGCTGAAGGACATTTCGGCCGGCCGGGCTTCGCTCGACGCGCCGGCGCCGGCGGCGGCCGACAGCACGCAATCGGGCAACACGATCCTGCTCAAGGGCACGGATCGGCGCATGTCGCGCCATCAGCTGCGGAAACTCTGATGTCCGGTCTCGAGATGAAATTCGAGCTCGAGGATGCCGCGCTCGAGCGCGCCCTCAAAGAGCTCGTCGATCGCGGCGGAGATCTCCAGCCGGCCTTCAAGGACATCGGCGCCGATATGTTGCTGGTCACTTCGCGCGCCTTCAATCTCAGCCGATCGCCCGAAGGCGTGCCTTGGCCGCCGTCGGCCGCGGCGCTGGCCGAAGGCCGCCAGACGCTGATCGATACGCGCAATCTCCGTGACCACTTCAGCTATGTCACGTCGCCGACCGGCGTCGTGTACGGAACGAACGTGCCTTATGCCGGCTATCTGCAAACCGGCTACGAGTTCATCCATGAGGGCAAGGCCAACCAGGCAGATCCGCGGGCCTATGCCCAGGCGCTGATGGAATCGGTGGTCACGGTGCCGGCGCGCGAATTCGTCGGCGCCAGCGCTCAGGACATCAAACGCTGGGAGCTCACGCTTGCCGACTACCTAAGCGGAGAGACCGGAGGCGCACCGGCATGATCGAGGAGATCGTTGCCCGCCTCGGGAGCAACACCGGCCTCAAGTCCGTGAAGGGTGCTGTCGATTTCGCCAACATCATGGACTCGGGCTTCAACGTGCCTTTCGAGCAGCGTCCGGCCGCGTTCGTGATGATGCTCAACGAAACGCCGGTGGAGTCCAATGAGCTCACGACCGGCGGCGGCACGGCCCAGGTCGTCACCCAGTCGATCGAGATCATCTTTTGCGTCGGCAATGCCGCTTCCGCGGGCAAGTCGGTCGCGAAGGACGCCATCAAGACGGTGCGCGATGCGGTGCTCAACCGCCTGCTCGCCTGGTCGCCTGACGGCCTCGGTGTTTTTTTCTACGGCGGACTCGGCCTGCTTCCCTTCAGGGCGAGGGCCGTCTGGTTCCGCATGATTTTCTCGCGCCACATCGGCGTGAGCGGCTGAGGAGTGCGCGATGGCAACGAAGGAAGAGCTGCTCAAGGAGCACGAGTTCGCGGAGCGCCACCCGCCGGGCGGTGGCGCCTACATCCGCGACCCCAACGGCGGACTGCAGAAGGTGAAGCCCAAGCCGGCATCGCCCGAGCCGCCGGCGCCCGCCCCGGCGTCCGATCCGGGCAAGAAGTGAGGAGCTGAAGCATGACGATTCGCTACGAGCGGATGGCGGCCCTTGGCGCCGTCGAAGTGAGCTACGGAGTCGACCCGACGCCAACGGCCGCGGTGCAGATGAAGGACGTCTCCATCGATCCGGTTGTCGGCGACCTGGTCGACGTCGGCGTGCTGCGTCCCGGCATGGGCGGCAACATCAAGGCCTTCTTCGGCCGTCGTGTGAACCTCAAGGGCAAAATCCTGCTGGGCGCCGCCGGCGCGGCCGGCACTGCGCCGGCGTGGGATTTCCTCGCGCGCTGCACCGGTCACGCGGTCACCACGACGCCGGCGACGAAGGTGGAGTACACGCCGATCGACAGCGGCTTCGAGTCGGCGGCGATCTACTTCAATTGCGAGGGCAACCGCACGATCATGCTGGGCACGCGCGGCTCCATCATCTGGCGCTGGGTCGTGGGCCAGTTCCCCGAAGGCGAGTTCAACCTGGTCGGCATCTGGGCCTCCGATACGAACGTCGCCTATCCGGCGGTCGACTACACGGCCTGGAAGACGCCGCCGCTCGTCGGCAAGGACCAAGTCCCGCTCTTCCAGATCGGCGGCGTCGACGAGGTGATGCAGTCGCTCGAGATCAACTCGGGGGGAACGGCAGACTATGTCGAGCGCATCAATCGCCGCGAAGTGGAGATCGGCGATCGCATCGCGACCATGACGGCGGTGATCGAGGAGCCGGCCTTCTCGGCGCGCAACTACTTCACCGCGGTCGGCGTGCCCGGCACCTACAAGTCTCTCGCGCTGACGCACGGCACCGCCGCCGGCGCCAAGGTGCTCGCCACCGCGACGAACTGGCAGCTGGGCCAGCCCCAGCGCCAGAAGCTCGGCAACAACCTCGGCCTGCAGATCCCGGGCACGATCGTCTCGCTGAGCGGCACGCCCGACTACAAGATCACGGTGCAGTGACGCACCGGAAGGAGACCAACACGTGGCGAAGTTCAAGTTCGAGCCGATCAGCAGCTTCTGGACCACCGTGCGCATCGTGCGGCCGGACGGCGACGTCCAGGAGTTCGAGGGCCAGTTCGTCTATCTCGACGACGAGGCCTGGAAGAAGTGCGAGGGCCTGCCGGCGAGCGAGTTCCTGACCAAGCACTGGACGGGTTGGAAGGGCATCCTCGCCTCCGACGATTCCGAACTGCCCTGGAGCGCCGAGCAGCGCGATCTCTTCCTCAAGCACAGCTACATCTCGAATGGCGTGCTGGGCGCCTACACGATCGCGCGCCAGGGCCTGCGGGCAAAAAACTAGAACGGGCGGCGCGGGCCTGGGCCGGCGACAGCTCGCCCGCGGCGCCCGACAAGGTGATCGAAGATCTCAGGACGTATGGCGCGCCCGAAGAGGAAATCGAACGATGGAAGCGGGAGAACAGTCAGCAAAGCGAGGCCGACCTGGTCGTGTTGCCGGCCGACTGCCGCGAGGCGGTGCTGCTCTTCCTCGAGATGGGCACGCAATGGCGCTCGACGGCGATCGGGCCGAACCTCGTACTGCTGGGCCTAGACTATGCCGGCGTTCGCGCAGCGCTTGTCATGTCTCGGCGGCGGATGACGCCGGCGCTGTTCGGAGATCTGCAGCTCATGGAGCGTGCGGCGATCGAGAGGCGCTGAGCTAGTGGCGACGCAGTTCAAGGTCCAGGGCGAGCTCACGCTCGACGGCTCCGGTTTCGTCGCCTCGGCAAAGGACGCGCAGGCGGCGCTCACCGGTGTCGACGCAGCGAGTAAGTCGCTCGCGGACACGAGCCGAACGCTCTCGGCTGCCACGGATGCGGCCACAGCGGGCCTGGGCAAGCAGACCACGACAACTGTCCAGGCGACGCAGGCCACGGTGGCGGCCGATGCGGCTTCGCGCTCGCATTCCACCTCGATCGCGTCCGTCGCCAAGGACGCCAACGCCGGCCAGGTGGCGATCGCCGCCCTCAAGGCCGCCAATGACGATCTCGGCAAATCGGCCGGCACAGCGGCAGGCAAGCTCAGCGACCAGCAGAAGGTGATGCTGGCCTTCCATCTCGAGAACACGTTCGAGCAGCTCGCCGCCGGGCAGACGGTCTTGAGGACGCTCGCCATCCAGGTGCCGCAGATGGCATCGACCTTCACCTCGAGCCTCGTGCCCGCGTTGACGCGCATCCCGGTGCCGGCGATCGCCGCCGCAGCCGCCGTCGCCCTGGTGGGCTCGGCGATCATAGGCGCGATCGTCCACGGCAACGAGCTGACGGCGATGAACCGTCAGATCGAGATCTCGCTGCAGGCCACCGGTCGCGCCGCCAATCTCACGGCGACCCAGCTGCAGAATGTCATCCTGGCCGAGGCGGCAAAGCCCGGCGCCGGCCGCGACGTCACCCAGCAGGCGGCGCTCCAGCTGCTGTCGAACAACGCCATCGGCGGCGCAAATCTGCAGCAGACGCTGAGCTTGGCACGGGACCTGTCGCGCATCACCGGTCAGGACCTGCCGGCGGCGGCCCAGGCATTGAGCCAGGGTCTCGACGGAACCGTTGCCGGCGCGCAGAAGCTTGACGCCATCTTCAACGCGCTGACGCCCGCCGAGCTCGAGCAGGTGCGGCGCCTGCAGGACATGGGCGACAAGGGCGGCGCGGTCTCCGTCGTGCTTGCGGCCATCCAGCGCAACGCCGGCGGCGCCAACAGCGCCGGCATCACGCCGCTCGCGCAGGGCTTCAACGATCTCTCGGTCTCGCTCGGCAAAGTCCAGGACAAGGTCAGCAACGACAGGGTCTGGCAGCTGCTAACCAAAGGCGCCGGCATCTTCATGACGCGCGCCGCCAATGGCTTCGGCTTCTTCGGCGGAACCGGCGACGAGCATCAGACGCCGTCACAGCTGCAGGATGGCCCGACTCCCCAGGAGCTGGCCGCGTTGCGCCAGCAGCTCGACCAGGCCCGGCAGGAGCTGAGCACGGCACAGGCGGTCGCTGCTCGCTACAAGGGTCAGCCAGCAACCGACCCGAACGCTGCGATGGCCTTCGGCAACGTCAATTCGGCGGCGGCCAAGGTGCGCGACCTGCAGGCCAATCTCGACTACCAGGAACAGCGCGCCAACAAGATCGCGGCACAGGCCGCCACCAACGCCGCCACGACGGCGACCACGAAGACGAACGAGATCGGCAAGCAGGCCGACTCGGTCATCAACAAGGTCCAGACGATCGTCGGCCAGTTCAACTCGCTGCAGGCCGAGGCGGCGCAGATCCGCGCTGGCCTCGCGACCGGGCTTCTCGATCCCGACCAGACGGCGAAGGCCCAGGAACGGCTGCAGCAGATCCAGGGCCAGCTCCTGTCGATGAAGACGCCGGCCGTCGAACTGGCGCAGACGTTGGCCAACCAGAGCCTGCTCGCCGGCATGAAGCCGATCGACCGCTCGGCGACCGAGGCCTACCTCAATACTTTCAAGCAGGCGCTTGCGGTCACAGGCGACCTGACGAAAGCCGAGCAGCTCGCCGGTCAGGCACGCGACAACGTGCTGAAGCAGCAGGCGACGTCGACCAGCCAGCAGATCGAGCAGCTCGGCGAGGAAGCGCAGGCCGCTCTCAAAGTCGCCAATGCGTACGATGTGTCGCGTGCTTCGGCGATCCAGCTGGCCGCCCAGCTGAAGGCGCAGCAGGCCGAGCGCGCCCAGCAGATCGCCCCCGGCACCGCCGGTGCCGTCGCCCAGGAGACGCTCGAGCAAGGCGGCGCCGCGGCCGTCCAGGCGGCGGCCGACAAGAACGCGGGTTACGCGCTGCAGATCCGGCAGCTCAAGGTCCTGGCTGACGCCGAGGCGGTGGGCGCCGCCCAGACGCGCGAAGCGACCCGGCAGAACCAGGTCGCCGCGATGGCCGAAGAGCTGCGCGCCCAGGCAGCAGCCACCGGCAGCGCCGTCATCATCGCCGCGGCCGAGAAGCAGATCGCGATCTACGACGAGCTCTCCAAGAAGGAGCTGGCGGTCAACGTCCAGCGCGACGCCCAGGCGCTCAACCGGCAATACGATCCGAGCGCGCAATACGACTATGAGATCAGCCGGCTGAACGAGCTCAAGGCGACCGGCCTTCTCACGGCCCGCACGATCCAGGACGCCTGGAAGGAAGCCGAGCTCAAGAAGCTCGAGGCGAGCCGGGAGGCGACTGACGGCATGATCGGCGCGCTGAAGCGCTACGCCGATGAGGCGACCAACGCCGGCGCCGCTGCAGCTGACGGCGTCAATTCCGGCCTCAAGACGATCGAGGACACGCTGGTGCAGGTCGTGACCACCGGTAAGGTGCAATTCAGCGATCTCGCCAATTCCATCCTTGCCGATTTTGCCCGCGTCGCGATTCGCCAGACGATCACCGGTCCGCTCGCCGGTGCATTCGGCGACATTCTGAAGAATATCTTTTCTCCCGGCGGCGGCGGCGGCGCTGCGGCACCACACACCGGCGGCCTCGTCGGCAATCTCGGACAGACGCGCGGAGTCGATCCGATGATCTACGCCGTCGCGCCTCGCTTCCATGGTGGCGGCATTCCGGGCCTCGGGCCCGATGAGGTGCCGGCCGTGCTCACCGAGAACGAGGAGGTGATCACCAGCAGCGACCCGCGCCATCGCTGGAACATGGCGCGCAATTCGTCGGGCGGCACCTACGGCGCTCCGAGCTTCGACGTGCAGGTGGTGAACAACGGCCAGCCGGTGAACGCCCGCAAAGGACCAGTCACCTCGAACGGCCAGGGCGGCTTCCGCATGCAGTTGATTCTTGATCCGGTGCGCCAGGCGATTGCGCGTGACATCGCCAACCAGGACGGCGTCGTCTATTCGGCGATGGCTTCGACGTTCGGCGCGAAGCCGGCGCCGCGTGGCACATGACCGTCTCGCTCTCCTGGCCTGCCGCGCTACCGCTGCCCTCGATCCAGGGCTACCAGCTCACGCGCAAGCCGTACGTCTCGCGAACCAACATGGACATCGGGCCGGCCCGGCAGCGCCGGCGCAGCACAGAGACCCTGGCCGAGCTCACCGTTCAGCTCGAGCTCACGTCGTGGGAACAGATGCTGTTCGACGCCTGGTGCGAGCTCCGGGCCCAGAACGGAGCTCAATGGTTCAACATCACGCTTCTCGGCGGCCGAGGCCTCGAGACTTACGAGGCGCGAATCAAGGCCGGTGTCGATCAGAGCGACAAGCCTCGCAACGGCGAGCGCTGGATCTGCACCTTCACGCTCGAGACCAGGAGCAGGCCGATGCTCACGTCGGCGGAGCTCGACATGCTCCTGCTCGAGGACCGGACCGAGATCATGACCGACCTGCCCGCCATCCACGCCGCGCTCGTCGCGACGTCGTCCCCGTGAGGAAGAGCGTATGACCGACTTTGCCGAAGCTGCCGCACAGTTCATCGACGACCAGGCGAAATTCCATTCATGGCTGATCGGCCCGGCCGGCGGCGCCGGTTCGACCGTAGATCTCGGCGGCGGAACGCCGGTCAAGACGCCGGCGCGCATCGCCTCGGAGAACGCCGTCTACGAGACGGTGCAGGCGGTGGCGATCGCCGCCGGCAACGTGGCGATCGATGTCAGCCTGGGCTCGGTCGTGACGACCACGCTCAACGCCAACGCCACGCTCACCGGGATCTCCGGCGCCACCGCCGGCAAGGCGACGAGCTTCCTGTGGGAGCTCACCGCCGACGGCACCGCGCGCACCATGACGTTGCCCGGCACCGTGACGGCGATGAACGGCGCCTACACGCCGACCTCGACCAACGGCAATAAGGACCGCCTGTTCTTCGACACGATCGACGGTGTGAACTGGCGCATGTGGGTGCTGGCGCAGGGCTTCTAGCGATGAGCAAGCTCACCGATCGCCTTCGCCTGCTGATCGAGACGCAGGCGCCCACCTGGCAGCACAGCTTCCTGGGCGGCGCGCTGCCCGCCGGCGCCACGTTCACCCGCGCCTCGACAGCCCGTTATTGGGACGCCAATGGCGTGCAGCAGACCGCTGCCGCGAACGCAGCGCGCTTCGACCATGACCCGGCGACAGGCGCGCCGCGCGGCTACCTCGCCGAGGTGCAGTGCACGAACCTTTGCATCTGGTCGGACAACATCGCTAATTGGAACAACACAAATCCTGTTTCGGTTGCGACTGACGGCACGCTGGGGCCGGACGGCACGACGTTGATGTACAAGCTGACGGCCAGCGCCGGCGCCGGAAATCATTGGACTGTGCGCAGCGCCAGCTCACCGAGCTCTGCCGGAGACAATTTCTCTCTCTCGATAATCGTCAAGCAGGGCTCGACGCGCTACGTCGGTCTCGGGGAAGCCAACGACTCGGTGTCCCATTGGGCCACATTCGATTTTCAGACGGGAGCATGGGTTGGCGCCGGGGTGAACGTCACGACCGAACCTCCCCGGCAATTGTCCGGCGGCCGGTGGCGCATCGGCTTCAAAGGCACCGCGGCTTCCAACACGACACTGGTCATGGTCGTGGCTCCGTCCAATCAGGGGATCGGCACCGCCAGTGACGCGGGTTACACGGCTGTGGGAACTGAAAGCGTTTATCTCACGGCTGGGCAGATAGAGTCCGGCGTCTACGGTATCACGTCGTACATTCCGACCTCCGCGAGCGCCGTCACGCGGGCCGCCGACGTGCTCAGCCTGCCGCTCACCTCGCTGCCCGGATGGGATGCCACCCAGGGCGGCGTGCTCGTTGGCGCGTATCGGCTCTACACCAAGGGGCCGAACGGCACGACTACCGGCGTCATGATCGATGACCCTGCCGAGAACAACCTCGTCGGTTTCGAGGCGATGTACGGAGGCGGCCGGCAACGCATCGAATTTTATTCGGGCGGCGTGCCACAGAACAGAACGCAGGGCGTGACCGCGCCCACGCCTTTCGTGCGTCGCAAGCTCGCGATGGGTTGGAGCACGACGCGCACCCAGATGGCTTATGACGGCGTGTTCGACGTCGGTACGAACGGCGCGTTTGCCCTTCCGGTGGCTCCCACGAAGCTGGACATCGGCCATCAGATCGGCGCCGCCCAGCTCTGCG
>DASRFX010000004.1:0-7036 GCA_035651335.1 Reyranella sp. | reverse complement strand
ACGGCATGGTCTATATGCGCGGCAACGCGGCCGACTACGACGAATGGCGCCAGCGCGGTTGCGAGGGCTGGGACTACGAGTCGGTGCTGCCCTACTTCAAGCGCGCTGAGGACAATCAGCGCGGCGGCGACAAATTCCACGGCACGGGCGGTCCGCTCAAGGTTCAGGATCATCGCTGGCAGCCGACGCTCGCCAGGGCGATGCACGATGCGGCGGTCGAGGCCGGCATTCCTGCCAATCCGGATTTCAACGGCGCCCAGCAAGAAGGGGTCGGCTACTACCAGACCACCATCAACAACGCCCGGCGCTGGTCGAGTGCGCGCGCCTACCTGAAGGACGCCAAGTCGCGCGGAAATCTCACCATCGCCACGAGTGCACATGCCACCCGCGTGCTGATCGAGAACGGCCGGGCTATCGGTGTCGAGTACCGCACGCCGGCCGGCGTGCAGAGCGCTCGCGCCAATCGCGAGGTGATCGTCTCGGGCGGCGTTTATGGCTCGCCGCAGCTCCTGCAACTGTCGGGCCTTGGACCGGCCGACCACCTCCGGCGGCACGGCATCGCCGTCGTGCGCGACATGCCAGGCGTCGGCGCCAACCTGCACGATCACTTCAACACCTACGTCGCCTACAAATGCGCAAAGCCCGTCACCATGAACGACCTGGTGAACAGCTTCCCGCGCCGCATCTGGGCCGGCATGCAATATGCGCTCGGCCGCACCGGGCCGCTCGCCAGCATGGGCCTTTATGTCGGTGCCTTCACGCGCAGCGACAAACGGCTTGAACGGCCCGATCTGCAGATCAACATGTTCGCCTGGGCGATCAAGACGCGTGACCGGCACGGCGTCGTGGCGCAGCCCTTCTCGGCCTTCGGCCTCAGCCCGGTGCACCTCACCCCGGAAGGCCGCGGCACGGTGCGGCTGAAATCGCCGGATCCGCTGGCGCCGCCCGAGATCCGCTTCAACTTCCTCAAGACGACCAACGATTGGAACGCCATGCTGAAAGGCATGGCGATCTGCCGCGAGATCGCGCGTCAGCCGGCGCTGAAGGATTTCGTGGTCGAAGAAGTGACACCGGGGCCTGCTGTCACCGCCGAGCCCGAGTTGCGCGACTATCTGCGCGCCACCGGCGTGTCGAACCTGCATCCCGTTGGCACTTGCCGCATGGGCCGCGGCGTCGGCGACGTCGTCGATCCGCAGCTGAAGGTGCACGGTATCGACCGGTTGCGCGTCGCTGACGCATCGATCATGCCGTCGATCGTCGCCGGCAACACCAACGCGCCGTCGATCATGATCGGCGAGAAGTGCGCCGATATGGTACGCGCCGCCGCTAGGTGAGCTTGCGCGGGATCGACGTGTCCCAGTCGCGCTGACAGACCTCCGTGTCGCCGTCGAACGCCCTGATCGACGCCCTCACCCGGAAGTCCTCCCGCGTACAGGTCATCCGCATCGATGCGTCGACCTTCGTGCTCCAGCCGTCGCGCCGCACGATCTCGGTCTTCTGCATCTCGGCCACCGCGCTCAGCGGATCTTCGGGATCGGCGAGTTCAAAACGAAAATGCCGATGCGTTTCCGTCTCGAGGCCGATGCGGTCGAACCGCACCACGCCCGGCCTGGGTCGCGTGATCGGCTCTCGCGGCGCGCTATCGGGCGGCGGCATGGGTGGAATAGCCTGATCTTCAGCCGAGCGCTCGGGCAGATCGAGGGCGCCGCCCGCGATTGTCACCGTCGCAACCTCTGGCGCCGGCCAGACCATCGGGGAATAGGCGGTCGACAGGGCGAGTCGGATCTTGTGGCCGGCGGGAATCCGCACGCCACAATCGTCGAGCTTCAATCGGATGCGGTAACGCTGGCCCGCCGCCAGCGGCGACGGCATCTCGTGGCTGTCCCGATGCGTCAGATTGAGCACGCCAAAGCTCAGACGCAGCGACGCACCGTCGGGACGCACGTCGCAGACACGGGCAATCAGGTGGGCCACCGGCTTGTCCGAGATGATTTCCAGTTCGACGAACGGCGCGCCAAGAAGCTCGATCGGCTTCGATAACGGCGGCGTCTCGAACACGAGCGAGAGCGCATCGTCTTCGCGCTGGTCGTCGGCCTGATCGTTGCCTCTGCCGAACGGACACCACTCTCCGGAGTGCTTGCCGACGGTGAGAGGCGAACATACCGGGCGCGCCGTGAGTCCTCCGGCTCCTTCGCTGAGGCCTGCGTCGGTCAGATGAAATCGTCGAGGGGCGACATTGGGCGGCGGCCAGGCCGCTTCCGTCACCCAGCGGCCGGGCAAGGTTTTGTGCGAGGCCGCGGGCTCAACACTGTCGCCGATCCAGACGCGCAGCATCGGCTCGTCCATCACGCCGGTCTCCTCGCCTTTCAGCCAATGATCCCACCACCGCAACGCTTCCTGCAGGAAGCCGACCTGTGGACCGGGGCGCGCGAAATGCGGATAGGCGTGCGCCCACGGCCCGATCAGGCCCTTTCGCGGCGCCTTGAGATGCTCGAGCAGGCGCGGAATGGCGTTGGTATAGCCGTCGGTCCAACCGCCAACCGCGAATACCGGGCATTGGATGGCGCCGTAGTCCTCGCACACGGAGCCGTGCTTCCAGTAACTGTCTCGATGTTGATGCCGCAGCCAGCGGTCGAGAAAGAGCGGGAGATTGCGCAAGCGATCGAGCCACATGTCGCGCCAGCGCTCGCCTACGAGCGCGGGGTCGGGCGGATGGCAGATGTCGGAGAAGATGAAAGCCGCCCAGCCGAAGCCGGCATTGAGCTTGGCGCCGCCCATGTAGTGCACGTCGTCGGCATAGCGATCGTCGGTCGAGCAGAGCGTGATGATGGCCTTGAGCGCCGGCGGCCGCAGGGCCGCCAGCTGCAACCCGTTGAAGCCACCCCACGAGATGCCCATCATGCCGACCGCCCCGCTGCACCATGGTTGGACGGCCAGCCAGGCGATCACCTCGAGCCCGTCGTCGAGCTCCTGCTGGCTGTATTCATCGCTCAACAGTCCGTCCGACTCGCCCGAGCCGCGGATGTCGACGCGGACGCCCGCATAGCCCCGCGCGGCAAAATATGGATGCGTGAGTGCGTCGCGCTCGGCCGTGCCGTCGCGCTTGCGGTACGGCAGATACTCCAGGATCGCCGGCACCGGCCTCTGCTCGGCATCTTGCGGCAGCCAGATCCGCGCGGCGAGACGCGTGCCGTCCTTCAAGGGGATCAGCGTGTGCTCGATTTCACGGATGGACCGGAGGTTCGACATGGACGGTCAGGAAAGGTCGTCGGGCCCGGCGGCGCAACCCCAGAGCGACCAACTCGGGCCCGACTTCCTCTGCCCCTTCCCGGCAGTGCGCACAGAGCTTGCGCGATCCCGCCGTGACCGGGTGTGACCAGCCGGTGGCCTTACATTCGTTACGAAAGTTACTTCAGGGATGCTCACTCAACCTTTGACGACCTTGGGGTACATCACCGCATCGCCGTGCTTGAACATGTGCTCCAGCTCCTCGTCGGTGACGTATTCCGGCGTCTTGCCGTTGGCCGCGCAGAGTTGCTCGACGATGATGTTGCGCTTGATCTCGCTCACCAGGACGCAGGTGCGGTGATAGGCCTCCGATACGCTCCGGCCCAGCACCGTGAAGCCGTGGCGCTTCATGATGATGCAGTTGGTGTCGTGGATGAAGGTTTTGATCGGCGCCACGTCCTCTTCGACATTGATGCTCGCCGGCAGGTAGTGCGGCTTCTTCTGCATCAGATAGCCGAAGGTGAGGCTGTAGGAGCGGATGGTGTCGTAGCCCGCCGCCATGAAGGCGATCATCTCATCGTGGTGCAGGTGGATTACCGCATTGACGTCGGGACGCAGCCGCAGGATCTCGCGGTTCATCTGGTGCCCTACCGTCGTCGCACGGTCGCCGGCCAGGATGCGGCCATAAGGGATATCGGTGATCACGAGATCCTCGGCCTCGACTTCTTCGAGGCTCACACCCTGCGGCTTGGCGTAGCAGATGCCGTGTTCATAATCCGGATGCGGGACGCGAATCACCATGCCGCCGACGCTCGAATTCACCAGTCCGCGCGCGGCGATGCGATGCGCGTAGGTGACGTAGCTGTTGCAGATCTTGGGATCGAACTGCACGCGCGGATCGGGCGTCAGCTCATTGACTTTGTAGGCTCGAGGCGCGCTGCCATCCATGGTGCTGGTCCTTATTCTATGCAGAGCTTCGACCGATCATTGATGGCCCATGATCCGCGGCACGATCGACCCGACGATGTGGAACGGCTCCCGCGCGTCGGGTGTCGGCTCGAGGACGTAGAGCACCCCCTGTTCAGGGGACATCCGCCGGTCACCCCACAGAATGTCGACGACAGTGCGGCCGTGACTGACCAGAAGCAGGTTGCCCGGCCCAGTCCATTCCCGAATCAGGGAATGCGCTTCATGCGCCAGCATCTTGCCGCCGCCTTGATTGCGATTGATCCGACCTGCGCCGCCTTCATGCTCGCCGTAGTTGCGCAACAGCATCGTCGTGTCGCGCGGCGCGTCGAAACTCATCAGCGAAGCGGTATCGATCGCTCGACACCACGGCGAGGTCATTATCTTGGTTATGACGACGTGGTGCGCTCGAAGATCGTCGCCAATCTCTGTGGCCTGATCCCGGCCCGTCGAACTGAGATTGCGCTGCGTGCCGCAATCTCCAAGCTGGAAGCCGGGAGGGTCGCCTTCCCGCCCCTGTTCCGGGCCGGGAGCGGCGGCATGACGCATGATGATTACGTGGCCGCCCTTCTGCAGAGCGGCCCATGCTTCTGCGTCACCCGCCGCGAAGGCCGTTGTCGATACGAGGGCCACCGCGACCCCCGAGATCATCAAGCCCAGTCCAAGCTGCATCCCACAGTGTCCCCGGCAAGGCATTGATCTTCAAGCCCCAACGGAGTTTGATTGGGCTTCTTCACTCATCCTCCAGCAGGGTACCGAGCCATGACCGTCGAAAATCCCACCAACAAGTGGATCGGCCAACGCACTCCCCGCCCCGACGGCGCCGACAAGGTGACCGGGCGAGCCGCCTATGCGGCCGACACGACCATGCCCGGCATGATCTGGGGCAAGGTCCTGCGCAGCCCCCATCCGCACGCCAAGATCAGGTCGATCGATACCTCGAAGGCCGAAAAGCTGCCGGGCGTGAAGGCCATCGTGACGTCCAAGGACGTCGTCGACTTCCCGATCGAGAAAGGCCCGGTGATGCTGGGCATCCAGGACATGCGCTGGATGTGCCGCAACGTGATGGCGCGTGAACGCGCACTGTTCCATGGCCACCCGGTTGCCGCGGTCGCGGCCGACACCCAAGCGATCGCCGCTGAAGCCTGCAAGTTGATCGAGGTCGATTACGAGGTGCTGCCCTGGGTGATCGACGTCGACGACGCCCGCAAGGACGGCGCGCCGACTCTGTTCGACCACATCAAGTTCGACGGCAAGCCCTCCAACATCGCGGGCACACTCGAGCACAAGCTGGGCGACGTCGAGGCAGGCTTCAAGGAAGCCGACATCATCGTCGAGCGCTCATTCAAGACCGAGGCCGTGCACCAGGGCTACATCGAGCCGCACGCCTGCCTGGTCAGCCATGCCGACGGCAAGGTCACGGTCTGGAGCTCGAGCCAGGGCCAGTTCATGGTCCGCGCCATGTGCTCGCTGATGTCGGGCATCCCGCAAAGCGACATCCGCGCGATCCCCGCCGAGATCGGCGGCGGCTTCGGCGGCAAGACGATCGTCTATCTCGAGCCGGTGGCGCTGCTGCTGTCCAAGAAGTCGGGCCGCCCGGTCAAGATGATGATGACGCGCGAAGAGGTGATGCGTGCCTCGGGTCCGACCTCGGGCTCGTCGAGCACGGTCAAGATCGGCGCCAAGAAGGACGGCACGATCGTCGCCGCACAGGGCACCTGGTACCTGCAGGCGGGCGCGTTCCCGGGCTCGCCGATCCGCGGCGCGGCCGGCTGCGCCTTCGCGCCCTATAACATCCCGAACGTCCTGTCGCGCGGCTTCGACGTCGTCTCCAACCGCTCGAAGGTCGCGGCCTACCGGGCGCCGGGAGCGCCGATCGGCGCCTTCTCCGTCGAGAGCGTGATGGACGAGCTGGCGGAAAAGCTGAAGATGGATCCGCTTGAGTTGCGCCTGAAGAATGCCGCCAAACAGGGCGTCAAGGCGGCCCATGGTCCGGTCTATCCGGTGATCGGCTACGAAGAGACGTTGCGCCAAGCGCTGGCCAGCGAACACTACAAGTCGCCGCTCGGCCCCAACCAGGGGCGCGGTGTCGCTTCAGGTTATTGGTTCAATGCCGGCGGCGAGTCGAGCGCGCAGGTCAACGTCACCGAGGACGGCAACGTCACCGTCATGACCGGCCATCCCGACATCGGCGGCAGCCGCGCCTCGACCGCCAATATCGCGGCCGAGCTGCTGGGCATTCATCCCAGCCGCATCAACGTGCTGATCGGCGATACGGCGAGCATCGGCTTCTCGAACCTGACCGGCGGCAGCCGCGTCACCTTCGCCTCGGCCATGGTGGTCACGCAGTCGGCCGAGAAGGTGATCAAGCAGCTCTGTGCGCGGGCCGCGAAGATCTGGAAGATCGACGAGGAAGCCGTCACCTGGGACAACGGCTATGCCAAGCCGGCCGGCGACAATGCCGGCAAGTTCGAGCCGCTGTCGCTCAAGCAGATCGCCGCCAAGGCATCCGAGACCGGCGGCCCGATCGGCGCCGGCACGCAGCTCAACACCGCGGGCGCCGAGGGCGGCTTCTCCACGCACATCGCCGATGTCGAGGTCGACCGCGCCACCGGCAAGGTGAAGGTCATCCGCATGACCTGCTTCCAGGATGTCGGCCGCGCCATCCACCCCGACTATGTCGAGGGCCAGATGCAGGGCGGCATGGCGCAGGCGATCGGCTGGGCGCTGAACGAGGAGTACATCTACAACAAGCGCGGCCAGGTCGATAATCCGGGCTTCCTCGACTACCGCATGCCGGTGGCCTCGGACCTGCCCAGGCTCGAGTGCGGCATCATCGAGA
>DASRFX010000003.1:0-84028 GCA_035651335.1 Reyranella sp. | reverse complement strand
GAGGCAGAAAGCCTTATGCCATCGGCATCGGAGGCGTCTCAGGAGGGTGAGATTCGGGACAAAAGTGTCTCAAGCCCCGCCGAGAAGGGATCTCAACCCGCCAGGACCGGCTCGCCGACGATCTGTGTGCGGTGCATCAATCGGCGCAGCGACTCGTCGAAGGCATCGCGCCGATGCATTACGCAGCGGTTGTCCCATAGCACCAGGTCCCCGGCGCGCCATTTCTGGTACCAGGCGAACTGCGGCTGCGTGGCGTGCACCCAAACCTCGTTCAGGAGCTTCTCGCTCTCCTCGACCGACAGGCCGTGGATGTAGGCGCCGGGCCGGCGGCCGAGGAACAATGCCTTGCGCTTGGTCACCGGATGCAGGCGCACCAGGGGGTGCACGGCGCCGGGCGTGCGTGTCACGTCGTGCGTGGTCTGGAAGCCCTTGCGGAGCTCGCCGGCCGAGTTGCGGCTCGAATCATGGATGCAGGTCTTGCCTTCGACGGCGCGCTTCAGGCGCTCGGGCAGCGTGTCGTAGGCGGTGTACATGTTGAGGAAGCCGGTGTTGCCGCCGTCGGGCGGCACTTCCAGCGCATAGAGCAGCGAGGCGCGCGGCGGCAGCGGGTTGTAGGACATGTCGGTGTGCCAGACGAGCTCGTACGAGCCCAGGCCGCCGATCGCCTTGCCGTTCTTCTTCACGCTCGAAATCACCGCGACCCATTCGCGCGCCCGATCGTCGACGTCGGAATCGGCGCGATCGAAGCCCGCCGGCGGGATCGGCACGCGGTCGAGCTCGCCGAAGCGCGCGCTGAACGCCATCAGCCGCTCGTCGGTCAGTTTCTGGCCGGAGAAGCGCAGGACGAGATGCCGGGCCCAGGCATCGGCGATCTGCTGGAAGGCCGCGTCATCCACCGGCTGGGACAGATCGATGCCGTGGACGTCGGCGCCGAGCGCTCCGCCGGTGGGCTGGATCCAGAGGTTGCTCATGTTCCTTCTCCGCTATCCGTGCATCGTCAAGCCGCCCGACACGCTGATCGTCTGGCCGGTGATGAAGGCGGCGTCATCGCTCGCCAGGAAGCAGACCGCGCCCGGGATGTCCTCGGGCTGCCCGACGCGCTTCATCGGGATGGCGCCGACCAGGGCGGCGCGGATCTTCTGGCCGCGCTCGTCGTTGCCGGCGACCGCCGCGAGCAGGGGCGTGTCGGTGGGGCCGGGGCATACCGTGTTGCAAGTGATGTTCTTGCGCGCGACCTCGCGGGCGACCGTCTTGGTGAAGGCGATGATGCCGCCCTTGCAGGCCGAGTAGACCGCCTCGAGCGAGGATCCGACGCGGCCGGCATCCGAGGCGATGTTGACAAGACGGCCGCCGCCGCGCGTCACCATGCCCTTCAGCACGACATGGCTCATGTTGAGCGCGCCCTTGAGGTTGATGGCGATGATCTGCTCCCAGAGATCGGGCGTGGTCTCGACGAAGTTCACGAACTTGTCCCACCCGGCATTGTTCACGAGGATGTCGGTGGGCCCGGCCTGCTTTTCGAATTCGGCGATCGCGCTCGCGACCGCGTTGTAGTCGGTGATGTCGGTGCCCGAGGCGAAACCCTTGATCTCGCCCGCGACCTTCCTCGCAGCGTCGAGGTTCTTGTCGAACACCCCGACCTTGGCGCCGTAACCCGCGAAGCGCCGGCAGATCGCCGCGCCGATCGCCCCGCCGCCGCCGGTCACGATCACGTTCTTTCCCTGCAGTCCACGCATGACGGGCTCCTCAGAGCGGCGAGTAGGGATCGAACTTGGGCTTGCGTTTCTCGAGGTGGGAGGCGAGCCCTTCCTTCACCTCCGGTCCCATGAAGCCCAGCATCTCGAGCGCGGTCGAGGCGTCGAACGAGGGGCCCATCATGCGCAGCCAATTGTTGAGCGCATACTTGGTGAAGCGGATCGAGGTCTGCGCGCCTTCGGCCAGCTTGGTCGCGACCTCGAGGCCTTTGGCTTCGAGCTGGTCGTCCTCGACGCACATCGAGACGAGGCCGATGCGCTCGGCTTCCTCGCCGTCGACCGATTCGCAGAGCAACAGGTAATATTTGGCCTTCGCCATGCCGCAGAGCAGCGGCCAGACGATCACCGCATGGTCGCCTGCCGCGACGCCCAATCGCGTGTGACCGTCGATGATGCGGGCCTTCTTCGAGGCGATCGACACGTCGGCCAGGATGCCGGCGACCAGACCGGCGCCGACGGCGGGGCCGCGCATGGTCGAGACGATCGGCTTGGAGCAGTTGATCACGTTGTAGACGATGTCGCGCGCCTCCTTCCAGGTGCGCAGCAGGGCGTTGAAGTCCTTCATGTTGTTTTCGATCAGGTCGAAGTCGCCGCCCGCCGAGAACACCTTGCCGCCCGCGCCCTGGATGATGACGCAGTTGACCGTGTCGTCGCCGTCGATGTCGCGCCACACGTTGACCAGCTCGGTGTGCATCACCGCATCGGTGGCGTTGTATTTCTCTGGCCGGTTCATGGTGACGCGCAGCACCTTGGGGTGCGGGCGGTCGAACAGCAGGCGCTGGTATTTTTTCTGCCAGTCGGACATGAAGGCTCCTCCGTTGCAGGGAGCCTACACCGTCGGTCAGCGCCGTCTATTGCCGAGGTTCTGGGAACTCGCGAAGCGCACGGCTTCTTCCGCCGCGCGAACGAGGGCGGCCGCCTTGAGGTGGCTCTCGCGCAGCTCGGCGTCGAGGTCGGAATCGGCGACGACGCCGACGCCCGCCTGCACGTACATCACCTGATCCTTCACGAAGGCGGTGCGCAGCAGGATGCAGGTGTCCATCGAGCCGTTGGCCGCGAAATAGCCGGCGCAGCCGGCATAGATGCCGCGCCGCACCGGTTCGACCTCGTCGATGATCTCCATGGCGCGCACCTTGGGCGCACCCGACAGCGTGCCGGCCGGAAATCCCGCCTTCAGCGCGTCGATCGCCTCCAGCCCGTCCTCGAGCGTGCCCTCGACGTGGCTCGAGATGTGCTGCAGGTGACTGTACTTCTCGATGGTGAACTGCTCGACCACGCGCACCGAGCCGATCTTGGCAACGCGGCCCACGTCGTTGCGCGCCAGGTCGAGCAGCATCAGGTGCTCGGCGTGCTCCTTGGGATCGGCCAGCAGCTTGTCGGCGAGCTGCTTGTCTTCCTCGGGCGTGGCGCCGCGCCGGATCGTGCCGGCGAGCGGGCGGATGGTGACGATGTTGTCGCGCAGGCGAACCAGGATCTCGGGGCTCGAGCCGACGATGGTGAAGTCGCCGTAGTCGAAGAAGATCAGGAACGGCGAGGGGTTGATGCGGCGCAGCGAGCGGTAGAGCGAGAGCGGCGGCAGCTTGAACGGCGTCGAGAAGCGCTGCGACGGCACGATCTGGAAGGCGTCGCCCGCATGGATGTACTCCTTGCAGGTGGCGACCATCTTCTTGAACTCGGCCTCGCTCATGTTGGGCTTCGGGTCGGGTAGCGTTTCCAGCGCCTCGGCGCTCTCGCTGCGCGGTGGCAGGACGCGCTCGAAGTCCGCGACGGCGTCGGCAATGCGCTCCTCAGCCGCCTCGTAGGCGGCGCGCGCGCTCACGCCGGCCTGCGGCCATACCGGCGTGACCAGGGTCACGACGTCGTCGAGCCGGTCGAAGATGCAGATGATCGTGGGCCGCACCATGATGGCGTCCGGGAGGCCGATCGGATCGGGGTTCTTGTCCGGCAGCCGCTCCATGTCGCGGACCATGTCGTAGCCCAGGAAGCCGAACAGGCCGGCCGACATCGGCGGCAGCCCGGGCGGCAATTCCATCTGGGTCTCGCGGATCAGCGTGCGCAGCGTCTCCAGCGGCCGGCCGGGCAGGGGCTCGAAGGCCTGTGCATCGGTCCGGGCGCGGCGGTTGATCTCGGCCTTGCCCTTGATGCAGCGCCAGATCACGTCAGGCCTGAAGCCGATGATCGAGTAGCGCCCGCGCACCGAGCCGCCTTCGACCGATTCGAGCAGGAAGGAATTGGCGCGGCCGTCGGCGAGCTTGAGGTAGGCCGAGACCGGCGTCTCGAGGTCGGCGACCAGCTTGGTCCAGACGAGTTGCGGCTTGCCGGCTTGGTAGGTCGCGGAATAGGCGGCGAATTCGGGCGAGATCGACATCCCGGCCGCCTATTGCTGCGGCTGCTGGGTCTGGAAGGCGGAGGCGAAGACGGCCTTGTTCAGTTCCACGCCGTACTTCTGGCGCAGGCCCGCCAGCAGCTCGGCGACCAGGTCGTTGCCGATGGCGACATCGAGCTGCTTGCCGAAGCGCTCGACGGCTTCCTTGTCCTTGGTGAGATCGGCCGCCTGGATCTCCTTGGGCCGCACGATGACGTTGCCCTCGGCCGAGCGCACGGCCTGCGCCTTGCCCTTCGGCAGCAGGAACAGCTCCTGCGTGGCCTGCTGCGTCAGGTAGTTCCCAGTGTCGGCGTCGAAGCGGGTGACTGCCTTGGTGGTGCGCACCTCGAGGCCGAGCTCCTTGGCGATCGCGGCGAGGTCGTTGCCGGCATTCACCTTTTCGACCGCCTCCTTGACCTTGGCGTCGGCAAGCTTGCGCCGCTGCTCGGCCTGCCAGGCTTCCGTGACCTTGGCCTCGACTTCCGAGAGCGAGGGCACGCGCGCCGGCGTCACGTGATCGGTATGGACGACGAAATATTCGTCGCCCTGGGTCTGCAGCAGATCGCTGTCGCTGTTCTCGCGCGTGGCGAATGCCGTCTGCACGAGCTGCGCTGCGGCCGGGCCGGTCACGACCTGCTTGCCCGAAGCGTCCTGGCCGCGCGCGTCGACGTTCTCGTAGGTCCTGATCTTGAGCTTGAGGTCCTGTGCGGCCTCGGTCATCGACTGCGTCTTGCTCAGCATGCGGTCGAAGTCGGTGACGACCTTCATCAGCTGATCGGGCGCGATCTGGGCCTTGAGGTCCTTCTCGAGCTTGTCCTTGACCTCGTCGAACGGCTTCACCTGGCCGGGCTCGATCTTGTTGATGCGCACGACGTGCCAGCCGAGCGGCGACTTGATCGGCTTGTCGGCCAGGCCCTGCGGCAGCGAGAACACGCCGTCGGCCAGCGGGCCTGCCGGCAGGTCCTTCTTCTGGACCAGGCCGAGCTTGATCACGCCGTCGGAATTGCCGAGCACTTCCTTGGCGGCATCCTCGAGCGACTTGCCGCCCTTGGCGAGCTCGATGATCTTCTTGGCCTTGTCCTCGCTGTCGGTCATCGCCTGGTCGACGTCGCGCTTCTCGGGCGTGCCGAACTCGGCCTGCTTGGCGTCGTATTCCTGCTTGAGCTGCTCGGGGGTCACCGTGACATCAGGCATCACGTCCGCGGTCGTCAGCAGCACATAAGAGAAGGTGCGATATTCCGGAATGGCGAACTTGGTCTTGTTCGCCTCGAAATATTTGTTGAGCTCGTCGGACGAGGGCTTGGGCACATCGGTGACGATGCTGTCCGGCACGTAGACCGTCTCGCCGACGCGCTTCTCGTTCTCCATCTTGTAGACGTCGTCGCGCAGGCTCTTCGGCGCCAGGCCGTCCGGCCGCACCACGCCGAACAGCTGGACGGTCGCGATCTCGCGGCGAACGTCGGCGACGTAGTCCGCCTCAGGCACACGCGCCTGCTGCAGCAGGCTGCGGTAACGCGCCTCGTCGAAGCCGCCCCCAGCGCCCTGGAAGGACGGATTCTTGGCGATGGTGGCGCGCACCTCGGCGTCGCTGATCGAGAGGCCGAAATCCCTGATGGCATTGTCGATCACGGCCCGCTGAACCACGTCATCCAGCGCTCGCAGGTGCAGGCCGTAGCGCATCGCCTGGTCGGTCTCGGGACGCTGCCCGGTCTGGCGCTGGATCTGCTCGAGCTGGCGATTGAAGCGGTCCTTGACCTCCTCGACCGACACCGAGACGCCGCCGAACCAGCCATAAAGCGGAATGTGCGTACCGCCGACATGGGCCACTTCGTTGGTCCGGCCGCCGAAGCGAAGCATGTCGCCGATGCCCCACAAGCCGAAGCTGATGATCAGCATGCTCATGAGCGTGACCATGATGGCGACGCCGGCGTATTTCCTGAATTTGTGCACGGGATTGGCTTCTGCGGGCAGGGTCTTTTGCGGTGGGGCGCATGGGTACCATCGGGACCCTTTGACCGCAAACCGTCCGATGGCTAGACACGCGACGAGCAGAAAGCGGGATTTTTCATGGCAAGAACCAGACGCCCCCTGATCGCCGGAAACTGGAAGATGAACGGCCTGCGCGCCGATGCGCTGGCGCTCGCGCGGGGCGTTGCCGAGGGCGTGAAAAAGGCCGGCTGGACCGATCGCGAGGTGCTGGTCTGCCCGCCGGCGACGCTGGTCATGGCGGTGGCGGAGGCGGTGAAGGGCAGCGGCGTTCTGGTCGGCGGCGAAGATTGTCATGCCAAGCCGAACGGTGCGCACACCGGCGACGTGTCGGCCGAGATGCTGAAGGATGCTGGCGCCAGCCATGTCATTGTCGGCCACTCTGAACGGCGCACCGACCATGGCGAGACAGATGCGATCGTCCGCGCCAAGGCCGAGGCGGCGTGGCGGGCGGGGCTGGTGCCGATCGTCTGCATCGGCGAGACCTTGGCCGAGCGCGAGGCCGGCAAGACGCTTTCGGTGCTCGAGACCCAGCTCAAGGGTAGCGTCCCGGCAGGCGCGACCGCAGCGAAGCTGGTCGTGGCCTACGAGCCCGTGTGGGCGATCGGCACCGGCAAGACGCCGACAACGCCGGAAGTTGCCGCAGCGCACGCGCATATTCGCAAGGTGCTGGCGGGACTCGTGGCCGATGCGGCGGGCGTGCGTCTCCTCTATGGCGGCTCCGTGAAGGGCAGCAATGCCGCCGAATTGTTGGCGGCGGCCGACGTCGACGGCGCGTTGGTCGGCGGGGCGAGCCTCAAGGCCGACGAATTTTTGGCTATCGCCAAGGCGGCCTGAAACGGCTAGAAGCGCCCCCGAAAATGGATAGTGTTCGGGCTTTTCTACACGAGTGGCGGATCGTGCTGCTGATGATCCATGTCGGCGTCACCGCCGCCATGATCATCGTCATCCTGCTTCAGCGCAGCGAAGGCGGCGGCCTCGGCATGGGCCGGACCGATGCGCTGTTCTCGGTGCGTGGCCAGGCCAACGTGCTGTCACGGGCGACGGCGATCTTCGCCGGCCTGTTCTTCTTCCTGAGCCTGCTGATGGCATGGAGCATCGCGGGCCCCGCCGGCGGCCAGCGCTCGATCATGGACAACGTGCCGAGCAGTCCCACGGCGCCGGCCGCTCCGTCCGCCGGCGGTCCCGTCGCTCCGGCACCGAATGTGCCCGCGCCGCAACTGCCGTCACCACCGGCCGCCCCGACAGCGCCCACCCGCTAGGAACAACATGGATGGCCAGCCGTTCCCACCGCCGAAGCGTCTCCGGCGGGGCGATATCCCCATGGCCGCAAGAAACCAGATTTAGTAGGCTGTAATTCCATGACGCGCTTTATCTTCATAACGGGCGGCGTGGTTTCCTCGCTTGGTAAGGGTCTTTCGTCGGCGGCGCTCGGAGCGCTGCTGCAGGCCCGTGGCTTCCGGGTCCGGCTGCGCAAGCTCGACCCGTACCTGAACGTCGATCCGGGCACGATGAGCCCGTATCAGCACGGCGAGGTGTTCGTCACCGACGACGGCGCCGAGACCGACCTCGATCTCGGCCATTACGAGCGCTTCACCGGCGTCGATGCCAAGCAAAGCGACAACATCACGACCGGCCGCATCTATTCGAGCGTGATCGCCCGCGAGCGGCGCGGCGAATATCTCGGCGCCACGGTGCAGGTGATCCCGCACGTCACCGACGCCATCAAGGAATTCGTCATGACCGACACCGAGCGCGAGGATTTCGTCCTCGTCGAGGTCGGCGGTACCGTGGGCGACATCGAAAGCCTGCCGTTCCTCGAAGCCATCCGTCAGGTCGGCAACGAACTCGGCCGCGAGCGCACCATGTTCGTGCATCTCACCCTGTTGCCCTGGGTGCCGACGGCGGGCGAGCTCAAGACCAAGCCGACCCAGCATTCGGTGAAGGAGCTGCTGAGCGTCGGAATCCAGCCGGACCTGCTGGTCTGCCGCTCGGGCGACAAGGAGATCCCGGCCAACGAGCGGCGCAAGATCGCGCTGTTCTGCAACGTCAAGCCGGAGCGGGTGGTCGAGGCGCGCGATGTCGACACCATCTACCAGGTGCCCATCGCCTATCACGAGCAGGGTTTCGACCGCGAGGTCTGCAAGTATTTCGGCCTCGAGGACAAGGAGCCGAACCTCGACCGCTGGCGCGGCGTAGTGCGCTCGGTGCGCGAACCCGAGGGCAAGGTGACGATCGCCGTGGTCGGCAAGTACACGGTCCTGCTCGACGCCTACAAGTCGCTCAGCGAGGCGCTGACCCATGGCGGGTTTGGCAGCAACGTGAAGGTCGGTCTGGAGTGGATGGACTCCGAGATCTTCGAGCGCGACGACGCGGTCTCCCACCTCGAGAACGTCAACGGCATCCTGGTGCCGGGCGGCTTCGGTGAGCGCGGCACCGAGGGCAAGATCCATGCGGTGAAGTTCGCGCGCGAGCGCAAGGTGCCGTTTTTCGGCATCTGCTTCGGCATGCAGATGGCGGTGATCGAGGCGGCGCGCAACCTGCTCGGCATCGAGGATGCCTCGTCGAGCGAGTTCGGGCCGACCGACCACGCGGTGGTCGGCCTCATGACGGAGTGGATCAAGGGCAACCAGATCGAGAAGCGCAGCGCCAATGGCGATCTCGGCGGCACCATGCGGCTCGGTGCGTATCCGGCGCATCTGCGGCGCGGCACAAAGGTGCACGATATCTACGGCCAGGACGTGATCAGCGAGCGCCACCGCCATCGCTACGAGGTCAACGTCAACTACAAGGACCGGCTGGAGCAGGTGGGCCTGCGCTTCTCCGGCATGTCGCCGGACGGCATCCTGCCCGAGATCGTCGAGATTCCGGATCATCCGTGGTTCATCGGCGTGCAGTACCATCCCGAGCTGAAGTCCCGGCCATTCGCGCCGCATCCGCTGTTCTCGTCCTTCATCGGTGCGGCAAAAGCCCAAAGCCGCCTCGTCTAGCGGGGATGGTCCGCCCGCGAGGGTCGTATTTCGGTCACGTTTTTCCGCTGAACTGGGCCCTTATGCTCTTGCGCTATCTACTGACGCTTGCGTTGATCGTCGTGCCGGTCGGGGCCCAGACATGGGGCCAGTCGGCCGCCCAGTCGCGCTATGGCAAGGCCATGCGGCGCGATCCGATCTTCCTGCGCTTCCCCGAGATGGCGGAGCGCTACTGGGTCAACACCGAGACCATGGCGGCAAGCCACAAGGCAGTGGCCGTGCCGATGCCCAAACAATGTGCCTATCTCTATGCCGATGCCTATACGAAGGGTGCGATGAGCGAGCGCGAAGTTCAGGAGACGGCACTGTCGACCTGCAACCGGCGGCTCGCGGAGCTGGGGCCGCTCGGCGAGAATTACGGCGTGCAGTGTACCTGCGAGGTCGTGATCAGCGACGAGACCTATGTCGTGCCGCGCGCCAGCCTGCCGGACCAGGCCTATGGGCCGGCCTCGATCTTCTACCGCGACGATCACGGCAACGTCGCGCGCCTGAACGGCGTGGCGCGCTACGGCGCGCTGATCGGGCATGACCGCTCGGTGACCTTCTCTGTCGAGAACGTGCGGCAGGAACCGGTGTGTGAAGGCACTTTCACCAACGAAGGCCCGAGCACCGGCAAGTTCTCGCTGTCATGCTTCAACGGCCGGTTCGCCGGACAGGGCAGCTACGAGAGCCGGATCGGCCTGCCCAACGACCACATCGTGGCGCATGGCACGACGCCACGCGGCCTGCCGATCGTCATGGTGATCGGCCTGCCGGCACAGCTCGCCGCCGGCACCTATGGTGGCATCTGACATGGGCCGCTGGCTGCTCCTCGGCGCGCTGATCGCGTGTCCGCTGGTTGCGCTTCATGCCCAGAGTGCGGGCGAGGTCGAGCGCTGCTTCCAGAACCCCGCCGGATGCTCGTCGTCCGCCGCGCAACCCCCGCCGGCTCCGGCAGCCGCACCCGCGCCGATGACGGCCTCGCGCACCGCGCCGGCTCCCGACTACACGTCCGTGCTCCAGAGCCCCGAGCCCGACCGGCGCAAGATCCAGGAATCGCTGCGCACGCTCGACAAGTACAACGGCCCGATCGACGGCAATCTTCAGTCCGAAGCGACGATGAAGGCGATCACGCAGTGGCAGAAGGGCCATGGCTACGCCCAGGTCGGCAAGCTGACGCCGACCGAGGCGCAGACGCTCAATGCCGAGGCGGCGCGCGCGCCGATCAAGCGGCTCGATCCCTCGACGCAGGCCGCGTCGGCCGCGCCGCATCCGGCGGCGCCACAGTCCAACGCCGACGCGCTGAAGGCATTGCAGGCGCGGCTGGCTGCGCGCCGCAAGGCCGCCGAGCCTAAGGCCAACGCCGGCGCCGAGGCGTTGATCAAGGACCTCAAGGCCTACATCGCGGCCGACGGCAAGGGCGTTGCCGGCGAGCAGTTCACGGGCTTCGCCAAGTGGTACGCCGACAACAAGGCGGCGGGCCGCACGATCGGCGCGATCACGCCCGCGATCGACGATTTCGGCGACGGCAAGATGGGCGACGCCGAGACGGCCGAGGTCAAGTTCGAGACCCGGCAAGGCGAGCAGACCTACGGCCAGTGCCTCGTCTTCGCGTGGATCGAGGGCAGCCCGCGCAAGAACACGCAGGCGTTTTCCTGCGACGATGTCGCCGCGGTCGAGAAGTGGAAGACCGAGCAGGCGCTCAAGAGCGCCTGGCGCTGATCGAGCGCTGAAACCGCGCCTATGGAAAAACGCCGGAGTAGGGGCTAGAGAGACGGCGCCCCCGAACCGGAGTTTGTCATGAGCGCCATTGTCGAAGTCCGCGCCCGCGAAATCCTCGATAGTCGCGGCAATCCGACCGTCGAAGTCGATGTCGAGCTGGAGAGCGGTGCACGCGGCCGCGCCGCCGTGCCCTCCGGCGCCTCGACCGGCGCACATGAGGCAGTCGAGCTGCGCGACGGCGACAAGAAGCGCTACGGCGGCAAGGGCGTACTGAAGGCGGTCGGCGCGGTGAATGCCGAGATCATGGACCTGCTGTCGGGGCTCGAGGCGCGCGACCAGATCAAGATCGACAAGGCGCTGATCGAGCTGGATGGCACGGCCAACAAGGGCCGGCTCGGCGCCAATGCGATTCTGGGCGTCTCACTGGCGGTCGCCAAGGCGGCGGCGGCCGAGAGCGACTTGCCGCTTTACCGCTATGTCGGTGGCAGCCAGGCCTCGCTGCTGCCCGTGCCGATGATGAACATCATCAACGGCGGCGCGCATGCCGACAATCCGATCGACATCCAGGAATTCATGATCATGCCCGTCGGCGCCGAGCGCTTCTCCGAGGCGCTGCGCATGGGCTCCGAAGTGTTCCACGCGCTGCGCGGCCAGCTGCACGACGCCGGCCACAACACCAACGTCGGCGACGAAGGCGGCTTCGCGCCCAATCTCGCCACCGCCGACGAGGCGCTCGCCTTCATCATGAAGGCGATCGAGAAGGCGGGATACCGGCCGGGCGAGGATGTCATGCTGGCGCTCGACCCCGCGTCGACCGAGTTCTTCAAGAACGGCAAGTACGAGCTCGAGGGCGAGAAGAAGTCGCTCGACCAGGCCGGCATGGCCGACTACTACGCCGCCCTCGTCGCCAAATATCCCATCGTGTCGATCGAGGACGGCATGGCCGAGGACGATATGAAGGGCTGGAAGGCGATCACCGACAAGCTCGGCAAGAAGATCCAGCTCGTCGGCGACGATCTCTTCGTCACCAATCCGAAACGGCTCGCGCAGGGCATCAAGGACGGCATCGCCAATGCGATCCTGGTCAAGGTGAACCAGATCGGCACGCTCACCGAGACGATGGAAGCGGTGTCGATGGCGCGCCACGCAAGCTATGGCGCGGTGATGTCCCATCGCTCGGGCGAGACGGAGGATTCGACCATCGCCGATCTCGCCGTCGCGACCAACTGCGGGCAGATCAAGACTGGCTCGCTGTCGCGGTCGGATCGTCTGGCCAAGTACAATCAGCTCCTGCGCATCGAGGAGCAGCTGGGCACCCAGGCGCGCTACGCCGGCAAGTCGATCCTGCGCGGGCACTGATGCCCAAGGTCCTGGTCATCGGCATCGGCGCCGGCAACCCGGACTATCTGACGGTTCAGGCGATCGAGGCCCTCAACCGGGTCGACGTGTTCTTCATTCCCGACAAGGGCGCGGAGAAGGCGGAGCTGCGCGAACTGCGCGAAGCGATCCTCGCGCGTTTCGTCAAGACGCCGAGGCACGCGACCGTCAGCGTCGCAATCCCCAAGCGCCGTGCTGCCGGCGATGATTATCGCGGCAGCGTCGATGACTGGCATGCAGCGCTCACTGGCAACTACGAGAAGCTGTTCGCCGAACACCTGCCGGCAGGCAAGGTTGGCGGCTTCCTGGTCTGGGGCGACCCCATGCTCTACGACAGCACCTTGCGTATCCTCGAGCGCCTCGACGTTGAGATCGAAGTGATTCCGGGCATCACCTCGATCCAGGCGCTGGCGGCCCGGCACAGGATCGCGATCAACCGCATCGGCGAGCCGGTGCTGGTGACGACAGGACGGAAGGCGGCGGCAGGCCTGCCGGCGGATACCGACTGCGTGGTGATGCTTGACGGCGATCAGGCCTTCGCTCATGTGCCGGGCGACTACGACATCTTCTGGGGCGCCTATCTCGGGACCAAGGACGAGATCCTGGTGTCCGGCCGGCTCTCCGAGGTGAAAGACAAGATCGCCAAGATGCGCGCCGGGGCGCGCAAGGCGAACGGCTGGATCATGGATACGTACTTGCTTAGGAAGCGGAGCTGATCACCACCTCGTAGTGGTCGGCGTGCGCGTCGAATTCCGACAGCGCGGCCCGTCCTTCCGGTTCGACATGCGCCTTCGAGATGTCGTCGCCGGCGAACGCCCTGATCGAATCGCGCGACTGCCAGAGCGTCACGGCGGTGAACTCGACTTGTCCGCCCTCTTCGCGGCGCAGCAGATAGGCACCGCGGTGGCCGGCCAGGCGCTTCAGCTCGGGCAGGACCGTGATTTCAAAATGGCGCGCGTAAGCGCCGGCTTTTGCGGCCGTTGCGCGGCCGCGCCAGATGCGGGCAATCATGCCGTATGATAGTGGCGAGGCTGCCGCCGCTATTGGTAAAAATTGCGCATGGCTCGCGTCGATCGCCGCAACTCGACCCAGTATTGGTGGGACCGGCACCTCGCCGGTCTCAGCCTGATGCATGCCGATTTCACGACGCACGAATACCCGCAGCACACGCACGACGCCTTGGTGATCGCCGTGACCGAGCAGGGCGGCTCGGTGGTGAAGAGCCGCGGCGAATTGCAGGATGCCACACCATCCACGTTGTTCGTGTTCAATCCCGAAGAGCCGCACGGTGGCTGGATGGGACGGAGCGAGCGCTGGCGCTACCGATCGCTCTATCTGACGCGCCGCGCGCTCGATCGGCTGGCGGCCGAGCTCGGCATTGCCGAAGTACCGTACTTCACGCGCAACACCTTCGCCGATCCAGACCTGATCGCGGCGTTCCTGCGCATGCATCTGGCGCTGGAGGAGGGCCGCGACGTCTTTCGGGAACGTGAGCTCTTGGTCGGTGGATTCGGTGAATTGTTCAACCGCCACGGCAGCGGCCATGTGCGCATCGACGACGGCAGGCGCGACTGGACGATCTTCAGGCGCGTGCAGGAGCGCATGCGCTCGGACTACGCCCGTGAACTCCGGCTCGAGGATCTGGCGGCCGGCGTCGGACTGACCTCGTTCCAGCTCATCGGCCTGTTCAAGCGCTGCATCGGCATGACGCCGCACGCCTATCTGGTGCAAGTGCGACTCGGCATGGCCTGCCGGCATCTTCGCCACTCCGAAGCCATCGCCCGTGTCGCGGCCGCGGTGGGCTTCTACGACCAGAGCGCCCTCAATCGGCACTTCAAGCGCTGCTACGGCATCACGCCGCTGCAGTTCGCGCAGGCCGCAGCCGCCTGAGGTTCAATTTTTGCCAATACGCAGCGACGCCCAATGGCCTAGCTCGCGGGTATGCACCTCTATTGCCACGACCATCCCGAGACGTTGACGGTTCAGACGAGTGTTTCCGACGCGCGGCCGGGAAAAATCGCGCTGGCCGAGACGCCGTTCTACCCCGGCGGAGGCGGCCAGCTTGCCGATGCCGGCGTCATTCGCTGGACGGGCGGCGTGGCCAAGGTCACGGGTTTCGAGATCGCCGCCGGCAAGATCTGGCACCTGCTCGACACGCAAGCCGAGATCGCCGGCGCTGTCGAAGCTGCAGTCGATGCTGATTTCCGCCGCAAGATGCGCCAACTTCATACCGGCACGCACATTCTGAATGCCTTCGTCTTCCAGAGCTTCGACGGCGCGCTGGTCACCGGTGTGCAGATGGCGGCCGACGGCACGGCGCGCATGGATTTCGACGTTCCCGGCGCCGACAATGACCGCCTGCGTGCACTCGAAGGCCCGATCAACGACGTGATTCGGCAGGACATCGCCGTGAACTTTGCCTATGTGCCCATGCATGAGGCGCACGCCGAGCGCGGCCTGATCCGCAGCCGCTCGGTCGCGCCGCCGCCGACGCCCGACGGCAAGATCCGCATCGTCGAGATCGCGGGCCTCGACCGTCAGGCATGCGGCGGCACGCATCTCGCATCGACCGGCGCTTCGCCGCCGATTCGAATACTCAAGATCGACAACAAGGGCCGTCACAACAGGCGGGTGAGAATCGGACTGGCTGGCGCCTAAGTCGGCTTCGGAACTGGTTGCGCCTGATCTCGGGCCTTGCGCATCTCCTCCAACTTTTCCCAGCGCCGGCGCGTGGCAAAAAGTCTCTCCGTGTAACCCCAATCGTCCCATGCAGCCCGCGCCGCCGCAACACGCTGCCAAAATGTCGGCTCGGGCGGGGGCGGCGGATCGCGCCGCGGGTAGAATTCAGGTCCATCGGCCGTGAACGATTTCACATAGTCCCGATATGACAGGAACTCGACCTCATCCTTGTCGCCGTCGGCCGATTGCGTCTGAGCCGCCAGCAAGTCGAGCCCGCGGTCGACATCGAACAACGATGCGAGGCGATCCTTGAATTTGATGAGCAGCTCGGCGGCACCGTCCGGCTGCTGCCACACTGAGAGAATGGCCGCGAGCTTGGCGATCCCCTCGACGCTCGTTTGGGCGGCAATGTCCTTTTGCGACTCGGCCGCAAGATCGCGTGCATAATAGGCGTCGGCTTGAAAGATTCGGCCGCTCACGGTCTGCGCAGGCATGTTGATGGCGTACCGCGCGGGGAGGGCGCGGTTGCTGTAGCTGCGGTTGTCCAGGCGCATCAGGGCGTAACCCTGCTGGAGCATGAACCGATCGGTGTTGTGAAACGTATGATTGGTGTCGTCGGCGCCGCCGAACATGCAGACTTCCAGCCGGGCCGCGAGGACGCCGAGTTTGTCCAACATCCCGTCGAGGGACTTGAGAACAAGCAGGTCGTGTCCGTCGACGTCGATCTTCAGGAAATCCACCGCTTCGAAGCCATGCGCCGGCAGTGCGTCCTTCAGAAATATCGGCTTGTCAGCCTCGGCGAGTTCGGTCACCTGCCACAAATTGTGGCGCATCTTTTCTTCGTTCGAAGCCTCGGCGAGCCGCTTGGCGCGCATTTCCATCGTCCAGGCCGCGCTCGTCCTTCCGTAGAAATCGTTGACGAACGACGGTTTGCCGACCGCCTGTCGGGCAAATGGATGATCGAGCGGAATGCCCACGAAGCCGGGAACGTAATGGACGTTGGCTGAAGGTTCGTTCGCCTGCAGCCGTCGGCATTCCGAGACGCTGGCGTCGAATGCAAGGGCTCTAAAGCGTTCCCCGAAGACCCGCCAGACGGCATCGACTCCGCCGGAGCATCCGACATCGACCAGAGTGAAGCGCTCATCCTTTAGGCTGCTCGCGATCAGGCGCAAAAACGCATCGTGCATGCTGCACCTTCTCTCACGGAACAGCCGCGATGAGCAAAAGAGCTTGACTATTTGCCACTATATATTGCCATATGGCGTCAGGAAGACGGCATATGTTGTTGAGACCGCGTCAGATTCTGGCTCCGCTGATCTTCGCGACCCTGTTCGGCTATTTCGGCTATCACCTGGTGAATGGCGACCGGGGTCTGCTGGCCATGGCGCGGCTCGAGAACGAAGTGAAGATCGCGGATCAAAACCTGGCCGAAGCCGAGGCGACGCAGAAGATCTGGGAGCGGCGCGTCTCCGAACTGCGCAATCAGAGCCTCGATCCCGACATGCTCGATGAGCGCGCACGCAAGCTGCTGAACTACGCCCGCAAGGACGACATCATCATCTTCACGCCGACCCGCTAGGCTGGACCGCGCACCGCCAAGCGGTCGCCTGAAAGAAACTTTCCGGCGCGATGCGTCGTTTGCAAACAATCGCTCAATTGCTGCGGCGCACTCCTGCGCAATCTGGTTTTTTGCTTCTAGATCAACCACATCGGCATGGGCGATGATATAAGCCGCCTCCGGGGCAGTTGAGGGGATATTGCCATGGCAAAACCGGCCGCCAAGCCGAAAGTCGTCTCTCTTGCGGCGGATTCGAAGTCACCGTCGCCATCCCCGGCGCCCGGCAGCAACAGCGTGAGCGCCGACACCCTCAAGGGGCTTTATCGCGACATGCTGCTCATCCGCCGCTTCGAGGAGCGGGCGGGACAGCTCTACGGCATGGGCCTGATCGGCGGTTTCTGTCATCTCTATATCGGCCAGGAAGCGGTCGTCGTCGGCATGCAGTCGACGATCATCCAGGACGACGCGATCATCACGTCCTATCGCGACCACGGCCACATGCTGGCGGCCGGCATGGACCCCAAGGGGGTGATGGCGGAGCTGACCGGTCGCAGCGGCGGCTATTCCAAGGGCAAGGGCGGCTCCATGCACATGTTCAGCCGCGAGAAGAATTTCTACGGCGGCCACGGCATCGTCGGCGCCCAGGTGCCGATCGGCACGGGACTCGGCTTCGCCCACAAGTACAAGGGCAACAAGAACATCTCGCTCACATACTTCGGTGACGGTTCGGCCAACCAGGGCCAGGTCTACGAAGCGATGAACATGGCGGCGCTATGGAAGCTGCCCGTGGTCTACGTGATCGAGAACAACCGCTACGGCATGGGCACTTCCGTCGAGCGCGCCTCGGCCACCACCGAGCTCTATCGCCATGGCGAGACGTTCGGCATTCCTGGTGAAGAGGTGGATGGCATGGATGTGCTCGCCGTCCGCGCGGCCGGTGAGCGCGCGGTCGAGCATGCGCGCAGCGGGCAGGGGCCGTACATCCTCGAGATGCAGACCTACCGCTATCGCGGCCACTCGATGAGCGACCCGGCCAAGTACCGGACCAAGGAAGAGGTCGACAAGTATCGCAATGAACGCGATCCGATCGATCACGTGCGCAAGCTGCTGATCGACCAGAAGATGAGCGACGAGGCGGCGCTGAAGGCGATCGACGCGGAGATCCGCAAGATCGTGAACGATGCGGCCGAGTACGCGCAACACAGCCCCGAGCCCGACCCGTCGGAGCTTTGGACGGACGTCCTGGTCGAGGCCTGATCGATGTCCACTCCTGTTCTGATGCCGGCGCTCTCGCCGACCATGACCGAGGGCAAGCTGGCCAAGTGGCATGTGAAAGTGGGCGATGCGGTCAAATCCGGCCAGGTGATCTGCGAGATCGAGACCGACAAGGCGACGATGGAAGTCGAGGCCGTCGATGAAGGCACCGTCGCCAAGATCCTGGTCGAGGAAGGCACAGAGGGTGTCGCCGTCAACACGCCGATCCTGATCCTCGCCGGCGAGGGCGAGAGCGCCGGGGACGCCATGAAGGCAGCGCCTGCTTCTGCGGCACCGAAAGCCGAACCGCAGCCCAAGGCGCAGGAAGCGCCGACCGCGGCGAGGCCTTCAGCCGAGAAGAAGGCTGCACCGCCGGCGCCGCATTCTCCCGCGCCGGCGCCCGAGCCGGAATACTCTGGCAAGATGGTGAAGATGACCGTGCGCGAGGCCTTGCGCGACGCGATGGCAGAGGAGATGCGCAAGGACGCCAATGTCTTCCTGATGGGCGAGGAGGTCGCGCAGTACCAAGGCGCGTACAAGGTGAGCCAGGGATTGCTCGAAGAGTTCGGCGCAAAGCGCGTGATCGACACGCCGATCACCGAGCACGGCTTCGCCGGTTTGGGCGTCGGCGCCGCCTTTGGCGGCCTGAAGCCGATCGTCGAGTTCATGACCTTCAACTTCGCCATGCAGGCGATGGACCAGATCATCAACTCTGCGGCCAAGACGCATTACATGTCGGGCGGGCAGATGACTTGCCCGATCGTTTTCCGGGGCCCCAACGGTGCCGCGGCCAGGGTCGCCGCGCAGCATTCGCAGTGCTACGCGAGCTGGTACGCCCATGTGCCGGGCCTGCGCGTGCTGGCGCCGTGGAGCGCCGCCGACGCCAAGGGCCTGCTCAAGGCGGCAATCCGCGATCCGAATCCGGTGATCTTCCTCGAGAACGAGATCCTCTACGGCCAGCAGTTCGATGTGCCAGAGGCGGAGGATTTCGTGCTGCCGATCGGCAAGGCCAAGATCGAGCGGCCGGGCAAGGACATCACCATAACGGCGTTCTCGATCATGGTCGGTAAGGCGCTGCAGGCGGCCGACGAGCTCGCCAAGCAAGGCATCGAGGCCGAAGTGATCAACCTGCGCAGCATACGGCCGTTCGATACCGAGACCATCGTCAACTCGGTGAAGAAGACCAACCGGCTGGTGTCGGTCGAGGAAGGCTGGCCGTTTGCCGGCATCGGCTCGGAGCTTGCGGCGCAGATGATGGAAAGCGCCTTCGACTGGCTCGACGCGCCGGTTAAGCGGGTCCACGGCCTCGACGTGCCGCTGCCCTATGCCGCGAACCTCGAGAAGATGGCGTTGCCGCAACCCGACAACATCGTGGCGGCGGCGCGCGAAGTCTGCAATCGCTAGGGCGGGGGAGCAGACATGTCGATCAACATCCTGATGCCGGCGCTCTCGCCCACGATGACCGAGGGCAAGCTGGCCAAGTGGCATGTGAAAGTGGGCGATGCGGTCAAATCCGGCCAGGTGATCTGCGAGATCGAGACGGACAAGGCGACGATGGAAGTGGAAGCCGTCGACGAGGGTAAGGTCGGTCAGATCGTCGTGCCCGAAGGCGCCGAGGGCGTTAAGGTGAACGCCGTCATCGCCATCCTGCTGGAGGAGGGCGAGACGGAAGTGAAGGCGCCCGCGCCGGGTCAGGCTGCCGCGGCACCAACGCCTGCACCGAAGCCGGCGCCAGCGCCGATGCCCGCGGCAGGTCCGACGCCAGTGGCAAGGTCAACAGACCGGCCGGCGACATCAGGAGGCCAACGCATCTTTGTCTCGCCGCTCGCCAAGCGCATTGCCGCCGAGAAGGGAGTGGACCTGTCAGCCATCAAGGGCTCAGGTCCGAACGGGCGCATCGTCAAAGCCGATGTCGAGGGCGCCAAACCGGGCGCTGCTCCCGCGCCTGCCGCTGCGCCGAAGGCCACGCCGCGTCCGAGCGCTCCCGCGCAGCCGATCTTCACGGCGCCTGGTGACAAACGGATTCCGCACACGGCCGTGCGTAAGGTCATCGCGCGCCGCATGCTCGAGTCCAAGCAGACGGTGCCGCACTTCTATCTCACCGTCGAACTGGAGATCGAGGCACTGTTGGCCGCGCGCCAGGCGATCAACGATATGGCACGCAAGATGGGCGCCAAGGTCTCGGTCAACGACATGGTGATCAAGGCCTGTGCCAAGGCGCTGCGCGACCATCCAGAATGCAACGCCTCGTGGGCCGAAGACGAGATGATCCAGTACGGCGCGGTCGACATCTCCGTCGCCGTCGCCACGGACCGCGGCCTGATCACGCCGATCGTGCGCAACGCCGACATGAAAGGCGTGGCGCAGATCTCGATCGAGATGAAGGACCTCGCCAGCCGTGCCAAGGAAGGCAAGCTGAAGCTCGAGGAGTTCCAGGGCGGCGGCTTCACCATCTCCAACCTCGGCATGTTCGGCGTGAAGGAGTTCGCCGCCATCATCAATCCGCCGCAGGCCATGATCCTGGCCGTCGGCGCGGGCGAACAGCGGCCGGTGGTGCGCAACGGCCAGATGGTGGTCCGCAACATGATGAACGTCACGCTCGCGGTCGATCATCGCGTCGTCGACGGCGCCATGGGCGCGCAGTTCCTGCAGACCTTGAAGGCCTATATCGAGCAACCGGCCGCGATGCTGGTTTAGGAGCAGGCAATGGCCGAGACCAGTTTCGACATCATCGTCGTGGGCGGCGGACCGGGCGGCTATGTCGCGGCAATCCGCGCTGCCCAGCTCGGCATGAAGACGGCGGTCGTCGAACGCGAGCACATGGGCGGCATCTGTCTCAACTGGGGCTGCATCCCGACCAAGGCGCTGCTGCGTACGTCCGAGGTGTTCGGCCTGATCAAGCACGCCGAGTCGTTCGGCCTGTCGGTCAAGGACGTTTCCTACGATCCCAAGAAGATCGTTGAACGTTCGCGCAAAGTGGCGAACCAGCTGAGCAACGGCGTCAAAGGCCTGATGCGCAAGAACAAGATCACGGTGTTTGACGGCACGGCCAGGTTGGTGGGCGCCGGCAAGCTTGCCGTGGCGATGAACGACAGGAGCAACGCAACGCTCACCTACAAGAACGTGATCCTGGCGACGGGGGCGCGGGCGCGGAACCTTCCGGGACTCGAGGCCGACGGCAAGCTCGTGTGGACCTACAAGGAAGCGATGGTGCCGCCTGAGTTTCCCAAGTCGCTTCTGGTGATCGGCTCGGGGGCGATCGGCATCGAGTTCGCGAGCTTCTATCGCACCATGGGCGCCGAGGTGACGGTCGCCGAAGTGGTCGACCGTATCCTGCCGGTCGAGGACGAAGAAGTGTCGGTCTTCGCCAAGCGTGCCTTCGAGAAGCAGGGCATGAAGATCCTCACGGGCGTCACGGTCTCGAATCTGAAAAAGGGTGCCAACAATGTCACGGCGACGATCACGGCGGGCGGCAAGAGCCAGGAGATCACGGTCGACCGCGTGATCTCGGCTGTCGGTATCGTCGGCAATGTCGAGAACCTGGGACTCGAAGGCACAAAGGTGAAGGTCGAGAAGACCCATATCGTGATCGACCAATGGGGCTTCACCGGCGAGCCAAACGTCTATGCGATCGGTGACGTCGCCGGCCCGCCGTGGCTGGCGCACAAGGCCATGCACGAGGGCGTGCTGGTGGTCGAGAAGATCGCCGGGGTGAAGGGTGTGCATCCGATGAACACGGCCAACATCCCGGGCTGCACCTATTGCCAGCCGCAAGTCGCGAGCATCGGCCTCACCGAGGCGGCGGCCAAAGCCAAGGGGTTGCAGATCAAGGTCGGCAAATTTCCCTTCATCGGCAACGGCAAGGCGATTGCCCTTGGCGAGCCGGAAGGTTTCATCAAGACCATCTTCGACGCCAAGACCGGCGAGCTCTTGGGGGCACACATGATCGGCGCCGAAGTCACCGAGCTGATCCAAGGCTATTCCATCGCCAAGACGCTCGAGACCACCGAAGCCGAGCTGATGGCGACGGTGTTCCCGCACCCGACCTTGTCGGAAATGATGCACGAGTCGGTACTGGCGGCGTACGGGCGCACCCTCCATATCTGAGGCAGCATGGACGGCACGGTCGACAAGATTTCGCCCAGCCGCGCCGAGCGCCATCCCGAGAAGGCGCATCGGCCGGACAATCCGATCCAGCGCAAGCCGGAATGGATTCGCGTGCGCGCCCCCAATTCGCCGGAATACGCCGAGACCCGGAAGGTGATGCGTCAGTACGGTCTCGCCACCGTCTGCGAGGAGGCGGCGTGCCCCAACATCGGCGAGTGCTGGAAGCACAAGCACGCCACCTTCATGATCATGGGTGACGTCTGCACACGCGCCTGCGCCTTCTGCAACGTCGCCACGGGAAAGCCAGGTGCTCTCAATCCGCACGAGCCGGCCAACATCGCCGAAGCGGTCGGCAAGCTGGGCCTCGGCCACGTCGTCGTTACGTCGGTCGATCGCGACGACCTCGAGGACGGCGGAGCAGGGCATTTTGCGGCGGTGATCGAAGCGTTGCACAGGTCGGCGCCAGGCACGACCGTCGAGGTGCTGACGCCCGACTTCCTGCGCAAGGAGGGCGCGATCGCGACCGTGGTCGCCGCGCGCCCTGACGTCTTCAACCACAATCTCGAGACCGTGCCGCGGCTCTATCCGACGATCCGGCCGGGCGCGCGCTACTTCACGTCGCTGCGGCTGCTGGCCCGCGTGAAGGAGATCGATCCCGCGATGTTCACCAAGTCCGGCCTGATGGTCGGCTTGGGCGAGACGCGCGAGGAGATCCTGCAGGTGATGGACGACCTGCGCGCCGCCGACGTCGATTTCCTGACCGTGGGACAATACCTGCAGCCGACGCCCAAGCACGCACCGATCGACCGTTTCTGGACGCCGGCCGAATTCGACGAGCTGGCCGGCATGGCGCGCGCCAAGGGCTTCCTGATGGTGTCGGCATCACCGCTGACGCGCTCGAGCTATCATGCCGGCGACGATTTCGCGCGACTGCAAGCGGCGCGGCAGAAGTGACCCGGCATTCGGAACGTCGACTGGTGGGGTACACGCCCCAGCAGATGTTCGATCTTGTGGCCGACGTGCCGCGCTATCCGGAGTTCTTGCCGTGGTGCACGGCGGCCCGGGTGAGGCGACGCGAGTCCGACAACGTTCAGCTCGACGAGCTGGCGATCGGCTTTGGGCCGTTCCACGAGAAGTTCGTGTCCCGCGTCGCGTTGACGCGGAACGACCCCGTGGCGTTGCGTATCGAGACAACCGGCGTCGAGGGACCGTTCCGGCACCTCGCCAGCCACTGGGCCTTTCGGCCGCACGGGCAGGGCACGCAAGTCGAGTTCACGCTGGAGTTCGAGTTCCGCTCACTATTCCTGCAGAAGACGATGCAGATGCTGTTCGCCGAGGCGGTGCGGCGCATGGTGTCCGCCTTCGAGGCGCGGGCGCGTCAGCTCTACGGCGCGCCTAGCGCTCTGCCAGCGACGCCAGCATCGACAGCGCGGTAAGCACCGAGACACGGCGGATCGCATCGCGATCGCCCGGGAAGACGTGACGCTCCGCGATCGGCTGGTGGCCCGAGAGGATGGCGGCGAAATGCACGAGACCGACCGGCTTGTCGGGCGTGCCGCCACCCGGCCCCGCAACGCCGGTCACCGAAACGGCGAGGTCGGCCTGCGAACGGGCAAGCGCTCCTGCGGCCATCGCGCGCGCCACCGGCTCGCTGACCGCGCCGTGGCCCATCAGAGCGTCCCAGGACACGCCCAGCATCTCGCGCTTGGCCTCGTTGGCGTAGGTGACGAACCCGCGCTCGACGACGTCGGACGAGCCCGCGATCGCCGTCAGCGCCGCGGCTACCAGGCCGCCCGTGCACGACTCTGCGGTGACAAGCTTCAGCCGTCGCTTGCGGCAGGCCGCCAGGACATGCTCGGCCAGCTGGCGGATTTCATGATCGAACATGCGGTACTTCCACGGTTGCCACGGCGTTGGCGGCGATGCCTTCGCGCCGGCCGGTGAATCCCAGGCCTTCGGTCGTCGTCGCCTTCACGCTGACCCTCTCGACGGCAATGCCGGCGATGCGGGCGATGCTCTCGCGCATCTTCTCGCGATGTGGGCCGATGCGTGGCGCCTCGCAGACCAGCGTCAGATCGAGGTGAACCAGCCTGCCGCCGCGTGCGGTGAGCAGTTCGACGGCATGACGCAGGAAGCGGTCGGACGACACGCCGCGCCACTGCGGATCGGATGGCGGGAAGTGCTGGCCGATGTCGCCGGCGCCGACCGCGCCCAGCACGGCGTCTGTCAGCGCGTGCAATGCCACGTCGGCATCGGAATGCCCGGCGAGGGCGCAGGTGTGGGGAATGGCGATGCCACCCAGCATCACCCGGTCGCCCGGGCCGAAAGCGTGGACGTCGAAGCCGAACGCCGTGCGCGCTTCCATGGCCACTGCGCGGACCAGGTCGTCGGCCGTCGTGATCTTGCTGTTCTGCTCGCTGCCCGGAACCATGACGACCTTCAATCCCGCCTTTTCGGCCACGGCGGCATCGTCGGTGAGCGCAGTCGCCTCGTCGAGTGCCAGGGCGGCGGCGGCACGGTGCGCCGCGAGGATCGGCTGGAAGCGGAAGATCTGCGGCGTCTGGGCGCGCCAGAGCTTGGCCCGCGGGATCGTGGCGGTGATCGAGTTGCCGTCGCCCACCTTTTTGAGCGTATCGGCAAGCGGGATGCCCAGCACGGCGCCGTCGACGCCGCCGCCGCCCGCGGCGGCTATACAGGCGTCTATCTCGGCCGACTTCACGAACGGCCGGGCAGCGTCGTGGATGGCGACCAACTCGGGCGCCGCCGAAGCAAGCGCCTCGAGCCCGTTCAGCACCGATTGCTGGCGAGTGGCGCCGCCAACGATGGGCCCGGCAAGGCGCACGCCTGCCATCGCCGCGGCGTAGGCCGCTTCGTCGCCAGCCGCGATCACCACCCGCACCTCGGCAATGCTGCGGCTCGCCTGGAAGGCCTCGACGCTGCACCGCAGGACCGTTTTGCCGCCCAGCAGGGCGTACTGCTTGGGGAGCGCGCCGCCGAAGCGGCTGCCTCGGCCGGCGGCGACGATCAGGGCGATGCAACGCGTCACAGCCTGTTGATAACATTGGCGGAAGAGGGGTGCACGGGAGGCGCTTGCGGGAAGCCGCCCGGTTCGCTATTGCTCGCCCATTATTTGTGCACTGCACAAGTTGCCCATAAACTGATCAAGCGTATGGAAACGACAGCCCGTCTCGCCCCCGTTGATATCGGCCCGGTTCGTATCGATGACCCCGTCATCCTGGCGCCGATGTCGGGCGTCTCCGACATGCCATTCCGCCAGATGGTGAAGCGCAATGGCGCAGGCCTGGTCGTGTCCGAGATGATCGCCTCGGTGGCAATGGTGCGCGAGAACCGCAAGACCCTGCTGATGGCCAAGAACTCGGCCGAGGAATTCCCGATGGCCGTCCAGCTCGCGGGCTGCGAGCCCGAAGTCATGGCCGATGCGGCGAAGCTGAACGAAGATCGGGGTGCTGCGATCATCGACATCAATTTCGGCTGCCCGGTGAAGAAGGTCGTGAACGGCCATGCCGGCTCGGCGCTGATGCGCGATGAAGTACATGCAGCCAGGATCCTCGAAGCGACCGTGAAAGCGGTGAAATTGCCGGTGACGCTCAAGATGCGCACCGGCTGGGACCAGAACAGTCGCAATGCGCCCAATCTGGCGCGCATCGCCGAAGAAAGCGGCATCAAGATGCTGACGGTGCACGGCCGCACGCGCTGCCAGTTCTATGACGGGCATGCCGACTGGGGCTTCATCCGCGAGGTGAAGGCGGCGACCAGGCTGCCGGTGATCGCCAACGGCGACATCGAAACCTTCGACGACATCGACCAGGCGCTCGAGCAGTCGGGCGCGGACGGCGTCATGATCGGCCGCGGCGCCTACGGCCGGCCGTGGTTCCTCAAGCAGGCGATCCACTATCTGCGCACGGGCGAGCGTCTGCCCGACCCGTCGCTCGCCGAACAGTACGCCGCGGTGCGATCGCATTTCGATTCGATGCTCGAGCATTACGGCGCCGAGACCGGCGTGCGCATGGCGCGCAAGCATCTCGGCTGGTACTCCAAGGGCCTGCCGGCATCGGCGGAATTCCGCGCCGCCGTCAATCGCGAGACGACCGCGTCGGCAGTCCTCTCGCTGCTCGCGTCGTTCTTCCTTCCGGCGCTCGAGAGACAGGCCGCCTGACATGGCCGTCAGCACTCTCAAGCGGCCGGATCTGGCAGGAGACCAATTCCCCAGCGCCATTCTCGATTCGCTCTCGGAGGCGGTCGTCGTCGTCGACGGTGAGGGCCTGATCCACTACGCCAACCTCGCGGCCGAGCAGTTCTTCGGCGTCGGCCGGACGCGCCTGGTGAGCCACCCGCTCAGCGAGTTCGTTCCCGAGGACACGCCGCTGTTCTCCCTGCTCGAGCAGGTGCTGGCGACCGGCGGTGCTGTCGCCGAAAACGGCGTGACGCTCGCGTCGCCGCGCATCGGCAACCGCTTCTGTGCTCTTCGCCTCTCGCCGATCGCGGAGAGCGACGGTCTGATCGCAGTGTCGCTCGTCGAGCAGTCGATTGCGCGCAACATCGATCGGCAGATGAGCCACCGCAGCGCCGCGCGCTCGGTGAGCGCGCTGGCGGCGATGCTGGCGCACGAGGTCAAGAACCCGTTGTCCGGCATCCGCGGCGCCGCACAACTCCTTGAGCAGTCGGTGCCGGACAGCGAGCGCGAGCTCACGAACCTGATCTGCGAGGAGACCGACCGCATCGTCGCCCTCGTCGACCGCATGGAGGCGTTCGAGGACGGCCGCCCCGTCGAACGCGCGCCGATCAACATTCACCAGGTGCTGAACCACGTGCGGCGGATATCGCAGAATGGTTTCGGCAAGGCCGTGCGCTTCGTCGAGACCTACGATCCGTCGTTGCCCGACGTCTATGGCGACCGCGACCAGCTCATCCAGGTCTTTCTCAATCTGGTGAAGAACGCCTGCGAGGCACCGGGCGATGGCGAGCGCGAAATCGAACTGTCGACGGCCTACAAGCATGGCCTGCGGCTGGCGGTTCCCGGCCTGCAGGCCAAGGTGAATCTGCCGCTGGTCGTGTCGGTGCGTGACAATGGCCGCGGCGTGCCCGACGAGATGCGCCCGAACCTGTTCGAGGCGTTCGTCACCAACAAGCCGACCGGGACCGGCCTCGGCCTCGCGCTGGTGGCCAAGATCGTCAACGATCACGGCGGTGCCATCGAATACGACAGCGAACCGGGCCGCACCGTGTTCCGGGTCATGCTGCCGTTGCAGCAGCCGCAGGCCGCGCCGTGAGCAGCGCAGCCACCATTCTGGTCGCCGACGACGACCGCGCCATCCGCACCGTCCTGCACCAGGCCCTCGGCCGCCAGGGCCATACCGTGCGCAGCACCGGCACGGCGGCGACGCTGTGGCAATGGGTGCAAGAGGGCGAAGGCCAGCTCGTCATCACCGACGTGGTGATGCCCGATGAGAACGGCCTCGATCTCATCCCGCGCATCCGCAAGCTCCGACCAGACCTGCGCATCATCGTGATGAGCGCGCAATCGACGCTGCTGACCGCGGTGCGCGCCACCGAGCGCGGCGCCTTCGAATACCTGCCCAAGCCATTCGACCTCAACGAGCTGGTCTCGGTCGTCAATCGCGCGCTGTCGGCGCCGCCTCCTTCGGCCTCGCGCAGCGTGCCGCCACCGGAGGAGGGCGAGCGTTTGCCGCTGATCGGCCGCTCGCCGGCGATGCAAGAGATTTACCGCGCTCTCGCGCGGCTGATGGCGACCGATCTCACGGTGATGGTCACCGGGGAGTCGGGTGCCGGCAAGGAGCTGGTGGCACGCGCCCTGCACGATTACGGCAAGCGCCGCAAAGGGCCGTTCGTGGCCCTTAACATGGCCGCCATTCCACGCGAGCTGATTGAGAGCGAGCTGTTCGGCCACGAGCGTGGCGCCTTCACCGGGGCGGTGCAACGCTCGGCCGGCAAGTTCGAGCAAGCGGCCGGCGGTACGCTGTTCCTCGACGAGATCGGCGATATGCCGCCGGAAGCCCAGACGCGGCTCCTGCGCGTATTGCAGGAGGGCGAATATACGACCGTTGGTGGCCGCACGCCGATCAAGGCGAATGTGCGCATCGTGGCGGCGACCCATCGCGACCTGCGCCGGCTGATCCAGCAGGGCCTGTTCCGCGAAGACCTGTTCTATCGCCTAAATGTCGTGCCGATCCGCTTGCCGCCGCTGCGCGAGCGGCTCGACGACATTCCCGAGCTGGTCAACCATTTCCTGCGCCAGGCAACGGCAGACGGGCTGCCGACCAAGGTGCTCTCGCCGGAAGCGATGCAGCGGCTGAAGCAGCATCGCTGGCCAGGCAACGTGCGCGAGCTGGTCAATCTCGTGCGGCGCCTGTCGGCGCTCTATTCGGAGGAGGTGATCGGCCTCGAGATCATCGAGTCCGAGCTCGCCGATGCCATTCTGGCGCCGGAACCGGAAGCCGCCGGCAACGGTGCCGATACGGGCGAATTCACCCTGACCGATGCCGTCGACCGCCATCTGCAGGCGCTGTTCGCGGCCCATGGCGACCGGCTGCCGCCGGATGGCATGTACGACCGGGTGATTTCCGAAGTCGAGCGGCCGCTGCTGTCGCTGGCGCTGGGGGCGACGCGCGGGAATCAGTTGCGTGCCGCCCGCCTCCTGGGGCTCAATCGCAATACGTTGCGCAAGAAGATCAAGGACCTCGACGTCCCGGTGGTGCGAACGCCGCAGGTCCGCCGAGGCGGGTGAATCAAGTGACGATCTCGCTGGGCGTCTCGCGCTTTGGCGACAAGGTGGGCGTCGTCGGCCGGGCGTTGAGCGGCCGCGGCGCCGCCATTGCCCTCGCGGCGCTTGCCGTGGCCGCCGGCGCCACGACCTATGCCTGGCTTGCCGGATTGTTGCCGGCGCAATTCGCCACCGGCGGCTGGCTCACCGGCCTGCTCGTGGCGGACCTCGTGGTCGCGGTTGCGCTGGTGTCCGTGCTCGCGGTCAGGATCACCCAGCTCTGGGTCGATCGACGGCGCGGCGCGGCCGGCTCTCGCCTGCATATGCGGCTGGTGCTGATGTGCAGCATCTTCACGATCACGCCGACCCTGATCGTGACCGTGATCATGGCGCTGCTGATGCGCGACCTCACCGATTTCGTGGTCAAGCCGTCGCAGGCCTCCTACGAGGCGGCGCGCGCCATTGGCGAGCCGGTGCGGCGGGCGCGCGAGGACGAGATCCTGCGCGACATCTCGGCCATCTCCGTCCCGCTGCAGAAGCTCAGTCTCGATGAGTTGCGCGACAAGGCCACCGTCACGCGCATGCTGGCCCAGCTCATCCAGAACCGGCCGATCATCGAGGCGGACGTGGTCGATGGCGACAAAGGGTTGATTGGGCGCGCTGTGGCGCCCGACACAAAGCCGATTGCCGATCCGGTTCCGCCAGCCAAGGTGCTGTGGCTCGCCGTCAACCAGCAGCGGCCGGTCGAATTCGATGCCGGCAGCGGCACCTACTTCGTCATGCAACTTCTCATCGACGAGCCTTTGTTCCTCGTCACCGGTCACGCCGTCGACTTGCGCGTCGTCGACTACATCAAGAAGATCGAGTTCGCCGGCAAGTTCTACTCCCAGATCGAGCAAGCACTGCGCCGCAACCAGGTCATCATCTTCGTGACCTGCGGGGCGATCGCGTTCCTGATGCTGCTGGCGGCCGTGTGGCTCGCCATCCTGTTCGCAACGCGGCTGACCGAGCCGATCGGCGGCCTGATGGCGACGGCCGAGCGGGTCCGCGCGGGCGACCTCTCGGCCCGGGCCGAGGAAGGGCCAGCCAACGACGAGCTGGGCCTTCTCGCGCGTTCCTTCAACCGCATGACCAGCCAGGTCGAGGAACAGAGACGCGAGCTGGTCGAGGCCAATCGCGAGCTCGACACGCGGCGGCGGCTGACCGACGCCGTTCTCGCCGGCGTGTCGGCCGGCGTGCTCAGCATCGACGGCGCCGGCATCATCCTGCGCACCAATCGTTCAGCGCTGGAGCTGCTGGCCTTGCCGGAGGACGGCGTGCTTGGCCGTCAACTCATCGCGGTCATGCCCGACATCGCTCCCCTCGTGTCGCAGGCGGCGGAACGGCCGGGCCGACTGACGCAAGGGCAGATCGAGATCCTCCAGCGCGGCGCGCGCCGCATCCTTCTGGTGCGAATCAGTGCCGCATCCGATGCCGGCTCGGTGGTGACGTTCGATGACGTCACCGAGCTCATGTCGGCGCAGCGCATGGCGGCATGGGGCGACGTGGCGCGACGCATCGCGCACGAGATCAAGAACCCGCTCACGCCGATCCAGCTCTCGGCCGAGCGCCTGCGCCGGCGCTACCTGAAGCAGATCAAGGAAGACCCCGAGACCTTCTCGATCTGCACCGACACGATCATTCGCCAGGTCGGCGACATCGGCCGCATGGTCGACGAGTTCTCGTCGTTTGCCCGCATGCCGCGACCGACCGTCCAACCCGAGGACATCAAGGAGCTCTGCCAGCAGGCGTTGTTCCTGCAGCGCAGCGGCAACGCCGACATCCGTTACCATCAGGACCTGCCCGATCGTCCGGTTCCATTGAACTGCGATCGTCGTCAGATCGGGCAGGTGCTGACCAACATCCTGAAGAACGCCGCCGAGGCCATCGAAGGTCGGGAGGCCGCCGCGGGCGAGACCCTGCCGCCTGGCGAAGTCTCGCTATCGCTCGTCGATGACGGTGCGACGGTGCGCGTCGTCGTGCAGGACAACGGCAAGGGATTGCCGAAAGAGGGCAGGGACCGGCTTACCGAGCCGTACATGACGACCCGCAGCAAGGGAACGGGGCTGGGGCTCGCCATCGTCAAGAAGATCATGGAGGATCACGGCGGCGAACTGGTGCTCGATGACCGGGAGGGTGGCGGCGCGCGTGTCAGTCTGGTATTCCGGCGCGACGCGAAGGAAATCGCGTCGGCTCGGCCGCAGGTCACAGCCGCCCAATGATCCGCCGCACGCAACGCGGACGATTTGAAGAGTCATGGCGCACGATATCCTGATCGTCGACGACGAACGCGACATTTGCACGCTCATCGCGGGCATCCTGGAAGACGAAGGCCACACCGCTCGCCGCGCGCACAACAGCAGCGAGGCGATCGATGCCGTGCGCCAGCGCCGGCCAGCGCTCGTGATCCTCGACGTGTGGCTGCAGGGCAGCGAGCTCGACGGCCTGCAGCTCCTCGAGGTGATCCGGCGCGAGGAGCCGCCAATCCCCGTGGTGATGATCAGCGGCCACGGCACGATCGACACCGCCGTCGCTGCCATCAAGAGCGGCGCCTACGATTTCATCGAGAAGCCGTTCAAGGCCGACCGCCTGCTGCTGGTCGTCGATCGCGCGATCGAGGCCGACCGGCTCAAGCGCGAGAACGCGAGCTTGCGTCGGCGTGCCGGAGGCGAGGTGGCTTTCGTGGGTGCCTCCGGCGCGGCCGGTTCGGTGCGTGGTCAGATCGAGAAGGTGGCGCCGACCGGCAGCCGCGTCCTGGTGACCGGCCCGTCGGGCGCCGGCAAGGAAACCGTGGCCCGGCTGATCCACCAGGGCTCCAAGCGCGCCGATGGTCCGTTCGTCGTCGTCAATTGCTCGACCCTGCCGGCGGAGCGACTGGAGATCGAATTGTTCGGCACGGACAGTGCAAGCGACGGCGACACCCTGCACGTCTCCGGTGCGTTCGAACTGGCGCACGGCGGCACGCTGCTCCTCAAGGAAGTCGTCGACCTGCCGCTGCCGATCCAGGGGAGACTGGCCCGCGTGCTTCAAGAGCAGTCCTACACGCGCGACAATGGAAAGACCCGGGTGGAAGTGGATGTGCGTGTACTTGCGTCGACGACCCGGACGCTACAGGACGAGATCGCGGCCGGCCGCTTCCGTGAGGAATTGTTTCATAGGTTGAACGTGGTGTCGCTGCGCGTTCCTGCGCTGAGCGAGCGGCGCGAGGACATACCCGAGCTGGCGGCCGACCTTCTGAAGCGCGTCGCCGATGCCACCGGCTTGGCTACCCGAACGATCGGCGAGGACACCTTGGCCGCCCTGCAGGGCCATGACTGGCCGGGCAACGTGCGGCAACTGCGCAACGTGATCGAGCGGCTGCTGATCCTCGCTCCTTCGGGTGGCGGGCCGATTCGTGCCGACGTGCTGCCCAACGACGTCAGTGAAGACGCGCCGTCCGTGCTGCGCTGGGAGAAGGGCGGCGAGATCATGCAGCTGCCGCTGCGCGATGCCCGCGAGGTGTTCGAGCGTGAATACCTGCTCGCCCAGGTCACGCGTTTCGGCGGCAATATTTCCAGGACCGCGACCTTCGTCGGCATGGAGCGCTCGGCACTGCATCGCAAGCTGAAGTCGCTCGGCCTGCACGGCGGCGCGGGCCAAGAGCGCGCCGGCACGGAGCCGGTCGCGGAGTAGGAGAGAGCGGATCCGATGGGTCGATATGCTTATGTCAATGGCCGTTACGTCGACCACCGCGAGGCGAGCGTCCATATCGAGGATCGCGGCTATCAGCTTGCCGATGGCGTTTACGAAGTGGTGGGCGTGCGCGATGGCCGGCTGATCGACGAGGCGCCGCATCTCGACCGGCTCGATCGTTCATTGAAGGAATTGCGCATCGCCTGGCCGCTGGCCCGCGGCACGCTGTCCTTCGTGATACGCGAGCTGATGCGCCGCAATCGGCTGCGCGACGGCCTGGTCTACATGCAGGTGACGCGCGGCGTCGCCCGCCGCGATCACGCCTTCCCGACCACGCCCATCAAGCCCGCGCTGGTGCTCACGACGAAGAACAGCAAGCGGCTCGATACCGACCCGGGCGCCGGAATCGCGGTGAAGAGCGAGCGCGACATCCGCTGGGAGCGTTGCGACATCAAGACCGTGGCGCTCTTGCCCAACGTACTCGCCAAGCAAGCGGCGCGCGAAAGCGGCGCCTACGAGGCCTGGCTGATCGACGGCGAAGGGCAAGTGACCGAAGGCGCCTCGACCAATGCCTGGATCGTCACCGACAAGAACGAGCTGATCACGCGCCAGACCGACAATGGCATCCTCGCCGGTATCACCAGGCATACGCTCAAATCGCTGGCGGGCAAGCTGCAGCTCAAGCTGGTGGAACGGCCGTTCACCTTGAGCGAAGCGAAGAAAGCGAAGGAGGCTTTCATCACCAGCGCCACGTCGTTCGTCACGCCGGTGGTGAAGATCGACGGCCAGGTCGTCGGCGACGGCAAGCCGGGGCCGACTGCCAAGCGACTGCGCGAAGAGTATGTCCGCTTCGCCGGCGAGGGAGAGGCGGTGACATGACGCTGTCGGCCCGACTGAAGGCGCCTCGGGCCGTCCTCTTCGATTGGGACAACACGCTGGTCAACACCTGGCCGACCATCATCGAGTGCTACCGCGACACGTTCGCGGCCCTGGGGCTTCCGCCATGGACGGCCGACGAAGTGAGGGCGCGCGCGCACGGCTCCTTGCGCGACGTCTTCCCCGGGCTGTTCGGCGACAGGGCAGGCGAAGCCGAACGTGTATTCTATGAGACCTTCTACCGGATACATCTCGAGCGGCTCGAGCCATTGCCGGGAGCCACGGCGCTCCTCGAACGCTGCCGCGATGCCGGCTGCTACGTCGCCGTCGTCAGCAACAAGGTCGGCGACAATCTGCGCGCCGAGCTGGCGCATCTGGGCTGGGGCAAGTGGATTGCCAAGGCGGTCGGCGCCAAGGACGCCAAGCGTGATAAGCCCGCACCGGATCCGATTTTCATGGCACTGGACGGCACGGGAATTGCTCCTGACGAGACCGTGTGGATGGTGGGGGATACGCCGGCCGACCTGAAATGTGCCCATGCGGCAGGGGTTTTGCCCGTTCTCTTTGGCATGGCGCAGCATCCGGAGAGCCATTTGCTGGAGTTTCCCCCGCGGTTGCACGCACGCAATTGTCATGCTTTGGCGGCATTGCTTTGACCTCAACACCGCCTATATTTGCAGTAACTCGGTAGCGGGATAGGACCCGCACCCTCCAACCGGCGGTCGCGAGGTCCGCCGGACGCCCAGCAAGAGGCCAAGAACATGAGCGAAAAGGCACAAAACGTTCAGGACGTCTTCCTGAACCATCTGCGCAAGAACAAGACGCCGGTCACCATCTTCCTGGTCAACGGCGTCAAGTTGCAAGGAATCGTCACCTGGTTCGACAACTTCTCGGTGCTGCTGCGCCGCGACGGTCATTCGCAGCTCGTCTACAAGCATGCGATCTCGACCATCATGCCGGTCACGCCGGTCCAGTTGTTCGATGGGGACAAGGCCGAGGCAGCAGGCTGATTTGACAGAGCTCAACGAGAGCAACCACTCCGCCAGACAAAAGCGAGGTCCGCAGGAAACGCGGCGCGCGCCCATGGTGGCCGCCGTGTTGAGCCCGCACGACCCGGGCTCGCGTGGCGACCGGCGCGACCCCGCGGCCAAGCTCGAAGAAGCGGTGGGGCTGGCGCGCGCCATCGATCTCGACGTGCGTGTGGCGCAAGCCGTGCCGTTGCGACGGCTCACGCCAGCCACGCTGCTCGGCAAGGGCGTGGTCGAGCGCATCAACGAGGCGGTGGAAGAGCAGGGCATCGGACTGGTCGTCGTCGACGACAAGCTGACGCCGGTGCAGCAGCGCAATCTCGAGAAGGCGTGGAACGCCAAGGTGATCGATCGCACCGGCCTGATCCTCGAGATCTTCGGCGCGCGCGCCAACACCCATGAGGGCCGCCTGCAGGTTGAATTGGCGGCGCTGGAATACCAGCGCGGCCGGCTGGTGCGGTCATGGACCCACCTGGAGCGCCAACGCGGCGGCTTCGGTTTCCTTGGCGGCCCCGGCGAATCGCAGATCGAGATCGACCGCCGCCTGATCGGCGATCGGATCATCAGGATCAAGCGCGACCTCGAGGGCGTGCGCCGTACGCGCTCGATCAATCGCGTCGGCCGTCAGAAGGCGCGCATGCCGACGGTAGCCCTGGTGGGCTACACGAACGCCGGCAAGTCGACCCTGTTCAACCGCCTGTCGGGCGCAGACGTCATGGCCAAGGACCTGCTGTTCGCCACGCTCGATCCGACGATGCGCTCGATCAAGCTGCCCAACGGCAAGCCCTGCGTGATTTCCGACACGGTCGGGTTCATCTCAGATCTGCCGACGCATCTGATCGCGGCGTTTCGCGCGACCCTTGAAGAGGTGACCGAAGCGGATCTTATCGTGCACGTGCGCGACATCGCCCATCCCGATAGCGAACGGCAGAAGGACGATGTCGAGTCCGTGCTGCATGACATTGGTGCGCTCGAGGGCGGTGCCCCGATGCTCGAGGCGCTGAACAAGATCGACGAGCTGCCGGCCGAGCGCAGGCGCGTGCTGCAGACCCGCAGCTCCGTCGGCGCCGAGCGCGCGCGACAGTATCCGATCTCGGCCCTGACGGGCGAGGGCGTCGAGGAGCTGCTGGGGGCGATCGGCGAGCTTCTGAACAAGGCGGGTGCGGCACGGGAGATTTCCGTGCCGCTGAGCGACGGCGCCACCATTGCGTGGCTGTACCGTCACGGTGACGTACGCCACCGCCATGACGAGGGCGAGATCGCTCACCTGACGGTCGCTCTCGACAACGCCGCCGCGGCTCAGTTCGAGCGGCGGCAAAGCATGGAAAACCGGCCGCGTTGACACTTCGAGGGCCTGCTTTCTATAAGCGGCGCCAGTCGCAGAAGAGGAAACATCATGAAATTCAAGCCGCTCCATGACCGGCTTCTGGTCAAGCCGATCACTGCCGAGACCAAGACCAAGGCCGGCATCATCATTCCCGACACCGCGCAGGAAAAGCCCATGCAGGGCGAAGTGGTCGCCGTCGGCAAGGGCAAGCGGCTGGAAGACGGCCGCCTGCTCGAGATCGGCGTCAAGGTCGGTGACAAGGTCCTGTACGGCAAGTGGTCGGGAACCGAGGTCAAGCTCGCTGGCGCCGATCATGTGATCCTCAAGGAAGAGGACCTGTTCGGCGTCCTCGGCTAGCGCCGTGCTGAAGGCCGGCGATACCGAGCGGGTCGCCGAGCTGATGCGTGAGGTCGCGGCCGCGGAGCTGCTGCCGCGCTTTCGCAATCTCGCCACGGAAGACGTCCGGCAGAAGCGGCCCGGCGATTTCGTCACCGTGGCCGACGTCGCTTCGGAGCAACGTCTCGCGGCCGGCCTGGCGCGGATACTGCCCGGCGTGCCAGTCGTCGGCGAAGAGGCGGCGGAGGCCGATCCGGGCCTCATCGACTTGATCGGGCGGAGAGGGCAGGCGTGCTGGGTGGTCGATCCGCTCGACGGTACGGCGAACTTCGCCGCCGGCCGCGATCGGTTCGCCATCATTGTCTGCCTGGTGCGCGACGCCGAGACGATCGCCGGTTGGATCCTCGATGTGCCGAACGATCGGATGGCCGTCGCACTCAAGGGGCAGGGCGCCACGCTCGATGGCGTGTCTATCTGCGGTGAGCAGCCGAAGCGCGCTCCGGCAGGGCTGGTGGGTTACCGCATTCGCAAGGAGTTCGAGCGCCAATTGCCCCGAGATCAGCGTCGACGCCTCGGCGAGTTGACGACGCTCAATTGCGCCGGTCGCGAGTACATCGAGATCCTGGCCGGGCGCTACGACTTCTGCCTCTACCGTATGACCAAGCCGTGGGATCACGCCGCCGGCGCGCTGATGCTGGAAGAGGCGGGCGGCGCTGCCGTGCGTTTCAGCGGGACGCCGTTCCGGCCGGCCGATCGGCTCGACGCCGGCATCATTGGCGCCACGTCACGCGAGACGCTGGCCGAGGTGAGGGCCGTGTTCGAGAGGGTCCAGCTTCCGCTGTTGGCGCCGAGACCGTCCTAGGCTTTCGTCTTGGCCTCCTGCCACAGCGCTTCCATTTCCTCGAGCGACGCTTGGTCGGGCTTGCGGCCCTGATCGGCCAGGCGGCGCTCGACATAACGGAAGCGACGCTCGAACTTGTCGTTGGTCGAACGCAAGGCGGCTTCCGGGTCGACCTTGCAATGGCGCGCCAGGTTGGCGACCGCGAACAGGACATCGCCCAGCTCGTCGGCGATGCGGGCCTGGTCGGTCTTGCCGGCCTCGATTTCGGACCTGAGCTCGCCGAGCTCCTCCTCGATCTTGTCGATCACCGGGCCGATCGTCTTCCAGTCGAACCCCACTCTTGCCGCGCGCTTTTGTATCTTCTCGGCCCGCAGCAACGCGGGAAGGGCTTTGGCAATGCCATCCAGGGCGCCGGCCGGTTGATCGCCGCCTTTTTTGGCCCGTTCGGCCGCCTTGCGGGCCTCCCACGACACGGTCTGGGCGTCGGCATCGGCGATATTCAGGTCGCCGAAAACATGCGGATGCCGGTCGATCATCTTCTCGGCGATGGCGGCGGCCACGTCGGGGAAGCTGAAGGCGCCGGCCTCGCTGGCCATCTGGGCGTGGTAGACGACCTGCAGGAGGAGGTCGCCCAGCTCTTCCTTGAGCGCCGGCATGTCATCGCGCTCGATCGCATCGGCGACCTCGTAGGCTTCCTCGATCGTGTACGGCGCGATGGTCTTGAAGGTCTGGTCGATGTCCCACGGGCAGCCGTGCTCGCGGTTGCGCAGCCAGGCCATCACGGCCAGGAGCCGGGCAAGCGGATCCTGGGGGAGCCGGTCGGGGTCGGGTCTCTTCCGCATCTGATTATCGTATAATATATATTATGACAAATTCATAATATGACGTGAAAACATGATATTACCAGTCTATTTCCAATTTCGACTTCAAGAGTGCGAGAAGCTTTAGTCCCCGCACCGCATTCGTTGCCGGAACGCCCAGCGTGAGCAGCGCACCGGCTTTGCTGTCCCCCGGCTTGCTCATCACGAGGTCGAACACCGAGCGCGGACCAGTGTCGCCATGGCCGGGCGGCACGTTTTCATAGGCGATCAGGAAGGTGCCGTCGCTGAGCTTGCGGGCCTCCGCGTGCACGCCGTGCCGCCGCGCCATGATCGCGCCCGCCTTGGTGGCGGCATAGTGCTCGGCGTCGCGCACGCCCTCAAAGGCAAAGTCGACCCGCCAGACGATCGCGCGATAGCTCTGGTCCGCGCTGAAGCCGACGCCCCGTTCCCAGTCCTCCGTGGCCTGCCAGCCCAGCGGTAGCGCGACCACCGTGCGGATCGACTCGAAGCGAATGCGGGCGAAGCCGCCGTCATTATCGATCGACACGACCCTGGACGGCGCCGGATTGGCGCTGTTGCCGCCGAAGGTCGAATCGACCTTGGCGAAGCTCGCGCCATTGTCGAAAGTCGCGAAGTCGCGGAATGTCAGCCCGCCGGCGTCGAGATTGCCTTCGGCGCGCCCGGTTACGGGCAAGCACCAGGCCGCCAAGCCGGCAATCAGGAACAAACGGCGCCCGGACTCCTTTTGTCCTGCTTTATCTCGTCTATCAGGAACGCCGCCTAACATATTGTCAAACCGCCTCTATTTCCAACCCGTCGTAACACGGGTGAACATGGGCGGGGGTTTGCCGGTCGACCTCCGCATAGTCCATGTCGACGTGCATATTGGTGAGAAACGCCCGCTTCGGCCCGATGCGCTGGATCCATTCCAGCGCCAGATCGAGATGGGCGTGCGTGGGATGAGGCCGGTAGCGCATCGCGTCGACGATCAGGACCTCGACGCCGGCCAGCGTCTGGAAAGCCGCTTCCGGCAGCTCGACAACATCGTTGGCGTAACCGATCGGGCCAAAGCGGAAGCCGAGCGAAGGCACATGGCCGTGGCTCTGCGTGAACGGCACCACATCGAGGCCGGCGGCGCGGAAAGGACCGTCGATCAGGTGGGTGCGGTAGATGGGTGCGTAGAACCCCTCCGTCTCCGTGCCGAAGCAGTAGCCGAAGCGGCGATTGAGGACGTCGTAGGTCGGCCGGTCGAGCCAGGCGTCGATGATGCCCTGGCGCAGCGCATAAGGCCGCAGATCGTCGATGCCATGGACCTGGTCGGCATGGTGATGGGTCCACAGCACCGCATCGACCCGCTCGACCGCGGCATCGAGCAACTGGGCGCGCACGTCGGGCGAGGTGTCGACCAAAATCGTCCTGCCCCGGTCGCGCACCAGGATGGAACAGCGGCGGCGGCGATTGCGCCGGTCCGCCGGATTGGCCGCGCCCCACTCGCCCTTGCCGTCCGGTCCGCCCGGGCGCGGCACGCCGGCCGACGTCCCGCAGCCCAGGATGGTCACGCGCACGCCGCACGCTCCGCCTTGGCGAACAGACGGAAGAAATTGTCGGTGGTGCTGGCCTCGAGCTCGGCGAGCGACACGCCCTTGAGCTCGGCGACCTTGGCCGCGGTGTGGGCAACGAAGGCGGGCTCGTTGGTCTTGCCGCGCTTCGGGACTGGCGCCAGATAGGGCGCATCGGTCTCGACCAGCAGCCGCTCGAGCGGGATGTCGCGCACGATGGCGCGCAGGCTGTCGGCTGCCTTGAAGGTCACGATGCCCGAGATCGAGATGTAGAGCCCGAGCGCCAGGGCACGGCGAGCGACCTCCGGCCCCGAACTGAAGCAGTGGATCAGGCCGGTGAACGCACCCTTGGCGTATTCCTGCTCGAGGATGTCGCCGGTCTCCACATCGGCATCCCGCGTATGCACGATCAGCGGCAGGCCGGTCAGGCGCGCCGCCGCGATATGGGCGCGGAAGCTTTCGGCCTGCTCGTCGCGCGGACTGTGCTCGTAATAGAAATCGAGCCCGGTCTCGCCGATGCCGACGACCTTCGGATGCCGCGTCGCCTCGATCAGACGGTCGGGCGTGCGCTGCCCCTCCTCCTTCGCCTCGTGCGGATGGACGCCGACCGAGCACCAGACATTGCCGTGGCGCTCGGCGATCGCGCGCACGCGCTCGAACTGATCGAGCCGCGTGCCGATCGTCAGCATGCCGGCGACGCCGACGCCCTTGGCGCGCGCCAGCACGCCTGCCTCGTCGTTGGCGAGTTCGGGGAAGTCGAGATGGCAGTGGCTGTCGATCAGCATCAGCTCGCCGCCGCCTTGGGCTCGACATAGCGCGGGAACACGCCTTGCGGCGCCGGCAGCGCCATGCCCGGCGCCAGTTCCTCGTCGAACGCCGCATAAGCACGCTTGCCGGGCGCGACCGCAAGCTGGTCGAGGATCCTGGCCGTCGACGCGGGCATGAAGGGCTGCACCAGCAGGGTCACCCGCCGGATCGTCTCGGCCAGCACCCACAGCACCGTGTCGCGCCGCGCCGGATCGGTCTTGGCGAGCGCCCACGGCGCCTGCGCGTCGACGTAACGGTTGGCGTCGGCGATCACTTCCCAGATCGCGGTCAACGCGCGATGGAAGCCCTGCTGCTCGATCTCGCTGCGCACGACAGCGAGCAGATTTTTGGCACGGTCGAGCAGCGTCGTGTCCGCCGCCTGCAAAGCCCCCTTCTCCGGGACCTTGCCGCCGCAATTCTTGGCGACGATCGACAGCACGCGCTGGCAGAGATTGCCGTAGGCGTTGGCGAGGTCGCCATTGATGCGGCCGATCATGGCCTTGCGCTGGAAGTCGCCGTCGTTGCCGAACGGAACCTCGCGCAACAGGAAGTAGCGCACCTGGTCGAGGCCGAACGTGTCGACCAGCTCGTTGGGGTCGATGACGTTGCCGAGCGACTTGGAGATCTTCTGGCCTTCGTTGGTCCACCAGCCGTGCGCGAACACGCGCCTGGGCGGCTCGATGCCGGCCGACATCAGGAACGCCGGCCAGAACACGCAATGGAACCGGATGATGTCCTTGCCGACCATGTGCAGATCGGCGGGCCAGAAGCGCCACAGCGGATTGGTCGTGTCGGGATAGCCGCACTCGGTGATGTAGTTGGTGAGCGCGTCGAGCCATACATACATGATGTGCTTGGCATCGCCCGGCACCGGCACGCCCCACGAGAAGCTGGTGCGCGACACCGAGAGGTCCTGCAGGCCGCTCTTCACGAAGCTCACGACTTCGTTGAGCCGGCTCTCCGGCGCGATGAAGTTCGGGTTCTTGTCGTAGAAGGCGAGCAGCCGCTCAGCCCACGCCGACAGCTTGAAGAAGTACGACGGCTCCTCGACCCACTCGACTTCGGCGCCGGTTGCCGTCGCGCGGCGCTTGTTGTCCGGGCCGACCTCGGTCTCGCCTTCCGCGAAATAGGCCTCGTCGCGCACCGAGTACCAGCCGGCATATTTGCCGAGGTAGATGTCGCCCGACTCGACGAGCTTCTGCCACAGGGCCTGGCTTGCGGCGTAGTGGCGAGGCTCGGTCGTGCGGATGAAATTGTCGGGGCTGTAATTCATCTTGGCCACGAGATTGCGGAACGACTGGCTCACCTTGTCGGTGAACGCCTTGGGCGCAAGACCGGCCGCGGCGGCCGCCTCCTCGACCTTCTGGCCGTGCTCGTCGGTGCCGGTGAGGAAATGGACGTCGCGGCCGTCGAGCCGCATGAAACGGGCCAGCACGTCGCAGGCAAGCGTCGTGTAGGCGTGGCCGATATGCGGCACGTCGTTCACGTAATAGATCGGCGTGGTGACGTAGTAGGTTCGGCCCGACATGATTCACTGAACTCCTGAACTGCCGCCCCTTCCCGGGGCACGAGTCTCAAGCGAGTTTCAGCGCATTCGCCTGCTGGCGAAGGGATTGGCGGTGCCGGGGCGGGTCGACATGGCGCCCTTTTCCCACGCCTGTTGCAACCGATCAAGCTCAGCGCATGGCCGATTGCAGCGCCAGGAAGCTGCCGAGCACCGTCTGCTTGCGGTCCAGGTTGACCGAGTCGGCCTTGAAAAACAGCTCGGCGATCCTGTCCGAGGCCTGCATCCAGCGCTCGAGGCTGGCCGCCGCCAGCAAACGGCTATGAAGCTCGCGCTCGGCCGGCAGGACGGCAACGATGTCGCCACCGACCGCGGCGTGGCGTGCCAGGCCCTTCAGCCAGCCGTCGAACAGGTAGTTGAGCGAGCGCCAGTCGGCGTTGGCCTCCTCGCCGCGGCGGGCGAAGCGCTCGGCAAAGCCGTGCAGCTTCGGCATGTCGAGATCGGGCAGAGTGGCCAGCACGTCGACCATCTCGCGATAGAGCGCGAGGCTGCCGGCGCTCGCCAGCTCGAGCGCGCGGCCGATGCTGCCTTCGGCAAGGTTGGCCAGCGCCGCGCGTTCGTCGGCCGAGGTCTGCGGCGCGTAGTCGCCGAGCAGTTGCACCACCATGTCGGTCGACAGCGGCTGCAGCGCGAGCCGCCGGCAGCGCGAGCGGATGGTCGGCAGCAATCGGCCCGGCGCGTGCGCCACCAGGACCAGTACGGCATCCGGCGGCGGCTCCTCGAGGATCTTCAGCACCGCATTGGCGGCATTGCGATTCATCTCGTCGGCGGCATCGACGATCGCCACCCGATAGCGCCCCATCGCCGGCGTCATGTGCATGAAGCCGCCCAGCCCGCGCACGTCATCGACCGAGATCTCGGTGCGGATGCGGCCGCTGTCGGGATTGAGCGAGCGCCGCAGGTGGAAGAGATCGGGGTGCGAGCGTGCGTCGACCAGCGCGCGGCCTGGCGCTTCCTTGTCGACGTTTAATCCATCGGCCGGGCCGCCGAACAATCCGCCCTCCTGCCCCGCCAGGAGGAAACGCGCGAACCGCCACGCAAGCGTCGCCTTGCCGATGCCGCGCGGACCGGTCAGCAGCCAGGCATGGTGGAGACGGCCGGCCTGCTGCGCGGCGAGCATCGTCTTTTCGGCCTGCTCATGGCCGACCAGGCGGTCGTTGCGCCAGGGCGGCGGCCAGGCGTAAGGCCATTCGAGTTTCTCGAGCTCGGCTGGATCGCCGGCTGCTGCCTTGCCGCGCGCCATGGCGTCAGCCCTTCAGGCGGCTGTCGACGGTGCGCGCGATGTCGCGAGCGACGGCGTCGATGTCGCGATCGGCATCGATCACGACGCAGCGCGCGGGCTCGCGGCGGGCGATGTCGAGGAAGCCCGCGCGGACGCGCTGGTGGAAGTCGCGCGTCAGGCTCTCGTAGCGAGTCTCGGCGCCGCGCCGCGCCGCCGCGCGAGCCAGCCCCTTCTCGACCGGCAGGTCGAGGATCAACGTCAGATCGGGATGGAAGTCGCCGACGGCGATGCCATGGAGCCGCTGCAGCATGTCGCGATCAATACCATGGCCGCAGCCCTGGTAGGCGTGCGTCGAATCGGCGAAGCGGTCGCTCACCACCCATGTGCCGGCGGCGAGCGCGGGCCAAACGGTGGCGCGCAGGTGGTCGCGCCGGGCGGCAAAGTGCAGCAGCGCCTCGGTGGTGCCGTCCCAGCGCTCGGCCGGTCCTTCGACCAGCAGCTTGCGGATCATCTCGGCGCCCGGCGAGCCGCCGGGCTCGCGCGTGGTCAGGACCTTGCGGCCGTGCGTCTCGAGATGAGCCTTGAGCCGGGCGATCTGGGTCGATTTGCCCGCCCCTTCTCCGCCTTCCAGGGTGATGAAGCGCCCCGGCGTGGCGCCGTTCACGAGGTCCAGCCGAGCAGGTAATGCCTGACCAGGGTCGACATCCGGCTGATCAGGCCGGCGCGCGGCACGTCGGCGCCGGCTTGCAGCGGATACTCCATGGTCCGGCCGTCGGGCATGGTAATCAGCGCCGTGCCGACCGGCTGGCCCTTGACGATCGGCGCCGGGATCGGCCCGTCGAAGCGCGCCACCACCTTCGGCATGACGACCGGCTGGCCGACCATGGTGGTGACGACCAGCGGATGGGGAATGATCAGCGGCACCTTGTCCTGCATGCCGAGCCAGACCGGCGCCTCGGCGACAGTGTCGCCCGCCTTGAGCACCGTGGTGTTGCTCGATTCGCGGAAGCCCCAGTCGATCAGCCGCGCCGTCTCCTGCGCGCGCTCGGCGATGCTGCTCATGCCGTTCAGCACCAGGATCAGGCGCCGGCCGTCGCGAATGGCGGACGTCGTCTGGCCGAAGCCGCCCTCCTCGGTGTGGCCGGTCTTGAGGCCGTCGACTCCGGCCACGCTCTTGAGCTCGAGGTTGCGGTTGGGCTGTGTCTTGCCGTTGTAGGTGAACTCGCGCTCCGAATAGAAGTGATAGTACTGCGGGAAGTCGCGGATGGTGCGCATGGCGAGCACCGCGAGGTCGCGCGCGGTCACCATCTGCCCCTCGGCCGGCCAGCCAGACGAGTTCTTGAACACCGATCCCGTCATGCCGAGCTCGTGCGCCTTGGCGTTCATGCGCTCGGCGAATTTCTCCTCGCTGCCGGCCATGCCCTCGGCGACGGCGACGCTGGCGTCGTTGCCCGACACCACGATGATGCCCTGCAGCAGCTCCTGGATGGTCGGCGTCGACGTCATCTCGAGGAACATGGTCGAGGAATGGGTGCCGCGGGTGATGGCGTAGGCGCGCTCGCTCACCTTGAACTGCGTGTCCATCTTGAGCTTGCCGGCCGCCAGGTCCTCGAACACGAGATAGACCGTCATCATCTTGGCCATCGATGACGGCGCCATCGGCTTCTCGGCATCCTTGGCCAGCAGCACGGTGCCGGTTTGCGCGTCGATCATGCAGGCCCAGCGCGCCACGGTGGACGTGCCGATCTGCGACGGTCCCGCCGCGTCGAGCTTGGCGGCGAGCGCGGCGGCGGCCGACTGTTTGGGAGGCTGGCCCGGTTTGGCAGCCGGCCGCGGCTTCGGCGCGCCCTGGGCCTTGCGCGGCGGCTCGGATTGTTGGGCGTAGGCGGCGCTCACCACCATCGTCGTCATGGCCGCCGCTGCCAGGAAAATCGTCAGCGCGTGAAATCGTCCTCGATCAATCCGCCACGACACGGGCATCCCCATAACCTGAACGCTTCAGCCGGTCGGCCACGATGCCGGCGGCGTCCGAAGTCGTATACGGCCCCAGACGCACGCGGTAAACCTCGCGCCCTCCGGCCGACGCCGGCATGATCTCGACCGCACCGTAGCTGGTGATCAGACTGCGCTGGCGCTCGGCGTTGCCCATGGTCGAGAAGGCGCCGGCCTGCACGTAGAATCCACCGGTTGGCGGCACCACGGGAGCGGTCGCCGGATTTCTGGCCGCCAGCGAGGCGATGGTCGGGCTGCGGCCATCGGTCGTGGCAGCGACCGGCTGCCGCGGATAGCTGGCCTGCACCTCCACGGCGGGTGTCGGCGGCGGCGCCGGCGGCGGATTGGCGCTGGCGACCATGACCGCTGGCGGCTGGCTGTACGAGCCGGCCCGCGCCACCACTTCGTCCTGCTCGGCGGTGCTGCCGCCGTTCATGGCGATCTGCTTCACGGCCATGCTTTCGGCCGGCAGCTGGTCGATGCGGACATGGGCCGTTCCATTGCGCACGATGCCGAGATCGTCGGCGGCGGCGCGCGACAGGTCGATGATGCGGCTGCGCGCGTAGGGCCCGCGGTCGTTGATGCGCACCACGGTCGATCGGCCGTTGTCGAGGTTGGTCACCCGCACGATCGACGGCATCTGCAGGGTCCGGTGCGCCGCCGTGTGGTCGTGCTGGTCGTAGGTCTCGCCGTTGGCGGTGTATTTGCCGTGGAAGCCCGGCCCGTACCACGAGGCGACGCCGGTCTCGACGTGGTTGAATTCTTCCTGCGGCACGTAGGTGACGCCGTCGATCGTGTACGGCGCGCCCACCTTGTAGCTGCCGCGGCTGGCATACTGGCCGCCGCCTCCCCCACCGCGATGGCTGCACGCGGCAAGAGACGCCGCCACCAGCAGCAGCGAACTGCAGGTCCGGACGATTTTTATTGGCGCCCGTCCTGTTGGCAGACGGCGCAACCGATCGGCAGAGGGGACCGACATTTTTGCCGATCATACATCACCTTGAGGTGATGTGGGAGATGGTCGCGCTAAGCCCCTATGCGATCGGAAAGAATCCCCACCGCCAATCCGAAGAAATCGGACTGGTTCCAGCGCAGGACGGCGCGAAAGTTCTCGGTCGTGCGATAGGCAGGCCCGTTCGCCCCCGAGGGCCGCACGATCCGGCCGCCCTTCCCGGCCGCGCCGCCGGCGCCGATTTCCTCGCCCCATTCGAGGCCTGGCCGCCAGCCGACCCGCGTGAGGTAGTTCACGATCGAGGCGAAGACGTCGGCGGTGTTGGCCCAGATATCCTTGCGGCCATCGCCATCGCCGTCGGCCGCATAGGCGAGGAAGCTGGTGGGGATGAACTGGCATTGCCCCATCGCGCCGGCCCACGATCCCTTCATGGCATGCAGCGCCACATGGCCTTGCGACAGGATCTGCAGCGCGGCGATCAGCTGCTGGCGGAAGAACGAAGCGCGGAAGCCGTTGAAGGCGAGCGTCGCCAGTGCCGGTACGACCTCGAAGTCGCCGAGCTTGGTGCCGTAGTTGCTCTCGATGCCCCACAGCGCCATGACGACCGGCGCCGGAATTCCCGCCGGCCCGGCGAAGCGATCGATCAGCGCGCGGTTCTGCGGCAGGAGCGCCCTGCCCCGCCGGACCCGCTCGTCGGACACCACGACGGCCAGGTATTCGTCGAACGTCATCTTGAATTCGGGCTGGTTGTGCGCGAGCTCGAGGACCCGCGGGATCTGATCGATGCCGCCGAGCGCGGCATCGAGCGTGCCGGCATCGACGCCGGCCCGCGCCGCTTCGGCCCGAAGCGCGCCGAGCCACGCCGTGAAGCGACTATCGGGCGCTTGCGCCCGGGCCGGAACGGGCAGGCACGCCATGCCCGCGGTAAAGCTTCGTCGGCCGATCATGCGCAACGATAGCACGGCATCGTCTGCGTCTTATGAATTGCACATGGTGTGCTATTTGGGTAGCTACGGTCCATGAAGGACGAAGACCCCGGCCGGCATCGGCCGTGCGGCGCAGTTCAAGACGCGATGTGCGCGCCCGAATTTCAAAGCGTATGAGTGAGGTTGGGTATGCCCGACGAGCCGGTCGACGAGGCACTGCGTGATTTCATCCTCGCACATTTCGACTCGATCGTTCAGCTGGAAGCGCTTCTTCTTCTGCATGGTCACGCCGGCCGTAGCTGGAGCATCGCCGAGGTGGCGGGTCAGCTCTATGTTCCCACCGAGGTTGCCGCCGCAGCGCTCGGTCAATTGGAGACTGATGGACTGATCGGCGTGAACGGGCAGGACTACCGATACGCGCCGCGCTCTGAAGAAATGGCGGCAATGGTGGAGCGTCTGGCGCGAACCTATTCGCGAGCGCTTATTCCCGTGACCAACCTCGTGCATGGCAACCCGCGCCGCCTGAGGAGATTCGCCGATGCGTTCAGGCTCAGGAAGGAGAAGTGAATGGCGATCGCAATCTACAGCGCCTGCTCGATCGTCTCGCTGGCCTGCGCCATCCTCCTCCTGCGAGCCTACGCGCGAAGCCTCTATCGCCTGCTGCTGTGGAGCGGTCTCTGCTTCGCCGGCCTGACGATCAACAATATCCTGCTGTTCCTCGACAAGATCGCCTTGCCCACCGTCGACCTTTCAGTGCCGCGGACGCTGGTCGCTCTTGGGGCGATGGCCGTTCTTCTCTACGGCCTCATCTGGGATGCAAAATAATGGACGTCTTGGCTTCCGTCCTCGCCGGTTCGGTGTCCACGCTAGCCCTGGTGGTCGCGCTGTTCTTCGTTCGATTCTGGATGCGCACCAGGGACGCATTCTTCCTGCTGTTCGCGGCCGCCTTTGCCATCGACGGGGTGAGCAGATTGGTGCTCACGCTGGCGCGGTACTCCGACGAGTCGGAGGCCTACTACTACCTGCCGCGGCTGGTGATGTTCGGATTGATCATCGCAGCCGTTCTCCTCAAGAACCGGCCGGCCAGGTAGATGGCGACGAGCGACAGGCCACAAGGCCGACTTGCGAAGGTTGGAGGTGCCTGAATGCAGGCTACAGGGGCTTGGATGGCGGTCGCATTCCTCGTGGTGGCGACTGTTTTGGAAGTGAGCGGCGATGCGATCGTCCGGATCGCGCTGCGCAACCACGGGGGACTTGGCTTTGTCCGCCTGGCGTTGTTCGCTCTCGGCGCGGCGCTGGTTTTCGGATATGCGACCTTCCTGAACCTCGCGCCCCTGGAATTCCGTGACGTCGTCGGGCTCTATATCGCGACGCTCTTCATCGTCTGGCAGCTCGTCAATTTCATCTTCTTCCGGACGGTCCCGACGTTGCCCGTCCTGACAGGCGGAGGGCTGATCGTGATCGGTGGTGCTCTGGTGTCTTTCTGGAAGCCCTAGGGGCACAGTTGCGAGCTGGCCGCTCCTCACTTATGGAAAATTCAGTGCGGGATGGGTGGCCGAGCGGTTTAAGGCACCGGTCTTGAAAACCGGCGTGGGTTCACGCCCACCGTGGGTTCGAATCCCACCCCATCCGCCAAACCTGTCTGGTCATGCCCTGGTTCATCCTCGGCTTCGCCCTCTGGTTGCGATCGGATGCTGGCATTGAATATGGCATTATTCGATGATGAATTCGTGCCGCTCGATGGAGTTCGGCAGATGCGTACAACTCTTGCTCTGGACGATGAACTCGTTGCCAAGGCCGAAGCGTTCACCGGGTTGAAGGAAAAGTCGAGCCTGGTGCGTGAGGCCCTCAAAGCCCTCATCGAGCGCGAGAGCGCGCGGCGATTGGCCCGCCTGGGCGGCAGCCAGCCCAGTCTGAAGGCCTCGCCCCGGCGACGATCAAGCGCGGCGTGATCCTGGCCGTTGCGACCGTCAGGGTTGACCATCTGCGAGCGGGCATAAGGTACCCGCCGCTGCCCACGCAGGGATGATTTGGCACATCCTTTTGTCATCGGCGAACCTCCGTTGGGGGCTGGCCTTCGTTTTCCTCCCCCGTCTCGGGGAGTCGCGCCGAGGTCCCCATGCTCCTGTGCGGGCCGCGCCATCGCGTTCCGCGATGCGCTCACCCCGCCCTCGCCAGCTTCGCTCGCGAGAAGTTCTATACGACAGAATCGGGTTCCTTCTAACACCGGGCCTATGGTGGCGATGCTATGATCGCCCACCGCCCACCTTGTCGTCCTGAGCGAAGCGAAGGACCTACGGATTCAACGTCGCGTTGCTGCGATGCAAGGTCCTTCGCTGCGCTGCGCCCGCTCAGGACGACAGGAGGGGTCGGTTAGCGCAGTTAGCGCTAGTGCGCTAGTGATTCGCACTGGTCGTTGGGACCAGAGCGCAAGATTCGTTCGCGCGATTCGGCGCGAGCGCGCGCGGACCACAAGAGTCCATATTTTTTCGTATTATTTTAATACGAGCCCTTCAACTAATAGTGGCTCAGAAAATGACCCGCCTCGCGACCGGCAGCCGGTTCTAGAGCGCCACGCCGAACCTGGTGAAGTCCGCGCCGACGTTCTGGTCGATCTTCTGCGCTGCCTGGATGTCCGCCTGCCCGCCCGCCGTGTCGCCGCTCCTGAGCTTGGCGATGCCGCGGCCGTAGAGCGCGCGGGCATGGTTGGCGTCGGCCTGCAGGGCGAGGTTGTACTCGGCGAGCGCCTTGGCCCAGTCGTTCATCTTCAGGTACACGAAGCCGCGCGTATCGCGCGCGTCGAGATTGTTGGGCGTGAGCTTCAGCGCCTGGTCGCAGTCGGCCAGCGCCTCCTTCAGCTCCTTGCCGATGACGGCGCGGGTCAGGCAGCGGTTGTTGTAGGCCGGCGCCAGGTTCGGGCTGAGGCGGATGGCCTCGCTGTAGTCGGCGGCCGCCTCCTCGTAGCTGCCCTTGCCGAAGCGCGCGAAGCCGCGATTGTAGAAGAGCGCCGGATCCTTGGGCTGCAGCTTGATGGCGGCGTCGTAATCCTTGATCGCGCCGTCGAGATTGCCGAGGCGGACATAGATGCCGGCGCGGCCGATGAAGCCTTCCGGATTTTGCGGCTCGAGCCGCACCGCCTCGCCGTAGTCGGCCAGCGCGCGGTCGGCGTTGCCGCGCAGCGTGTAGAGCACGCCGCGATAGTAATACGCCTTGCCGAAATCTGGCGAGATCTCGATCGCTCTGTTGAGGTCGGCGAAGCCGCGCTCGAAATCGCCGTTGGCGCCGTAGGCCACGCCGCGATGCATCAGGGCATTGATGTTGTCGGGGCCGAGCTTGAGCGCCTGGTCGAAATCCTTGATCGCCGCTTCGAACTCGCCGCGCCGCGTGTAGAGGATGATGCCGCGATTCAGGTAGGACGTGATGTAGTGCGGGTCGTATTGGATCGACGTCGTGTAGTCGGCATAGGCCTTGTCGGGTTCTTCGAGCGCGTGATAGGCGAAGCCGCGCTGGAAGTAGGCAAAGGCGTAGTTCGGGTCGAGCCGGATGCCCTCGGTGAAGTCGGAGATCGCCTTCTGGTAGTCGCCGCGATAGAGGAAGAGGCCGCCGCGCGAGACGAAAGCGCGCGATTCCAGCGGATTGATGCGGATCGACTCGTTGAAGTCGGCGAGTGCGAGGTCGTACTCCTTCTTGGCGACGTAGGCCGTGCCACGCTGGTAGCGGGCGTGCGCGACCTGCGCCCAGTGCCGCACCGCTTCGGGATCCTTCGAGCCGAACTGCAGCACGTCGCCGGTCAGCATGCCGAGCCGCAGCGCCTCGCTGAAGTCGATGATCGCCTTGTCGGGATCGCCCTTCTCGCGATAGCTGATGCCGCGGTTGATCAGCGCGTTGATCTCCTTGGGATCGATGTCGAGCGCCTCGGTGAAGTCCTGGATCGCCTGATCGTACAGGCCCTTCTTCGAGTAATAGACGATGCCGCGGTTGATCAGCGGGTTGACGTCCTTGGGATTGATGCGGTGCGCCTCGGAATAGTCCGAGATGGCGTTGTCGGGTTCGTTCACCGAGTGATAGGCGATGCCGCGGTGCAGGAAGGTGTACTCGTCGCCCGGCGCGAGCCGGATCGCCTCGGTGAAGTCGGCGATGGCGGGCCGGAACTCCTCCTTCAGCATGTGCGCCGACGCGCGGCCGACGAAGTGCGCGGCGGCCGTCGGATTGAGCCGGATGGCCTCGTTGAAATCCTCGATCGCGAGGTCGTACATCTTGTTCGCCTGGCTTCGCTCCTTCGACGCCTTGTCGATGTAGACGAGGCCGCGCTGGTAGTGCGCGTCGGCGGCCTGCGAGGAGTTCTGCACGCCGGTGAAGTAGGCGGCGGTTGCGCCTGGCGGCGGCGTCGCCGAGACCGGGGTCAGGTTGGAGCCCAGGCACTTCAGCGCATCGGTGAAGTCGGCGATCGACTGGCTGAGGTCGCCCTTGCGCTTGTAGGTGAGCCCGCGATTGATCCAGGCGTTGACCTCGCACTTGTTGATCTTCAGCGCCGAGTTGAAGTCGGCGATCGCGCCTTCGTTGTTGTCCTTCTTGGTGTAGAGCACGATGCCGCGATTGACGTAGGCGTAGGTCTCGTTGGGCGCCAGCCGAATGGCGTCGGAGTAGTCGACGATCGCCTGATCGGCGTCGCCCAGCGTGTGGTAGATCAGGCCGCGTTGGAAAAGCAGCGGCGCGCTCGCCTGCGAGACGCGAATGACGTCGGTGAAGCTGCGCAGCGCTTCCTTGTAGTCGGCGGTGGCATCGTCGGGCTCGCCCTGGTTGGCATGCGAGGTCGCGCGGTTATAGTAGGCGAGGCCAAGCTGCAGGCCTTTCAGCGTGCCCGACTGGATGGCCTCGGTGCAGACCGCGATCTTCTTGGCATAGGTGAGCCCATAGGGTGCGAAGCACGCATCGGCCAGCGAGCTGTTGACCGGCTTCTCGGCGACCTTGGTCTGCGCCAGCGCGCTGCCCCCACCGGCGAGCATCATCGCCAGCGCCGCCACGAGCGGCAGCCTTCGCACGTTGCTAAACGCCATCGTCGATTTCATTCCACCCTCGGCAACCCCGCACCCCTTCCCAAAGGGTGCGACGGTTCTCTCGACTATCGCCCAATCCCCGAGCCCAGCCGGCCGACCTCCTAGCACATCGCCACCGGATGCAAAACTATTTCCATTCCCAGTGCGACAATCCAGCTGTCCAATATGAGCAGCGCCGGCCGGTGGCGCGCCGTGGCATACCTTGCCCGCGGTTCAGAAATCCGGGTACGGGGTGGGTTAGATGACGGTTCAGACCATGACGACGGCACAGGCCGTCGTGTCGATGCTGGAGCTCAATGGCATCGACACCCTGTTCTGCCTGCCCGGCGTCCAGAACGACTCGTTCTTCGATGCGCTCTACGACCGGACCAACGCCATCAAGCCGATCCATACGCGCCACGAGCAGGCGTGCGCCTATATGGCGCTCGGCTACGCCATGGCGACCGGCAAGCCGTCGGCCTATGTGGTCGTGCCGGGGCCGGGCTTCCTCAACACCACGGCCGCGCTCTCAACCGCCTATGCCGTGAACGCCCCGGTCGTGGCGCTGTCCGGCCAGATCCAGCAATCGATGATCGGCCGCGGCGTCGGCCTGCTGCACGAATTGCCCGACCAGCTTGCGATCATGCGCAGCCTCACCAAGTGGGCCGACCGCATCACCGCGCCGGGCGAAGCGCCGGGACTGATGAACGAGGCGTTTCGGCGCGCGCTTTCGGGACGCCGCCGGCCGGTGGCGCTCGAATGTCCGATGGACATCTGGGGACGCAAAGGTCCCGTCGTGCTGCCCAAGACGGCGGCCGAGCCCGACCCCTGCCCGGTCGACGAGGAGTCGGTCGAGCGGGCGGCCAAGCTGCTGGGCGGCGCGCAACGTCCGTTGATCGTGGTCGGCGGCGGCGCGCTCGACGCCGGCGAGCACATCGTCCGCATCGCCGAGATGCTCGAGGCGCCGGTCGTCGTCGGCAAGATGGGCCAGGGCGCGATCGACGGCCGGCACCGGCTCTGCGTCACCGCGCCGACCGGCTACCGCTTCTGGGCCGAGGCCGACGTCGTGCTCGCGGTCGGCACAAGGCTGCAGGCGCCGCAGCAGGCCTGGGGCATCGACGAGCAGATGAAGATCATCCGCGTCGACATCGACAGCCAGGAGATCGACCGCCAGCGCCGGCCCGAGATCGGCATCATCGGCGACGCCGCACCCACCCTGAAAGTGCTGGCCGACAGGCTCGGCAAGCACAATGCCAGGCGCAACGGCCGCGCCGAGCAGGTGGCCGAAACCAAGGCCCAGTCCACCAAGGCGATTCGCGAGCGTCTCGCGCCGCAGATCGCCTATCTCGACGCGATCCGCCGCGCGCTGCCGGAGGACGGCATCCTGGTCGACGAGCTGACGCAGATGGGCTACGCCGCGCGCTTTGCCTATCCGACCTACAGGCCGCGCACGTTCCTGTCGCCCGGCTACCAGGGAACGCTGGGCTGGGGCTACGCGACGTCGCTCGGCGTCAAGGTCGCCAGGCCCGGCACGCCGGTCGTGTCGATCAGCGGCGACGGCGGCTTCCTGTTCACGGCGATGGAAATGGCGACGGCGGCGAAGAACGGCATCGGCGTTGTCGCCGTCGTCTTCAGCGACGGCGCCTACGGCAACGTCCGGCGCATCCAGCAGCAATCCTTCAACAACCGAACCATCGCCTCGGACCTGCACAATCCCGATTTCGTGAAGCTCGGCGAAAGCTTCGGGCTTGCCTGCGAGCGCGCCAGGTCGCCGGCCGAACTGGAAGCGGCGCTCGAGCGCGGAATCGCACGCGGTGGCCCGACCTTGATCGATTGTCCGGTCGGCGTGCTGCCCGATCCGTGGCCGCTGGTGATGCTGCCCCGGATCAGGCCGCGTACGTCTTGATCACGTCGGGATCGGGCTCGCATCCCAGTCCCGGGCCCTGCGGCACGGCGAAGGCGCCGTTCACCGGATCGATCGCGCTGCCGTACAGGCTCGCCTCGAGGTCCATGTGATAGCGCTCGATCATGGCGCCCGGCTGGCCACGCGCGGCGGCGAGCTGAAGCGTGGCGAGGAAGCCCGGGCCGAAATACGGCGAGTGCGGCATCAGGGTCACCCCGGCGGCGTCGGCGAGCGCCGCCACCTTGATGAACTCGCTCACGCCGCCCACCTTGGTGACGCTGGGCTGGGCGTAGTCGACCGCGCCGGCGGCGAACATGTCGCGGAACTGGAAGGACGTGCAGTTGTTCTCGCCCGCCGCCATGGCGATGCCGGTGGCGGCGCGCAGCCGCGCGATCGCGGCGAAATCCTCGGGCGGGAAGATCGGCTCCTCGAGCCAGTGCAGGTCGTAGGGCCGGAGCTTCAGCGCCATGTGCCCCGCCTCTTCCGGCGTCCACGGGCAATTGGTGTCGACCATGAGCTTGATGTCGGAGCCGGCCGCGTCACGCGCGGCGCGCACTTCGGCCTCGCCGGTCTCGTGCAGCTTGATGTGGCGGTAGCCCTGCTGGATGGCGAGCTTGGTGCGCGCGGCGACGCAGTCGGGATCCTTGTACTTCAGCAGGCTCGCGTAAGCGGGCAGCGCGCTCTGCCCGCTGCCGCCCAGCAGGCGGTGCAGCGGCAGGTTGGCCGCCTTGCCGGCGATGTCCCACAGCGCGATGTCGATACCGGACAGCGCGAAGATGGTGACGCCGTAGCGGCCGAACAGATGAAGCTGCTGCTGCAGCTCGTGCGACAGCCTGGCGATGTCGCGCGCGTCGCGGCCGATGGCGAGCGGCGCCACGGTGGAATGGATCGCCGCCGTCACCGCGTCGGTCAGGTTGTAGCAGAAGGCCTCGCCCCAGCCGGTGATGCCGCTGTCGGTCTGCACCTTGACGAGCAGGATGTTGTTGCTCGGCCAGCGGACGTAGCCGCCTGGCTTGCCGCCGAACGTGAACGGCACCTTGACGCTGATCGTATCGATTTTGGCGATCTTCACGAGACGTACCCGTCATGCATGATCTGTTGCAGCAGCCGCTCGGCGTAGGATTTGTCGGACAGGCGCTTCGAGGTGAATTTGGGATCGCCGTCGGGCGCCAGGCCGAGCACGAACGATTTCAGCGAGGCCGGGACCGGCGGCGGAATCTTGACGTGCTCGGGCATCTCGACCTCGGCCATCGCGAAGTAGGTGCAGCCGTTGGCGTCCTTGAAGAAGTCGACGTCCCAGCGGAAGCGGCCGTCGGGCCACGAGTAGCGCGCCTTCTGCAGGGTCTCGCGACGCAGCTTCCAGAGCCGCGCGAAATCCTGGGCGTCGAGCGTCGTCTCGATCTCCACGACCTCGTCTCCGACCGGCCGCTTGAAGGTGAAGATGCGCTCGAGCGTGCCGCCGCTCTCGATGGCGCGAATGCGCACGCCCGGCGATTCGAGATAGGCCTGCACGATCAGGCTGCGCGTGATCCCGGGGGCTTGCGCCAGTCGCACTTCGAGCTCGTGGTCGTTCTTGAGGACGAACTTGCGCTCATTCTCCGTCGGCATGCAGCGTTTGACCGTCCCCCAAACGGCGGAAATGATGGACCAGCAAAGGAATCCCCGTGGCCACCCAGATCCTGGACGACCTCCCTACCCCGGCGCTCATTCTCGACCGGGCCGTGCTACGCCGCAACCTCAAGCGGATGAGCGAGCGACTGCGCGCCGCAGGCGTGATGTTGCGGCCGCACGTCAAAACCGCCAAGTCGCTGCAGGTCGGCCGCATGGCCGTCGAAGGACATGACGGGCGCATCACCGTCTCGACGCTCGCCGAAGCGCGCTATTTCGCCCAGGGCGGCTTCAAGGACATCCTGTACGGCGTGGGCGTGGTGCCGTCCAAGCTGCCGACGATCGCCGAATTGCGGCGCCAGGGCGCCAATGTCCGGGTCGTGACCGACAATATGACGGTCGCCAGGGCGATAGTCGCAGCTTCAATGCAAGGCGATACATTCTCGGTCTTCATCGAAATCGACAGCGGCGGCGGCCGGGCGGGGCTGCCCTACCCCGAGCTTCCCGGCTTGCTCGACATCGCCCGCGTGCTGCACGCCGCTCCCGGCGTCGAACTGGCGGGCGTCATGACCCACGCCGGCCACTCCTATCATGAGAATACGCCCGACGGGATTGCCGCGGTCGCCGAACAGGAGCGCCTCGCTGTGGTCACCGCCGCGGAGAAGCTTCGCGCCGCCGGCATCCCCTGCCCGATCGTCAGCGCCGGCTCGACGCCGACGGCGACATGGTCGCGCAACTACACCGGCCTCACCGAAATGCGGCCGGGCGTCTATGTCTTCAACGATCTCGACCAGGCATTGATCGGCTCGTGTCAGCCCGAGGATCTCGCGCTGTCGGTGCTTGCTTCGGTGATCGGCCACTATCCGCATCGCAACCAGCTGCTGATCGACGCCGGCGCGCTCGCTCTATCGAAGGACATCAGTGCCCAGGAATTCCAGCCCAATGTCGGCTACGGCACGATCGCCGATGCGCCGCTCAAGGACATGGCGGTGATCGCCTGCTCGCAGGAGCACGGCTTCGTCGGCGCTTCCGACCCGATCCCCTACGGCAATCTGCCGATCGGCACGCGCGTGCGGGTGCTGCCCAACCATGCCTGCATCACCGCGGCGGCCTACGACCGGTACTACGTCGTGGACAGCGAACTCGACGGCGGCAAGTCGGTGGTCGATGTCTACGACCGCATCAACGGCTGGTGAGCGTCAGAGCGAACTGACCGTGTGGCCGCCATCGACGGTGACGATGCTGCCGGTCATGAAGGAGCCCGCCTCCGACGCCAGCAGCAATAGGGCGCCGTCGAGCTCCTCCGGCCTGCCGATGCGCCGTTGCGGGATGCGCTCGATCAGGCGCTGGCCGCCGGGCGATTTCCAGAAGTCGCTGTTCATCTCCGTCTCGATGTAGCCCGGACAGATCGCGTTGACGCGGATGTTGTAGCGCGCCCATTCCATGGCGAGCGCCTTGGTGAGGTGGATGAGCCCTGCCTTGGAGGCGTTGTAGGGCGCCACCTGCCCGATGGTGCGCAGGCCGAGGATCGAGCCGATATTCACGATCACACCCGGCTTCCTGGCTGCGACCCAGCGCCTGGCCGCGCCCTGCGCCACGAGCCATGCGCCGCGCAGGTTGGTGTCGACCACGGAGTCCCAATCCTTCTCCGGCATGTCGAGCGCCGGCTTCACGATCGAGATGCCGGCGTTGTTGATCACGATGTCGAGCGGACCGGTGGCCTCGAGCGCCGCGGCGATCGATTCGGACGACGTGACGTCGAGCGCCACCGAACTGGCCTGCACCTTCTTGTTCGCAAGTTCCGCCTGAAGAGAGGTCAGGCGATCGACACGCCGCGCCGCCAGCACGACGGATGCGCCGGCCTCGCCCAAGCAGCGCGCGAAGTGCTCGCCCAGTCCCGACGAGGCTCCGGTGATCAGGGCCGTCTTGCCGCTGAGATCGAATGGCTTCATACCGGCCTTCTTAGCGAGCGTTCCCCGTGGAGGAAACATGGACTTGGGTCTCAAAGGCAAGCGCGTGCTGGTCACCGGCGGCACCAAGAGCATCGGCCGGGCGATCGTCGACGCCTTCGTGGCGGAAGGCGCGGTCGTCGCCTTCTGCGCGCGTGACGCCAAGCTGGTGAAACAGCGCGAGGACGAGTGGCGCGGCAAGCAGGCCCGCGTGCAGGGCGCGGTGCTCGACGTCACCGACGATCCGGCGCTGAAGAAGTGGATCGATGGCTTCGCCGCCGAAGGCGGCATCGACCATTTCGTCGCCAACGTGAGCGCGCTTGGCACCGAGGACTCCAAGGAAGGCTGGCGCAAGGCGATCGATATCGACATCGTCTCGACCGTCGAATCGGTGCGCCACGTCTGGCCGCATCTGCTGAAGAGCGGCGCGAAAAAGGAAACGGGCGGCGCCACCTGCACCATCATCGGCACGGTGTCGCTGGTCGAGGCCAGCGCCGGTCCGGTCATGCCCTACCGGTCGGTCAAGGCCGCCCTCGTCCCCTTCATGAAATCCCTGGCGATCGAAGGCGCGTCAAAGGGCGTGCGCGCCAACATGGTCTCGCCGGGCTCGATCTTGGAGGACGGCAACACCTGGGGCCGCCAGCGCGATGCCAACAGCGAACGCTACAAGCGGACGTTGGCGCGCAATCCGATGGGCCGCATGGGCACGCCACAGGAAGTCGCCAATTGCGTCGTCTTCCTCGCCGGCGCGCCCTCTTCCTTCGTCACCGGCGCGAACCTGATCGTCGACGGCGCAATCACCACGCGCGTGCAATACTAGGCGCGCATGCGCCGCACGCCCTGGGATCTGGTGGCGCTGCTGATCGCGGCGGGCATCGTCGCGGCCTTCCATGTCGGCAAGGTGCCGCCATCGCTACCGTCGATCCGCGCCGAGCTCGGCGCCTCCCTGCGGCAGGCCGGCTGGCTCTTGTCGACGGTGAACCTGATCACGGCGCTGGGCGGCATGGCGATCGCGCTGACGGCCGATCGCTTCGGCCATCGGCGGCTGGTCATACTCGGCACGGCGCTGGCGTTCGTCGCCAGCCTACTTGGCTCGTTTTCCGGCAGCGTGCCGGTGCTGCTGGCCTGGCGCATCGTCGAGGGACTTGCCTTCATCATGGTGGTGGTCGCGATCCCGCCTCTGGTGCTGCGGATCGCGGCACCGGAGGACCAGCGGCTCGCCATGACCTTCTGGAGCGCCTACATGCCGGCCGGCGCCGGCGCCATGATGCTGCTGGGCGCCATCGTGCTGCCCCGCCTGTCGTGGCGTGTGGCGTGGCTCGTTGCGGCCGCAGCGTCGGCCATCGTTCTTGCCTTGCTGTTGCTGCGCGCGCGCCATCGTCCGGAACTCGCTCCGACGCGCGCCGAGCGCCGGCCCATCCTGCACGACATGATTGAGGTCACGACCAGCGGCGGCCCGCTCGCCGTAGCGCTTTGCTTCGGCGCCTATTCCTGCTGCTGGTTCGCGGTCGTCGGCTTCCTGCCGACCTTGCAGATCGAGCGCCTCGGCTTGTCGACCTCCACGGCCGCGATCGTGACGGCGATCGTCGCGACCGTGAACGTGGCGGGAAATCTGGCGGGCGGCTGGCTGCTGCATCGCGGCGTGCCACGCGTCGTCGTGATCGCGGGCGCGGCGATCACGATGGCATTTTGCGCCGCCGCTATCTTCATTGACGGCGTGCCCGACCTGCTGTGCCTCCTTCTTGCCGGGCTCTATTCGGCCGTGATCGGCGCCGTGCCGGCCGCCCTGTTCACCGGCATCCCGGTCCATGCCGGCCGCCCGCAGCTCGTCGGCGCAGCGACCGGCCTGCTCATGCAGGGCTCGAACGTCGGCGGCCTGATGGGACCGCCGATCACGGCGGCACTGGTCTCCGCCGGCGGCTGGCCGAACGCAGCCTGGCTGACGTCGACGGCGTTGTTGATCGTGGCCGGCAGCGGTCTCTTTCTGCACTGGCGTGAAAGGCGTAAGCTCGACGCATGATTTATGTCGACATCGTTTCCGACACGATCTGTCCGTGGTGCTATATCGGCAAGCGCCGCTTCGAGCGCGCGCTCGACATCAGCGGCCGCAACGACGTGGCGCTCTCGTGGCGCCCCTTCCAGCTCAATCCGGACATGCCGGCGGAAGGCATGTCGCGGGACGACTATGTACGCGCCAAGTTCGGCGGCGGCGACCGGCCGCGCCAGATCTACCAGGCGATCGCCGATTCCGGTCGCGAAGCCGGCATCGAGTTCCAGTTCTCGCGCATCCGCCGCACACCCAATACCATCCTGTCGCATCGCCTGATCTACTGGAGCGCCAAGAACGAGCGCCAGGACGAGCTCGTCGGCGAGCTGTTCAAGGCCTACTTCGAGGAAGGCCTCGACGTCGGCGACATCCATACCCTGGTCGACATTGCCGGCCGCGCCGGCCTCGATCCGACGGCCGCCCATCGCTTCCTGATGAGCGACGAGGGCCGGCAAGAAGTGGTCGCGTCGGACGTCTACGCCCGCCGGCTCGGCATCAACGGCGTGCCGTGCTTCATCGTCAACCGCAAATACGCCGTTTCCGGCGCGCAGCCGCCCTCGGCCTTCGTCGAGGTGTTCAATCTGGCCGAGCGGGATGCCGCCACCAGTGCGGCGCAATCCACAGCCTGACGCCTGCATATGTCGATCATCATATGATATGATGATCGACATAGAATGCCTCAAAGCGCCACCCGCGTGGCCCGCACTCGGGCCGAAATCTTCGAGCACGCTGCGCGTCTCTTCCGCCTGCGCGGCTACGCCGCCACCAACATCGACGACATCATGCTGGCGGCGGGCCTGACCCGCGGCGCGTTCTATGCCCACTTCAAGTCGAAGGACGAGCTTTTCGCCGAAGTGGTGCGCGCAGGCCACGGTCTGCTGGCGCACACGCGGACCATTGGCCCCGAGGCCGCGATCACGGCCTATCTCGCCAAGGACGATCTTGCCGCCAATGCGCTCGGCTGCACCCTGGCGGCGCTGCCCTCCGACGTGGCCCGCGCGCCGCTGCCCGCACGGCTGGCTTACGCCAACGCGCTCTACGGGCTGATCGCCGAACTTTCGCGCGGCCGGCCCCGCAAGCCCGATGCCGACGCCACGACAGCGGCAATTCTGTCCCTCGGTGCGGTCGTGCTCGCCCGCGCGAGCGGCGACACGCGCCTCAGCGACTGGCTGCTGCGCTGCGCACGGCTCGCGGTTCGGCCTCTTCTGCGGCCGAGGAAGAGGCAAGCCGCGCCAAAGCGGAGACGATCCCGGTCACGCCGGAAAGCCGCTGGCGCTCGTCGCTCCAGGCGCGCTGCACCAAGACGCGCTGGTCGGGCCTGACCTTCACGAGCGGCGCGTTCTTCTGGATCCAGGCGATCAGCCGGTCCGGCCGCGCGAACTTGTTGCCATGGAAGGAGAACACGACCGCCTTCTCGCCGGCGTCGATCTTCTCCACGCCGGCGGCGCGGCACAGCAGCTTGAGCGCGATGGTCTGGAGCAGGAACTCGGCCTCGGGCGGCAGCTTGCCGAAGCGATCGACCAGCTCGGCGGCGAAAGAATCCACCTCGGCCTGCGTCGATAGCCCCCCCAGGCGGCGATAGAGGCCCATGCGCACCGACAGATCGGCGACGTATTCTTCCGGGATGAGCACCGGGATGCCGAGATTGATGGTCGGCGACCAATCGGCCTGCGATGCCTCTTCCGCCCTGCCCTTGGCGGTGGCCACCGCTTCCTCGAGAAGCTGCTGATAGAGTTCGATTCCGACCTCGCGGATGTGGCCGGACTGCTCCTCGCCCAGCAGGTTGCCGGCGCCGCGGATGTCGAGGTCGTGACTCGCGAGCTGGAAGCCGGCGCCCAACGTGTCGAGCGTCTGCATGACCTCGAGGCGCCTCGACGCCGCCTCGTTCAGCGCCTTGCCCGGCGGCACGGTGAGATAGGCGTAGGCCCGCATCTTGCCCCGCCCGATGCGGCCGCGCAGCTGGTAGAGCTGCGCCAGGCCGAACATGTCGGCGCGATGGATGATCATCGTGTTGGCGTTCCGGATATCGAGGCCGCTTTCCACGATGTTGGTCGACAGCAGCACGTCGAACTTGCCGTCGACGAAGTCCTGCATGGTGTTCTCGATGGCGGTTGGCGCGAGGCGTCCGTGTGCCATGGCCATGCGGATCTCGGGCACCAGCTCGCGCAGCTCGGCGGCAACGCCCGCGAGATCTTCGATGCGCGGGCAGACATAGAAGCTCTGGCCGCCGCGATACTGCTCGCGCAGCAGCGCCTCCCGGACGGTGACGCCGTCGAAGGGCGTGACGAACGTGCGGACCGCCAACCGGTCGACCGGTGGCGTGGCGATCAGGCTCATGTCGCGCACACCGGTCAGCGCCAACTGCAAGGTGCGCGGAATTGGCGTCGCGGTGAGCGTCAGCACATGCACGTCGGCGCGCAGCTCCTTCAGCCGCTCCTTGTGGGCGACGCCGAAATGCTGCTCCTCGTCGACGACCAGCAGGCCAAGGTCCTTGAACTCGATGTTCTTGGCGAGCAGCGCATGCGTCCCGACCACGATGTTGACCGTGCCGTCGGCGATGCCCGCCTTGGTTTCCTTTGCCTCCTTGGCCGGCACCAGCCGCGACAGCCGGCCGATCTTGAGCGGAAAGCCCTGGAAGCGCTCGGCAAAGGTGCGGTGATGCTGGCGCGCCAGCAAGGTCGTCGGGCCGATGACGGCGACCTGCTTGCCCGCCATCGCGGCCACGAACGCCGCGCGCAGCGCCACCTCGGTCTTGCCGAAGCCCACGTCGCCACAAATCAGCCGGTCCATCGGCTTGCCGGACGAGAGATCGTCGAGCACGTCGGAGATCGCCTGCAGCTGATCGTCGGTCTCGGCATAGGGAAAGCGCGTGCAGAATTCCTCGTAGAGCCCTTCAGCCGGCGCCATGATCTCGCCGCGGCGGACGGCGCGTTCGGCAGCGATGCGGATCAGGCGGTCGGCCATGTCGGCGATGCGCTGCTTCAGCCGCGCCTTGCGCGACTGCCAGGCCACGCCACCCAGCCGATCGAGCGCGGCACCCTCTTCCGAGGCGCCATAGCGCGACAGCACGTCGATGTTCTCGACCGGCACGAAGAGCTTGTCGCCGCCCTCGTAGGTCAGCCGCAGGCAGTCGTGCCGCGCGTTCTGGATCTCCAGCGTCACCAGCCCTTCGTAGCGGCCGACGCCATGCTCGCGATGCACGACCAGATCGCCCTCGGAGAGCGCTGCGGCTTCGGCGATGAAGCGCTCCGATGGCCGGCGCTTCTTCTGGGGGCGCGACAGGCGATCGCCGAGGATGTCCTCCTCGCCGATGACCTCGAGACCGTCGAGCACGAAGCCGTGCTCAAGGGGCCAGACCGTGACGCCAACCGCGCCGGGCGGCAGGCCCTGCACCACCCCGTAGTCGGCCACCGGCACCGGAGTCGTGGCGCCGTGCTCCTGCAGCAGATGCGTGAGGCGCGTCGCCGAGCCCTCCGTGAAGCCAGCGATCACAACTCGGCGTCCTGCACCGTTGGCGGCCTTCACATGCTCGGCCACCTTGTCGAACAGATTCACGCCTTGCGTCGTGCGCGCCTGGGCAAAGCCTTCATGCCGGCGCCCTTCCAGATCGATCGAATTCGGCGTCCCCGGCGCCGCATCGAAGCTTGTCAGTTGCCCGACGCTGTGGCCTTCGAGCAGCTGCTCCCACTGCGACGGCTTGAGATAGAGTTCGGCCGGCGGCAACGGCTTGTAGTCGGCGCCTCCCGACATGCCGCCTTTCGCACCGGTCTTCTGGCGCGCCTCGTAATAGTCGGTGATCAACTCGTAGCGCGCGTCGAACGCCTCCTTGATCTGATGGTCGGCCGTGACGACTGCGTCGGGGCAATAGTCGATCAAGGTCTCGAGATGATCGTGGAACAGCGGCAGCCAGTGTTCCATCCCGACATGGCGCTGCCCCGCCGACACCGCCTCGTACAGGATGTCCCCGCCCGCCACATTGCCGAACCGCGCGCGATATCCGGAGCGAAACCGTTCGATGCTTTCGCTCGTCAGCAGCACTTCGCTCACCGGCAACAGCACGACCTCCTGGCGTTCGCCGGTCGAGAGCTGGCTCATCGGATCGAAGGAGCGGATCGTCTCAAGCTGGTCGCCGAACAGGTCGAGACGCAGCGGCTCGTTGGTGCCGGGCGGGTACAGATCCACCAATCCGCCGCGGATCGCGAACTCGCCCGGCTCCATCACCGTGTCGGCGCGACCGTAGCCATTCTCGCCCAGGAACCTGGTCAGCCACTGCACGTCGACGGTCGAACCCTTGCGCAGCACTGTCGCCGCCTCGGCATAGAGGCTATGCGGCGGCACTTTTTGCAGTGCCGCTCCGACCGAGGCGAGGATCACACGCGATGGCGCTCCCGCCTTCTTCGGCGTCGCGAGCTTGACCAGCGTCTCGAGGCGTTCGGCGACGATGTCGGGATGCGGCGACAACCGGTCGTAAGGCAGGCAATCCCAGGCCGGGAAGACCAGCACTTCGCGATCGGGCGCGAAGAAGCGCAGGCCGTCCTGCAGGCGCTCGAGCCGCTGCCCGTCGCGCGCCACGTGCAGAATGTCCTGTCCGCCAGTGGTGCGCGCGATCTCGGCCAGCGCCAGCGCATCGGCGCCCTCGGGCAGGCCGGCGACGGTCCAGCGGCCGGGCTTGCGATGCAGCGCGGACAGACGTTCAGCGAGCGACGCCACTAGAACCTCACCTGGAAGGCCATCAGCTTGCGTAACACCGGGCAATCCATGTCCGCCGGCGGCTCGGCCTTGCCGGCCACCCAGTCGTATATGTCGTTGTCACCCGCCGACAGCAGGCGTTCGTATTGATCGAGCTCGGCTGCATCGAACTCCGCGATATGGGCGCGCGCGAACTGGCCAAGGAGGATGTCGTTCTCCTTGTTGCCGCGATAGACACTGCGATAGAGCAAACGTTTTCGACGCAGCTCCAGTTCGGAATCGCCGCTCAACTTTTCCCCAACCGGCTCAAAAAGGGGCGTAGCATATAGGCAGCGGCGGGTGCGAAGTCACGTCCTGCAAGCCATGCGTCCGCAGAGCCTGACGCCCCTGTTCGCCCAAGTCACATCGTTGCCCGGCATCGGGCCGCGACTGGGCAAACTCGTCGAAAAATTGGCCGGCCCGCTGGTCGTCGACCTGCTCTGGCACCTGCCCTTCGCCGTGGTCGATCGGCGAAACGCTCCGACGGTCGCGGCAGCCGTCGCCGGCGAAATCGCCACCATCACCGTCACGGTCGACGAACACATCGTGCCGCGCAACCCGCGCCAGCCCTACCGCGTGTGGTGTTCGGACGACAGCGGCCGGCTCTGCCTCACCTACTTCAACGGCCGCGAGGACTATCTCAAGAAGCTCTTGCCGCCAGGCGAGCAACGCGTGGTGAGCGGCAAGGTCGAGATCTATCAGGGCGATGCGCAGATGACGCATCCCGACCATGTCGTGGCCTTGGCCGAGCGCGAGTCGATCCTGCGGGTCGAGCCCGTCTACGGCCTGACCGCCGGCCTCACTCAGAAGCCCGTGCAGAAGGCGATTGCCGCCGCGGTCGGGCGCGCACCCTCGCTCGGCGAATGGCAGGACGCGGCCTACCTCAAAAAGCAAAAATGGAGCGACTGGAAGGGCTCGCTCGCCCGCGCCCATGCGCCCGCCGAACCGGCCGATCTCGACGCCATGCATCCGGCGCGGGCGCGGCTCGCCTTCGACGAGCTGCTGGCGAGCCAGCTCGCGATCGCGCTGGTCCGCCATCACAACAAGGCGATCGCCGGCCGCGCCACCAAGGGCGACGGGGTCCTGCAGAAGCGCGCGCTGGCCGCGCTGCCCTTTCAGCTCACCTCGAGCCAGACCTTTGCGACGGCCGAGATCGCCGCCGACATGGCCAAGCCCGAGCGCATGGTGCGCCTGCTGCAGGGCGATGTCGGTTCGGGCAAGACGCTGGTGGCGCTGCTCGCGATGTTGACCGCCGTCGAGGCCGGCGCGCAGGCCGCCCTGATGGCGCCGACTGAGCTCCTGGCGCGCCAGCACTTCGCCACCATGGCGCCGCTCGCCGAAGCGGCCGGCGTGCGCATCGCCTTGCTGACCGGCCGCGACGGCTCAAAGCAGAAAAAGGAAACGCTGGCCGGCCTGGCCGACGGCACCATCCCGCTGGTCGTCGGCACGCATGCCCTGGTGCAGGACGAGGTCGAGTTCGCCGATCTCGCGCTGGCGGTGGTCGACGAGCAGCACCGCTTCGGCGTCACCCAGCGCATGGCGCTTTCGTCCAAGAGCCACGCCGTTGACCTGCTGGTGATGACGGCGACGCCTATCCCGCGCACCTTGATGCTCGCGGCCTATGGCGATCTCGACGTGTCCAAGCTCACCGAGAAGCCGGCCGGCCGGCAGCCGATCGACACGCGCACCATTCCGCTCGAGCGCATTGCCGAAGTGGTCGATGCCGTGGGGCGCATGACCGGCACCGGCGCCCGCGTCTACTGGGTGTGTCCGCTGATCGAGGAGTCGGAGGAAGTCGATCTCGCCAACGCCGAGGAGCGCCATCGCCTGCTGAGCGCGCGGTTTTCCGGCAAGGTCGGCCTGATCCACGGCCGGCTGAAAAGCGCCGAGCGCGAGGCGACGATGACGGCCTTCGCCGACGGCAGGCTTTCGATCCTCGTGGCGACGACCGTCATCGAGGTCGGCGTTGACGTGCCGTCGGCGACCGTGATGGTGATCGAGCATGCTGAACGCTTCGGCCTCGCCCAGCTCCATCAATTGCGCGGGCGGGTCGGTCGCGGCACCGCCAAGTCGACCTGCCTGCTGCTCTATGCCGGCCCACTCGGCGAGACGGCGAAATCGCGCCTTGCCATCATGCGCGAGACCGAGGACGGCTTCCGCATCGCCGAAGAAGACCTCCGCCTGCGCGGCGCCGGCGAACTCCTGGGCACGCGCCAAAGCGGGCTGCCGGACATGCGGCTGGCCGATCTGGCGGCCCATGCCGAGCTCCTGCAGGCCGCGCGCGACGACGCTCGCCTCATCGTCGAGCGCGATCCCGAGCTCCAGACGGAGCGCGGCGCCGCGCTGCGCGCCCTGCTCTATCTGTTCCGCCGCGACGACGCGGTGCGCACCTTGCGGGCAGGCTAGCCTGGTCTAACCGAGCGAAACCACGTAAGACCGCAGCGCGTCGCGCGCGGCGTCGGCGGCCTTCTGCGCCTCCGCCTTCTGCTTGGCCAGCGCGTCGAGATCGTTCTCCTGCTTCTCCAGCGCGGCGAGATAGCGCCGCTGCAAGTCGCTGTTGGCCGGCACCTTGCCCAGGTTCTCGCGGATGCGCGCCTGCTCGTCGACGATCGTCTTGTGCTGGCTGTCGATGTCGCTGAGCTTGCGCTGCGCCTCGCTGACCGCCTGCTGCAATTGCAGGATCTTGTAGAGCGCCTCGCGCGTCTTGGCGTCGAACTCCTTGGCCTGAGCGTAGACCTTGATCTGGTTGACGTTGCCGTCGAGCAGTCGGAGGTCCTGCTGCACGGTCTGCTCCTGCACGACCTCGATCAGCTGCGTCGGCTCGCCGCCCGGCAGCTGGTACGGCAGGCGATAATTGCCCTCGCTGATCTCGATGCCCTGGCTGTCGGGCTTCGTGAGCTTCCAGCCCGCCATGCGGTGCTGCACGACCACCAGCAGACGCGGCTCCTTGGCCGGTCCCTTGACGCGATAGGTCGTCGTGTGACGCAGCAGGCTCGAATAGCGCAGCACGCCATTGGCGATCGTGCCGCTCGCGAGGTGGCTGGTCTGTGCCTGGTCGCGTTCGACGGTGATCTTCTCGTCGAGCGCATAGGCCAGCAGCCGCGTCTCGCCGACCGGGAAGCCGGACAACCGCGCGTCGCCGACATAGGCGACGTTGCCCGCCTTGTCGCGCTCGTAGATCGTCAGGATGCCGGCCGGCAGCCCGCTCTCGCCGTCGTTGCCGAGGCGCACGGCTGCCAGCGGATTGCGTGCCGCCGTGTCGGCCTCGTAGAGCGCGAGCCGCTGTGCCGGCGCCTGGCGATCGAGGATCGGCAGCGAAAGGGTGCGGCCGTTGCCGACACTCACCGGCTTGGCGAACTTGAAGGTGACCTGCGTCGCGGTGTCGGTCGCCTCGAGCTGCTCGGTAGCGGCCGCGATGGCGGGCGCTGGCGGCGGCGCGGCAAATCTGGTGATCGCGTCCTGCTGACGCATGCGATTGTCCGGCGCCGGCGCGGCGGGCTTCGGCATCTCCTTGCCGGCGAGCTGCACGCCGCCGCGGTCGACGCCCGGCATCAGCCGGCCCGCGACCTCGACCGGCACGTCCGGCCGCGTCACGTAATAGGCCTCGTAGAGCGCCTGGTGGAAGGCGACCGGCCGGCCCGAGACCAGCGTCAGCTCGACATTCTTCCAGTCCTGGCCGCTCAGGTTCTCGATCGTCGCCCAGCCCTGCAACGGCGCTTTCGGCGCGGCGGAATCGGCTGGCAGGGTCAGCCGGTACGACGCCTTCCACACTGGCACGGCGACGATGTAGGCGACGCGTACCGTGCGCTTGCCTTGGCCGCGCGCCGAGAGCTCGAGGGTGCGGGCGTCGGTCGCCCGGTTCGCCTGGATGGCCGACAGCGCCTTCGCCACCTTGTCGCGCAGCAGCGGATCGGCGAATTCCAGATTTTGCGCTTCCTCCAGCACGAACTGCTGCAGGCCGAGATTGGTCAGCAAGGTCACGCGCGTGCGCGATGTCGTGGTCTTGCCGTCGGTGCTGGTCGTCGTCTCGGGCTGGACCGAGACGATGCGGCCCGACAGCGCGTGGCTGCCGCCGACCGAAACCTGCGCGCCCTTGAGCGCTTCCAGCAACTCCGCCGGCGACTGTAGCGCCGCCTGGTCGAACGGCAGGTCCTTGAACGATTGCTTCAGCGGCTCGCGTCCGGGCAGACTCAAGCCGCCGACCGTGCCCTTGTCGTCGTAGACCACGATGCTCTTCAGCACGTCGTCGACCTGGTCGAGCGGCACCGTGAGCTTCAGCGATGCATCGCCGTCGACAGCGGCTTCGTACTCGAAATAGCCCAGCCCGCCCGACGACAACATCACCCGCTTCAGGGTCAGGTCCTGCGCCAGCGCAAGGCTCGGCAGGGCCAGGACAAACGCCACGGCGACGATCAGCACTCGTTTCATGAAGCCTCCCGCTCTCGTGCGCGGACCGTGCGAGCCGACTGTGACGCGACCGCGGCGGTATCGGGGCCTTCGTCCAGCTTAGGTGCCCTTCCCGTTAAAATAACGGGAAAATAACGGGGTGGTCGACCATACCAGGGGCTCACCCCAGACCGCGTAGGAACCGAATCGGTCATGCGATGGCATGATAAGGCCGACCGTTAAAAGGCGACGATTCCGTCGTATAGAACTTTCAGGACAACGCGTCCTTCAGCGCCTCGAATGGCAGCAGCACGCACTCCTGGCGCGACTTGTGATCGGCGACCGGCGTGAAGGCGTCGAACGGCGCGGCCGCGCTGCCCGGCTCGCGGCCGACGGCGCGCTCGGCATCATGGCGCAGGGCCTCGATCTCGCCGGCACCCTTGCCGACCGCAACCGAGGCCAGGGCCGACGCCGATGCCTGGCACAGCAGGCAGCCCCTCACCTGGTGGGCAATCCCGGCGATCCGGCCGTCCTGCAGCCGGACGTCGATGGTCACCCTGTCGCCGCACAGGGGATTGTCGCGGCGCGCCGACTTGGTGGGATCGGCGAGCTTGCCCGCCCCGATCTTCGCCTTGGCGAGCGCGACGATCCTGTCCTGATAGAGCTGGTCGCTCATCGAAGCGTCTTGGCCGCGTGCTTCACGCCGGTCAGCAGCGCGTCGACGTCGCTGTTGTCGTTGTAGGGGGCGATCGACACCCGCGTCGTGCCGTCGAGGTCGAAGCGGTCCATCAACGGCTGGGCGCAATGGTGGCCGGCGCGCACCGCGACGCCGAACGAATCGAGGGTCTGGGCGACATCGTGCGGATGCACGCCATCCAGCGTGAATGACACGACGGGATAGCGGTTCTGCAGCGACGCCGGGCCGAACAGCCGGGCGCCGTCGATGGTCTGCAGGCCATCCATGACGCGCTGCACCAGCGCCATTTCGTGGGCATGCGCCCCGGTCCAATCGATGGCGCGCATCCAGGCGCAGGCGGCGCCGAGCCCGATGGCCGGCCCGATGGGCGGGGTGCCCGCCTCGAAGCGCCGGGGCGGCGGCGCCCACGTCGTCCTGGCGAAGGTGACGCGGCCGATCATCGAACCGCCGCCATGGAACGGCGGCATGGCTTCCAGCAATTCGGGCCTGGCCCACAGCACACCGACGCCGTTGGGCCCATAGGCCTTGTGGCCGGCGAAGGCGTAGAAATCGATGCCAAGGGCGGGCAAATCGAGCGGCCCATGCGGCGCGCGCTGCGCACCGTCCAGCATTACCTTCGCGCCGACCATCTTGGCGGCGTCAACCGCCATCTTGACGTCGACAAGAGCGCCCGTGACGTTCGAAATATGCGCCAGCGAGACCAGTTTTGTTCTCTTGGTCAGCAGCGATGGCAGTTTCGAGAGATCGATGCGGCCGTCCTCGGTCACCGGGATCATGTCGATCTCGATGCCGCTGCGATCGCGCAGCAACTGCCACGGCACGATGTTGGAATGGTGTTCGAGCTCCGACAGCAGGATGCGGTCGCCCGGCTTCAGCAATGAGCCGTAGGAATAGGCCACGAGGTTGATCGCCGCCGTGCAGCCGCCGGTGAAGACGATCTCCATCGGCGCCACGCCGAGAAACCGTGCCACCTCCTCGCGTGCGCTCTCGTAAGCCTCGGTCGCCCGCTCGGCCAGCCGGTGCACGCCGCGCAATACGTTGGCGCGAGCGGTGGTCTCGTACGTCCGCACCGCATCGATCACGACCATCGGCGTCTGCGCCGAAGCGCCGTTGTCGAGGTAGTGGACCGGTTTGCCGTCGATGATTTCGGAGAGGATCGGGAACTGCCGGCGGACGGACGCGACGTCGAAGCTCATGCTTTGGCCTTTGCCCGCCAGGCATCCAGCGCTTCCGGCGTGTCGATGTCGGTGACCGCGCCCTCGCCCTTCATCTCGACCTCGCACACGAGGTCGGCATGCTCGCCGATCAGGTGCTTGGCGCCGCTGTCGCCCTCGATCCTGGCGATCTCGGCGAAGAAACGCTTGTCCCACAGCACGGGATTGCCGCGCTTGCCGGCGACCGTCGGCACACAGATCGAGCGACCCTCGACCGGGCTGAACGCCGCCATCAGCCGATCGAGCAACAGCGCATTGACGCCCGGCATGTCGCCCAGCTGGACGACCGCGGCATCGATCTCCTTGCCGAGCGCCGCCACGCCCGTGCGCACCGAGGTGCTGAGGCCTTCGGCGAAATCGGGATTGGTGACGAAGCGTAGGCGGCCGGTCGGCACGGCCCGCGTGATCGCCGCCTTCACCTGATCGGCCATGTGCCCCAGCACGACGACCACTTCGACCGCCTGCGAGGCGAGCGCCGCCTTCACGGCATGCACGACCAGCGGCTCGCCATGGGCCTCGGCCAGAAGCTTGTTCGGCCCGCCCATGCGCGTCGAGCGGCCGGCCGCCAGCACCAGCACCGCGACCTTCGGCGCCTGCTGCAGGCCCTCCCCTTCACTGGCGCCGTCGGCTTCATCGTCGCGCGGCTGCGGGCGGCTCGCGATCTCGGCCAGCAGCCCGCCCGAGCCCATGCGCACGATCTCGGCGCGGCCGACCGGCAGGCGCGCCGCCAGCCGCTCCAGCACCATGTCGAAGCCGTTGTACTTGGGCGACTTGGCGCAGCCCGGCAGTCCGAGCACCGGCTTGCCGTCGAGTTCGGCCGTCAGCAGCAGATTGCCGGGATCGACCGGCATGCCGAAATGGATGAGCTTGCCGCCCGCCTGCTCGATGCCGGCCGGCACGACATCCTTGCGGTCGACGATCGCAGAGGCGCCGGCGACCAGATAGATATCGCAGCCTTCGGCCTTCAGTTCGCGGATCGCGGCGGCGATCGCCTTGGCGTCATGATCGCAGCGGCGCTCGCCGACCAAGGTGCTGCCGAGCGAAGTCAGCCGCTTGCTCGTGGTGCCGACCGCCTTGTCCAGAACCTTGTCGCGCGTGCCGGGCAGCTTGGTCTGCACCAGGCCGGCGCGCATCGGCTTGAACGGCTTCACCGAGACCAGCGGCTGGTTGGCCGATTGCGCGACCTCGACGGCACGCCGCACCGCCTCCTTGGGCGCGGCGTACGGGATCACCTTGACCGTCGCCACCATCTGACGCGGCGTCACCCGGGCATAGGGCGGCAAGGTCGCGACGGTGACCGTCTCGTCGAGCTCGTTCAGCGCATCGATGCGCTCGTGGTCGATGACGGCAAGCCCGGCTTCCCTGGCAAAGTGGTTGCAGCGGCCGGTGAACGGCGCCGTCACCTCGATGCCCTCGCCGGCCAGCGCCCTGGCGACCCGTTCGGAGGCTTCGTCCTCGTGCATGTCCTCGGGATCGAGCCGGGCGGCGATGATCGACGAGGCGCCGGCCGCCTTCAGCTTGCCCACGTCCTCGGCCGACAGGCGCCGGCCTTTGGCGAAGTTGATGCCGTTCGCGCGCCAGCTATGCGCCAGGATGGCGCCGGTGGCCTCGTCGATCGGGGTTTCGCCAAATCTCATGCACCGGTCCTCACGCCGCCGCGACTTTTGGCGCAGCGAGCGACTCGAGGCGGCGGGCACGGACTTCGATGATCTGGCCGAGGATCGAGATGGCAATCTCGGCCGGCGACTTGGCGCCGATATTGAGGCCGATCGGCCCATGGATGCGGGCGAACATCTCGTCGCTGATGCCGACCTCGGCCAGCCGCTCCTTGCGCTTGGCGTGGGTGCGCTTGCTGCCCAGCGCGCCGATATAGAAGACGTCCGACTTCAGCGCCGCCTCGAGCGCCGGGTCGTCCAGCTTGGGGTCATGCGTGAGCGTGACGACCGCGGTCGATGCGTCGAGCCCCATCGCCTGGAAGGCCTCGTCGGCCCAATCCTTGATCACCTTGACGCCCGGAAAGCGCTGCGTCGTCGCCCAGGCGCCGCGCGGATCGACGACGGTGACGTCGAATTCGAGCATCGCCGCCATCGGCGCCAGACTCTGCGCGATGTGCACGGCACCAACGATGATCAGCCGTGGCGGCGGCACGTAGACGTTAAGGAAGATCTTCTGGCCGCCGACATCCACGGTCTCGCTCTTGCCGACATCCATGGCGCGGCGCGCGGCCGTCACGATCATGGCGTCCCGGGCGAGCTCGCCGTCGGCCTGGTCGCGGTAGACCAGCGCCTCGGCCGCGTCGCTCAGCCGGGTTGCGAGAGTCACGGCGCGGCGTTTGGCGCGCGCCTCCTGGAGAGCCTTGAGGGTCGAGGCCTGCATGGGATCACTTCACCTTCTCGACGAACACCTGGACCTTGCCGCCGCAGGCAAGGCCGACATCCCAGGCCTGTTCGTCGGTCACGCCGAAATCGAGCAGCCGCGGCTTGCCGTCCTTGATCGCATCGAGCGCTTCCTTGACGACAGCGCCCTCGATGCAGCCGCCCGACACCGAGCCCACCATGTTCCCGGAATCGTCGACGCCCAACTGGCTGCCCACCGGGCGCGGCGAGGAGCCCCAGGTCGTGATCACGGTGGCCACAGCGACGCCCTTGCCGGCCTGCTTCCACTTGCCGACCTGATCGAGGACTTCCAGTGCGTCGCTCATGTCCTACTCCTTGCGAAGTTCAGTTTGCCAATTGTCGAGCCGCCGGTCGGCGGCGTGGGTCTTCACGTCGAGGGCTGCGATGAGCCCGGCCAGGCTCTCCAGATTGTGCACCGGCCGGAACTCGTCGACGTGCGGCAGCATCGCCTTGTTGCCTTGTGATTTGGGCTCGTAGGCGCCGTATCTCAAGAGCGGGTTCAGCCAGATCAGGCGGCTACAGGATTTGTGCAGGCGCTCCATTTCTTCCGCCAGGCCCGCCGCGCCTTCGCGATCGAGCCCGTCGGTGATCAACAACACCACGGCGCCCTGCCCGAGGACCCGACGCGACCACTTCTTGTTGAATTCGTGGAGCGTCTGGCCGATCCGGGTGCCGCCGGACCAATCTTCAACCTGTGCCGAGGCTTTCTCAAGCGCTATATCCACGTCCCTATAACGCAAGGCCCGGGTCACATTGTTGAGGCGCGTGCCGAAAGTGAAGCAATAGACCCTGTCGCGATCATTGGTAATCGCGTGCATGAAATGCAGGAACATGCGCGTGTAGCGTGCCATCGAGCCCGAGATATCGCACAGGATGACCAATGGCGGCGGCCGGCGGCGCTGCTCGCGCTTGCGCAGTTCGGTCAGTCCGTCCGGGCGCAGCGCCCGGCGCAGTGTGGCGCGGAAATCGATGCGCGGCCCGCGCCGCGCCGACTGGTAGCGCCGCGTCCGCCGTTCCGGCAGCGGCAGGCGCAGCCGGGAGATCGCGCGTAGCGCCTCGTCGATCTCGGCCTGCGTCATCTGTTCGAAGTCCTTGTGCTGCAGCACCTCGCGATCGGACACCGTGAAGGTCGCCTCGACCTCGACTTCCGGTGGCTCGTCCTCGTCCTTCGACTCGCCCTTCCCTGGCTGCTGCAGGGCGTCCTGCAGGCGGCGGCTGATCTGCTTTGTCTCCTCGGACGTCGGCACGCCGACCGAAGGCAGCAACATCTCCATCATCTTTTCGAGCAGGCGCGGGTTGCGCCAATAGACGTGGAAAGCCTGGTCGAAGATCTCGCGCTGGTCGCGCCGGTTCACGAACACCGAATGGAGCGTCCAGTAGAAATCGTCGCGCTTCCTGAGGCCCGCCGCCTCGACCGCCTCGATGGCGCGCAGCACCTGTCCCGGCCCTACGGGCAGGCCCGCGGTGCGCAAGGTCCGCGCGAAATGCACGATGTTGGTCGCCAGCCGGCCGGCCGGCTCAGGCTCGCCCGTCGGTTGGGCCAGCGTGTCCATTACCGTCTCCCGTCATATCCCTCTCCCCTGCTAAGGGGAGAGGTTAAGAGAGGGGAAAGGAGAAGCTCGTGCAGCCCCCTCTCCTCGCCTCTCCCCCTGGTGGGGGAGAGGAATCCGAGAGGGCCGTCGTTGGCGGCGCCCACGCCCTACCCCAGCGGTTGGGCGGCGATGTCCGCCTTCACCTTGCGCAGGATGTCGGCGGCTTCGGAGCCCTGCAGGCGCTGAATGTCGTCCTGGTACTTGAGCAACACGCCCAACGTGTCGTTGATCGTCTTGGGATCGAGATCGAGCGCGTTGAGCTCCGACAGCGCGGTCGCCCAGTCGATCGATTCGGCGACGCCCGGTGCCTTGAACAGGTCGAGCTTGCGCAATTCCTGCACGAAACCCACGACCTGGCGCGACAGCCGCTCGTTGGCGCCCGGCGCCTTCACCTTCAGGATTTCGAGCTCGCGCTTGAGATCGGGATAGTCGACCCAGTGGTAGAAGCAGCGACGCTTCAGCGCGTCGTGGATCTCGCGCGTGCGGTTCGACGTGATCACGACGATCGGCGTCTGCGCCGCCTTCATCGTGCCGAGCTCGGGGATCGTCACCTGGAAATCGGACAGCACTTCCAGGAGATACGCCTCGAACGGCTCGTCGGTGCGGTCCAGCTCGTCGATCAGCAGGATCGGCGCGCCCTCGGCGCTGGGCTGCAGCGCCTCGAGCAGCGGGCGGCGGATCAGGAAGCGCTCGTTGAAGATGTCGGACGCGAGCTCGTCGCGATTATGCACGCCCTGCGCCTCGGCCAGCCGGATCTCGATCATCTGGCGCGAGTAGTTCCACTCGTAGACGGCGGAATTGATGTCGAGGCCCTCGTAGCATTGCAGGCGGATCAGCGGACGCTTCAGCGTAGCCGCCAGCACCTTGGCGATCTCGGTCTTGCCGACGCCCGCCTCGCCCTCGCAGAACAGCGGCCGGCCAAGCTTCAACGCGAGGTACAGCACGGTCGCGAGGCTGCGATCGGCGATGTAGCTGCCGCGCTTCAAGAGCTCGATGGTGGCGTCGATGGAGGCGGGTTTGTCGGAAGCCATGGCGCTCCGGTATGATCGGAAAATTACGTCAGTTCAAGTATTTGGGAGGTAACCATGGCGGGCGATGTGTTCAAGGGCCGCACCGCGATTGTCACTGGCGGCGCGCGTGGCATCGGCCTCGCCTGTGCCCAGCGAATCGCCGCCGGCGGCGGTCGCATCGCGCTGTGGGACCGCGATATGGATCGTGCCAAGCAATCGGCGGCATCGCTCGGCGCCGCCATCGCCGTCCAGGTCGACGTCGCCGATGAAAAGTCGATCGCCGAGGCGCTGGCTAGGACCGAGAAGGATCTTGCTGCGCCCGACATTCTGGTCGCCAGCGCCGGCATCACCGGCCCCAACACGACGGTGGCGCAGTATCCGGTCGATGCCTGGCAGCAAGTGATCGACGTGAACCTGACCGGCGTGTTCCTGTGCAATCGCGCCGTCGTGCCGGGCATGGTGAAGCGCGGCTGGGGACGCATCGTCAATATCGCCTCGGTGGCCGGCAAGGAAGGCAACCCGAACGCGTCGGCCTACTCCGCTTCGAAAGCGGGCGTGATCGGCCTTACCAAGTCGCTGGGCAAGGAGCTCGCGACCAGCGGCGTGCTGGTGAATTGCGTGGCGCCGGCGGTGGTCAAGACCGAGCTGTTCAGCCAGATGACCGAGCAGCACATCCAGTACATGCTGTCCAAGATCCCGATGAATCGTTTCGGCGAAGTGGAAGAAGTCGCCGAGATGGTGTCGTGGCTCGCCTCGCCGCAATGCACCTTCAGCACGGCGGCGGTGTTCGATCTCTCCGGCGGAAGGGCGACTTACTAATGTCTCTGCATGAAATGACCCTCAGCGAGCTCGGCGCGGGCCTGGCAGGCAAAAAATTCTCGTCGCGCGAGATCGTCGACACCCTGCTCGCGCGCATCGCCAAGGCCGACGGCAAGCTGCATGCCTTCGTCGAGGTCTACGCGAAAGAGGCGAAGGACCTGGCCGATTCAGCCGACAAGGCGCGCGCGTCGGGATTTCCCCTGCCCGCCCTGCACGGCCTGCCGGTGGCCTACAAAGATCTATGCGACATCAAGGGCCGCATCGGCACTGGCGGCTCCAAGATGTGGGAGAAGCGTGTCGCCACGGAGACGTCGAACACGGTCGAGCGGCTGACGGCCGCCGGCATGATCCCGCTCGGCAAGCTGCACATGGTCGAGTTCGCCTTCGGCGGCTGGGGCACCAACCCGCTGCTGGGCGCGCCATGGAATCCCTGGGATCTCAAGACCCATCGCACGCCCGGCGGCTCGTCGAGCGGCACGGGCGTCGCGGTCGCGGCGCGCCTGACGCCGGCCGGCATCGGCAGCGACACTGGCGGCTCGGTGCGCATCCCTTGCTCCTTCAACGGGCTCGTCGGCCTCAAGGTCACATTTGGCCGCATCGGCCTCTCCGGCACGATGCTGCTGTCGTGGACGCTCGATTCGATCGGTCCGATGGCGCGCTCGGTCGAGGATTGCGCGCTGATGTTGAACGCTCTGGCCGCGCCCGATCCGCGCGATCCGACGACGCTCAACCAGCCGCTCGAGGATTTCACCGCGTCGACCAGGGGCGGCTCGATCAAGGGCATGAAGATAGCGCTCCCCGATCAGCAGCAATTGCCGCCCTGCCATGCCGACGTGATCGCCGCCTGGCAGGCCTCGGCCAAGACGCTGGCGGGCCTCGGCGCGATCGTCGAAACCGTGAAATTCCCCAGCGGCTATTTCGATCTCGGCGCGTCGGCCGGCGCGATCTCGACGTCGGAGATGTTCTCGCTGCACCGCGACTGGATCGAGGACATGAGCAAGGCGATCGGCCCGGGCGTGCGCAACCGCGCGCTGATCGCCAAGACCTACGCGCCCGGCCTCTATGCCGGCGAGTTGCGGCGCATGGCTGAGCTGCGGAAGTCGTTCCATGCCTGGATGGCACAGCACGATGCGCTGCTGACGCCGACCCTGGCATCGGCAGCGATCCCGATCAGCGAGGTCGACGAAACCTCGCCCGCCATCTCGCTGATGACGCGGCCCGGCAATTATCTCGGCCTGTGTGCGCTCTCCATGCCGAGCGGCTTTTCCCAGGGCCTGCCGGTCGGCATCCAGATCATCGGCCGACCCTATGCCGAAGGCACGGTGCTCAGGATCGGCAAGGCATTCCAGGACGCCACCGATTTCCACAAGAAGGCGCCGGACCTCAAGGAGCTCGGGCTCTGATTATTTTTCGGAGGCCACTCGTCTTGAGGGCCTCGCGAGCTTTGCTCGTGAGAAGTTCTATACGACAGAATCGGGTTTCTTCTATCTCCGGGGGTTATGGTGGCGATACCATGACCGCCTTCGCACGCCCACCGCCTGGCCTCCGTCTGGAAATAGCGCAAATAGCGCTACCCCACTGGCCCCTCGCGCCGATTAACTTCCGTTTGGAAATCGGGAAAAACGGGCCGCAACATGTGGGCCTCTAGCGCTGCGGCATGCCTTGCGGGACCACGGTAGCCACGATCGAGGAGTCGAGCGCCTCGTAGTCGTGATAACCGATCGTCTTGTAGAGCTCGGCGCGGGTCTGCATCTCGCCCACCATCTTGTGCGTGCCGCCGTCGCGCCTGATGGCGGCATAGAGCCTTTCCTGCGCCTTGTTGGCGACACGGAACGCCGAGACCGGCCAGATCACCATCTTGTAGCCCATCGCCTCGAATTCGGCGGCGGTGAAGAACGGCGTGCGGCCGAACTCGGTCATGTTGGCGAGCAGCTTCACGCCCGGCATGCGCCGGGCGAACTCGCGGAACATCTCGGCGTTGACGAGCGCCTCGGGGAAAATCGCGTCGGCGCCCGCCTCGAGATATCGCTTCGCGCGCGCCACCGCGCCATCCATGCCCTCGCTCGCCGCGGCATCTGTGCGCGCAATGACGAAAAGATCGCGCCGGGCCCTGGCTGCCGCTGCAACCTTGGCCGCCATGTCCTGGGGATCGGCGAGCTTCTTGTCGTTGAGGTGGCCGCACTTCTTGGGCAGCAGCTGGTCCTCGATATGGACGGCCGCGGCGCCCGCCTCCTCGAAGGACCGCACCATGTGCATGACGTTCAGCGCCTCGCCGTAGCCGGTATCGCCGTCGACCAGCACCGGCAGGCCCGAGGCCCGTGCCACCTGACGGATGAAGAAGGTCACTTCATCGACCGTGATCACGCCCAAATCCGGCAGGCCCATCGAGGCCGACATGCCGGCGCCCGAGAGGTAGACCGCCTCGAAACCGGCATCGCGTGCCTGCAGCGCGGCAAGACCGTTGTGCGTGCCCGGCATCTGCAGGATGCCCGCCCGCTCGACCAGGGCGCGAAGGCGCGACCCGGCCGTTTGCCGGGGCAGATCGGCGGCGACCAGATACGGCATGACTTCCCCTCCTCAGGCTCGCTTGCGGCCGGACCAGCCGACGCTGAGGCCGGCCAGGACGATCAGCGCGGTGCCGAGCCAAACATAGCTGTCCGGCACCTCGCCGAACATCAGGTAGCCCACGATCACCGAGCCGATCATTTGCGTATAGTTGAATGGCGCGATGAAATTGGCCGAGGCGCAGCTGAGCGCCCGCGCCACGCAATAGTGCCCGAGCGCGCCCATCGCGCCGGTCGACAGGAACAGCAGCCAGTGCTGCCAGCTCCTGGGCGTCTGCCACACGAACGGCATGACGAACGACATCAGGATCGAACCGAGCAGCACGCTGTAGAAGATCGACGTCGCCGGATGGTCGATGCCGGCCAGCCGGCGGATGTAGATCTGGTAGACGGCGTAGCAGAGTGCGCTGCCCAGCAGCAGCAGCGACGCCGGCTGGAACACCGAACTGCCGGGCCGGATGACCACCAGCACGCCCACGAAGCCCAGCACGACCGCGCCGAGCCGCAGCGCCGTGATGCGCTCGCCCAGCAGCGGCCAGGCGAGGAACACGACGGCGAGCGGGCCGAGGAAGGAGATCGATATGGCGTCGGCGACGCCCACGTATTTCGCGGCAGTGAAGAACAGCAGAGTCGACAGCAGCATCATCAGCGAGACGATGAACTGCGAGCCGATCTGGCGGGTGTGAAACAGGCGCGTGCCCATGCGCGGCACGAAGACCAGCGCCACGAGCACGAGATGCGTGACGATGCGGAACCACACGACCTCCTTGGGGTCGTACAGGCCGCCGAGGAATTTCACGATGCCGTTCATCACCGGGAACAGCGCGCACGCCGCACACATGAACAGCACGCCGAGCAGCGGGCGGTGAGTTACGGCAAGCGACACGTGACCATGTCGGCGTGGAACGGCCTGCCCTTCACGAACTCCGATTTGTACGCCGGATGCTTCGACAGCGTGCAGTCCTTCGGCAGGCCGGCCTTGTCGACCTCGATGCGGATCATGTCCTCGGGCTCGTACGTCGTGACCGAGACGGATCTCGTGGGCTGCGGCAGCTCGAAGCGCATCACGTACACGAGGTTGCGCGGCGGATGCGGCGGCGGCTGCTCGACCTGCTTGTTCTTGGGCATCGGCATGCCGGCATCCTCGTGCCCCTGGTCATGGTTCCAGTCGGCCGGCGTGAAGGTCGCCGGATCGTCGATATGGACTTCGAGGCTCGGCGCCTTGGGCGGACGGAAATCCTTGCCGCCGGTGTTGAGCCAGGTGAGGAAGCCGTTCTTCTCGAAGTCCGGCATCATCTCGGCGGCCAGCACCTTCACCTCGTCGGCCGAGATCTTGCCGTCGCCGTCCTCGTCGATCGGCGGGATCTCGGTCTCGCTCGCCATCGGGTCGAAACGCCATTCGATCTCGACGTGCGTGTACTGGCCGTTGGCGGCGATGGCGCGGACGCGTTGCGAAATCCAGATATGCGGATGGGCGAAGGCCGGAGCGGCGGCCAGGACGAGCGCCAGCGCGGCAAGGAACCACTTCATGCGGCAGGCACTTGCCGCGGCTTGCCTTCCCCGTCGATGGCCACGAAGACAAACGTGCCATGCGTCACCTGGATCTCGGCGGCATCGTTGCGGCGCTGCACGACCGTCTCGAGATCGATGGTGATCGAGGTGCGACCGATCTTCGCGACCTTGCCGTAGATCGACACCATGTCGCCAACCTTGATCGGCTGCACGAAGGTCATGGCGGTGATCGCGACCGTCGCCACGCGGCCCTTGGCGACGCGGGCTGCCAGCGCGCCGCCGGCGACGTCCATCTGCGACAGCACCCAGCCGCCGAAGATGTCGCCGTTGCCGTTCATGTCCGCGGGCTGCGGCACGGTCCTGATGATCGGGTCGCGCGAATTGTCCGCCATCTATCCCCGCTGGATGTTGTTGATTCGCCGCATTTTCACTACCATATCGGCAAGAACGCGGTCATCGGCGAACCCCCTCGCGCGACCGCAATACCACAAGAAGAAGCATGGCCAAGAGCGCAAAGAGCAACGGCAAGAGCGGCGACCTATTCGAGCGTTCGGGCGGCAAACGCGCCGCATCGGCAAAGGACAATTCCTACACCGCCCGCGATATCGAGGTGCTGGAGGGGCTCGAGCCCGTGCGCAAGCGCCCGGGCATGTATATCGGCGGCACCGACGAGCGGGCGATGCATCATCTCGTGGCCGAGGTGCTCGACAACGCCATGGACGAGGCGGTCGCCGGCCACGCCGACACCATCCACGTCGAGCTCCTGCCCGGCAACAAGGTCACGATCCGCGACAACGGCCGCGGCATCCCGACCGACCCTCACCCCAAGTACAAGCCCAAGTCGGCGCTCGAGATCATCCTCACCACGCTCCATTCGGGCGGCAAGTTCAACAGCAAGGTCTATGCGACCTCGGGCGGCCTGCACGGTGTCGGCGTCTCGGTCGTCAATGCGCTGAGCGACGAGCTGGTCGTCGAAGTGGCGCGCGATCGCCAGTCGTGGATGCAGACCTTCTCGCGCGGCAAGCCGACGACCAAGCTGAAATCGGCCGGCCCCGCCCCAAACCGGCGCGGCACGACCATCACCTTCCATCCCGACCCGGAGATTTTCGACAAGCAGGAGTTCAAGCCGGAGCGGCTGTATGCGATGGCGCGGTCGAAATCTTACCTGTTCCGCGGCGTCGAGATCCGCTGGAAGTGCGATCCCAAGCTGTTGGCGAAGAATTCCGAGGTGCCGGCGGAAGCGACCTTCCATTTCGAGGGCGGCCTCAAGGACTACGTGATGTCGGAGATCGGCGAGCGGCCGACATTGGTCCCGCAGCCCTTCGCCGGCGAAGCCAAGAGCGAGAGCAACGGCACGCAGGGCGGCAAGGTCGAATGGGCGGTGTGGTGGCCGAATGACGAGGAAGGCTTCGTCCGCTCCTATTGCAACACCGTGCCGACGTCGGACGGCGGCACGCACGAATCGGGCTTCCGCAGCGCGCTGGTGCGCGGATTGAAACGCTATGCCGAGCTCACCGGCAATCGCCGCGGCGGCATCATTACCGCCGACGACGTGATCGAGGGCTCGGCGGCGCTCGTCTCGGTATTCATCGAGCAGCCGCAGTTCCAGGGCCAGACCAAGGAGAAGCTGGTCTCGGTCGAGGCGAGCAAGCTGGTCGAGACGGTGGTCGGCGACAATTTCGAGCACTGGCTGACCGGCGACAAGGAAGCGGCCAACGTCCTGCTCGACCACGTCGTCGAGAAGGCCGAGGAGCGGCTGCGGCGACGCCAGGACCGCGAGCAGCTGCGCAAGACCGCGACACGCAAGCTGCGCCTGCCCGGCAAGCTCGCCGACTGCTCGAACAGCTCGTCGGACGGCACCGAGATCTTCCTGGTCGAGGGCGATTCGGCCGGCGGCTCGGCCAAGGCGGCCCGCAACCGCGAGACCCAGGCGATCCTGCCCTTGCGCGGCAAGATCCTGAACGTGGCGTCGGCCAGCGCCGACAAGCTGCGCGAGAACCAGGAAGTGCAGGACCTGATCCAGGCGCTGGGCTGCGGGACGGGGGCGCAATATAGCGAGGAGCGCCTGCGCTACGAGCGCATCATCATCATGACCGACGCCGACGTCGACGGCGCCCACATCGCCTCGCTGCTGATGACCTTCTTCTATCGCGAGATGCCGAAGCTGATCGAGAACGGCCACCTCTTCCTCGCCCAGCCGCCGCTCTATCGCATCACCAAGGGCGGCAAGACCGAGTATGCGCAGGACGATGCGCAGAAGGACGAGCTGCTGCGCACCGTGTTCGGCGGCAAAGCCGACATCACGCGTTTCAAGGGCCTGGGCGAGATGCAGTCGGTGCACCTGCGCGAGACCACGATGGATCCGGCCAAGCGGGTCCTGCTCAAGGTCGATGTCCCGACGGCCGCCGATACCGACACTCGGCGTGAAGCGATGCGGACACAGACTCTTGTCGAGGATTTGATGGGCCGTAAGCCCGAGAAGCGCTACGCTTTCATCCAGGAGAACGCCAAGTTCGCCCAGGACCTGGACGTTTGAGACGAGGGACGAAGGCCATGCGTTTGCTCAAGACCCTGTTGGCCGGCCTGCTGGCTGCGTCGGCGCTGCCGGCAGTCGCCAGCGCGGCCACTCTGGGCGGCGTCGACTACGCGACGCAATATGACTTCCGCGAGTTCTACAATGCGACCGACGGCAGGCCCTTCCGGGTCGTGCTGGCGGGCGACGCCTTCCCGGGCCTTGCGTCGGATCAGGTTGCTGTCAGCCTGCTGCGGCAGATGCAGGCCAACAAACCGCGGCCGCCGCTCACCTTCACCTACGACGTGCCGGCCGAGACGCCGCATCCGAACTACCGGCTGGTGCTGGTGTTCGAGGCGGCCAAGGACCTCAACGCCGATTCGGTTTGCGAGACCGGCAAGGCGCGGGTGCGCCCCGGCATGCCTGGCCGCTTGAACGTCTTCGCGATCTACTGCCGCAACGACAAGGCCCTCTCCCAGGTGACGGCGTGGACCGATGCGTCGGGTCCGGACGATCCGCGGGTGGGCCAGCTGTTCAAGGAAGCGTTCGCCGAGTTGTTCAGCGAAGCGCTCGGCCTGCGGCCGCAGAACGGCGCGCCCTCAATTCGGTAGATGGCGATCCGCTAAGATCCAAGCGCTCCACAGCGGACTTCTGCTAACCACGCGGCATGGGCTGGTACCGCGCCGCCGATCTCCTGCTGTCGCGCCTCGATGCCGAGGCGGCGCACGGCCTCGCCATCCGTGGCCTGAAGAGCGGCCTCGTCCCGCGCGACCGCAAGCCCGATCCGCCGTCGCTCGCCGCCCAGGTCTGGGGCCGAACGCTCGGCAACCCGATCGGCCTTGCCGCCGGCTTCGACAAGAATGCCGAGGTGCCGGATGCACTGCTCGGCCTGGGCTTCGGCCTGGTCGAGATCGGCAGCGTCACGCCCAAGCCGCAGGACGGCAATCCGCGGCCGCGCCTGTTCCGGCTTCCCGAGGATCGCGGCGTGATCAATCGGATGGGCTTTCCCGGACATGGTCTGGACGCGGCCCTGGCGAGGCTTCGGGCCCGGTCTCGGCGAGGGTTCGTCGGAGTCAATGTCGGCGCCAACAAGGACAGCACCGATCGCGCCGCCGACTACGTGATCTGTGCCGCGGCGCTCGCGCCCTATTCCGATTATCTCGTCTGCAACGTCTCGTCGCCCAACACGCCCGGTTTGCGCAACCTGCAGGGCCGTACGCAGCTCGCCGACCTGCTGAAGCGGGTGCAGGACGCCGTCGCGGCGAAACCGGTGCCTCTGGTGGTGAAGATCGCGCCCGATGCGACGGACGAGGACCTCGACGACATCGTCGCGGTCTGCCGCGATCTTCGGATGGACGGCATCATCGTCGGGAACACGACCCTGGCGCGGCCCGCGTCGCTGCGTTCGGCGCGCCGGAGCGAAGCCGGCGGCCTGTCGGGTGAGCCGCTCACGGCTTTGTCGACGGAGGTCTTGCGCAAGACTGCGCAGCGGGTCGAGCGGCAGTTCCCGCTGATCGGCACCGGCGGTGTCGGCTCGGGCG
>DASRFX010000002.1:0-24280 GCA_035651335.1 Reyranella sp. | reverse complement strand
CGCGGAGCGCCAACGTGCCTCGGACTGTGCGACGTGGGACTGAACGACGTTGTTCTCCACCATCGGCTTGCCTGCACCGCGGCGGGTCTTTTCCCTCGGCAGGGCGAGGAACGCGTCCATCGTGCCGCGCGCAATGCCGAGTGCGACGCCGCCGAAGCCGATAGAATAGAGTTGGTTGCTGGTGAAACGATATAGCGGGCTGTCGCTGCGGCGGTCGCGCGGATCGTCGCGATAGATCGCGCGCTCGTGCGGAATGAACAGATTGTCGACGGAATACTCGTTGCTCGCCGTGCCGCGCAGGCCAAGCGTGTGCCAGATATCGTGGAACGTGGCGCTCGCCTTGGGATAGAGGAAGGTCTTCGTTTCCCTGGTGCCCGCGACCCGCAGATGCGCGCCAAGCCACGTGGCGTTCTGGCTGCCGCTCATGAAGCGCCATTTCCCGGTGATCCTGTACCCGCCTTCGACGGGTGTGGCTTCATAGGGCGAACCGGGCGGCCCCCAGGCGACGATCCCGTCGGGCGTGCCGAATATCTCGTGGGCGATCTTCGCATCGAGATAGGCGCTCGTGGTCGAGCAGCCGTTGCTTTGGCACACGACCCATGCGGTCGATCCGTCGGCCTCGGCGAGCGCCTCGGTCACCCGGGCGAAGATCGACGGTTTCAGCTCCATTCCGCCGACGGCTTTCGTCTTTAGCATGGTGAAGAATCCGCCCTCGACCAGAGCCTTGACGACCGGCTTGGTGAGCTCGCGTATTTCGTCGTTTTCAGCGGCGGAAGCGGCGATCAGGGGCATGAGATCGCGCGCCTTCTGCACCTGCGGATGGACGGTCGCCATGGGTCTCTCTCCTGCTCCGCAAACGCGCGGCCCGACGGATTACCGCCGGACGAGGGCGTCCCGGTCAAGCGGGCGGCATGGCCAGTGCAGGATTGGCGGTATCGAACCACCGGTTACAAGGTACGACCTCATCCTGAGGAGCGCCCGAAGGGCGCGTCTCGAAGGATGGCAGCAGGCAAGGCGCTCGTTTCCACCCTTCGAGACGGGACCCTGCGGGTCCCTCCTCAGGGTAAGGTGATTCCGTCTCGCCCGGAAAGACTCTACGACAACCAGCGCTTGCGCCGCTTGTAGTGCTTGGTGTCGCGATAGGATTTGCGCGCGCCGCCCTCGTTCAGCCCGAGATAGAATTCCTTGATGTCGGAATTCTCCCGCAGCTTGTCAGCGCTGCCCTCGAGCACGATACGGCCATTCTCCATGACATAGCCGTGATGGGCGACGTCGAGCGCCATGGTGGCGTTCTGCTCGACCAGCAGGACCGACAGCTTCTCCTGCTTCACCAGGCGGCTGACGATGCCGAAGATCTCCTCCACCAGCATGGGCGCCAGGCCGAGCGACGGTTCGTCGAGCAGAACGACCTTGGGCTTGCTCATCAGCGCGCGGCCGATCGCCAGCATCTGCTGCTCGCCGCCCGAGAGATAACCCGAGATCTGGTTGCGCCGTTCGTGCAGGCGCGGGAAATACGAATAGACGAGATCGATGCCCTGGCGCAGCGCCGCGCTCTCGCGCTGGACGTGACCGCCCGCGATCAGGTTCTCCTCGGTCGTCAGGTTCTCGAACACCCGGCGCCCCTCGAACACCTGCACCAGGCCGAGCTTGGCAACCTCGTGGGCGCGCATGCCGTCGATCCGCCTGTCGCCGAGCTGGATGGTGCCCTTTGTGACCTCGCCACGCTCGGAGCGCAGCACGCCGGAAATCGCCTTCAGGGTCGTGGTCTTGCCGGCGCCGTTGGCGCCCAGCAACGTGGTGATGCCGCCCTCGCGCACGCCGATCGACACGCCCTTGAGGACGAGGATCACGCCGTCATAGACGACTTCGATGTTGTTGATCGCCAGCATGGCAGATGCGGGCGGCGCCGGTCGGGACGCCGCCCGTACCCCGTTCGTCGATCAGGACTTGGACGCAGTGGAAGCGAGCTGCTTCTCGATGATGGAGCGGTATCCCTGGTACCAGTCCTTCGCCTTGACCAGCGCGTTGCCCTTGACGGTGTAGACCTCGCACCAGCCGCCGCCCTCGTGATCGGCGGGCGTGATGGTCATCGGCGGCACCAGGCCATCGAGCGTGAAGCCCTTGACGTGCTCCATGCCGTCCTTGACCTGCTCCGAGGTCGGCGCCTTGCCGCCGTTGGCCTTGATGGCGTTGCGCAGCGCCTCGACATGGAGCGCCGCCGTCATCACGCCGCGGTTGTAGTACACGGTCGAGTCCATCTCCTTGGGAGCGGGCTTACCCTGCGCCTTGTACATCGCCACGATGTCCTTCAGCACCGGGAAGTCCTTGCCGACGCCCGCGAACTGCAGGGTGTTGTAGCCCTGCGCGACGCCGTAGCCGCCGGCGGCGATGATGTCGGCCTCGGAGCTGCCCCACACGAAGGAGATCACCTTGCTGAGCGGGAAGCCCTTGCCCTTGAACTCCTTGATCGCCACCGACGGCGAGCGGCCGAACAGATGGGCGACCACGAAGTCGGGCTTGAAGCGGCTGGTGATGTCGAGCACCTGCGCGCCCATCTCGACGCCGGGCGCCGGCACTGCGAAGGTGCGCAATTCGAAGCCTTCCTGCTTGGCGATCGCCTCGAGGATCGGCAGCGGCTCCTTGCCCGCCGGATTGTCGTAGAAGATGTAGGCGATCTTCTTGCCCTTGAGCGTGCCGAGCTTTTCCTTCACGAACTCCAGCGCCGCGCCGGCCTGCGACCAGTAGGTCGCCGCGATCGGGAAGGTGTAGGGATATTTCTTGCCGTCGGCGGCGTCGGCCGTGCCGAAGCCGGGCGACGTGCCGAGCATCTTGTCTTCCTCGAGCTTCTTGTTGAGCGCCGCGGTCTGCGGCGTGCCGTACAGGCCCTCGAGGACGGCGCCCTCCTTCTTGAAGCGCTCGTGCGCCTCCATGGCGGGCGGGACCTTGTACTCGTTGTCGACCTCGATGACCTTGATCTTGAAGCCCTCGACGCCGCCCTTGCTGTTCACCAGGTCGATGTAATCGTGGTAGCCGGGGCAAAGCACCGTTCCCACGAGCGCGGTCGGCCCGGTGCGGTCGCACTGGAAGCCGAACACAACCTCCTTGCTCTGGGCAAATGCGCCGCCCGATCCGAACGCCAGGGCAGCGGTTGCGACCGCCGCCGCCAGCCCACTCTTCACGAACCTCACCATGGGTTCCTCCCTTTCTTCGTTGATGCCCAATTCTAGTAGGAAAAGGGCCAGACCCGGAAGTAACTCCGGATATTGCGCCACAACCGGTTGAGCCCCTCGGGCTCGACGATCAGGAAAAAGATGATCAGGGCGCCGAAAACGGCGAGCCGCGTGCCGGAGATGATGTTGGCAAGCTCGCCCTCGTCGAGGAACAGCTTGCCGACGTCCATCAGCACCAGCCGGAGCACGATCGGCAGGAGGGTGACGAAGATCGCCCCCAATATCGACCCCAGGACCGAGCCCAGCCCGCCGATGATGATCATCGCCAGGAAGTCGATCGAGACGACGAGCTGGAACGCCTCGTAGTTGGCGATCCCGAAATAGTAGGTGTAGAGCACGCCGCAGACGCCGGCATAGAACGAGGAGATCGCGAACGACAGCAGCTTGTAGCGGAAGATGTCGATGCCGATGATCTCGGCCGCGATGTCCTGGTCGCGCACGGCGATGAAGGCGCGGCCGAGCCGGCTGCGCACGATGTTGAGCGTGGCGATGATCGCCAGCGCGGTGAAGAACAGCAGGAAGTAGTAGAGCCGGCCCTGCGTGTTGAACGTGAAGCCGAAAAGTGTCGGCCGGTCGACCTGGATCGACGCCTGCGCGCCGCCCGAGATCGCGGTCACGTGGTTGATCGTCCATTCGATGATCAGCTGCCCTGCGAGGGTCGCGATGGCGAGGTAGAGGCCCTTGATGCGCAGGCTCGGGATGCCGACGATCACGCCGATCAGCGCCGCCATCAGCCCGCCGGCGGGCAGCGTGATCCAGAACGGCAACCCGAGCCGCACCGCCAGGTTGGCCGCGGTGTAGGCGCCGACCGACATGAAAGCGCCATGACCGATCGAGATCTGCCCGGTGTAGCCCACCAGGATGTTGAGGCCGAGCGCGCCGACGATGGCGATGAAGATCAGGTTGAGGATCGAGAGGTAGTATTCCTGCATCGTGAGCGGGATGATCACGACGAAGAGCAGCGCCAGCACCGCCACCGTCCATTTGGCGATGGGCAGCGGGTAGAGCGCCATGTCGCTGGCATAGCTGGTCTTGAAGACGCCGGCTTCGCGATGGAACATGGTTACACGCGCTCGATCTGGCGGCGGCCGAACATGCCGTAGGGCCGCACCATCAGGACGATGATCATGAGGACGTAGGGCGCGAAATCCTTGGTGCCGCCGCCGACATACGGATCGAGGTAACCGGCCGCCAGGCTCTCGACGATGCCGACGATCAGGCCGCCGACAAGCGCGCCGCCGATCGAATCGAGGCCGCCCAGGATCACCACCGGGAACACCTTCAGTCCAACCAGGGCGAGCTGGATGTCGACGCCCAGCATGCTGCCCCAGATGATGCCGCCCAGCGCCGAGACGATGCCGGTCATCGCCCAGGCGAGCGCGAAGTAGCGCTCGACGTTGATGCCCATCGCCTGCGCCACCTGCTGGTTATCGGCGACGGCGCGCATCGCCACGCCCATGCGGGCCTTCTTGAAGAACCAGCTGAAGGCCAGGAAGAACAGCACCGCGACCGCCGCGCCCAGCACCTGGATCGGCGGCAGGCTCGCGAGGCCGATATTGACCGGATCGTCGCCGATCGGCAGCGACACCGCCCGGGTCGTGCTGCCGAACACCAGCGGCGTCAGGCCGCGCAGGATCGCCGCCAGCCCGATGGTCGCCATGATCACTGACACGACCGGTCGGCCGAGCAGCGGCCGCAGCACGACGCGCTCGAGTGCGAAGCCGAAGCCGATCATCACGGCCAAGGTCACCACCACGGCGCCGATCAGCCACATGCCCTCGATGCCGAGCACCGCGGCGGCGATCAGGGCGGCCATCATGACGAACTCGCCCTGGGCGAAGTTGATGGCGTCGGTCGCCTTGTAGACCAGCACGAATCCCAGGGCGATCAGCGAATACATCAGACCGATCGCCGCGCCGCTCAGCAGCAGCGCGAAGAAGAAGTCGAGGTCCTCACCCACGGTCAGGCCGCCTTCATCGCCGGTGCCGCCGCCGGCAGGTCGTGCACGGCGATCTGCGAGGTGAGCGTCGACTTGCGGCCGTCCTCGAAGGTGATCTCCATGGTCACCTCGACCTGCTTGCCGCCGTTGTAGAAGGCCTCGATCACCTTGGCGTATTTCTCCGCCACGAACCGCCGGCGCACCTTGCGCGTGCGCGTCATCTCGGCATCGTCGGCCTCGAGCTCCTTGTTGAGCAGCAGGAAGCGCTTGACCTGCTGCACGTCGGGCAATGTCGCGTTCGCCTTGGCGATCTCGCCGGCGATCAGTTGCGCCACCTCCGGTTTGCGGCTGAGGTCCATGAAGCTCGTATAGGCAAGCCCCCTCTTCTCCGCCCACGTGCCCACGGTCTGCATGTCGATCGCGATCATCGCCACGACCATCGGCTGCTCGTGCCCGAACGCCACGGCCTCGCGGATGAACGGGCTGAATTTCAGCTTGTTCTCGATGAATTGCGGCGCGAAGGCCGTGCCGTCGGACAGCTTCCCGACATCCTTGGCGCGGTCGATGATGACGAGGTGACCCTGCTTGTCGAAGAAGCCGGCGTCGCCGGTTTTCAGCCAGCCGTCTCCTGTGATCGTGTCGCGCGTGGCGTCTTCCTGCTTGAAGTAGCCTTTGAACACGTTGGGGCCCTTCAGCATGACCTCGCCGCGGTCATCGATCTTGACCTCGATGCGCGGGATCGGCCGGCCGACAGTGTTGGGATTGGCCTCCGCGTTGGCCTGGCACGAAATGAGCGCCGAGGCTTCCGTGGCGCCATAGACCTGCTTGAGGTTGATGCCGAACGAGCGGAAGAAGCGATAGGTATCGGGCCCGAGCGGCGCTCCGCCGGTGTAGCACCAGCGGGCATGGCGCAGCCCGAGCTGGTCGCGCACCGGGCCGTAGACGAAGAATTCGCCGGTCGCCAGGCCGAGCCGCTCGACCAGCGACAGCGGGTTGCCGTCGGTGCGTTTCAGCTCGCAGCGCTCGGCCAGGCCGCGGAAATATTCGTAGACGCCGCGCTTCAGCGGCGAGGCATCGCCGCTCTTGACCTGCATCTGCGTCAACAGGCTCTCCCAGATGCGCGGCGGCGCCAGCATGGCGTGCGGTCCGAGCTCGCGCAGGTCGCGCTGGACGGTCTCCGGGCTCTCCGGGCAGTTGGCCACCAGCTTGCCGACCAGCGCCATGCCGAGCGAGAAGGCGGCGTCGCCCACCCAGGCCATCGGCAGATAGGACAGCCAGTTGTCGCCCGGCTTGACGTCGTTCACCTCGATGAACGCCTCGGCGGCCGCGATCATGTTGCGATGAGAGAGCATCGCGCCCTTCGGATTGCCGGTGGTGCCCGAGGTGTAGGCGATCATGGCGATGTCGTCGGCCGTCCCCTTGGCCAGCTCGGCGGCGACGAAGTCCGGCTTGCCCTGGGCGAACTTGCGGCCCTCCTCGAGCACGCTCTCGAACGAGCGCAACGCCGGATCGTCGTAGGCCCACAGGCCGCGCGGATCGTCGAAGACGATCCAGCGCAGGTTGGGAAGCTTTGCCTTGAGCAGGAGCGCCTTGTCGACCTGCTCCTGGTCCTCGGCGACGATGATCGAGGTCTCGGCGTGGTTCAGCACGTAGACCAGCTCGGCGGCGATCGAATCCTGGTAGACCGGCACCGACACCCCGCCCAGCGACTGCGCGGCGAGCTGCGCGACATAGAGCTGCGGGCGGTTGTCGCCCACCACAGAAAGCTTGTCGCCGCGCTTGAACCCCAGCGCGGCAAGGCCCGAGGCGAAGTCGCGCACGTGGTCGCGATATTGCGACCAGCTCAGGGTCTGCCACACGCCGCGCGTCTTCTCGCGGATCCCGGCGGCGCGCGGGTTTTCCTCGGCGTTGCGCTGCAGCAGCTTGGGCAGCGTGTCGGTCCTGGGAGAGTCGAGCAGGCTCATGACTTGCCTCCTTTCTTGCCGGCGCCGAGGTACGCCTCGATGACGTGGGGATCGCGCTGCACCTCCTCGGGCGTGCCCGAAGCGATGCGGCGGCCGCGGTCGAGCACCACGACCTTGTCGGAGATATCCATGACCACGCCCATGTCGTGCTCGATCAGCACGACGGTGATGCCGCGTTCCTGGTTCACGTCCAGGATGTAACGCGCCATGTCCTCCTTCTCGTCCTGGTTCATGCCGCCCATCGGCTCGTCGAGCAGCAGCACCTTGGGATCGAGCGCCAGCGCGCGGCCGAGCTCGACCCGCTTGCGCAAGCCATAGGCCAGCGCCGAGGTCGGCAGCTTGCGCAGGTCCTGGAGCTTCAGGAACTCGATGATCTCTTCGACCGCCTCGCGGTGGGCGATGTCTTCCTTCTGCGCCATGCCCCAGTAGATGACGCTCGACAGCACGCCCGACTTCATCAGCACGTGGCGCCCGAGCATCAGATTGTCGAGCACGGTGAGGCCGCTGAACAAGGCGATGTTCTGGAAGGTGCGGGCGATGCCCAGCCGCGCGATCTCGCTCGGCTTCTTCCAGGCGATCTCGATCCCGTCGAGCAGCACATTGCCTGTGTCGGGCTTGTAGAAGCCCGAGATCATGTTGAGCAGCGAGGTCTTGCCGGCGCCGTTCGGTCCGATGATCGACAGGATGCCGCCGCGCGGAGCCTCAAGCGACACGTCCTGGACGGCGGTCACGCCGCCGAACTTCTTGGACACACCCTTGACGACGAGTTGGTTTTCGCCCTCTTGCGCAGCCATGCGCCGGGCGGACGTCGCCGCCATACGCCAACCTCCCTGTGATACCGTTCTTTTGATTACAGGCATCATGCAGGGTCCGGTGGGCTAAGGCAACAAACCCGCCTAGACTTGCGGCCTGAAGGAGAGTGCGACATGACGCGCCATATCGTCTGCCTGACGTTCGACCACGACCACATGTCGGGCTTCATCGCCCGCGGCCTCGTCACACCGACTGCCATATCGCGGGGCGAGTATGACACCGTCGTCATCCCGCGCCTGGTCGCCCTGCTGGAGAAGTACGGCATCAAGGCCACCTTCTTCACGCCGGGCCACACCATCGACAGCACGCCCGAGGCGGTGATGCCGTATGTCGAGGCCGGCCACGAGCTCGCCCATCACGGCTGGACGCATCGCCTGCCGGTCACCATGGAGCGCGCCGAGGAGGAAGAGGAGATCGTGCGCGGCAACGAGTCGATCAAGCGCATCTCGGGCCGCACCGCGCGCGGCTACCGCTCGCCGGCGTGGGACCTCTCGCCCAATTCGATCGAGCTGCTGCTCAAGCACGGCATCAAGTACGACAGCTCGCTGATGGGCCACGACTACGACTGCTACTTCGCCCGCCAGGGCGACGTGGTCGAGCTCAAGAAGCCGATCGTGCGCGGCCGCGAGACCGGGCTGGTCGAGATGCCGATCTCGTGGTCGCTCGACGACTACCCGCACTTCGAATACATGCGCAATCCGAACGGCTCGATCCAGGCCGGCCTGATGAACGCCACCAACGTGCTCGAGAATTTCGTCGACGACTTCAGCTACATGACGCGGGTGCAGCCCGACTTCGGCGTCCTCACCTACACGTTCCACCCCCACGTCATCGGCCGCGGCCACCGCATGATGATGCTGGAGCGCCTGATCCAGAAACTGATGGAAGGCGGCGCGGTGTTCATGAGCATGGAGGACGCCATGCAGGAGTGGCTCAGCCGCCGGCAGGCCGGCCGCAAGGCGGCAGCCGAGTAGAGACTCCGAGTCTCACGCCGCTGAGACAGCTCCGATGCCGATGGCATAAGGGTTTTTGCCTCGAGTCTCACGGAACAGCCCCACCCCCCTGGTGAGACCCCCTGAGACGGCTGAGACGCGTGAGACGGCCGAGACGCCCTTACTGCAAATTTCCCCGGGCTTGCCGGATCGCCCGGCAGATCGTGATCATCTTGCCGATGGCGTGATCGACAAAGGCCGAGACGCTGCGCTCGATTTGCGCCGCCTGCGGTGCCGGCGGGGCCGAGATCGCCCGCGCGACCAGCCGCGACATGTCGCTGGCCTTCGCCCGGTTGACGGCAATCGCCTCGTCGAGGTCGACGGCCTTGGAAAGAGCCGATTCCAGAAGTGCCAGAAATCCGGGCGTGCCCGACAGTTGGCGATACATGCTGGCGAGGATGATCTGTTTCTTATCGCCAAAGGCGTTGAGCCGCAGCACCAGCGCCCAGACCTCGGGCGAGACGTCCTCGGCGCTGTTGAGCTTGGGCAAGGTGACGTCGGGCGCCGGCAGGCGCGGGCCGCAGGGCGGTGTGCCCGCCGTCGCGGTCTCGCCGCGCAGCCACGCGACAAGCGCCCCGAGCGCGAACAGATTGACCGTGTTGGAGTGATCGTAGCTCGCCAGAACGTCATCGACGCTCCGCGGCTGCGGTCCCGCCAAGCCTTCGAACCTGGGCACGATCATCGACGCGCGGAAGCGGCGCGTCGCCTCGTCGGGCACGCCGGCGAGATAAAGCGGCTTCACCGCCGCCCACGCCCATGGCAAGGCGCCGTCCATCGTCGCGAGGTGGCGCCATACCAGGTTCACCACGCGCACGCCCACCGTGGCGCGGATGTCGGCGAAGAGCTGGGCCGCCTCGCCTCTCGCCGCACTCTCGGCGACGGCGGGAAACGGATCGGCCAAAGGCGGTCACCGGCCCTTGAACACCGGCTTGCGCTTTTCCATAAACGCCGTGCGGCCTTCCTTGTAGTCCTCTGAATCGAAGCACTGCTTCACCAGCTTCGACAGTCGCTCGAAGTCGGGCTTGCCGTCGAGGCGCGTCAGTTCCTCGATGGTGCGCTTGGCGGCATGCATGGTGAGCGGCGCGTTCTCGCCGATCAGCTTGCAGTAATTGTCGACATAGGAGTCGAGTTCGGCGTCGGGCACCATGCGGGTGATCAAGCCCATGTCGAGTGCCTCGGGCGCAGAGAAGTGCCGCGCGGTGAAGAAGATCTCCTTGGCGTGGGACGGACCTACCAGGTCCGTCAGGATCTTGAGCCCGCTCGCGCGATAGCCGAGGCCGAGACGCGCCGCCGGCACGCCGAACTTGCTGATATCGGAGGCGATGCGGATGTCGCAGAGCAGCGCCACCGCCAGCCCGCCGCCGATGCAGTAGCCACGGATGCGCGCGATCGTCGGCTTCGAGAACTTGTTGAGCCGCGTATTGGCGACCTCGCCGATCTTGTCGTAATAGGCGACCTGCTCGGGCGTGTTGCGCGCCTTCTCGAACTCCGAGATGTCGGCGCCCGACACGAACGCCTTGTCGCCGGCGCCGGTCACGACGACGACGCGGATCGCCGGGTCCTTCTCGAACTCGTCGAGGATGACCGGGATCGCCTCCCACATGTCGGTCGAGGTGGCGTTGTGCTTGTGCGGCTTGTTGAAGACGAGCCGGCCGACCGGCCCCTTCTTCTCCGCGATCATGTTGGGTGTCGGGCTGAAATTCGTCATCAGATCACTCCCCGCTGGCGAAAGCCGTCGATTGCCGCAGCGTCGTAGCCGACGCTCTTCAGCACTTCCTCGGTGTGCTCGCCCTGCTCCGGCGTCGCCCTCCAGTGCTCGACCGTGGTGCGGCTCATGTTGATCGCCTGGCCGATCACCTCCTGGTCGCCCAGCTTGGGATGCTTGACGTGCCGCGCCATCCTGAGGTGCTTGACCTGCGGGTCGGCGAACATCTCGTCCATCTTGTAGATGGGGCCCGCCGGCACGCCCGCCTTGTTGAGCTTCTCCACCGCCTCGGCCGACGTGAAGGCCGACATGCGCTTGTCGATCTCCGCGTTCATCATGTCGCGATGCTTGACCCGGGCCTTGGCCGTCGAAAAGCGCTCGTCGGTCAGCAGCTCGGGCGCCTTGATGCACTCGCAGAAGCGCTTGTAAATGTGGTCGCCCGACGCCGCGATGTTGATATAGCCGTCCTTGGTTTTGAACACGCCGGTCGGGATTCCCGTCGGATGGTTGTTGCCGGCCTGGCCCGGCACGTCCTTGGCCAGGGTCCAGCGCGCGGCCTGGAAGTCGCAGATCGAGATCATCGCCTGCAGCAGCGAGCTCGACACCCACTGCCCCTCGCCCGATTTCTCGCGCTCGAGCAACGCGATCAGGATGCCGATGGCGCAATGGAGGCCGGCACCCACGTCGGCCACGGCGACGCCCGCCCGCATGGGGCCGCGGCCCGGCTCGCCGGTGACCCACATCAAGCCGCCCATGCCCTGCGCGATCTGGTCGAAGCCCGCGCGCTCGGCATAGGACCCGTCCTGGCCGAAGCCCGAGATCGAACCGAGGATGATGCGCGGATTGACCTTCTTCAGGCTCTCGTAGTCGATCCCGAGCCGGAACTTCACGTCGGCGCGGTAGTTCTCGACCACCACGTCGGCCTTCTCGACCAGCTTCATGAAGATGGCCTTGCCCTCGGGCTCCTTGAGATTGAGCGTGATCGAGCGCTTGTTGCGGTGGAGGTTCTGGAAATCCGGCCCGTGGCGCGGCCCGCCCATGTCGCCCTCGGCGACGTGCGGCGGCATCTCGATCTTGATGCAGTTGGCGCCCCAATCGGCGAAGTAGCGGACGCAGGTCGGCCCCGCGCGCACCCGTGTCAGGTCGAGCACGGTGAAGCGGGAAAGCGGGCCTGCGGTCATTTTGCTCTCGCGGTTGGCGGTGGCTGTTACTCCACACGTACCATGGCGGCCGGATCGATCTCCAGCCAGACGCGACTGCCCAGCGCATAGACGGTATTCGGCCCGGTCGAGACGCGGAGACTCTTGGTCTCGCCGAGCGGTTTCACCTGGTAGTCCCAGTGCTCGCCGAGGTAGGCGCGATCGACGATTTCGGCCTCGACGCCATTGGCCGCCGGCCTGGCGGCCGACAGGCCGATCGCCTGCGGCCGCAGCGAAAAGGTCTGGCCGTCCCGTTCGACGAAGTTCGTGCGGCCGATGAAACCGGCGACGAAGCGGCTCCTCGGCTTGCCGTAGAGCGTGTGCGGTGCGTCGACCTGCTCGATACGTCCCTTGTTCATCACCACGATGCGGTCGGACGTCACCATGGCTTCGGACTGGTCGTGCGTCACATACACCGTCGTGATCTTGAACTCGTCATGCAGGCGACGAATCTCGAAACGCATCTCCTCGCGCAAATTGGCGTCGAGGTTCGACAGCGGCTCGTCGAGCAGCAGGATCTCCGGCTCGACGACGATGGCGCGCGCCAAGGCCACGCGCTGCTGCTGGCCGCCGGAGAGTTCGGCCGGATAGCGATCCTTGAGCGGGCCCATCTGGACGATTTCGAGGATCTTGGCGATCCGCCGGTCGGCTTCGGCGCGCGGCACCTTCTTGACCTCGAGCCCGAATCCCACGTTCTGGCCGACCGTCATGTTCGGCCAGATGGCATAGCTCTGGAAGATCATCGACATGCGCCGCCGTTCCGGTGGGATGACGCCCGATGGCGAGGAGATCACCTGGCCGTCGAGCTCGATCGTGCCGGAGGTCGGCGGAAGGAAGCCGGCGATCATGCGCAAGGTCGTGGTCTTGCCGCAGCCCGAAGGCCCGAGCAGCGACACGAACTCGCCCTGCGCCAATTCGAGCGAGAAATCTTTCACCGCATCGAACGTGCCGTAAGCCTTGCCGATGTTCCTGAGAACCAGCTTGCTCATGTCGCGGTACGCCTCAGCATGAAGTCGCGGCCGATCGCGCGCTGGCCGATCCACAGCAGCGGCAGGGTCAGTACCTGAAGGACCAGCGCGAGGGCTGCGAGATACTCGAAATTCCCCTCGTCGCTCATGTCGAAGATCATCACCGACACCACCTTGGTCTGGGGGCTGTAGAGGAAGATCGCCGATGAGAGCTCCCGTGTCGCCGGAATGAACATCAGCAGCCAGGCGCCGAGCAGGCTGCGCTTCAACAGCGGCGCGACCACCTTGCGGAGGGCGAGCATGCGGCTGCCGCCCAGTACCCTCACCGCCTCCTCCATCTCGGGATTGAGACTCCTCATCGCGGCGTTGGCATTGACGTAGCCGATCGGCAGGAAGCGGGTGGTGAAGGCCAGGATCATCAGCCATGCCGTGCCGTAGAGCGCCAGCGGCGGCGGGGCGTAGGCGGCGTAGAAGCCGATGGCGAGCACGACGCCCGGGATGACGAACGGCGCGACGCAAAGGAAGCCGAGCCCGTTGGCGAAGCGCACCAGCTTGCGATTGACGATGTAGGCGACGCCGATGGCGATGATCGTCGCCGCCGTGGCGCTCGCCGCACCATAGGCGAAGCTGTGGATCACCGACGTTCCGGCCGTCGCATGCTCGAACAAGACGAACCTGAAATTCTTCAGCGAGATGTTGTCGAGCGAGAAGCCGCGCCCCCAGGCCTTGGCGAACGCCGCCTGCAGCAGGAACAGATACGGCAGGAACACCGACATCGTCGCCACGAGCATGGCGTAGCCGAACATCGCCCATCGCCAGCCGCCGAGAGCGATCGGCCGCCGCTCGCCGCCCTTGCCGGTGAGCGCCACGAAGCCCTTGCGGCGCGTGATCAGCCGCTGCACGACGACAAGGAAGATCGTCACGGCGAGCAGCGGCATGGCATAGGCCGCCGCGACCTCGACCCTCACCGGATTGCCGAAGAACTGGAAGAGCTGCGTCGTCACCACGTTGAAGCGCGCCGGAATGGCGATCATCGCCGGCGAGGCGAACAGCGCGATCGCCTCCAGGAAGGAGATGATCAGGCCGCCCAGGATCGCCGGCAGCGCCAGCGGCAAGGTCACACGGCGCATGGTGCGCCAGGTACCGGCACCCAGGATGTTGGCGGCATCCTCCATCTCCGACGAGACGAGCTCGAGTGCCGCCGTCGTGAAGATGAAGACGTAGGGGAAGGAATAGAGCGCGATGACGAGGACGAGGCCCGGGAAGCTGTAGATGTTGAACGGCCCCGCCTCGGCACCGGTCAGCCAGACATAGGCCTTGTTGAGCCAGCCGGCGTTGGGCCCGGCGAGCAGGATCCAGGCGACCGCGCCGGTATAGGGCGGCGTGATGAAGGTCGCGAGCACCAGCGTGCGCACCAGCCCGCGGCCCGGCATGTCGGTGCGCGACACCGCCCAGGCGAGCGGCACGGCGAAGGCGCCGCCCAACAGGGCCGCGCAGGCGCCGAGCTCGAGCGAGTTGAACAGTGCCTGAACGTAGCGCTCGCGCCCGTACGCCGCGGCATAGTTGGCGAAGGTGAAAGCGCCGGTCTTTTCCGAGCGAAGGCTGGTGATCAGCAGATGAACGAACGGGCTCACCACGAGGAACAGCAGGACGGCGATCAGCGCGATCCAGAGGATCCAGGACGCATCGAAGCCGCGGCGCAGGCGCGCCGGGGGTGTCGTCGTCGTCAGCGCGTCTACCGCCACGTCCGTTGCCGCCCGCTCAATTGCCGAAAGTATCGCGCCATTGCTCGATCACTTCCGGGATGCCCTTGTCGATCTGCTCGTTGGTTGGATGGAAGAGCTTCACCTCGTTGACCGGCTTCTCGCCCTTGGCGACGGGCACCTCGGGCCGCATCGGCACGGTGAAATGCTTGACGTCGATCTCCGATGCCTCGGTCGAATAGAGATACTCCATGAAGAGCTTGGCGGCGTTGGGGTGCTTGGTGCCCTTGAGGATCGCCGAGGGCGCGATGATCAGGATGGCATCGTCGCTCGGATAGACGATGGCGAGCGGATTGCCGCGCGAGGCGCTGAACAAGGTCGAGCCGTCCGCCCCGGCCGCGACCTGACGCTCGCCGGCGTTCAGGGCCGTCACCGTATCGTTGATCGAGCGGCCGATCTGCGGCTTGTTCTTCTCGAGCTTTTCGAAATAGTCCCAGCCGTACTTGAGCTTCATGCTCAGCACCCAGGTGCCGACGTAACCGGAGAAGCCCGGATGGCCGGTCGAGACCTTGCCCTTCCATTTCGGGTCGAGCAGGTCTTTCCAGCTCTTCGGCGCATTCTCTGCCTTCACCTTGGAGGAATTGTAGGTGAGCACGACAAAGCCGGCCGACGTCGTGTGGAAGAAGCCGTCCGGATCGGCGTTGCGAAACGCCTCCGCCGCCTTGGCTTCCGTCTCGGGCACGTACTTCACGAGCTTGCCCTCGGCCTTGAAGCGCATGACGTGGCCGATGTCGGTCGAGGAGAAGACGTCGCACACGGTCTGGCCAGCCTTGAAGTCCTGGGTTGCGCGCTGATAGGCGACCTGCGCCGTCGTGCGCACGACGTTGACCTTGATGCCGTACTTCTTGGTGAATACTGCGCCCAGTTCCTCGGCCGCTTCGGACGTGTAGTGCGCCGTGTACCAGGTGAGCTCGCCTTCCTTCTTGGCGGCGTCGATCAGCTCGGCCGATTGCGCGAATGCTGCCAGAGGTACGACGGCAACGGCCGCGGCGGCGGCAAGGCTAACCACACTTTTCATCGTTTTGCTCCCCGAGATGGGCTTGTTGTCGTTGAATGCGATACGATCATACGACGGCACATGTCACAACAGGATCGTTCCGCCGAGTGGTCGGCCTACTACGAAAAGCTGCGCGACCGACCGCCGCGCAAGACGCTGATGGCGGCGCTCGACAAATTCGGCTCGCCGCCCGCGGACGCGCTGGCGGTCGATCTCGGCTGCGGCGATGGACGCGACGTGGTCGAGCTGTTGCGGCGCGGCTGGAATGTGGTCGCAGTCGACGCCGAGGCCGAGGCGTTGAAGCGTCTCGCCGAGCGCAAGCTGCCGGGCAGCGAGCGCATCACGCCCATCGTCTCGCGCATGGAAGACGTGCCGCTGCCGCTCGGCGCGCAGCTCGTCAATTCAAGCTTCGCCATGCCGCTTTGCGAACCGGCCAAATTCCATGCGCTGTGGCAGCGCATTCGCGAAGCCCTGCCGCCCGGCGGGCGCTTCAGCGGCCAATGGTACGGCCCGCGCGACAGCTGGTTCGGCCGCCCCGGCATGGCATTCGTGTCGCGTGCCGAAGCCGAAACGATGCTGCAGGGCCTCGACGTCGAGATGTTCGAGGAAGAGGAAGCCGACGGCGTGACACCGCGCGGCAAACCCAAGCACTGGCACATCTTCCATATCGTGGCCCGGAAGCCCTAAAGTCGCCCTTTCCCGACCGGAGGTCCGCCCCATGCCCGCAGCTTCCGCTATTCCTGTCACCGCAGAGCTTGCCAAACGTGCCGCCGCGATGGCGTGGCGCGACCTGCCCGACGATTTGATCGAGCGCACCAAGCAGTGCCTGCTCGACTGGTTCGCCGTCACGATCCCGGGCGCCCAGGAGGAGCTGACCGACATCCTCGTCAAGGAGGCGCTCGACGACGGCGCGGTCGGCCAGGCGAGCCTGGTCGGCCGGCGTGAGAAGGTGCTGCCGTCGACGGCAGCCTTGATCAACGGCTCGGCGAGCCACGCGCTCGACTACGACGACGTCAATTTCTCCATGCACGGGCATCCGACCGTCACCGTGGTGCCGGCGCTGCTGGCGCTCGGCGAGCAGAAGAAGGTGTCGGGCCGCCTGTTCATCGAGAGCTTCGTCGCCGGCTACGAGACCGCCGGCCGTATCGGCCTGCTGGTCGAACCGACGCACTATGCCAAGGGCTTCCACGCCACGGCCACCGTCGGCTCGTTCTCCGCCACCGCGGCCGCGGGCCGGATGCTTGGCCTGAGCGAAGAGGAACTGGCCGTCGCCTTCGGCATCGCCGCCACTCAGGCCGCCGGGCTGAAGTCCAATTTCGGCACAATGTGCAAGCCGCTGCATGCCGGCACGGCGTCCGAGCACGGCCTGCGCGCGGCGCGCCTCGCGCAGAAGGGCTTCACCGCGCGCGGCGATTCACTGGAGTGCGACCAGGGTTTCGCCTCGTCGTACAGCGACGGCATGGATGCCGGCAAGGCGCTGGGCGAGCCGCCGCAGGGCTGGCACCTGCGCAACAATCTCTTCAAGTACCACGCCGCCTGCTACATGACGCATGCGCCGATCGAGTGCGCCAAGGAGATCCGGCTCAAGAGCAACTTCCCGCCGGAGCGCGTGAAGAAGATCGTGCTGCGCATCGACGCCGCCGCCGACAAGGTCTGCAACATCCCCGATCCGACGAGCGGGCTGGAGGCAAAATTCTCGCTGCGCCAGACCGTGGCGATGGCGCTGACCGGCGTCAACACCGCTGCGCTCGACTCCTACAGCGCCGAGATCACTCGGGAGCCGCGCATCAAGGCGCTGCGCGACAAGGTGTCGATCGATTTCAGGACGAAGTGGCCGCATGCGCTGGCCGAGATGGCGATCGAGCTCGACGACGGCACGACGCTCGAATCTTCTCATGACGCGGGCGTTCCGTGGAGCGACGTCGCCAAGCAGCGCCGCGCGCTCGAGACCAAGTTCGACGGCCTGGTGACGCCGATCCTGGGCGCCGCCGGCGCACGCCGGCTGCACGAAACCATCGACCGTATTGACTCTCTCTCCGACGTGGGCGAACTGGCGCGCGCGGCAACGAAGGCATGAGCCCGGAGAGGCAATGGCAGACGATTTCAGGACGCGGGCGAGGCTCGTCCCCAAGGGCAACCGCTACGAGGATTTCGAGCCCGGTCGCGTCTTCCGCCATCATTGGGGCCGCACGATCACCGAGTCGGAGAGCACCCTCTTCTCGACCCTGACGCTGCATTTCAATCCGCACTACTACAACGCCGCCTACGCCCGCGCGCACGGTCATCCCGGCATCGTCGCCAATCCGCTGCTGGTGTTCACCACCGTGTTCGGCCTGACCGTCGAGGATCTGAGCGAGGGCGGCGGGCCGTTCCTCGGCGTCAACCAGCTCTCGTATCATCAGCCGGTCTATCCGGGCGACACGTTGCGCGCCGAATCGGTCGTGCTCGACCGGCGCCCCTCGGGCTCGCAAAAGGGCTTCGGCATCGTCACCTGGCATACCAGAGGCTTCAACCAGCGCGACGAGCAGGTCATCGACTTCAAGCGCACCAATCTCGTTCATCAGAGGGAAGCGTAATGCCGTACATCACCGAAGAGCGCCGCATGATCCAGGAGCAGGCGCGCGAATTCACGCTGAACGAAGTCCTGCCGGTCGCCAACAAGCTCGACCCCGAGAAGGGCGACATCCCGATGGAGCTCAGGGACAAGATGGCCGAGCTCGGCTATTTCGGCATCCTGATCCCCGAGCAGTACGGCGGCCTGGGCCTCGGCTGCTTCGAATACTGCCTGGTCACCGAGGAGCTGTCGCGCGGCTGGATGAGCGTCGCGTCGCTGATCGCCCGCGGCAATCTGCTGATCGGCTCGCACATGATGAGCGAGGAGCAGCGCAAGAAGTATCTGCCGCGCATGGCCAAGGGCGAATTCCTCGGCGCCTTCTCGATGTCCGAGCCCAATGCCGGCTCCGACATCGCCAACATTTCCTGCCGCGCCCGCAAGGATGGCACGGGCTACCTGATCAGCGGCAACAAGTACTGGTGCACCTTCGCCGACGGCGCGGACTTCCTGATCATCATCGCGCGCACGTCCGATGCGCCCGCCGGCAAGCGCCACATGGGCCTGTCGATGTTCCTCGTCGAGAAGAAGCGCGGCACGCTGCCGAAGGGCATCAGCGGCGCGCCGATTCCCAAGATCGGCTATTTCGGCTGGAAAACCTACGAGCTTGCCTTCGACAATTTCAGGGTCGAGGCGTCGGATATGATCGGCGAGGAAGGGCACGCCTTCTATTATGCGACGTCGGGCCTGGAGACCGCCCGCGCGCACACGGCGGCCCGCGCCATCGGCCTCGCCCAGGGCGCGCTCGACGATTCGATCCGCTATGCCGGCGAGCGCCGGCAGTTCGACCGGCCGATTTCCGACTTCCAGGCGATCCGCTTCAAGATCGCGGAGATGGCGACGCAGATCGAGGCGGCGCGCCAGCTCAACTATTTCGTCTGCGAGCAGATCGACACCGGCCAGCGTTGCGACAAGGAAGCGTCGATGGTGAAGCTGTTCGCCTCGGAGATGGCCGAGCGCGTGTGCAGCGAAGGCATCCAGATCCACGGCGGGGCAGGCTACACCACCCTGCATGCCGTCGAGCGGCACTGGCGCGATGCCCGACTCACCAAGATCTTCGAGGGCACGTCGGAGATCCAGAAGCGCATCATCTCTGACCGGCTGCTCGGCCGCGGGAGGAATTGATGAAGGTCTCGGCGCTCACCGGCAAGACCAACTACTTCGAGGACTTCAAGGTCGGCGAAGTGCTGCGCCACGCCCGCGGCAAGACGGTCGAGCCGATGGAGCAGGTCTGGATCACCAACGTGACCATGAACACCGCCGAGGCGCACTTCAACGAGCACCTGACCCAGGGCATGAGCTACGGCAAGCGCCTCGGATTCGGCGGCGTCACGATCTCGATGTGCATCGGCCTCGCGGCGCAGGACACCGCCGAGAACGCTCTGGCCGAGCTTGGCATGGACAAGATCCGGCTGATGGGCCCGCTCTATCACGGCGACACGCTCTATTGTTACAGCGAGGTGCTGGAGACGGCCGACGCCAAGCAAGCCGACGCCGGCATCGTCCGCTTCAAGCACTACGGCGTGAACCAGGACGACAGGCACATCTTCGAGGGCGAGCGCACCGTGCTGATCAAGCGGCGCTCGCACTGGGGAGATAAGTGAACGCCGAGGTCCTTGGCGCTCTCGACGGGGTCCGCATCGTCGATCTGACACAGATGCTGGCCGGGCCCTATTGCACCATGCTGCTGGCCGACCAGGGCGCCGAAGTGATCAAGGTCGAGCCGCTCGACGGCGACCATACGCGAATCATCGGCCCCTACCACGAGGACGACAAGCTCCGGGCGTTCGGCGGCTACTTCGCCTCGGTCAACCGCAACAAGAAGTCGATCGCGATCGACCTCAAGAAGCCGGAAGGCCGCGAGCTGGTGTTGAAGCTCTGCGACGGCGCCGATGCCGTGGTCGAGAACTACCGCGGTGGCGTGATGGATCGGCTCGGCCTCTCCTACGAGGCCTTGCACGAGCGCAATCCGAAGCTGGTCTACGCCACCATCCGCGGCTTCGGCGACTGGCGCACCGGCCGCAGCCCCTATGCCGATTTCCCGGCCTACGACGTGATCAGCCAGGCGATGGGCGGCATCATGGCCATCACCGGCCCCGACAAGGACACGCCGATGAAGGTCGGGCCGGGTGTAGGAGACATCGTGCCCGCGATCACCTGCGCCTTCGGCATCGTCTCGGCGATTCTGCGTGCCCACAAGACCGGCAAGGGCCAGTTCGTCGATGTCGGCATGGTCGATGCGATCCTCGCCGTCTGCGAGCGCATCATGCATCAGCATTCCTACGCCCACACCCTGCCGGTGCCCGAGGGCAACCATCACCCCCTGCTCTGCCCCTTCGGCATGTTCCCGGCAAAGGATGGGTTCGTCACCATCGCGGCGCACGCCGATACGCACTTCCCGGTCCTGTGCCGCTTGGTCGGCCGGCCGGAGATGGCGACCGATCCGAAGAACGTCACGGTCCAGGACCGCCGCGCCAACCAGGAAGCGATCAATTCAGCCATCTCCGATTTCACGCGCCAGCGCACCAAGCAGGAATTGCTCAAGCATCTCGGCGGGCACGTGCCGTTCTCGCCGGTCTACAACGTGCGCGACATCGTGGCCGACCCGCACTTCAAGGCGCGCGAGATGCTGCCGTGGGTGCCGCATCCCGGCCTCGATCACGAGGTGCAGATCGCGGGTGTTCCCATCAAGATGACCGAGACGCCGGGCAAGGTGCGCCACCGTGCGCCTCTGCTCGGCGAGCACACCGACCGATACCTGCAATCCATCGGCTGCAGCGCGGACGACATCGCCCGCCTGCGCGCCGGCAAGATCGTAGCCTGAGGAGAATGACATGACCGATCGTCCCCGCCGCGCCCGCAGGGTCCAGCTTTCGACGCCCGGCTCGAGCGAGAAGATGATGCAGAAGGCCTCCGAGTCGAAGGCCGATCATGTGTTCCTCGACCTCGAGGACGCCGTCGCCCCGAGCCAGAAGCGCGAGGCGCGCAAGAAGATCGTCCAGGCGCTGAAGGAGCTGAACTGGAAGGGCAAGACGATCTGCGTGCGCATCAACGATCTCACCACCGAGTACGCCTACGAGGACATCATCGAGGTGGTCGAGGGCGCGGGCGAGCATCTCGATACCATCATGATGACCAAGGTGCAGACGACGGCCGACATCCTGTTCGCCGACAAGCTGCTGCATCAGGTCGAGAAGAAGCTGAAGTTGAAGCGGCGCATCGGCCTCGAAGCCCTGATCGAGGAGGTCGAAGGCCTGCAGAACGTCGACCAGATCGCCGCCTGCACGCCGCGCCTGGAATGCCTGGTGTTCGGCATGGGCGACTTCTCGGCCTCGATGGGCGTCACCAACAAGAATGTCGGCGAGTCGGACGGCTACCCCGGCGATATCTGGCACTATGCCCGCTTCCGGCTGGTGATGGCCTGCCGCGCCGCCGGCATCGATCCGGTCGACGGCCCGTTCGCCGACTTCAAGAACCCCGAGGCCTATCGCGAGGAATGCCGCCGCTCGATGATCCTGGGCTGCGTCGGCAAGTGGGCGATCCATCCGAGCCAGATCGAGCATGCGCTCGAGATCTATTCGCCGAAACCCGAGGACGTGGCGCGCGCCCGCAAGCTCGAGAAGGCTTACGCGGAAGCCGAGGCCAAGGGGCTTGGCGCCATCAATGTCGACGGCGTCATGGTCGACGTCGCCTCGATCCGCATCCTGCGCAACACCATCCTCAACAAGGCCGACCTGTTCGGAATGTGACGGCGCTGCCGTCATGAAGCGCGCGTTCGTGCCGGTGGCGAGCATGCTCGCCATCCAGGTGATGATCTCGATCTCGGTGCTGTCGCTCAGCGTCATGATGCCGGCGGTGGCGCACGACCTTGCAATTGACGCCAAGCTGGTCGGCGTCTTCACCGCCATCATCTACGCCATGGCGACAATCGTCGCTCTGGCGGCGGCGGGCCCCATCGTGCGAGTTGGCCCCGTCCGTGTCTGCCAGGCGGCGCTGCTGGCGGGCGCCATCGGCCTCGCGCTCAATTCCCTGGCGCTGGTCGTGACGACCGTTGCCGCGGTGGTGTTCATCGGGGTGGCCCAGGGGCCGCTCAATCCTGCGTCGGCCCATGTGCTGGCCCAGCGGGTGCCGCGCGAATATTTCGGCATGGTGTTCTCGCTGAAACAGACCGGTGTGCCGATCGGCTTCGCCCTGGCGGGCGTGCTGTTCCCCGCCCTGCTGCACTGGGTGGGCTGGCGCGGCGCCAGCCTGGTCGCGGCCGGGATGCTGCTGCTGGCGGCGATTGCCGTCGAGCCGCTGCGTTCGGCGCTCGACGTATCGCCGGCAGGCGGCCGCTCGCCCACCGGCATCTGGCGCTCGATGCGTTTCGTGATGAGCCATCCGCAGCTGCGTGTGCTGGGCTGTTCAGCCTTCGTCTATGTCATCGCCCAGCACACTTTCACGTTCTATCTCGTGACCTATCTCTACGAGCATTGCGGCCTTTCCATCGCCGAGGCGGGGGCGCTGCTGTCGGCGTCGCAGCTTATGGGCACCGCGGTGCGTCTGCTGAGCGGCGGCGCAGGCGATCGCATTCCGCGCATGAAGCTGCTGGGCTGGACCGGCATCGGCATGACGGCGGGCTGCGCCGCCACGGCGATGTTGGGGCACGGCACGCCGCTCTGGCTGATCGCGGCGGTGGTGATGGGCTACGGCTCGGTGGTGATCAGCTGGAACGGCACATCGCAAGCCGAGTTCGCCCACCTGTCGCCGCCCGGCGAGACCGCCGCCGTCGCCGCCGTACAGACCGCACTCGCTTTCGCCGGCGCCGTGGCCGGCCCGCCGGTCTTCGCCTTCCTCGCCTCGGCCTTCAGCTACCGCACCGCGTTCCTGGCGGTCGCTCTCGCTGTTTTGATGACAGCGATATGGCAGATTGCCGTCGCCGCGAAGGTTTCCGTTCGGTAAGTACCTGCGCCGCGCGTAACGACGGCCTATAGTCCGCCCGAGATCTCAAGGGAGGACCCGATGAAGCTCTATACCCATCCCGTTTCGACCGCGTGCCGTCCGGTGATGCAGTTCATCGCCGACAACAACATCGCCTGCGATATGGAGGTCGTCGACATCCTGAAGGGCGCCCACTACGGGCCCGAATACAGCGCCAAGAATCCCAACCGGCTGGTGCCGATGCTCGAGGACGGCGACTTCCGCCTGACCGAGAGCGCCGCCATCCTTCGCTATCTCGCCGAGAAGGTCAATTCGCCGGCCTATCCGAAGGACCTCAAGCAACGCGCGCGCGTCAACGAGGCGATGGATTGGTTCAATTCCAATTTCTACAAGGATTGGGGCTACGGCCTCGTCTATCCGCAGCTGTTCCCGCATCACAAGCGGCCCGACGAGAAGGCCCATGCCGGCACGATCTCGTGGGCGCAGGACCGCTGCAAGGTCTGGCTGCAGGTGCTGAACGACCATTGGCTGGCCGGCGGCAAGAAGTATCTCTGCGGTGACCAGATCACCATCGCCGACTATCTCGGCTCGGCGATCATGAGCATCGGCGAATTGATCCATTGCGATCTGGCAAAGTATCCCAATGTTCAGAAGTGGCTCGCCAATGTGAAGAAGCAGCCGAACTACGAGAAAGTGAACGACGCCGCCTTCAACGGCTTTGCCGCCTCGACCAAGGGGAAGGCCTGGCAGACGGTGTAAGCAAGGAGACACCGACCATGATCAAGGGTCTGCACCACAACGCCTATCGCTGCCGGGACTCCGAAGAGACGAGGAAGTTCTACGAGGACTTCCTCGGCCTGCCGCTGGTCAACGCCTTCAAGATCGAGACGACGATGACCGGCCGCAAGACCGGGGCGGGCGTGCTGCACAGCTTCTTCCAGCTCGACGACGGTTCGGCGCTCGCCTTCTTCGAGGCGCCGGACATGCCGTTCGAGTTCAAGGAGCAGCACGACTTCGACCTGCACATCGCGCTCGAGGTGAGCCCCGAGCATCTCCACCAGATGTTCGCCAAGGGCAAGGCGGAGGGGCACGAGGTGCGCGGCATCTCCGACCACAAGTTCATCGAGTCGATCTATTTCCGCGATCCCAACGGCTACGTGATCGAACTCACTGCCAAGA
>DASRFX010000001.1:0-28058 GCA_035651335.1 Reyranella sp. | reverse complement strand
CGGAGGTCATCATCGAGCCGGGCCGCTCCATGGTGGGCGACGCTGGCGTGATCCAGTCCGAGGTCGTGCTGGTCAGCCGCAAGGCTGTCAACGACCGCAAGCGCTGGGTCTACCTCGACATCGGCAAGTTCTCAGGGCTCGCCGAGACCATGGACGAGAGCATCAAGTACCGCCTGCGCACGCCGCGCGACGGCACGCGCGTCGGCCCGGTGGTTCTCGCCGGACCGACCTGCGACTCGGCCGACATCCTCTATGAAAAGACCGAGTACAAGCTGCCGCTGTCGCTGAAGCCCGGCGACAAGGTCGAAATCCTGTCGACCGGCGCCTACACGACGACCTACTCGTCGGTCTCCTTCAACGGCTTCGCGCCGCTCAAGGCGATCTGTATCTAACTCTTCTCAAATCTCCTCTCCCCCGCTAGGGGGAGAGGCGGGGAGAGGGGGCGGCGCATGTCGAACCCCCTCACCTATCCTCTCCCCCGGGCGGGGGAGAGGATAATGATGTTCGTCAGGGGGCATGATGGCCAAGAAAGCCAGGAAAAAGGGGCACAAGAAGCACATCGCGTTCGGCGGCCGCATGGTGATGATCGGCTTCGGCTCGATCGGCCAAGGCGTGCTGCCGCTGATCTTCCGCCACATCGACATGAGGCCGGACCAGATCACCGTCATCTCGGCCGATGATCGCGGCGGCCTAAAGGAGATGAAGCGCTTCGGTGTGACCTTCATCAGGAAGCGACTGACCGAGGCCAATCTGCGCCCGACCCTGGAGAAGCGGCTGGGCAAGGGCGACTTCCTGGTCAACCTCTCGGTCGAGGTCGCCTCGACGGCGCTGGTCGAGCTCTGCCAGGAGAAGGGCGCGCTCTATATCGACACCTGCATCGAGCCATGGCCGGGCGGGTACACCGATCCCAACCTGTCGGTCTCGCTGCGCTCCAACTATGCGCTGCGCGAGAAGATGCTGGCGCTCAAGCCCAGGTATGAGGGCGGGCCGACGGCGGTGATCGCCCACGGCGCCAATCCGGGCCTGGTCTCGCACTTCGTCAAGAAGGCGCTGATGAACATCGCCAGGGACACCGGCGTCAAGGTCGAGAAACCCGCGACGCGGCAGGCCTGGGCCGAGCTGGCCCAGCGTCTCGGCGTCAAGGTGATCCACATCGCCGAGCGCGACACGCAGGTCTCGAAGAAGCCCAAAAAGGTGGGCGAGTTCGTCAACACATGGTCGATTGACGGCTTCGTCTCGGAGGGCAGCCAGCCGGCCGAGATGGGCTGGGGCACGCACGAGAAGAGCCTGCCACCGGACGGCGCGCGCCATGAGTTCGGCTGCGGCGCCGCGATCTACCTCAACCGGCCGGGCCTGCTCACCCGCGTGCGCACCTGGACGCCGCTCGAGGGGCCGTTCCACGGCTTCATCATCACGCACAACGAATCGATCTCGATGGCCGACTATTTCACCCTGCGCGATGGTTCGGGGCAGGCGACCTACCGGCCGACCGTGCACTACGCCTATCACCCGTGCGACCAGGCGATCATGTCGATGCACGAGATCGCCGGAAAGAACCTGCACCAGCAGAAGAAGCAGCGCCTGATCGTCGACGAGATCACCGACGGCCGCGACGAGCTTGGCGTGCTGCTGATGGGCCACAAGAAGGGCGCCTACTGGTACGGCAGCCAGCTCGACATCCACGAGACGCGCGAGCTCACACCCTACAACAACGCGACCTCGATCCAGGTCTGCGCCCCGGTGCTCTCCGGCATCATTTGGGCGCTCGAGAATCCCGACCGCGGCATCGTCGAGGCCGACGAGATGGATTTCGAGCGCAACCTCGCGATCTGCATGCCCTATCTCGGGCCGGTCGTCGGCAAGTACGGCGACTGGACGCCGCTCGAGGATCGCGGCCAGCTCTTCCCCGAGGATCTCGACCGCGACGATCCCTGGCAGTTCAAGAATTTCCGGGTGGTGTGATTTACTCGGGCATGCCCGCGAGGCGCAGGCCCTCGAGAACTCGATCGATATCCTGCGGGCGACGGTAGGGATGGTCGTACTTCAGATCGGACACCCTCATCGTCGGGTACAATTTCCGGATGTGGGCCATGACCTTTCGCGCGTCGTCAACATTGCCCGCAAGGGCGTTGGCGATGGCTGCGCCCCGCAGCGCCACTACCCAGTCGGGATGGCGCGTGAGCGCCTTGTTCGCCCAAACCAACGCTTCGTCATATCTGCCCTGGAACAGATGGACAAAAGCGATATTCGCTTGTGATAGGTGAAATTCCGGATCGAGCGGACTGAGGCGCAGCGCCCGGGTCATCTGTTCAAGCGCCGCATCATGCTCCCCGCGATACGCACTGACATGCCCTCGCAACGCCCAGCACACCGCCAAGTTTGGATTGAGCGAAAGCGCCTGGTCGACGAGAGCCGCTCCGACGTCAAATTCGCGGCAAACCCTGACGATTGAAAATCCCGCCCACGCAAGCGCAACTGCATCATCACGGCCAATCGCGGAGACACGCAATACCAGGCGCTTGGTTTCAGCCTCTTCACCATCCTTGTCGGTGAACCAGGCGCAAATCCTGCGGACGGCGTAGCAGCGCGCAGCGAGCCCATAGGGAGTGGAGAATTCGGGATCAAGTTCGATGGCGCGATAGAGCAGGCGGAGAGACTCGTCATACGAACCCTTGGTCATGTCGTGCAAAGTTGCCTTGCCCCGCAGGAAATAGTCGTAGGCATCCAGGTTCTCGACGGGTTTGCGCTTGGCACGTTCCAGCTCGGCTTGATCGAGCTTTGGGGCGATCGACCCTACGACGCTCGTCGTCACATGATCCTGCAGTTCGAAGATGTCCTTAAGCGACCCGTCAAAACGGTCGGCCCATAAGTGGGCGCCGGTCTCGCTGTCGATCAACTGTCCGGTGATACGCACCTTGTCGGCTGCTTTTCGGACACTGCCTTCGAGCACATACCGCACGCCAAGCTCGCGTCCCACCTGCTTGATATCCACGTTCTTGCCTTTGTAGGTGAAGCTCGAATTGCGCGCGATTACGAACAGCGACTTGAAGCGCGACAGGGCGGTGATGATGTCCTCGACCATTCCGTCGGCGAAGTATTCCTGCTCGGGGTCGCCGCTCATGTTCTGGAAGGGCAGCACGGCAATGGATGGCTTATCGGGAAGAGCAAGTGCCGATGTCGCTGGCGCAGGCGCCGCGGGTTGGTCCGGCACCGCCTTGAATGCAGGGGCCGTCGTCGCTTTCCAGTCGGCCGCTTCCCACTCGACCCGGAATGCGCGAACAGGCCTCACAATATTCTTCAGCGACAGTTCGCCCAGCGCTTGGAGTCTTGCCTTCAGCCGACCATCGACTGCTTCGCGGACGGCCCGAGAGACGACGATCCCACCCGGTGGTGCTTCCGCTTCGAGCCGCGCCGCCACATTCACGCCATCGCCATACAGATCGTCGCCATCGACGATCAGATCGCCGAGGTGCAGGCCAATACGGAACACGATCGCGTTGCCCTCGGACAGATCCTTATTGGCCTCGGCCATTGCCTGCTGGAACTCGATGGCGGCGCTCAGGGCATCAACGGCACTGGGAAACTCGACCAACGCGCCGTCGCCCGTCAGCTTGACCAGCCGGCCACCATGACGCGCTAATGTCGGCTCGAACCGTTGCTGGCGGTGCTCCCGCAGGCGCGCCAGGGTGCCGCTCTCGTCCGTACCCATCAGGCGGGAATAGCCGACGACATCGGCTGCAAGGATCGCTGCCAACCGGCGTTGCTCTCGTGTCAACGGAATGTCGCCGCCTCCAGGTTCGGATCGTAGAAGGGCTTAACCGGCGGGGCAATGACGCGGCCGTCATGGCTTCGTCCACGTCGCTTATTGGCACTATCCTTGCACTCATCATTGGCCCATTGGGACCTCCGAAACACGGGTAAAGAGGCTTTTGGCCCTATCGCCCCTTGGCCGACACGCCAAAGGGCGCCTACCGGTGAATTTTCAGGTGATTTAGGAAGTCGCGGACAATCGTTCGAGTTGCCGCGCAAGGGCAATGCCCTTGTCGCCTTCGAGCATCGTCGAATGGTCGCCCGGCACGGGAACGATGGAGAGCTGCGCCGTCCGGCATCGCCATCCGAGGTCGTCCGGCGCCTGTGGGCGTGGCTCCTCCGAGCGGAACAAGACCACCGGGACGTCCAGTGCGGCCGTCTTCAGGTTGGCCGACCAACGACGATGGAGCTCGTCGAACAGGACGACGAAGACCTTGAGCGAAATGACGAAGGCGATAGTCGTCGGCATGCGAATCGGAATCGTCATTGCAAGCCTTACCAGGAGCCGCCCGCTTGGCCGTCGCAGCAGCCCCGCAGGTACGAGCCGACCGGCGATCAGCCGAACGTTCTGGAGAAATGGGCGCTCGGCGACGCGGCGAATACGCTCTCGCAAGGGAGGTACGTTCGCCGGCGGTACGGGATAGAAGGCGCCGCTCGAATCGGTATCGAGAATGAAAAGACGCGTCACGTCGCGCCCCGCCTGTCGCAATTGGCTCGCGGCCTCGTAGGCCAAATCGCCTCCGTCAGAGTAGCCGGCTAGGGTCAAAGATCCTTCGGGTTTGAGGCCGACGATCTGGCGAACTGCGAAGGCTGCGACACTCTCGAATGATGCCTCCGTTCGGGCCATGGCGCGCAGGTCCGGATAGGTTACCTGGCGCAACAGCAGGTGTGACAGCATGCAAGCGGCGCGAAACGTGGACAGGTAGGCGTCGCCTCCGCCGGCCGGCGGAAACAGAAAGATCGCCGCTGCATCGGCCGGCAACACCTCCGTGGCCTGACGGAGACACTCGTCGAGCGCGGCGGATAACTCCCGCGGGTCCGCACCGGCATGAAACCGTTCCATGGGCAGCGGCCGCTTGGCGAGCCGTTCGAGCTCGAAGATCAGCTGAAGGAACTGTAGCGAATCGCCCCCGGCGGCCTCGAATGTGACGGGCTGCTCTGCCGGCGGCCGGCCGAGCACGTTGCGCCACGCTTGCTCGACCATGCGGACGGCATCGCCGCTCGGAGCGGGAGAAGCGTCAGCCGGCTTGCCGGCGTCGCGTTCCGCGCGCGCGAGGTGCGCCAGCAGCGCCTCCTCGTCGACCTTGCGGCCCGGCAGCAGCGGAAGGCTTTCCATCGCTATCAGCGTACGCGGCCGCATGTAGGCGGGCAGGGATACCGTCAACTCGCGCCGGACTTCGTCGACGAACGGCGAGCCGCCGGATCCCTGCGGAACAATGAAGCCCGCCAATACCGGTTCCCGCTCGCCGCGACGCGCGACCACCGCGGCATCGCGAACGGCAGGAGCGCGGCGCATCGCGGTTTCGATTTCCGCGAGTTCCACCCTGTTCCCCAGGATCTTGATCTGGCGGTCGCGGCGTCCGAGCACGACGTACAGTCCGTCGGCCCGGCGCCTCACCAGGTCGCCGGTTCGGTAGATCTTGATCTCGGGATTTTGTGTGTCCTGTCCGAGCGGACCCGGTCCAACGCTTCCGCGTTGCCATACGCCGAGCGATGTGAACCGGCTGCGGATGACGAATTCGCCCGGCTCGTCCTCGTCCGCAGGCCTTCCGTGATCGTCGAGCAACTCGAAATCGAACCCCGGCAGGGGGTAGCCGGCAGGGATCCGCGCCTCATCTTGCGGCGGCTGAACGACGAACCATTGCAGCAGCGCCGGTGCTTCCGTTGCGCCATAGACGGAAAGGACATGGCAGCCGGCAGGCAAGACGGCCCGGACCAGCTCATAGTCTATGCGCAGAAGGGTATCGCCCGACGATTGTATGCAGCGCAGGCTCGCAAGAGCGTCCTTCACGCCCTGCAGCGCGGCGACGCTTCGCCAGACTGCCGGCGTGGAGAACATCATGGTGATGCGGCGCTCGGCGATCGCGCGCACGATCTGTCCCAAGCCCAGCCGCTGCAGATCGAGTTTCACCAGAGATGCCCCTGACAGCATCACTTCGAAAATTTGCTGCAGGCCGCCGATCGTGCCCGGCGAGGCAAGGGACAGTACCTTGTCGTCAGGCCGCAGATGCACGGCGTTCACCAGTTCCAGGGCACGGTGAAGCACGCCTCGCTGGCTGAGAACGATCCCTTTGGGAGCTCCGGTGCTGCCCGATGTATAGACCACGAAGCTCGCCGCGCCGGCCGGCATCGGAGCCGCCGGCATTCGCTCCGGCGTCGGAGCGTCCTGCAGCGCAGCTTCGAGTTCGATGGCGAGCACGCCGGCCGGCAGGAGGTAGCCCTCGGCGATATCCGCACCCCTCATCACGACTGCGGCGAGTCCCGCATCACGCACGATGCGGCCCACCCGGTCCTGCGGATAATTGCGATCGATCAGCACGCACGGCCGCGCCGCGCCCAGACAGGCCAGCACGGCGACCGCATAGGACGCCTGGTTGGGCAACAAGACCCCGACGGCCCCGCCCGGCCGCACGGCGCCGTCGATCGTCGCGGCGAGGCGACGGGCGGCGGCCCAGACTTCGCTGAACGTCAGGGCGGTATCGATATCTTCGCAGGCGACGTTGGCCGGATATTGCGAAGCGACGGCCTCGAACGTTTCGAGCGCCGGCCGTTCGACCCAATCGGCTTGGAACGGACTGAAAGGGACTTCGCGTGGACCGTTATGATCGAGGGGAGGGGATAGGGAACCGGCAGGTCGGGCAAACATCAAGCGAGCGTTCATGATCGGCAGTGGCGATCATCGTTGCTGCATTCAATGCCGAAAGAGAGGCTCTGTCATTCCCCTTCTGATCATGAGCGGCGTCTGGCTCATGCCGCGCGGCTGGAAATAAGTGACCCGGCCCGTTTCGCGCCAGCCTAGCGCCTGGAGGCCTTTCAGGGCGTCCGGACGATCGAGCGCGCCGAGCGTAAAGGCGTGGCGTGCGCCACGCTCGCGCGCGTCGTTCAGCATCGTTCCCAAGACGAATGCGTGCACGCCCTTGCCCCTGAAAGGCGTGGGTGTGAATGCATCGGTCGTGTAGACCTCGCCCGCGCGCAGACGAAGAGGCCGGCCGGGAAGCGCCTCGCCCCAGGAAAAGCAGATCCAATTGACATGGGCGAGTTGGCCGTCGACCAGAGCCAAATAGCAGAGTTCGCCGCGTCTCATCCGTTCGACGTAGTGGGCACGGGCGGCATGATCGCCGGGTCCCGTACCCAGCCAAAGCCACGAGTCGCCGGCATAGAGCGTGCAGATCATGTCGAGGTCGTCTTCGTCGGCGAGCCTTAGCGAAACCCGCAATCTGTTTGCCGCAGGAGGGACGGGTCCGGCGAGGGACCGCTCAAACAGGATGGCGCACGACAGGTCACCGAAGGGCGACGTCGCGGCGCGCGCCCAACGCCAGAGGAAACCGCGTGTGATCACGCTATACCTCTCGTCCTCCGGCGCGGTCTCTGATTATCGCGCCGGCGGGCCCATGCCCTTGGCGACGGTATTTATGTCGTAAGGCTGTTCGCTCAGCGTCTCGGCGTCCCACATGCTGCGCCGGGCGGCGAAGAAGTCGCCGCCATAGACGTGGATGGCGACGCTGATCTTGTCGAGCGGGTTGACGACCGAATGGACGATGTCGCGGCCCAGGATGGTGATGTTGCCGGTGCCCAGTGCCTCGCCGCCGGCGGGCTCGATCTGGAACCGGGTCGCGCCCGCCACCTTGCGCCAGAACATGTTGTCCTCGCGGCCGCCATACATGCCGATCACCGCGCCCATGCGGTGGTCGTGTGGCAGGGTGATCTGCCGCGGCGCCCACGCCAGGGTCAGCACCGTGAGCTCGGGCGATTTGTGAAGCACCTGCACGCCGGGCTTGGTCGGTTCGCCGAGCTGGCGCGTGATCGATTCCGGGTCGGCGACGGCGCGCGCCACGATCTCGGCCATCGCCATGCGCGAGCGCTCGGCGAGGGAGCCGCGCAGGTCGGCGATGAACTGGTCCTTGTCGAACATGATGGCACCTCTGCAGCCAGCCTAGCCCACAACCCATTTTTGGCGAATTGCGGGGGTGTGGGTGGGAAAGTGGGAAGAATCGCCTAAAAGCCTTGCGCGATCGGCATCGGAGGCTTCCCACGCTCATGGGAAACCGGGAATAGCCCTAGCGCACTGAGAGCCAGAGCGCGAGATAGAGACTGGAAATCACCAGCGTGATCGCCGTGACGCGCGCGCCATAGCGGGTGAACTCGCCGAACGAGATGCGCTTGCCATCCTTCTCGGCCAGGCCGGTGACGGCGACGTTGGCCGAGGCGCCGATCAGGGTGCCGTTGCCGCCGAGGCAGGCGCCCAGTGCCAGCGCCCACCACAGGATCTGGCCGTCGGGGCCGGGATGCATGCGGTCGAGCAGGTTGGCCACCAGAGGGATCATGACGGCGGCGTAGGGAATGTTGTTGATGAAGGCCGACAGCACGCCCGACACCCAGAGGATGAGCAAGGCAGCCGCCAGCAGGGTGGCGCGCGGGCCGAGCGCCAGCCCACCCGCAAGACGGTCGATCAGCCAGCCGAGCGCGCGCGCCATCGATTCGATCAGACCGGTCTCGACCGAAGCGCCGACCAGCACGAACAGGAACAGGAAGAAGGCGAGCGTCGGCCATTCGACCTCCTTCTCGAGGATGTCGAGCACGCCGTGCTGGCGCTCCTCCGGGGTCGGCCGATGTTCCTTCAGGTAGAGGTAGTCCTGGGCGAGCAGGATGATCGTAATACCGATGATCGCCGGAACCGACACCGGCATGCCGGTGTAGGTCGAGCTCGCGAAGCCGAACAGGATCATTAGCGACACCCAGCCGATGATCCTGAGCAACGGCAGGTTCACCAGTGTCGCGCCGGTCGATTTGGCCGCGTCGGCGTGGTCGCGGCCGGCGGCGCGGCCGATGTCAACCGGGTAATAGCGGCGGCTGTACCAGACCAGCACCGCCATCATGACCGCGCAGGGCGGCGTGAGGTTGTAGATGAAGTCCATGAAGGCGAGATGCGTGCGCGGATCGGTGCCGATCAGCACGTTGGGCGGATCGCCGATCAGGGTCGCCGTGCCGCCGATATTGGAGGCCATCACCATCGGCAGGAAGAAAGCCGAGCCGTTGACCTTCAGGCGCCGCGCCATCGCCGACACCATGGGATAGGTGAAGATCACGGCCGTGACGTTGTCGAGGAATGCCGAGAGGATGCCGGTGAACCAGATGATGAGCGCGGCGCAGCGGCTCGGGTTGCCGCGACTGCGTTCGAGCAGGCGGTCGGCCGCCCAAGCGAAGATGTTGGTGGTCTTGAGCACGCCGACCAGCGCCATCATGGCGAACAGCAGCAGGATGACGTTGAGATCGACGGCCTTTTGCGAGGCCTCGAACGAGATCAGCCGGAACGGCGTGAGATAGGAGATCGCCCAAGTGAGCGCGACTGCGCCGATCGGCACCAGCACGCGGTGCACGCGATCGGCTGCCAGCAGGACGAACACACCGATCAGGATCGCGGCGACCATCGCCTGCGAGATTGCGTCATGCGTCGAGGCGAAGCCTTGCATCACGCGGTGTACGGCGCCCCGCGCCAGCGCGCCGGCGAGAACAGCTCCGCGAGCGTCGTCACGGCATGGTCGGACTCGGCGCGGTCGATCGTTTCGTCGGTCTCGCCGTAGCCCTTCATGTCCCCGCCGCTCACGTCCTGCACGATGATGCCGTCGCGCCGCGGCACGACGTAGACGTGCTTGTAGTCGAGCCCGTAATGCACGTCCGATTGCGGGATCAGTCGCGCGACCTGGCCGCGCACGGGCACCACCGACTCGTCCTTCCACAGCGCGCGGGCGCCGTAGCCGGTGCAATTGATCACCACTCGATAGCCGAGGGCGGCGATCTCGGTCGGCGATCGGAAGTCGGCATGCCGGAACCGGCCGCCGGCGGTGAAGAAGTCGTTGAGCAGCGTGTGGCCGTAATCGGCGATGTTGAAGATCATGAATTCGCTTTGATAGACGGCGTCGGCGCGGAACGGCGCCTGCTCCGCCGGCACCTTGCGTGCCCTCGGCATCAGGTCGGCGATGCGCCGGCTGTAGGAGGCGAAGGGCAGGGGCGCCGGGCCGCCGGCCGGCGGTGGCGGCGGATCGTCCGTCCTGATCGAGTAGTAGTCGGCCCATTCGACCGGCGTGCCCGGCAGGCCGAGGAACTCGCGGTGCGTCTTGAAGGAGGTGCGTGCCATTTCTTCCCACAGGGCGGCGAAGCCGGGGTCGGCGGCGCTGGTGAGCGCGATCCGCGAATCGGGCGTCCAGGCGCCGCTGGCGCGGAACGAGCGCGTGTCCATGATCTGCTCGCGCGCATAGATCGTGACCTTGGCTCCGGCGCGCTGCGCCAGGATCGCCGAGGTGAGGCCGAGCGCGCCGCAGCCGATCACCGCGATCTCGCGCGGGCTTGCCTGCATCGCCTTGGCGACCGCGATCGTGCTCGAGCCCCAAGACAGCGACCAGCCGCTGCCGCCATGGCCGTAATTATGCACGACCAGCGTGTTGCCGAGGCGCTCGCTGTCGAGCCGCGGCCCGGCGGCGCGGAAGGGGCGCAGGCAGACCGCCATGTCGAAGATCCGGTCGGTGCGCGCCTTGATGGCGGCCAGGTTCGACGTGGGTGGCGGAGCCGCGCAGGCGGAGAGCAGGCCGCTTCCCAGCAGCGAGCTTTGCAGCAGGCGACGGCGGCCGAGCGTGCTCATCTCAGGAAAGATACGTGGCCGACACGCCGCCATCGACGATCAAGGTATGGCCGTTGACGTAGGAGGCGGCGGGCGAGGCGAGGAAGATCGCGGCGCCGGCGATTTCGCGCGGATCGGCCCAGCGCTTGGCCGGCGAGCGCTCGCGCTGGCGCTCGCCCATCGGCGAGGCCATGAGCCGGGCGTTGGTCTCGGTGGCGAAGAAGCCGGGCGACAAGGCATTGGCTGTGACGCCGGTGGCGCCGAACTCGGCGGCGAGCGCGCGCGCCATGGCTGCCAGGCCGCCTTTGGCCGCGATGTAGGACGAGGCGTTGGGTACCGCGAGATCGCCCGCGATCGATGTCACGAGAATGAGCCGGCCCCACTTGCGCTCGAGCATGCCGGGCAGCACCAGCCGGACCAGGGCGTGGGCGGCGCTGAGGTCGACGTCGATCAGCCGCGCGAAATCGTCGGGCTCGATGTCGGCGAAGGGGCGCCGGTCGCGCTCGCCGACATTGTGGATCAGGATGTCGATCGCGCCCGCCGCGGCGACCTCGGCCTTCATCGCGGCGCGGTCGGCCATGTCGAAGGCGAGCGCGCCCGCCTTGTGGCCGGCCGCCACGAGGTCGCTCAGCCGCGGCGCCAGCCGCGCGCGGTCGCGGCCATGCAGCACCACCTGGGCGCCGGCCTCGGCCAGGCCCCTGGCCATCTCCCAGCCCAGCCCGCGGCCCGAGCCGGTGATCAGGGCGGTGCGGCCATTGAGCCGGAACTGGTCGGGAAAGGTCGACATCGGCAACGGAGTTAGCTTTGTATTGCCCGATGCTGCAACTGCCCAAAGTGATCGGCCATCGCGGTGCGGCGGCCTATGCGCCGGAAAACACGCTGGAGTCGTTCCGCGAAGCCAAGAGGCGCGGCGCAAGCTGGGTCGAGATCGACGTCAAGCTCACGGCCGACGGCGTGCCGATCGTGATGCACGACGCCTCGCTCAAGCGCACGACCGGCGTCGACCGGCTGGTGGCGGCGACCAGGCGCGCGGACCTGCCTGCGATGGTGCCGACCTTCGAGGAGGCGATTGCCTGTTTCCAGGAGCAGGGGCTCGGCTGCAACGTCGAGATCAAGCCGTGCGAGGGCCGCGAAGCCGAGACGGCGCGGGTCGCCGTCGCCACCTTGCGCCGCTGCTGGCCGGCCGCCCTGCCGACGCCGCTGCTGTCGAGCTTCAAGGACGAATCGCTTGCAGCGGCGAAAGCCGCGGCGCCGGAATTTGCCCGCGCGCTGCTGCTGAGCGAGGTCGCCAGCGACTGGCGCGGCCGCTGCGCGGCGGTGGGCGCGGTCGGCGTCAACACCAACGGCACCAAGCTCACCGCACCGCGCGCGGTCGAGATCAAGGCGGCGGGCTATGCGCTCGCCGTCTACACGATCAACGACGGCGCGGTCGCGCGCGCCCTCGTCGGCATGGGCGTCGACTGCGTCATCTCCGACGCGCCGGACGTCATCCTGGCGGTCTTGCGCTGATTGTGATTTTGGGGGACTGTCATCAAACTGAAATAAATCAAACATATCGCAGTCTTTGGCCGCGTCGATATATCGGCGGGCTTCATCGGGAGGGACCTGGGAAATGTCACGGATTTTATTGTCATCGGTCGCGGCCATTGCCGCACTCGCCACGGCGCAGACCGCCTCGGCGCAGACCGAAATCCAGTGGTGGCACGCCATGGGCGGCAAGCTCGGCGAAGCGGTCGCCGCCATGACCGATCAGTTCAACAAGTCGCAGAAGGACTACAAGGTCAACGCGGTGTTCAAGGGCTCCTACACCGAGACCCTGACCGCGGCCGTCGCCGCCTTCCGTGCCCACCAGGGTCCGCACATCGTGCAGGTCTTCGAGGTCGGCACCGCGACCATGATGGCCGCCAAGGGCGCCGTCTACCCGGTCTACCAGCTGATGGCCGACACCAAGGAGCCGTTCGATCCCAAGGCGTTCATCGGCCCGGTATACGGCTACTACTCGACGACCGACGGCAAGCTGCTGTCCATGCCGTTCAACTCCTCGACACCGGTGTTCTACTGGAACAAGGAGATGTTCAAGAAGGCGGGCCTCGATCCCAACACGCCGCCCAAGACCTGGGAGGAAGTGGGCGAGGACGCCAAGAAGCTGGTCGCCTCGGGCGCCAAGTGCGGGCTGACCGCCGAGTGGCAGACCTGGATCCTGCTCGAGAATTTTGGCGCCTGGCACAATCTGCCGTTCGCCACGTTGCAGAACGGCTTCGGCGGTCTCGGCACCCAGCTCGTGTTCAACGACCAGCCGCGCATCAACCTGATCTCGATGCTGGCCGACTGGACCAAGGACAAGCGCTTCGTCTATGGCGGCCGCGAAGGCAAGCCGACCGCGCTCATGACCTCGGGCGATTGCGGCATGGAGTTCGCCTCCTCGGGCACGGCCTCGACGCTGTTCGCCTCGCTCAAGCCCGAGAATGTCGGCATCGCCATGATGCCGTATGAGCCCAAGGTGAAGGAGCAGCCGCAGAACTCGATCATCGGCGGCGCCACGCTGTGGGTGCTGCAGGGCCATCCCAAGAAGGAATACGAGGGCGTGGCCAAGTTCCTGAGCTTCGTGTCGAGCCCCGAGGTTGCCGCCAAGTGGCACCAGCAGACCGGCTACGTGCCGATCACGCTCGCCGCCGCCAAGCTCACCGAGGAGTCGGGCTTCTACAAGGCCAATCCGGGCCGCGACATCGCGGTCAAGGAGCTGACGCTCAACCCGCCGACCGAGAATTCGAAGGGCCTGCGGCTCGGCAATTTCGTGCAGATCCGCGACATCGAGGACGAGGAGCTCGAGGCCGTGTGGGCCGGCAAGAAGGACGCCAAGACCGCGCTCGACGAGGCGGTGAAGCGCGGCAACGAGCTGCTGCGCAAGTTCGAAGCGGCCAACAAGTAAGCCGATCGCAAGGCCCTCGCCCCGCCGGGCGGGGGCCTTTCCCTTCCGATGGAAAAGCGCGTCACCTTCAACGAGCGCTGGCTGCCCTACCTCCTGGTGGCGCCGCAGATGATCGTCACGATCGTCTTCTTCTTCTGGCCGTCGGCGCAGATGGTCGTGCAGTCGGTGCTGCTCGAGGACGCCTTCGGCGGCAATACCAAGTTCGTCTGGTTCGCCAATTTCCTCGGCCTGTTCAACGACGACAGCTACTTCGCCTCGGCACGGCTGACCCTGGTGTTCAGCTTCCTGGTGGCGGCGATCGGCCTTGCCGTGTCGCTCGTGCTGGCGGTGATGGCCGACCGCGTGATCCGCGGCGCCACCGTCTACAAGACCTTCCTGGTGTGGCCCTACGCCGTGGCGCCGGCCGTGGCCGGCGTGCTGTGGGGCTTCCTGTTCAATCCCTCGGTCGGCATCGTGTCGTGGCTGCTGCACGGCGTCGGCATCGACTTCAACTACGTGAGCAACGGCAACCAGGCGCTGCTGCTGATCGTGTTCGCCGCGGTGTGGAACCAGGTGAGCTACAATTTCCTGTTCTTCCTGGCCGGCCTGCAGTCGATCCCGCGCTCGCTGATCGAAGCCGCCGCCATCGACGGCGCGGGGCCCGGCCGGCGCTTCTGGGACATCGCCTTCCCGCTGCTCTCGCCGACCGGCTTCTTCCTCTTGGTCGTCAACATCATCTACGCCTTCTTCGGCACGTTCGGCGTCGTCGATTCGCTCACCAAGGGCGGGCCGGCCAAGGCGACCGAGATCCTGGTCTTCAAGGTCTACAACGACGGCTTCCGCGGCCAGGACCTCGGCGGCTCGTCGGCGCAGTCGGTGATCCTGATGCTGGTGGTGATCCTGCTGACCTTCGTGCAGTTCCGCTTCATCGAGCGGCGGGTGCATTACTAAATGCCCAAACTCACATGGTAGAGAACCGGCCCTTCCTGACCTTCATCAGCCACCTCGTGGTGATCCTGGGGGTGGTGATCGTCGCCTTCCCGGTGTGGATGACCTTCGTCGCCTCGACGCACGACCAGGCGACCATGCTGCACTCGCCGATCCCGCTCCTGCCGGGCTCGCACCTGATCGAGAACTACCGCGAGGTCCTGACCACCGGCTACAACCAGGGCTCGGGCGGCATCCCGATCGCCCACGCGCTGTTCAACAGCCTGGTGATGGCGCTCGGCGTGGCCCTCGGCAAGATCGCGATCTCGATCATCTCGGCCTTCGCCATCGTCTATTTCCGCTTCCCCGGCCGCATGCTCTGCTTCTGGGCGATCTTCGTGACCTTGATGCTGCCGGTCGAGGTGCGCATCGTGCCGACCTTCGGCGTCGTCGCCGCGGTCGGCATGCTGAATTCCTACGCCGGCCTGATCATCCCGATCATCGCCTCGGCCACCGCCACCTTCCTGTTCCGCCAGTTCTTCCTCAGCGTGCCCGACGAGCTCGCCGAGGCCGCCCGTGTCGACGGCGCCTCGCCGATGCGCTTCTTCCGCGACATCCTGCTGCCGATGAGCCGCACCTCGATCGCCGCGCTGTTCGTCATCCAGTTCATCTACGGCTGGAACCAGTATCTGTGGCCGCTCCTGATCACGACCAAGACCAGCTTCTACACCGCCGTCATGATGGTCTCGCGCCAGGCCACGGTGGTCGACACGGTGCCGGCCTGGAACCTCCTGATGGCGATGGCCATGCTCACCATGCTGCCGCCGGTGCTCGTGGTGATCTTCATGCAGCGCCAGTTCGTGCGCGGCCTCGTCGAGACGGAAAAGTGAGCGGGGGGAAATAGGCGGATGGCGCAGGTCCACCTCAACGGCGTCAAGAAGGCCTACGACAAGCTCGAGGTCATCCACGGCATCGACATGGAGATCGCCGACGGCGAGTTCATCGTCATCGTCGGACCCTCGGGCTGCGGCAAGTCCACCCTGCTGCGCATGGTGGCGGGGCTCGAGCGCATCACCGGCGGCGAGGTCAGGATCGGCAACCGCGTGGTCAACAACCTCGAGCCCAAGGACCGCGACATCGCCATGGTGTTCCAGAACTACGCGCTCTACCCGCACATGAGCGTGTACGACAACATGGCGTACGGCCTGAAGATCCGCGGCCTGGTCAAGGAAGAGATCGACCTGCGCGTCAAGAAAGCCGCGCGCATCCTCGAGCTCGAGAAGCTGCTGCAGCGCAAGCCGCGCCAGCTCTCCGGCGGCCAGCGCCAGCGGGTCGCCATGGGCCGCGCCATCGTGCGCGAACCGGCGGTGTTCCTGTTCGACGAGCCGCTCAGCAACCTCGACGCCAAGCTGCGCGTGCAGATGCGGCTCGAGATCAAGCGCCTGCAGCGCGAGCTCGCCGTCACCTCGATCTACGTCACGCACGACCAGGTCGAGGCGATGACCCTGGCCGACCGGCTGATCGTGATGAACGCCGGCGTCGCCGAGCAGATCGGCACGCCGATGGACGTCTACGACAGGCCGGCGTCGACGTTCGTGGCGGGCTTCATCGGCTCGCCGTCGATGAACTTCCTGGCCGGCAAGGTGAGCGAGGGCGGCCGTTCGGTCGAGCTCGCCGGCGCATCGGCGGGCACGCGCATCGCGCTGCCGCTCGAGGGCGACACCGCCGCGCCGGCCGGCAGCGCGGTCTCGGTCGGCCTTCGCCCCGAGCACCTGATGCCGTCTGCCGGCGCGCCGATCGAGCTCGAGATCGAGCTGGCCGAGCCGCTCGGCGCCGACACGCTGCTGCACGGCCGTTTCGGCGAGGGCCGCGAGCTGGTGACGGTGCGCCAGGCCGGCCACGTCATCGCCGAGGCGGGCGAGAAGCGCCGCTTCAACGTCGACACCCGGAACATCCACCTGTTCGATCCGCAGACCGGCAAGCGCATCGGCTAGCAAGAAGCGGCGGCGCAAGCCTTCCTGGACGGCGGCGAATTGAGCTCGGAGAGGAGCGACGCCTCGGTCAGGATCTGCGGCAGGACCTTGGGCTTGTCGGCATGCGGCGGCCAATAGAGGTAGAGCGGCACGCCGGCGCGGCCCAGTTCCTTCAGCAGGCCGGTGATCTCGGGATCGCGGTTGGTCCAGTCGCCCTTGAGCTTCACCGTGCCGGTCTTCTCGAAGGCCTGCCGCACGCCCGCGGTCTCGAGCGCCACGCGCTCGTTCACCAGGCAGGTTATGCACCAGGCGGCGGTGAAATCGACGAACACCGGCTTGCCGGCGGCGACGGCCTCGTTCATGCGCGCCCGCGAGAAACGCTCCCAGCCGGCGAAGCTGACGCCGGTCGACGGACCGCCCGAGGCGTCGGCGGCGGCCGGGCCCGCCGCGGTGGCCGGACTGTCTTCGATCTTGATCGCGGCGGCCAGCGCCAGCAGCACGGCCACGGCGGCCGCGCCGCGGCGCAGCCATACGCCCAGTGACGCGGCGGGAGACGCCGCACCGCCGATGCGCAGCAGCCAGATCGCGAAGGCGATCAGGACCATGCCGCCCAGCGCGTAGAGCACGCCGTCGGCGCCGGTCTGCTGGGTCAGCACCCAGATCATCCAGACGGCCGACGCGTACATCGGGAAGGCGAGGAGCTGGCGCAGCCGCTCCATCCATGGGCCGGGCCGCGGCAGCAGCCGCTGCAGCGCGGGCGTCGTGGTGAGCGCGAGATAGGGAAGAGCGAGGCCGAGCCCCATGGCGAGCAGCACGGCGATGGTCTGCGGCGCGGGTTCGGTGAGCGCGAAGCCCAGTGCCGCCGCCATGAACGGCGCCGTGCAGGGCGTCGCGACCACGACCGCCAGAATGCCGGTGAAGAAGGCGCCGCTGACGCCGCCCCTCGCGGTCAGGCTCTGGCCGATGCCGGCGAAGCCGCCGCCGATCTCGAACACGCCGCTCAGATTGAGGCCGATCACGAAGAACAGGTCGGCGACCAGCAGCGAGAAGATCGGCGACTGGAACTGGAAGCCCCAGCTCACGTCGCCGCCGGCCCCGACGATTCCGGCGCGCAGCGCGATCACCGCCGCCGCCATGAGGCCGAAGGCGACCAGCACGCCCGCGCTATAGGCGAGCCCGTCGCGCCGCATGGCCGAGCGCTCGCCACCGGCCAGGCGCGCCACCGAGGCGGCCTTCATCGCCAGCACCGGGAAAACGCAGGGCATCAAATTCAGGATCAGCCCGCCCAGCAGTGCGAACAGTAGCGCCTGCACGATCGAAAGCTGCTCGCCGCTCAGCAGGGCCGGGTTCGGCGTGAACGACGCGTCATACTTTGCCGTCACGTCGAACGCATGGCGCTGCGGGCCGTCGGCGGTCTTCTCGGTCAGCACCAGTGTGCCCGCGAGCTGCTGCGGCGGCGTCTTCTCCTTGGCGTCGCCCTTCTTCAGCGGGATGCGGATGCCGTCCGCCGTGACCACCGCCTGCTGCCTGGCCATGTCCGCCACCGCGCCCGGTTCGGCCGGAAAGAAGTAGACGTCGGAAACGGTGTCGGGCTTCAGCCCCTTGGCGTCGACGACCAGCGTCGGGTCGTTCGCCTTGTCGACGCCGAAGCGCGCCGGCCACGGGCTCGGCGTCGGCACCGAGCGGCGCGCATTGTCGAACAGCGCGCGGATGTCGGGGTCCGCCGGCTGGGCCGTGCCGCCCGTCGGCAGGTCGATCGAGAACTTGCCTTCTTCGGGGATGCAGACGTCGTTGCACACCAGCCACTGCGCGGCGGCCTCGATCGGCAGGTGCGTGTCCTTGTAGTCGGCCGGCGGCGTGATCCTGACCAGCAGGAGCACGTCGTTCTCGTAGCCGTAATTGATGACGCCGCCGACGTTGATCATGATCGGCGCGGGCCACACGATCGGCTCGGCCTTGGTGCCCTCCGGCAGGGTCCAGTCGATCTGCGTCGGCAGCCCGGAATCGCCGGGGTTTTTCCAGTAGGTGTGCCAGTGCGGCCGGATGCTCTCGCGCAGCGCCACCCAGAAGGGCTGGCCGGGCTTCACCGTGACCGTGTCGGTGAGCAGCTCGGCCCGCACATTGTCGGTCTTCACCACGCTCTGGGCGTAAGCGGGGAGCGAGATCAGCAGGAAGGCGAGAACGGCAAGAACGCGGCGCATCATTGGGGCCCTAAGTGATCCCGCTGGCAGGTCCTGGCAAGCCCAACCGGATCAACCAGGCGTGAGGGCGCATGGTACTGTGGGCCATGGTGAGGGTCTCCGAAAGCCGCCTTCTGGGCAATATCGAGGCACTGGCGCAAATCGGCGCAATCGGCGGCGGCGGCAATGCGCGGCTCGCGCTCACCGACGAGGACAAGGCCGGCCGCGACCTGGTGGTCGGCTGGATGAAGGAGCTCAGGCTCGATGTGCGCATCGATGCCATCGGCAACGTGATCGGCCTGCGCGCCGGCCGCGAGAATTTGCCGCCCGTCATGACCGGCAGCCACATCGACACGGTGCGCACCGGCGGCCGCTACGACGGCAATTACGGCGTGCTGGCCGGCCTCGAGATCGTGCGCGCGCTCAATGAAGCGAAGGTGACGACACGGCGGCCGATCGCCGTCGCCTTCTTCACCAACGAGGAAGGGGCGCGCTTCCAGCCCGACATGATGGGGAGCCTGGTCTATTGCGGCGGCATCGGGCTGAACGAAGCCTATGCCGCCGCCGACAAGGACGGCCGTTCGGTGGGCGACGAGCTCCGGCGCATCGGCTATCTCGGCGCGGCCAAGCCCGGCGCCATCCGGCCGCGTGCTTTCGTCGAGTTGCACATCGAGCAGGGGCCGATCCTCGACGAGGAGAAGGTGCGGATCGGCGTGGTCGAGAGCGTGCAGGGCATCTCGTGGACCGAATACACCGTGAGCGGCGTTTCCAACCACGCCGGCACGACGCCGATGCGGCTGCGCCGCGACGCGGGCTATCTCGCCGCCTCGGTCAATCTCTTCGTGCGCAAGCTCGCCTGGGAGATGGGCGGCGACCAGGTCGCCACCGTCGGCGCCCTGCAGCTCAGGCCCAACCTGATCAATGTCGTGCCCAACAGCTGCGTCTTCACCGTCGACCTGCGCAACACCGACGAGGCAAAGCTCAAGGACGCCGAGGCGCGCGTGGCCGCGCACGTCGCCGAGATCGCCCGGGCCGAGCGACTCGACGTCGAGGCCAAGGTGCTGGCGCGCTTCGAGCCGGTGATCTTCGATGGCGGACTGGTCGATCGCGTCGAACATCATGCACGCGCGCTCGGGCTCAGCACGCGCCGCATGCCCTCGGGCGCGGGCCACGACGCGCAGATGATGCAGCGCATCTGCCCAACGGCGATGATCTTCGTGCCCTCGGTCGCGGGCCTCAGCCACAACGTCAAGGAACACACCGAAGCGGCCGATCTCGCGGCCGGCGCGCAGGTGCTGATGAACCTCGTGCTCGAACTGGCCGACCGCTAGATCGCGGGTGGTATGGTCGGCCACCCCGTTAAAATAATGGGAATCTAACGGGGTGGTCGACCATACTACCCCATCGCCAGGGCGAGCACTTTTAGCGGGCAGGCGCAGCAAGCCGATCATGCGCGCCACCATAACCCCGGTGTTAGAAGGAACCCGATTCTGTCGTATAGAACGCCCGCCCGTGGCGGGCGTCCCGAGCCTTTGCGAGGGACCTAGCGAAAGATCCCTCGGCTCCGCCTCGGCATGACACGATGAGATGATCCGGCAACTCAGTCGGGCGTTTTGGCGAAGTGACTCGCCGCCAATTTCAGGAAGTCCTCGCGTCGGAAAGGCTTCGCAAGATAGGGCGCGCCTTGCAGGGCGGCCGGCACGGATCCCTCGGCATATCCGGTCAACAGAATGAACGGCACGCCTTCCTGAACGAGCCGTTCGGCGACGCTCACGGCAAGCCCATTGAGCAGTTTCAGGTCGAGCACCGCGCCGTCGAATCTCGTCGACGAGAGTGCCTCATGCGCTTGCCTGACGGTCGTCACATGCTGGCCGACCGTTCCGCGTCCACTCTTGATCGCGTCGAACAGATCGGCGGCAATGAGGTAATCGTCTTCGGCAACGAGAATCGTCTTTCCGGACAAAGGCATGCGACCTCTCCGCAAGGGCTCCATTGGTCGATTTCAGGTTCCGAAAACGGGTCAATGGCCGGGTCGTTCCAAACGCGGAAAGTTCCCTGCGGCACGCGCGCTCATTCGGGGGCAGTGACACTGCAACTCATCTGCGGCTGTCGGGTCGGATGTGTCGCTGTCAGAGCACCCCGAGCAAGATCGTCTCGCCGCGCGGGCTGGTGCCGATCACTTTCCATCCGGCGGCCTTGTAGAAACCCTCGGCGCGGCTCGTGGGCTGGGTGGTGAGCCAGGCGGTCTTGTGGCCATGCGCGCGCAGCACATCGAGGGCCTTCTCGAACAGCCTGCGGCCGATGCCGCGCCGCTCGTGCGCCGGATCGACGAACAGTGCCCAGATCGAGCCGTCGCGCGTATCGGCGGCGGAGAAGCCCAGGATGTCGCCGTTCTCCTCCCACACCCAGACGCCCGGGTTGTCACGGAACCAGATGTAATGCTCGATGGTGACGCGGCTCGGATCGCGCAGGACGTTCTCCGTCACCGACATGCGAATCTCGGTCACCCGCGGATGATCACCCTGACGGGCGCGCCGGATTCTTGCTGGTTCAGTCAAGCTCATCGACGCGCACTATAGTGATTTTCCTCCTCCGAGACGGGCAGGAGCGCCGGGAAATTTGTCCGACAACTTGCCGTTCGCTACAGTCGGGCCATGGGCGGCAGGACTCCCCGCAGCAATCTCGCCGACAAGGTCATGGCGCATCTCGGCGCCGACATTCGCGGCGGCCGGCTGGCGCCCGGCGCGCGGTTGCCGACCGAGCAGGCGCTGACCTCGCGGCTCGGCGTCAGCCGCACCGTGGTGCGCGAGGCGGTGGCGGCGCTGCGCGCCGACGGCCTGGTCGTGACGCGGCGCGGCTCGGGCGCCTACGTCTCGGCCAACCCGACGCTGCCGTTCCGCATTCCCACGCGCGACCTCGACAAGCTCGACGACGTGCTCGACGTGATGGAGCTGCGGCTGGCGGTCGAGGTCGAGGCGGCGGCGCTCGCCGCCCAGAAAGCGTCGCGCCGGCAGATCGCCGACATCCGCGCCGCCTGGCGCGCCATCGACCAGGCGCTGCGGCGCGGCGAGGGCGCGGTGCCACAGGATTTCGCCTTTCACCGCACCATCGCCGTCGCCACCGGCAACCGCCAGTTCCCGCGCTTCCTCGAGTTCCTCGGCAGCCACGTCATTCCGCGCCAGAGCGTGCGGCTCAGCACCGACACGCCGGCCGAGCGCCGCGCCTATCTCGAGCGCATCCAGCACGAGCATGGCCGCATCGTTTCCGGCATCTCGGCGCAGGATCCGGCCGAGGCGCGCCGCGCCATGCGCGAGCATCTCACGCGCTCGCTCCAGCGCTACCGCAATCTCGCAGGAGGAAAGACCGATGGCTGACCCTCTGGACCCGGGCCTGTCCGACAGGAGTCGGCGCATCGTCTATACCGGCGCGGCGGGCGGCATCGGCACCATGACGCGGCCGCTGCTCGCGCGGCTCTATCCCGGCCTGGTGCTGAGCGATCGCGTGCCGCCCAAGGACCTGCAGCCGGGCGAGAAATTCGAGGCGGCGGACCTCACCAGGCCGGACGAAGTGGCGAAGGTCGTGAAGGGCGCGCACAGCGTCATCCATCTTGGCGGCCATTCGGTCGAGGGCAGCTGGGAGCAGATCCTCAACGCCAACATCATCGGCTGCTACAATCTCTTCGAGCAGGCGCGACTGGCCGGCGTCAAGCGCGTGATCTTCGCCTCGTCCAACCACGCCGTCGGCTTCTATCCGCGCAAGAAGAAGATCGGTACCAACGTCACGGTGCGGCCCGACAGCCGCTACGGTGTCAGCAAGGCGTTCGGCGAGGCGCTGGGCGCGCTCTATTCGGACAAGCACGGCATGGCCGTGACCTGCCTGCGCATCGGCAATGTCGGGCCGCGGCCGCTCGACGTGCGGCGGCTGTCGATCTGGATTTCGCCCGAGGACCTGGTGCAGCTCTTCAAGATCGGCCTCGAGCATCCCGACATCCGCTTCGAGATCTTCTACGGCGCGTCGGACAACGAGGCGGCGTGGTGGGACAATTCGCGCGCCCAGTCGCTCGGCTACAAGCCGAAAGGCAGGGCCGAGGACCATCGCGCCCACGCCGAGGCCGAGCAGAGGAAGATCGGGCCCGATCCGGTGGGCGACCTGTTCCAGGGCGGCACGTTCTGCTCCGCCGAGTTCAGCAACGACGTCAAGCGCGCGGGGGCCTGACCATGTCTGACGCGGTGATCGATTCGGGAGCGGTCGGCGAAGGCTTCGCCACGGTGGCGCGCGGCAGCAAGGCGGTGCTCGATTCGTGGTTCCTCAACGTGCGGCTCGCCAAAGGCGGCGGCAAGGCCGAGACCACGCGGCCGCGCCAGCTCGATCCGTCGCTGCACCTGGCGCACGACGTCGCGGCCTATGTGCGCAACGACGAGGTGCGCGCGGTCGAGGTCGTGGCCGTCCGCACCTCGATCGGCTCGCTGCTCGCGCCGCCGCTCGACGTGCACGATGCCTATCTCCGGCTGCATCTGCTCAGCCACCGCCTGGTGCGGCCCAACACCATCAACCTCGAGGGCCTGTTCGACCTCATTCCCACCGTGGCCTGGACGACGCTCGGTCCCTGTCCGCTCGACCAGGTCGATGCCGCCCGCATCAAGGCGCGCGCCAGGGGCATCGGCTTCGAGATCACCGGCATCGACAAGGTGCCGCGCATGCTGGACTACGTGGTGCCGGCGGGCGTGCGCATCGCCGACGCGTCGCGCGTTCGACTGGGCGCCCATCTCGCCGAGGGCACCATGGTGATGCACGAGGGCTTCTGCAACTTCAACGCCGGCACGCTCGGCGCCTGTATGGTCGAAGGCCGCATCAGCGCCGGCGTCGTGGTCGGCGCCGGCAGCGACGTGGGCGGCGGCGCCTCGATCATGGGAACGCTGTCGGGCGGCGGCAAGGAACGCATCATGGTCGGCGAGCGCTGCCTGATCGGCGCCAATGCCGGCATCGGCATCTCGCTCGGCGACGATTGCGTCGTCGAGGCCGGCTGCTACGTCACGGCGGGCGCGCGCGTGCGGCTGGAGGACGGTACGGTGGTGAAGGCGGCCGAGCTGTCGGGCCGCTCGGGCCTGATGTTCTGGCGCAACTCGCAGACCGGCGCGCTCGAGGCGATCCCGCGCAAGAAGGCGTGGGGCGCGCTCAACGAATTGTTGCACAAGACGTCGTAGCTTCAGCCCGCCTGCCGCGCCGGCGAAATTGGGCGAAATCCGGGCGGGTTGCATCGGCAGCGACAAAAAACACTTTGTTTCCACGCCTCTTTCGCTCGGTTCCGGCGTTGGTCCGGCACAGCAATGGAGGGACTCGATGCGTAACAATAGTGGGCGCAACAAGGCTGTCCTGGCCGTCCTCCTGTCGGGCGGACTGATGGTGGGCGCTGCCGCGACTGTTTCCGCGCAGGACCTCGCGATGGCGACGCCGGGCCCGAACAGCGAGTTCGTGGTGTTCGCCAACAAGGACGGCCGCACGCTGTCGCCGACGGCGCTCAACATCGTGCGCAAGGCGGCGCGCGAAGCCGGCGGCGCCAAGGTGACGCTGATCGGCCGGGCCGAGGAGACGGCGACGGTGAAGCAGGCGCTGGAGCGTCAGGGCGTGCCGGGCAGCGCGATCGCCGTACGCCACGAGGCGCGCGCGCCGATCCCCCAGACCGACGACGGCCTCAGCGATCCGGTCAGCCGCCGCGTCGAGATCAAGCTCTGACGCGGGTCGGTGTTCACTTCTTCAGGCTGTCCAGCGTCGGCAGGCGGTAACGATCCGCGGGATCGTTCCAGCCCTTGAAGTTGGGCTTTCGCTTCTCGGCGAAAGCCGCCCGCGACTCCATGAGATCGCTCTTGGCGCCATGCTCGTGCAGGGCGGCAGCCAGGCGCTTGTGGTCGCCTGACGGGGCGGGCCGCATCTGGCGCATCATGTGCACGGTATTGACGCGCGATGCCGGCGGCAGGGTCAAGAGGTGCTCGGCCATGGCGAGCGCCTCGGACAGCAGCTTGTCGGCCGGCGCCAGGCGATTGAGGAAGCCGATCTCGTAGAAGCGCTGGGCGGTGAAGCGGAAGCCCAGCGCCATCTCCATGGCGATGGGATAGGGCACGTTGGCGATGTGGCCGTGGTTGTAGCCGCCGAGCAGCCAGCGCTTGGCTTCGGAGACCTCGAACACCGCTTCCGGCACGGCGACGCGAAGGTCGGTGCGTTCGACCAGCATGAAGCCGCCGCCCATGGCGAAGCCGTTGACCGCGGCGATCACCGGCTTCTCCAGCACCCCTGTCATGAACGGGTCGTCGAGGTCGGGCCGCTGGCTGCCCGGTTTGCCGCGCTGCAGCGATTCCTTCATGTCCTCGCCGGCGCAGAAGCCGCGGCCGGTGCCGGTGAAGATCGCCACCTCCAGCTCCTTGCTGTGCCGGAACTCGGTCCAGGTCCGGGCGAGCTCCTCGCGCATCTCGCTGTTCAGCGCGTTCAGCCGCTCCGGCCGGTTCATGCGCACCACCAGGACCTGCCCGTGGCGCTCGGTTTCGACGACGGCCATGCAATTTTTCTCCCGTTTTAAGCGATCGGCGGTGATGGTACAGGTTCTTCCGGGAGGGGGGACATCATGGTCAAGAAGCTTTTTGCAGTGGCTGCAATGACGCTGCTGCTGGGCGCCTGCGGCTTCCGGGAACGGCCGCCGCTCGCCGAGGGGCCCGTCGGCCCGCCGCCCGGCGCCAAATTCTTCACCGTGCAATTTGACAGCGGCAGCTCGACTCTCGACAAGATGGCGATGGGCACGCTCGACAAGGCGGCGGAGAGCTTCAAGGCGGGCGGGGTGAGCCGCGTCACCGTGACCGGCTATGCCGACACCGTGGGCAACGTGAAGTCGAACCAGGAACTCTCCGAGCGGCGGGCCTACGCCGTGCGCGGCGCGCTCTATACGCGTGGCGTGCCGGTCGACGCCATGACCGTGATCGCCAATGGCGAGGACAAGCTCGTGGTGAAGACGGCCGACGAGACGGCGGAAGCGCGCAACCGCGTCGTCACCATCCGGCTGAAATAGGGCGCACCGCGCAGGGCCGGAGCGCACCGGTGTTTCGCCTTCTCCCCACGTCCCTCCTTGTCGGCCTGCTCGCCGGCGCGCTTTCCATCGCCGCCCGCGCCGAGAACTGGCTGAGCAGCGGCGATGCCTGCATGGACCTCGACAGCGTCCATGTCGTCACCGGCGCCAAGGTCGGCGGCGGCGCGCTCGTCGCCTACCAGGCCTCTGCCTGCCAGAACGACCATCCCGACCAGCGCCGGTTCCTGATCGCGGTCAGCCGGGATGACTGTCCTGCCATCCTGAACGGTGCGACGTCCTTCGCCTATTTCATGCACGAGCCGCAATGGCCCGACTGGCGGCAGGTCAGTCTCAGCGGCGCCAACTTCCGCAGCCTCGCCTTCACCGCCTGCGGCAAGAAGGGCGAGCCGGACGGCGTGGTCGAGTTCGACAATGAGATGTCGCACGGCCGGGCGACGGTGTTGGTCGACGGGAGGCAGGTCTGCCAGCTCAATTCGATGGGTGACAGTTTCGTCGGCAACACCTGCAACATCGACCTGCGCCAGTTCGGCGCCAACGCCGAATACCGGCACACGGTGCGCATCGTCACCGGCCTCGGCGACGTCAATGACACGGTGTCGATTTCCGATTGTCACTGGAACTGGCAAGGCACCAAGGTCTTTGAGATCATGGACGAGAAGGTCCATTTCGACTGCATGTAGCGGGAGCGGGGCATGGCACGATCGCTGACCGTCGGCGCGGCGCAGATGGGGCCCATTCAGCGCAGCCATTCGCGGCGCGACGTGGTCGAGCGCCTGGTCGCCCATCTGCGCGAAGCCCGGCGCATGGGCTGCGAGCTGGTGGTGTTCCCCGAGCTCACCCTCACCACGTTCTTTCCGCGCTGGTGGATGACCGACCAGGCCGAGATCGACTCCTTCTTCGAGCGCGAGATGCCGTCGAACGAGACGGCGCCGCTGTTCAACGAGGCGAGGCGCCTCGGGCTGGGCTTCTCATTGGGCTACGCCGAGCTCACGGCCGAGGGACGACGCTTCAACACGGCGATCCTGGTCGACAGGGACGGCAAGATCGTCTCGAAATACCGCAAGATCCATCTGCCGGGCCACAGCGAGCACGAGCCGGCGCGGCCGTTCCAGCATCTCGAGAAGCGCTACTTCGAGGTCGGCAATCTCGGCTTCCCGGTGGTCAAGGCGTTCGGCGGCAACATGGGCATGTGCATCTGCAACGACCGGCGCTGGCCCGAGACCTATCGCGTGATGGGCCTGCAGAACGTCGAGATGGTGATGCTGGGCTACAACACGCCGATCCACAACGCGCCGGCGCCCGACCACGACGAGCATTCGTGGTTCCACAACCAGCTCTCCATGCAGGCCGGCGCCTACCAGAACGGCACCTGGGTGGTGGGCGTGGCCAAGGGCGGCACCGAGGAGGGCGTGCCCTCGCTCGCCGATTCGATGATCGTGGCGCCGTCGGGCAAGGTGGTGGCGCGCGCCAATGGCAGCGGCGACGAGCTGGTCGTGCATCGCTGCGACCTCGACGCCGGGCAAAGCTACAAGCGCACGACCTTCAACTTCGCCCTGCACCGCCAGCCCGACCAGTATCGCCGTATCGTCGAGCTGAAGGGCGCCGTCGATCCTTCCTAGGGGCCGGTGAATTTGCCGTAGGAGCGGTCGGGCGTGCCGCGGAACAGCGACATGTGCGTGTGGGTGGCGACGAACGGATCGCCGACCTTCAGCCGGCCCATCACCGTGGTGGTGCGGCCGCGCCGGTCGAAGCGGTCGCCGTTGGGATGGAAGCCGTCGGATTCCCACACGCCCATGCCGACCGCGGTCAGCCGGTCGGCCGAGACGATCGCCTCGACCTTGGAAAGATCGTAGCGGAAATTGCGGATGGTGCCCCACACGTTGCGCCATTGCTTCTGCTCGGCGAGCTCGCGGCCATGCATGAAGTCGGTGAAGGTGCCGAAGGCGATCATATCCTCGGCAAAGATCGGACGCGCGCCTTCGTAGTCGACGGCCCGGCAGTGCTTGGCCAGCGTATCGAACCAGGCGCGAACGGCGGCGAGATCGTCGGGAGCGACGGGGGTGAGGAGTTTCATCGCGAGTCCTATAGGCCGAAACGTTGCCAGTAGAAGCGTTCCTCGAGCGCGAACAGAGCCGAACTGGCGATCCGTTCCAGGCTGCCGCCCAGCCCGAAGCGCTGCAGCAGGCGACGCCGCGGGGCGATCACCGGCAAGTGGACCTTGGGGCCATAGCGCTCTTGCAGCACGGCGCGCAGCTCTCCGCAACTATCGACAAGACCGAGCTCCAGGCCGCGCCGGCCGGTCCAGAACTCACCCGAGAAAAGCATTGCTTCGTCGCCGTTCAAACGGCTGCCG